>CALUJQ010000009.1 GCA_944320995.1 uncultured Barnesiella sp. | reverse complement strand
ATACATTAAACATATATGGCTTTTAGAAAAGATAACAAAATAAAGAGTAACTTTTCGAAGATTTCGATCGGTTTGGCTTCGCCCGAAGAGATTTTGGAAAATTCGAGCGGAGAGGTCCTGAAACCCGAAACCATCAACTACCGTACCTACAAACCCGAACGGGACGGCCTTTTCTGTGAACGTATATTCGGGCCTGTAAAAGATTACGAATGCCATTGCGGAAAATACAAACGTATCCGTTACAAAGGCATTGTGTGCGATCGATGCGGTGTGGAAGTAACCGAGAAAAAAGTCCGTCGCGAACGCATGGGGCATATCCAACTCGTCGTCCCGGTGGCTCACATTTGGTATTTCCGTTCATTGCCTAATAAGATAGGCTATCTGTTGGGATTGCCCAGCAAAAAACTTGATGCTGTTATTTATTACGAACGTTATATCGTAATTCAACCGGGTCCTCAAACCGATTTGGCTACTTACGATTTGCTTTCGGAGGAGGAATATCTGAACATCATGGATTCACTTCCTCGTGAAAACCAGATGCTCGAAGATACCGACCCCAATAAGTTCATCGCCAAGATGGGCGCCGAGGCTATCTATGACCTGCTCTCTCGTTTGGACCTCGATGAATTGTCTTACGAGTTGCGTCACCGGGCCAGCACCGACGGTTCTCAACAACGTAAAACCGAGGCTTTGAAACGCCTTCAAGTTGTAGAGTCGTTCCGGGCATCGAAAGGCCGTAACCGTCCCGAGTGGATGATTTTGAAAGTGATTCCGGTTATCCCGCCCGAATTGCGTCCGTTGGTTCCCCTCGATGGCGGCCGTTTCGCCACCTCCGATTTGAACGATTTGTACCGTCGGGTAATTATCCGTAACAACCGTTTGAAACGATTGATGGAGATCAAAGCTCCCGAGGTGATTCTGCGCAACGAAAAACGTATGTTGCAGGAGGCCGTCGATTCGTTGCTCGATAACTCGCGTAAATCGAGCGCAGTGAAGACCGAGGCCAATCGCCCGTTGAAATCGCTTTCCGACAGTTTGAAAGGTAAACAAGGCCGTTTCCGTCAAAACTTGTTGGGTAAACGTGTTGACTACTCGGCCCGTTCGGTTATCGTCGTAGGCCCCGAGTTGAAAATGCATGAATGCGGTCTTCCCAAAAATATGGCAGCCGAACTGTACAAACCGTTTATTATCCGCAAACTTATCGAACGCGGTATTGTCAAGACAGTGAAATCGGCCAAGAAAATCGTCGACCGCAAAGAACCGGTAGTATGGGATATTCTCGAGCATGTGATGAAAGGACACCCTGTGCTGCTGAACCGTGCTCCGACGTTGCACCGTCTCGGTATTCAAGCATTCCAGCCCAAGATGATCGAGGGTAAAGCTATCCAGTTGCACCCGCTCGCTTGTACGGCATTCAACGCCGACTTCGATGGTGACCAAATGGCTGTACACTTGCCGCTCGGTAACGAAGCCATTCTCGAAGCTCAGTTGCTCATGCTGGGAGCTCACAATATTTTGAACCCGGCCAATGGCGCACCTATCACCGTGCCTTCGCAAGACATGGTTTTGGGTCTGTACTATATCACCAAGCTCCGTCCCGGTTCGCTCGGCGAAGGCCTTAAATTCTATGGTCCCGAAGAGGCCGAGATCGCTTACAACGAGGGCAAGGTTTCGTTGCACGCTCCGGTATCGGTGGTTGTGAAAGATATAGATAAAGATGGCAACCCCATCGAACACATGGTCGAGAATACTTCGGTAGGTCGTGTGCTGGTGAACCAGTATGTGCCCGAGGAGATCGGCTACGTGAACGAAATCCTTTCCAAGAAGTCGTTGCGCGACATCATCGGTAAGGTAATCAAGGTATGTGGTGTGACACGTTCGGCTCAATTCCTCGACGACATCAAGAACTTGGGTTACTACATGGCCTTTAAGGGCGGCCTTTCCTTTAACTTGGGCGACGTGCTTGTCCCGCCTGAAAAAGAGACATTGGTGGCCGAAGGTAATGCCGAGGTAGAGCAAATCATGAATAACTACAACATGGGTTTCATTACCTACAACGAGCGTTACAACCAGATTATCGATACATGGACGCATGTCAATTCCCGTCTCTCCGATATTTTGATGAAACAGTTATCGGCCGACAACCAAGGATTCAACTCGGTATTCATGATGCTGGATTCGGGAGCCCGTGGTTCGAAAGACCAGATCCGTCAGTTGTCGGGTATGCGTGGTTTGATGGCCAAGCCTCAAAAATCGGGAGCCGAGGGCGGTCAAATTATTGAGAACCCTATTTTGGCAAACTTCAAAGAGGGCTTGTCGGTGTTGGAGTACTTCATCTCTACTCACGGTGCCCGTAAAGGTCTTGCCGATACAGCGTTGAAAACAGCCGATGCCGGGTATTTGACCCGTCGTTTGGTCGACGTAGCCCACGATGTGATTATCCACGAAGAGGATTGCGGTACGCTGCGCGGATTGGTTTGCACCGAAATCAAGAATAACGAAGAGGTAGTCGCCTCTTTGGGCGAAAGAATTTTAGGCCGTGTTTCGGTTCACGATGTAGTGAACCCGTTGACCAACGAAATATTGGTTCATGCCGGTGAAGAGATTACCGAGGCTATTGCCAAAAAGATAGAAGAGTCGCCTATCGAGCAAGTGGAGATCCGTTCGGTTTTGACTTGCGAATCGAAGAAAGGCGTTTGTGCCAAATGTTACGGCCGTAACTTGGCCAACAACCGCATGGTACAGAAGGGCGAGGCTGTGGGTGTAATCGCTGCGCAGTCTATCGGTGAGCCGGGTACACAGCTTACGTTGCGTACGTTCCACGTCGGAGGTATCGCTTCGAATATCGCTGCCGTATCGAGTGTAACCTCTCGTTACGAAGGTATTCTCGAAATCGAGGAACTTCGTACGGTCGATAATGTGTCGGACAGCGGTTCGAAAGTACAGATTGTCGTAGGACGATTGGCCGAGATGCGTATTATCGACCCCAATACGAAGATGGTATTGATGTCGGCCAACATTCCTTATGGTTCGAAGTTGTTCTTCAACAATGGCGATACCGTAAAGAAAGGCGACATGATTTGCGAATGGGACCCCTTCAATGCCGTAATCGTTTCGGAAGTTGGCGGTAAAGTCAAATTCGATGCTGTCGAAGAGGGTGTTACCTACCGTGTGGAATCGGACGAACAATCGGGCTTGAAAGAGAAGATTATCATCGAGTCGAAAGACCGTGCCCGTGTACCGTCGGCTCAAATTCTCGACGAGGCCGGACAAGTAATCAAAACCTATGCTTTGCCTGTGGGCGCTCACTTGATGATCGAAGATGGCGACACGATTAAGACCGGTGAGGTGTTTGTGAAGATTCCTCGTGCCGTAGGTAAAGCCGGTGATATTACCGGTGGTCTGCCTCGTGTCACCGAGTTGTTTGAGGCCCGTAACCCGTCCAATCCTGCTGTCGTGTCTGAAATCGACGGCGAGGTGATTTTCGGTAAGGTGAAACGTGGTAATCGTGAAATCTCGGTTGTTTCCAAGACAGGTGAGACGAAGAAATATTTGGTTCCCCTCTCCAAACAGATATTGGTACAGGAGAACGATTATGTTCGTGCCGGTACACCACTTTCCGATGGTGCCGTTACACCCTCCGATATTTTGGCTATCAAAGGTCCTACGGCTGTACAGGAATATATCGTGAATGAAGTTCAAGATGTATACCGTATGCAAGGTGTGAAGATCAACGATAAGCACTTCGAGGTTATCGTTCGTCAAATGATGCGTAAAGTTCAAATTCTCGATCCGGGTGATACCCGTTTCTTGGAACAACAGATCGTCGACAAGCGGGACTTTATGGACGAGAATGATCGTATCTGGGGTAAGAAAGTTGTTACCGATCCGGGTGACTCCCAGACTCTCAAAGCCGGACAGATCGTTACGGCCCGCAAATTGCGCGACGAGAACTCGGCACTGAAACGCAAAGACTTGAAGTTAATTCAAGTGCGCGATGCCATTCCTGCAACTTCCGAACAGATTTTGCAAGGTATCACCCGCGCAGCTTTGCAAACTTCGAGCTTCATGTCGGCTGCTTCGTTCCAAGAGACGACCAAAGTCCTCAACGAAGCTGCAATCAACGGTAAAGTCGATACATTGGAAGGTATGAAGGAGAACGTTATCTGCGGTCACTTGATACCTGCCGGAACGGGACAACGCGAGTTCGACAAACTCATCGTCGGCTCCAAAGAGGAGTTTGACCGGGTGTTTGCCAACCGCAAGAACGTGACCGATTTTTCCAATTGACAGAGCGCTGACCGCTATATGACAAGAGAGCGACCCGCAAAGTGGGCCGCTCTCTTTTTTATCGGGGCGCCGGTTGTTGAGGTGAGGATAGATGCCGGGTGGAACTAAGGCTGCAATCAATTGGGCCTCGGCCTGATACTGGGGTTGGGGCAGCGATGGACTTTGCGTATTCCCGAACCCCGCTGTAAATTCCATCGTTCGATTTCGTTTTATTATGAGTTCAGCACGTGCGACATGTATGTGACCAATGCCGTGACCAACCGGTATATCTCCTTTTGGGAGATCTTGCGTTTTTCGTTGGGTATCAGGTTTCAGATTCTGTAACGCCGCTTGGGGAGGCGGGCTTATCGGTCGCCCAAAGTGTGGTCGATATAAAGATTACGATTGGACAGTGTTATGAAAGGGGCCGTATCGTGGGAGACCATCATGATGGTGGTGCCTCGGCTCGATTGCTCCCGCAGGATCTCGAACATGCGTTCCCCGAATTGGCGGTCGATATACGATACCGGTTCGTCGAGAATCAACATGTCGGGACAGGAGATGAGGGCACGGCCAAACAAGGCGCGTTGTAATTGCCCGCCCGACAATACTCCGATAGGTTTATTGCGTAACGCCGATATACCCATGAGGTCGAGCATTTCCTCTATTCGGCTATTGTCGGAGATTCCCTTTGTCCGGTTTTCTCCGATAAGCCCCGAAGCGACTACCTCTTTTACCGTAATGGGGAATCGGCTGTCTATGCTGTTTTTCTGGGGTAGGTAGCCGATGTCGAGCGAAGATACGGTTCTTCCGTTTTCAAAAAAGAGGATTTCCCCTTTTGTCGGTTTCTGTAAGCCGAGAATGGTACGCAGCAAAGAGGTCTTTCCGCCACCGTTAGGCCCGGTGACTAAAAGGAAATCCCCTTTAAAAATATCCAGATTTATATCTTCGAGGACATTCTTGTCGGCGTATGAGAGCCATAGGTCTTCTACGGCGATTATTTTATTGTCCAGCGATGGCATCGGTAATGTGTAAAAGTTCTTCACTCCAATTGTAGCTGAGCGGGTTGATAGGAACTACTTTGGCTCCAATCTCGGCGGCAAACGATTCGGCTTGTTTGGCATCGAATTCCTGTTGGATAAAGATAACCTTCACGTTATTCTTTTTGGCAATATCGACTGCCTTCTTCAAATAAAAGGCCGAGGGCTCTTTCCCGTTGTATTCGAGGCTTAGCTGGTGCAGATTGTAGTCTTTTGCCAAATAGCTGAGGGAGGGGTGGTAGATGGCAAACATGGTTTCGCTTACCGGAGCGAGCCGTTGGGTCATGATGGAATCCACCCTGTTTATTTCGAGTAACAGATTCTCGTAATTCTTGCGGAATTCTTTTTCCCCGTTGGGATCGATGCTTACGAAGGCCTTGTACATGTTTTGTGCGATAATCCGTGCATTCTTGGGCGAACTCCATGAGTGCGGATCGGCATCGAAATGGTGGTGATGATTACCCTCTTCGTTGTGTTCGTGAGTTCCCGAGAGAATATCGATACCTTCCGAGTTGTCGAATATTTTCATATCCGGGTTGTTTTGTGCCAGTTTGTCCATCCATGCCAATTCAAAACCGATATGTCCGATTTTGAAATAAGCTATGCTTTTCCCTAAATGAACGAGATGGGAGGGGGAGGGGTCGTATGCCTCGGGATTGCTGCCGGGAGGAACGATACAATTAATCTCGAATCTGTCTCCGGCGATTTTCTCGGCAAAGTATTTTTGGGGTTGTATCGTTACGGTAACGATTTTCGGCTTCCGTTCTCCGGTAGAACATGCTACCGCAAAGAGAGATAGCAGTATGTATAGGCAATATTTTAGGAAAGAATCTTTTTTCATAATCAAACGTTTTGCCTCACGGCATATTTTTGTACAAAAATAATATAATGTTGTTAAGGAGACTTCTTTTTGTCGCGAATTTATATGTTAAATATCGGATTTAACATTTTGCATATCGAAATTATTTGAAGGGAGCATTCACCGTCTGTGACAAGTTTTTATTTGAGACTCCATAGACTTCTTGGTGTATTTGAGAGGCGACGGAGTTGAAATTCCGATTCAGGTCGATTTCCCCGTATGACATGAGGTAAAGGTCGAGAGGCTTTTTATCGGGGGCGTAGGGAGGTTGGATATAAGGGAGGGTGCATAAGGAGAACCCTACTCTTTCGTAAAAACCGATACGCCGCTGGCTGATAGAGTCCGATGGCATCTCGACCTCCAACACAACCGGTTTGTGCATACGCTCTAAAAACGTGGTTATGGCAGCAGCTCCATATCCGACGCCTCGGTAATGGCTGTCCACGGCAAAGTGTTCGATATAGATAAAGTCGTCCCATTCCCAATAGGAGATAAAGCCTATGGGCGTATGCTCGCTTGAGATAAGAAGAATAGAGAAATCGTTCTTCTTTTCGAGTAATCGCACGACATTGCAAAATTCCCTTCGTTCGTTCGGTGGAAATGATTCGGTGTAGATACGCGCTATGAATTTTAATGCGATTTCGTCGTGGGTGGATAATGGCGAAATTTGTATCATAGTAGGTCGGTTATAAGACGATTCGAAGATAATCAAGGGGAGAGGCATGGAAAAAGGAAACGGCAGTCTCCGCTTGGCCATGCCAAACCGTATCCTATCTTCTACAAAGATACGGAAAGAAAAGTATAAAACAAAATATAATATTGCTCTTGTTTCAAAGCCTGTTGTATCGAAATCGAGCCTGTAAAAGAGAATATTGCTTACGAATTGTAACTTATACTTGTTCGCTCGGGTGAGTGAGAGTCCGGGGAAAGAGTATTTTCATATAAATTTAACGTGATTGTTGGGCGAATAATATGAATTTATCACTATCTTTGTAAACTAAATAATAAAATAGTTGTAGAAAAATCGAAAAACATGGGACATCATCAATTGGACGAATTGGACTATAAGATTCTGAAACTTATAGCGTCAAATGCTCGTATCCCCTTTTTGGAAGTAGCACGGGAGTGCAATGTATCGGGAGCGGCAATTCATCAACGAGTGCAAAAATTGGTAAATTTAGGTATCTTGAAAGGTTCGGAGTATATCATTGATTCCAATAAGATAGGTTTTGAAACGTGTGCCTATATGGGTTTCTATTTGAAAAATCCGGGTGATTTCTCCCATGTGGTAGAGGAGTTGCGTAAAATTCCCGAGGTAGTGGAGTGCCATTTTACGACAGGACAGTATGATATGTTTATCAAATTGTTTGCCCGTAATAACCAACATTTGCTCGAAATCATTCATACCAAATTGCAACCTATCGGGTTGTCCCGTACCGAAACGTTGATTTCGTTCCGCGAGATTTTCCGTCGCCAACTTCCCATTGAAGAGGTAGAGGATTTGGATTAAAAAAGTATCGACGATAAAAAGTCGCCCGGCTTTATTCCCTTTCCCGGGAATAGAGTCGGGTTTAATATTCAATAGAAATGGATAAATTGGAACAACTGCTCGCATTTGCTCGGAGTTGTGCAAAAGAGGCGGGTAAAATACAACTCTCTTATTTCCGCGGGAATCATTTGAATATCGAAACGAAATTCAACCAGCACGATATTGTTACCGTAGCCGACAAAGAGAGTGAACGGTATATTATCGGCGAAATTTCACGAGTGTATCCCCATCATGCCATTTTGGGAGAGGAGAGCGGCATGCACCCGGGCGATATGGAGTATTGTTGGGTCATAGACCCGTTGGACGGGACAACCAATTATAGCCAAGGGCTACCTGTCTTTACCGTCTCTATCGGATTGCAACACAAGGGCGAGACAATTTTGGGAGTGGTATATGCTCCTTATCTGAACGAGTTGTATGAGGCTTGTAAAGGGGGAGGTGCGATGTTGAACGGCCGTCCCATTCGGGTAGCCGCGAAGAGCGATACCCAGCAGTCGGTAGTAGTTACGGGCTTTCCTATCGACAAGGACCGTAATCCCGATAATAATCTCGACAATTTAGCCCGCATTCTGCCCACAGTACGAGGTGTGCGGCGGTTTGGCTCGGCCGCATATGACCTGTGTGGCGTGGCCGCCGGATTTTTCGACGGATACTGGGAATTCAATTTGAATCTGTGGGACGTTTGTGCCGGCATGCTCATCGTTACCGAAGCCGGCGGCGTGGTACGGTCGTTCCGTAACGATCGCAAAATCGCCATTGTAGCCGGAAATCCAATTATTGTCGAAGCCCTATTCTCCCGGCTGTCCGACAAACCGGGGAAAATCGTTTTATAATTGCCGGCAAGGTTTTTCTTTTGAGAAAGAACTATTTTTGTACCTTTGTCGAGTAAAGTATGGCTGCAAGGTCGCCTTAGGCATAGGGCTCATTTCATGAGTTTGGTGCGGTGGCCTGCCGGAAAACAATGAAACAAATTGGATAAAGATAAAATTTATACGATATATGAAAGAAGTTGTTGTTAGTGGAATCCGCTCCACGGGAAACTTACATTTGGGGAATTATTACGGTGCGTTGCGCAATTTTGTCAAAATGCAGGAAGAGGCAAAATATGACAGCTATTTTTTTATTGCCGACCTGCATGCCCTCACGACCCACCCCGACCCGAAAACGTTGCATGAGAACGTCCGCAACATCCTTTGCGAATATTTGGCGGCAGGTCTTGATCCCGAAAAATCGACACTGTTTGTGCAGAGCGACATTCCCGAAATTTCGGAGATGTATCTGTTGATGAACATGCACGTCGGTATCGGCGAATTGATGCGTACAGCTTCTTTTAAAGACAAAGCCCGCAAGCAGTTGGGTATAAAGACCGACAATGAGGGCGACATAGAACACGAGATTATCGGGAATAACTCCAACAAGCGGGTGAATGCCGGTTTGCTCACATACCCCACACTCATGGCTGTGGATATTCTCATTCAACATGCCAACTATGTACCCGTGGGGAAAGACCAAGAACAGCATTTGGAACTGACCCGCCGGTTTGCCCGCCGATTCAATTCCACCTATGGCGTCGAATATTTTGCCGAGCCGCAGAACTTCAACTTCGGCAATGCTCCCATAAAGGTTCCCGGTCTCGACGGGTCGGGGAAGATGGGGAAATCCGAAGGGAATTGTGTTTATCTCATCGACGATGAAAAAACATTGCGGAAGAAAATCATGCGGGCCGTGACCGATGAAGGCCCGCAAACACCGAATTCGCCTAAGGCCGAGCCGGTTGAAAATCTGTTTACCTTGCTCAAAATCGTCTCTTCGCCCGATACGGTAGCCTATTTCGAAGAGAAATACAATACGTGCGAAATCCGTTACGGCGATTTGAAAAAACAGTTGGCCGAAGATATTCTCAAAGTGACGCTGCCTATTCGGGAACGTTTCTTGGAGATACAAAGCGATGAGGCCTATTTGGCCCGTGTCGTGAGAATGGGTGCCGAGAAAGCTCGTGAAAACGCGGCAAAGACGCTGCGCGAAGTGCGTGAAATCATGGGCTTCAAACCATTTTAAAAGCAAAAGGCCATGGGAGAGCATCATCACCACCATCATCATGTGCATCCGGCTCCCGATATGCAAAAGCTGAACCGATCGTTTATCATCGGTATCGTGCTGAATATCCTCTTCGTATTGGCTGAGGCCGGAGCCGGATTTTTCTATGATTCATTGGCCTTGTTGTCCGATGCCGGGCATAATCTGAGCGATGTGGTAAGTCTCGTATTGGCCATGCTCGCCCTGCGGCTCTCGTTGGCAAAACCCTCTTTGCAATACACCTACGGTTACAAGAAAAGTACCGTGCTGGTCTCGCTGCTCAACGCGGCCATTCTCTTTTTGGCTGTCGGCGTGATCCTTTACGAAAGTATCGAGAAACTGAGGAATCCTGCCCCGCTCGACGGCAGTGCCATTGCTTGGGTGGCGGCGATAGGTATTGTCGTCAATGCTTTCACGGCCTACCTTTTCTTTGCCGACAAATCGAAAGACTTGAATGTCAAGGGTGCCTATCTGCACATGGCCGCCGACACATTGGTATCGGTAGGAGTATTGGTCTCGGGGATTGTAATCAAATATACGGGGTGGAATATCATAGACCCTATTATCGGGTTGGTGGTAGGCCTCGTTATTCTCTATTCTACATGGCATTTGTTGCAGGAGAGCCTGCGATTGGCGCTCGACGGCGTCCCCGAGAGCATCGATGTGCAGAAAGTGGAGGCGATACTTTCGGCCGATCCCGATGTCATCAATGTACACCATTTGCATGTTTGGGCCATCAGTACTACCCAAACGGCATTGACGGCACATATCGTTGTGTCGGACATTATGCGTATGCACGAGGTGAAACATCGATTGAAACATGCGCTGCGTGAGTTAGGAATCGAACATGCCACTTTTGAACTGGAATTGCAAGAAGAGCGTTGCGACGGACATTGCGATTGTTGCGACGGGCATGATGACTGCGACGACGATACACAACCCTATTTGTAACACCAAAACCCTAAACAGCTGCGGGAGAAAACGGGAGAACGACTCTCTTTTCTCCCGTTATTGTCATAATTTATATACTCCACCGGGGAACGCTTTGACTACACCTTTAAATTCCAACTCTACCATAATCGACAATAATTGGGACAACGGTTGGTTCAGCTCGACGGTCATACGGTTGATTTGTCCTTCGCCTTTCTCTTTCAAATAGTCGGTGATAATCTGTTCCTCGGCAGTCAAATCGGGGAAAAGCGAGCGTTGCACCGCTTCTCGTCGGGGTGTATTCCAGCACATGGCTTCGACAAGGTCGTCGGCCGAGGTGATGAGTGCAGCCCGGTTCCGGCGTATCAGCTGGTTGCAGCCGGCCGAAGTATCGGATTTTATGCTGCCGGGCAAGGCAAATACATCGCGGTGATAACTCTCGGCAATACCGGCCGTAATAAGGGCTCCCCCCTTCTCGCGCGACTCGACGATAACGACCGCATCGGCCAGCCCTGCCACGATGCGGTTGCGGGCCACAAAAAAGGCCGGATGCATGGTGTGATAGCCGGGATATTCGGTGAGAAGTCCGCCGTGCGAAACAATATCTACGGCGGTAGAGCGATGGCTCGACGGGTAAATATGATCGAGACCGTGGGCCAGTACGGCGACGGTATCGAGCCCATATTTCAAAGCCGAGCGGTGTGCGCAAATATCTATCCCGTAAGCCAATCCACTCACGACAATCAGCTGCGGGAAATACGCGGAGAGATCACGAATCATCGCTTCGCAAAAACTTTTACCATACTCCGTGGCCCGACGGGTTCCCACTACACTGATGACCTTCGCCGCATTCAAGTCGGCATTGCCCCGGTAGTACAGTAGCGGAGGCGCGTCGATGCAGTCGAGCAATTTTTGGGGATAGGCCGGATCGGTAAAATAGAGTGGTACGATATTCCCCTTCTGTATAAACTCAATCTCTTTTCGGGCCTCTTGCAGGGCGGTTTTGCGATTTTCGTCAAGGAGGATACGACCGGTTATCCCTGTGAGTTTTTGTAGTTCGACTTCGGGCAGTTCAAAGAACGATTCGAGGCTCTTCACTGTCTCGTGGATATGCTGAGCCAGCGATTTGTTGATACCCTTTACTCGGGAGAGGGCAATACGGTATAGGGCCTCTTGTTTCATGATGTGCGGGAAAAGTAGGGGTTATTGCAAGAATTTCTCGAAGTAGGGAATAAATTCTTCTCCGCGGGAAATTCGTCCGTTTGAGATACAGACTGTCTCGACTGTCGCTTTGAGACACATCTCGCCCGACAATTTATAAATATCTTGGTAGAATACGAATTTAATCCCTTCCCGACGCATATACAACTTACTCACAAAACGGTCGCGGCTGCGCAAGGGCGATTTATAGTTGATTTCTATACGGTTGACAACCGGATCGATGCCTCGCTCGCGCATTTCGACAAACGGGATTCCCGCTGCGGCCAAAAACTCATGGCGGGTGTGTTCGAGATAATGCTGGTAGTTAGCGTTATTGACAATTCCTTCCATGTCGCACTCATAGTCGCGCACCTGCATTTCCAATTCAAAAATATACTGTGGCATAATCTTCTCTCTAATTGTTCGATACAAAGATAGTGCAAACCGAGGGTAGAAACAAACTTGTTTGCTTTTGTTGAGGTGCTGATTATTTGCAACCTCGGTATATAATAGAGAATTCATCACCATAAGGAGTCTTAAATAGCTTTGTTTTTCTGCACTCGCCTTTCGCTATCTTTACAGAAAATAGGATGCGGCTCGGCAAAAAGTTCAAGCAAGCTTGACTTTCTGCACTCGCCTTTCACTATCTTTATAGAACATAGGATGCGGCTCGGCATAGTCAAACTTGAAAACTTTGTTTTCGTTTGCCTCTGCTCTCGTCTTTCGCTATCTTTGGATAAGACAGGATGCGGCTCGGCAAAAAGTTCAAGCAAGCTTGACTTTCTGCACTCGCCTTTCACTATCTTTGTAAATAAAATCAAGGTTATGTATAGACGGTTGTATCTTTTTTTCTTGTTGTGTTGTGTGGTTGGTTTGCCGGTCTATCCGTGTACCTCGGCTGTGGTCTCGGGTAGGGCGACGCCCGATGGCCGTCCGTTGTTGTGGAAGCATCGCGACGCCTCCGACCTGAATAACCGCATCGTGCGTTTCGACGCGGTCAAGGGCCAGCTTGCTTTCGTGGGAGTGGTCAACGGTTCCGATACATTGGCCCGCGAGGTGTGGACGGGATACAATAGTGCAGGTTTTGCCATCATGAATACGGCCTCATATAATCTCAAAAACGATACCTCTTCGCTGGCCGATCGTGAGGGGGTGGTGATGAAGCGGGCGTTGGGCATGTGCCGTTTGGTCGATGATTTTGCCCGCTTGCTCGATGCGTGGCCCCGGCCCATCGGGGTGGAGGCCAACTTCGGGGTTATCGATGCCGAGGGGGGCGCGGCCTATTTCGAGGTGAACAATTACGAGGTGACCCGTTACGATGTGGCCGACAGCCCCGAGGGTTATCTGTTGCGAACCAACTATTCGGTGTCGGGACGGAGCGACGAAGGGGCGGGATATATCCGTTACGACAACGCCGAGCGGCTGTTTTCGCAGGCGGCTGCCGAGGACGGTATTACTCCCGAGTGGATTACCGGTGTCTGCTCCCGTTCGTTTTACCACACCTTGTTGGGCCGCGATTTTTCGGGCGACGCGTGGGTGGTCGATCAAGATTTCATACCCCGCCGCAGCACCTCGGCATCGCTGGTCATCGAGGGGGTAAAGCCGGGTGAGTCGCCGTCGCTCACGACGATGTGGACGGTGCTGGGGTATCCTCCCTGCTCGGTAGTACTGCCGGTGTGGCTCGGCTGTGAGAGCGGTATTCCCGCCTTGTTGCAAGCCAACGGCGATACGATGCGCTCACCTCTGTGCGAATGGTCCAATGCGTTGAAACGCGAGGCGTTCCCTGTCGAGCGGGGCAGTGGGTCGCACTACCTGCACATGGCCCGTCTCTTCCGGCCCGACGGTAGCGGTATCTCGCAACAATTGCTCGGCCTCGAAAAAGAGGTCTATGCCCGCAGCCGCACTCTGCTCGATGAGGCCCGTCGCTCCGGTTCGTGGAACGACCGCCGGGTAGAGCGCACGCTCGGTGACATCGAGCAACAGGTCTCTGTCTTTTTTCAGGAACTGCTGAACGGCGAGAGTCGATAATTCTTCTCTGCGTATATTCTTTTTATAGGCTCTCCCGCCCGAGTCATTTCTGAGTTCTGTATCCATGGTGCGGAAAGACCAAACCTCCGCGTCGCAGCGTGGTATGTCCGTAGCGTATACCACCTCACTCCCGAAGCGCACTGTGTCACCCCGCACTCGATGCGGGGTCCAGCCCCGGGCTGCAAACGGGGAAATGCCGCAGACAGTATTCTCTGGATTCCGCATCACGGCGCAGAATGACCAAACCGCCACGTCGTAGCGCGGTATGACATAGGCGATGGTATCCTTTGAAATTCGTGTTTCGGCACGGAGTGGCAGATTATAGCAAGGGACTGCATCGCTTGTTTGCGACACAGCCCCTTGACTTGATGCAGTGCGGTAACCCGTGTTATGCCGGGTAATGTGTGTTAGAATTTATGAACAGCTAAAACTTTATTTTTACTGTCTTTGTAGTCTTTAAATTTCTCCCTCCTATAAGCATATCTATCCATATAGTAAGGTTCATTGTATTCTGTTGATGACCAACAATTTGAGCTTATATTCTCTGGTAAAATCGACAATTCGTCTATTGCCGGTAAATACCAGCCTGTGACACCATTGATATTGAGTTGCTCACAAAGCAGGAAGGCCGGATAAGCGTCCTGCCAGAAAGGAATCTTTTTAATCACACTCATGTTGTATTCTCCATCGGTGTCACTGTTCGCTCCGGTTATTACCTTTTCGGTACTCTAAGCGACACCGTTGTTGTCGCTTACTTGTTTATAGATCAATCTTGCTTCATCGCCAATGTATCCCACTGTTCCCTCGATACCGTTTTCGTTGAAGGTATCGTCTACGGCATATTTACTTTGTCTAACGGTAATTGTCGGGCTAAAATCTTTGAACGTAACGGTAGCTGTGCGATCTTCGGTTGCGTCTGTTACATTAATCATTATTTGGTTCCCGATTTTGGTCAGGGTACACCAGTCGGCCGAACTTTGTGCCTCCCAATCGTTTACATTCGTGTTGATGGTAATTGTGCGAGAACCGGCATTCTTGTCGAACCCTATTTTATTGGTGCGTATTTCAAGTATAAATCCTTCTTGAATAATCTGTAAAGAATGAGAGAGTGTTTTGTCTTTTACTCTTATGGTGACCTTCGTATTACGGGTTTGGGAGCCTTCGTTTTTATCGATTGAAAGTTTCAATTGATATGATGAGGCGGAGTTGCCAGATTCGCTGCTTCTTGTGGGAGAAACCTCTTTGTCACCGATAAATTTGACTTTGCGGCTTTGCGCTTGTAGTAACGGGGTATTATTGATAAGCTCGGCTTTGCACCACTCGTCGGGGCAATCGACCGTTAAATCCTCAAATGGGATATTACTGGTTATATCGATATATTTAACTTGCTCCTCGAGCGATACATTTATTAGATCCGTAGGTGTCCCAATGTATGGACCTTGGCCGGCTTGTATGATGTCGATGGTGTTTTTTTTACCATACAATGTAGTCAGCGTTATGGAGCCTTTTATACTCTCCGGTGATTCATTATAGTTATATAAATCAATTGAAATACCGTTGGATAAAAAGGGTTGATCTTGAGTCGAAACTTTTGACACGGTGCAATTCGGCATATTGACTTCGATTTTGAAAGGTATTATGCTCGAGTTGTTGAAAATGAGTTCTTGTATCCCTCCGTATTCCGAAAACGAGAGGGAGTTTGTCGTCAGCGAGATAGCCTCGTCTTTCCCTTTGAAGGGAGTTTGGTATTTTACATCGGCACCTATGATGCCTCCCGTTGTACTGACTATATAATCCAATACATAGATGCGGTAGAACTGTTCTGTTGAAGAGTCGTAAGCTACATAACCCTCGCCCGGTACAACGGCTACCTGAGAGGCCCACCCCGAGGCAGGAATATAGGCTACATTCCCCAATCCTCTTACCGCTCCCAAGGAGGTGAAAGAAGTATTCCACCCCGAGAAATTCTCGTTGTTGATGGAAATATTATCAATGCTTGTATCTCCACTGTCTTGATCTCGCATGGAGAGTTGGATTGTCCCTGCTGGGTCTGGAACATTGTCGTTTGCGCCGATTTCATCGTCCATTGAAGGTTCGTCATTGTTGCAAGCGGGACAGACCGATAAAATCGCACATATAGCAAAAATCGCTTGCCACCATTTGAAAGTTTTCATCGTATTAAGTGTGTTTTGTTTTAGCTCCCCGGCTCCATGAAGCGATTTTGTAAATGTTTTTTAGTCCCCGGTAAATATAAAAGTGGCGAGGAACCGAACTTTATTGTTTACTGAGGTTCTGGAATACCTATACATTCAATAAAGTTAAGTCCACGCCATATGTAGCGCAGACGTTAAACCTTTATATTCTTGAATGTATGCTTGAATTTTCCAGATTCCAGTAAACAAGAATAAAAGCTAACGCTCTTTTATATTTATCTTTTTGTTTTTAGTGTTAGATCATAGGCTTCGTTTTTTTAAGTTGGTAGTACAAAAATAATGAAAAACATTATGTAGAACAAATTATTGGCAAATAGTTTTGTCTTTCAATTGTTTGAGCCGACCGATAAGTTCATTGCCCAGTGCGGTTTTATCTTCGATATGGCGGCATACCATCTTGACGAAGGGGTCGCTCTCGAATTCACCGCGTACTTGCTCGAAGTCGAAATCGCGTTGTAGGGTAGAGCCATCGACACCGAACCCGATGCGCGAAATCATCGAGAACTCTTTGCGGGCGTCGTCGTAAAGCATGCGGTCGAGCGATACGACCGAATCGTTCCATTGCCGCACGATGCCGATGACCTCTTCGGCTGTGAGTCGGTCAATTGTTTTGCCATACCAACGGGGCATCATCGAGCAGACCCATGTCCACTCCATATCGTAATAGCGCTTGTGCATGGTGCGGAAGAAGGCTTCTACCGCTTCGAGTGTGCAATCGGGATTGTGTACGATGCGGTCGATCTCCTCGGTCATGGCCTGTTTCGGGATAATCAGCCCCGAGAGGTCTATCCATTCGCCTTCTCCCAGAGGGTCGGTCGGTTGCAGCCGGTTGTGCAGGTCGTCGATGTCGGCAAAGGGGGCCCCTTCGAGCCGTTTGATAATCGAGTTGCCCATGAACTTGTGTATGGCCATTGAGTAGAGATTTATCCCTTTTTCGAGTGAACTGTTTTTAATCGTGGTGCTTTGGAATGAGTAGCACTCCGATGTTTCTCCCGATGTCTTTTTGAGACCTTGTAACGTGTCGATACCCTGAAACATTTTTTGTATGGTGTAGGGACTGAGCAGGTTGAAGTTGATACAGTCGAGTTTGTCGGGGTCGGTACGTTTGTCGCGTTTGGGCCATTTCTGGGCATCGCGGATTGTCCCTACGCTTTTGAGGTTGGCTCCCGGCACGAGATAGGAGCGGTTGCCATGCTCGATGAGGTAGGAGAAAGGCATGCCCGAGGTGTCGGGGTGGTTGACGTGCCGACCCATGATGAGGGAGAAGGCACCGATTTTGGCCGGCCACAGGATATAGGAGTCGCTGGTGGTCTTTGAACCGCGCTCTACTACTCCTTGGTGAATGGGCCCTAACTTATACATGTGGTTGCTCTGGTTCGAACCGCTACCGGCATTCAGGAACGAGAACATGCCGGCGATAAGCAGGCTCGACTTGTGCATGCTCACCGTATAAGGGCCGGCAAAGATGGCGCATGCCTCACCGTTTTCGCCCTGACAGTTGCTGAAAAAGAGAGAATCGTGTGCCGAGAAGAGGTGGGTGAGGTGGCAGGCTTGTCCGATGAAACATCGCGACATGACTACGCCGTCGCTCACATGAGCTCCCGAACTGATGATAAAATCTTCGGCCGTCACATTGGGGCCGATGTAAACTGGGGCTTCCCGGTTGCTGTTGACCGTGCCGTTTTCGAGGCGCGACGCTCCGTCTATCCGGCAGGCGTTGCCGATACAAACGTTGCGTATCGTGCCGGTGTTGACAATGTATACGTGGTTCCCGATTGTCCCTCGGTCGTTTTTCCGGGCGAGGGCATAGCTGTTGACCATTTCCCGCAGCCGTTTGATCAGGTCGGGCCGGTGGCGGTACATGGCGATGATGTAGGCCAGTTGTGCCGAGAGCCGGTTGTAAATAGGAACTTCCCGGCCACCTGTCTCATTCAGTACCGAGACCTCGGTGTTGTTACCGAAACAACTCTCTTCCTCGGTGAGCAGGAGATTAACGTTTTGTATGTAGCAGTCGTTACCGATGTTGTAATTGGCAATGTAGTTGGGTACGTTCTCTATCAGGGTATTGTCTCCGATTGAGCAGTTGTGCAACGTGACATGATGCAATCCGGCTCTTTTTTTCAATCCTCCCGGCAGAAGAATTTCTTGGGTAAAAGTCCCCAGTTTGATTTCTCCCGAGAATCTGGTGTAAGAGATGTTTTCGGTCGAGAAGTTTTCGGTTACGTCGATCTTTGTCCAGTCTTCGGCGGTACAAAATTGTGCAGTGAGCCGGTCGATTTCGCCGGTGGTCAGTTTTCGATAATTTGTCATAGATAAGTGTAAAAAATTTCGGTGGATAGCCGGTTATATATGAATGAATGATTAATTAATTAATTAATCCCCGTCTTCGTTTATCTCGTCGTAGTGTTGAAATAAGAAGTCGTTGTAGGGGAATCGGGTTGTATGTATCTCTTTGACACGCTGGTAAAGCAATGCTTTCAGTTCCTCGATATTCTCCTTCTCCCGAGCCGAGATAAAGATGCAGTTGTCGTGCATTTTTCCCATCCAAGTCTCTTTCAGTTCGTCGAGAGAGATATTTTCCCGGGTTTTCGGGGTGAGGTCGTCGTCGGCTTTCTTGACGTATGAAAAAGCGTCGATTTTGTTGAATACCAATATCATGGGTTTGTCGGCCGATTCGCATACTTCTTGCAGGGTTTTGTTCACCACTTCGATTTGTTCCTCGAAGGCGGGGTGTGAAATATCGACGATATGGATCAGCAAGTCGGCTTCGCGCACCTCGTCGAGGGTCGATTTGAACGAATCGACCAGATGGGTGGGTAGTTTTCGGATAAAGCCGACTGTGTCGGAGAGGAGGAACGGCAAGTTATCGACAATGACTTTGCGCACGGTGGTGTCGAGCGTGGCGAATAGTTTGTTTTCGGCAAACACTTCGCTTTTGGCCAGCAGGTTCATGAGCGTCGATTTTCCCACGTTGGTATATCCTACCAAGGCTACGCGTACCAGTTTTCCCCGGTTTTTGCGTTGTATGCTCTTTTGCCGATCGATGCTTTTCAACTCCTCTTTCAGGTGTGAGATTTTGTCGAGGATAATCCGTCGGTCGGTTTCTATTTGCGTTTCACCGGGGCCGCGCATACCGATACCGCCCCGCTGCCGTTCGAGGTGGGTCCACAAACGGGTAAGGCGGGGTAACAGGTATTGATATTGGGCCAACTCAACCTGACGTTTGGCGTTGGCGGTTTGAGCCCGCTTGGCAAAGATGTCGAGGATGAGACTGGTGCGGTCGAGTATTTTTACTTGTAGTTCACGTTCGATATTTTGTACCTGTTTCGACGAAAGGTCGTCGTCGAAGATGACCATGCCGATTTCGTTCTCATCGATATAGGTTTTTATCTCGACCAGTTTTCCCGTCCCGACGAATGTGCGGGAGTTGGGCGTGTCGAGCCGTTGCAGGAATTTTTTCACGGGCAGGGCTCCGGCCGTTTCGGCCAAGAAGGCCAGTTCGTCGAGATATTCATTGGCTTTTGCCTCGTTTTGGGTATTGGTAATCAATCCCACTAAAACGGTGCGTTCGGTCTCTTCTTGTGTGAGGATAAATTCTTTCATGCTATATGTGGCAAAAAACGTGCTTCAAAAATAATGCTTTTTCTCACGTCTTTGTTTGCCCGGATAAATATTAATGATTAAAAAGTTTCTCTATCGTGATAATTTGGTGGTCGTAGAAGTCGCGGGTGGCGCTGTCGGTTGTTGTCGTTCTTTTTTGTTTGTACAAAGCGAGGACCTTTTTGAGCGCTCCGGTCATGTAGGGGGCCATGTCGCTGGTGGTCAAGGCCGGGCCTCGGATAATTCGGGTGAACGATTGTTCCCCGTTGTGGCGGCGGCACAGGTCGTGGCTGCATGGGAAGGGTATATCGACCGATACCTCGTCGGTGAAGAGACCGGAACGGCTCGTCCCTTTTGGCTGTAATGATGAGTAGCGCATGAACTGGGCAATGGCGGCATTTTGCAGGTCTCGTTCTACGTCGTTCAGTTTTTGATTCCGATAAGTGGCCTTGAAGATCTCACCGATGAGGTCGTTGAGGTAACTGTCGAGCGTGTAATTGTTTGCCGGGTCGATATGACTGCTCTCCTTGATGCGGAACAGTATGGTAGGATTCAGCAGGTAGGAGGGGATATATTGGTGAATATAGGCGGAGTAATCGGTCGGCGCGTTGATGCGTTGCATGAGTGCGGCGGGCATGAGCCAGTCGCGATAGGTGCGGGCTTGGTTCATGATCCAGCGGAGCGCTTTTTTCTGGGTGGCCTTGTCGAGATAGGTATAGGGCAATTCGTCCTCACCCTGTCTTACCTCTTTGTAGAGCACCCCTCCGACATAGGGGACTACGTGGCGTAAATGTCGGTTGTATTGTTGTACGATGGCTGCGTATTGGGTCTGTATGGTGGTAAAATCTTTTCCTTCGTCAAACAGCCAAGACTCGAAGTTCTGCATGATGATTTTCAAGTTCGATATGGCCAGTTCGCCGGCACGGAAGTGGTCGTTGCCCAAGTCCTCGGTTTGGTCGGTAGGGTCGAAAGTCGCCGGATATTGTTGAGCCCCGAAGGTGTACATGGGGTCGTTTTTCTTTTCGGCAATCCAACGGTCGAGTGTAGGAATTTCGTCCTCGGGATTGTCGATGTCGGGGATAAGTCGGTAGCCCCAGTTGATGGCATAGATGTCGTAAACGCCGAGTATGGGAGGTGTGAGGCGTACCCCTCGCTCGTAATCGCCGGGTTGTGCGATGAAGTTGTTACGGGCGTAATCCATGATGCTGGGGGTGGTTCCGTATTTCTGCGTGAATGACGGGCTGCGAAGCGAATCGACAGGGAAGGCGTAGCTGGCTCCCATGTTGTGCATGAGTCCCAACGTGTGGCCTATCTCGTGCGAGGCGACGTAACGCAAGGATTCCCGCATGACATCGTTGTCGAAAGTCTCTTTCCTTACCCGGGGATCGACGGCTCCCGTCTGGGCGAATCGCCAACTGTGAACCAGCGAAATGACATTGTGATACCAAATGACATCGGCATTCAGTATCTCGCCGCTTCGGGGATCGACATAGCTTGGCCCCATGGCGTTGGCAATATCGGTGACTGCATATTTCACACAACTGTACCGCATATCGTCGGGGTCGAAATCGGGGTCGTCCTTAGGATAGTCGAGGGCAATAACGGCGTTTTTGAATCCGGCGGCTTCGAAAGCGGTATTCCAGTCCTCCACACCTTGTTTTACGATGTCTCTCCATTTATCGGGGAATGCACTATCTACATAGAAGACGATCGGTTTGGCCGGCTCTACCAACTCGCCTTTGAAATAGGCTTCGCGGTCTTCCTCTTTCGGTTCGAGTCGCCAACGGTGTATGTACTGTGTGCGGTCTATCTGGTCTTTGTCGCTCGTATAGATGTTCTTGGTACTCGAAAAGAATCCCACCCGGCGGTCGTAGATGCGGGGACGCATGGGTTGCTCGGGAAGAAGTACCAACGAACGATGCATGGTCACGGTGCAGTTGTTGTCGCCGGTAAAACTCAGTATCGAACGAATCTCGCTGTTTTGCGGAAAACTTTTGGCTTCAAGAATATAAGAGTTGGCCGATGTGTATGTGCCGACTTTCGGCTTATTGCTGCTTCCGGCCGGGAAATCGGGTATGGGGCTGATGATTTTTTCATTTCCTTTGAAGAAATCGCTCATATCGACAACTACATTTTTCCCGTTTGTGGCCGAAATTTTGAAGGCTTTGATAATGGGGTCGCCGAAATTCTTGTCGAACGAAGCGGCTATGGGATCGTTTTCATCGATAATGTTTCGGTGTTGTACAAGGTGCATGAAGAGCGACTGCCCGTTTTTGCTGAACCGTATCATAAACGGGGTAGTCGTCATCTCGCCGGCCACGAACAGTTTGGGGTCGGTGGTGGCGGCTACCCGGCTCGAGAGCAGGAAGGTGCGGTCCATCAGCGAATCGGGCACCTCGACCAACAGGTCGTTGTCGGTTGTGATATGCAGGGTGAACAAGCCTTTTTGGGTAGAGGCTCCTTTGATGAGTTTTTCGTATTTCGACTCTTTGGCAGTCGTATCCTTTACTTGCTCTTTCTTATCCTCTTTTTTGCTTTTTTTCTTGGCGTAGCAGGCTTCGGGCGTCGCTCCTGCGATAAGTGCGACGGCAAGAATCGGCCCTAACAGTCTTTTCATATATTTGTCGTTTTATGGATTCATTTGGTTTATTTACAAAGATACAACAAAGAAATGGAAGAGATACCCAATAGAGTAGGGAAAGAATGTTGTTTATTAGTGATTTGATGTTTATCGAGATATTGTAGAGCTACGAAGAGAAATCTAAAAAACAAGAAATGATAAAGCTTTTATTATAATTCGTTATAATAAGGAATGACACTGCTTTGAGAGAATAATCTCCTATATTTAATATTGACTTCGGGCTGTTTTTGTACAGAGATATTTCACCAATGTCTGTCTTATATGATCCATTTTGTAGTATATCATATATCTGCCATCAACAATGGGAAATGAGATTTATTCTACGTTTATAAAGAGTTTCAACCATGATGCACAGATGAAATATATTGTACAAAAATTATCATATCTCCAAGAAAACAACTATATTTGTTTAGTATAAAAATCTATCCTTGGAAGAAAGGAATATAGTGTAATTTATTTCAGTAAAAGATAGATAAATATTTTTAAATCATATTATGGCGGTATATAAAGAGATTATCAATAAAATTTGTAATAAGATTCACACTGGACTGATTGATTTTTCAGAACCGCGTAGCGAGGCATCGATGCCGACACAAGCATCCTCGGAATTTATAACCAATAAACAGCAAGGGGATTGGGCAGAGGAGGTAATATTTAGAGCTATCAATGACAATTCTCAAAACATAGTTGCTGTGAGGTATGGTAAGTCAGATGATCTCGTTGCTGGTGATATTGGGTTTGAGAAATTTTTCAATGATTATCAAGCTGAGTTGGATACAATTGGCAAACGTCCTGATATTTTGTTATTCAAGAGGGAGGATTTCGATGAAACACTTGGTTATGATATTAGTTCTAAACCGAGTAATGAAATTGGAATGTATGTAACAAAAGCTGTCGCTGGTATCGAGGTCCGTTCAAGTGCTTTTTTAATTAATAAATATACAGATGAAACTAATAGAATAGTGCGTGAAAACACAGAAAGAGCTATTAAACTTAGAGATGATATTTTAGAAAATTATATTGATCTTTTGAGCCAAAAACGGTCAGAACTTATACCTATACTCCAACAACTTAATGAGATTTCCGTAAGGACTATAGATTTTCGTGCTGCCACATGGAGATCTTCACAGCGTCTTCAAACCCTTTCATTAAAGCTTTCGGAGATCAAGAAATGTTTGAAGGCTATCCAGAAACGGAATTCTCTTTCTATTACGCCTAAGGTGGAAGATTTGAAAGTGGTACATAAGTGGATAAAGAACTTCAATGTACCCCATTTTTATGTACAGGTTTTTTTTGATAAAGTTTATGGCGTATCATTTAAGCATATACTTGAACTTATATCTAATCCAGAGTTGGAAGATAATAAGTATTTTATTGAGCAAGATGCAAAGAATCAGAACAAGACAACAATAAAGATACCATCACAAGATGGCGTTTGCCTTGCCGAAACAGTTACAGAACCAGAACACCATAGTGTAAGAAAAGAACTCAATAAGGGACGCTTACTTTTTTATGTTAAATTTGATGGCGGTGAAGTTTATCTTGATGCAGAAAACTTTGAATCGCTTTTTGGAATAAAACTCTGAGTGATGACATCCGAACAAAAATATGTAGCTACCGTTTCGTTTGAACATCGTAAGAAGTATGCGCAATTTTTCACTCCTGAAAGCATTGCTATGTTTATGTGTAAATGGGTCATACAGGGTAAACATAAAACTAAGGCCCTTGAACCTGCATACGGTTTAGGTGTCTTTTCTCGAATTCTTTCTCAATTAACGGCATTACCTATTGATGCGTATGAAATAGATAGTAAAATATTTTCAATTGCGGCATCTGAACGACCAAATGGGGTGACTCTTTGGAACAAAGATTATTTTAAAAGCGGATGGGAGTCAAAATATGATGTTATAGTGTGTAATCCTCCATACTTGAAGTTTCATGATTATGATAATGTTACTTATGTCCCTGATGTAAATGAACATCTTGGAACAAAGCTAAATGGGTTTACAAACCTTTATACACTTTTTTTGCTGAAATCAATTGCTCAGTTGCAGGAAGGAGGTCGTTTGGCGTACATAATACCTTCTGAATTTCTAAACTCAGATTATGGTGTGGAAGTAAAAAGAGCACTAATAAAAAGTAAAACATTAAAGCATATAGTAGTTGTGGATTTTACAAAATGTGCTTTTGATGATGCTTTGACTACTGCGTGTATTCTTCTTTGCGAAAATGCAAAATCCGACACAGTCCGTTTTTCAACTCTAACAGATATAAAGAAGTTAAATGAATGTTTGGAGGAATATAAGGAATACAGTATTAAAGAACTTGATGTTGATATAAAGTGGAAAACGTATTATGAAAAAGGTAATAGTATTAAATATCATCATTTAGTCCCTTTTTCTAATTTTGCCCGAGTGTCACGAGGTATTGCAACAGGGGCAAACGATTATTTTACGTTTAAGCAATCTAAAATAGATGATTTCAATATTCCTAAAGACTGTTTAATACCTTGTATATGTAAAGCAATAGATGCTCCAAAAACATTCTTTACATTGAATGATTTTGAACGTCTTGCTGACAGAAATAAAACTGTTTATTTGTTTAATGGGTGTGTAAATAATTACCATTCAAGTATCAATAGATATATTAAACTTGGGGAACAGATGGGGATTAATAAACGTTACTTAACAGCCAGTCGTACACCATGGTATTCAATTGAAAATAGACCACCTGCACCAATTTGGGTGTCCGTATTTAATAGAAAAGGATTGCGCTTTGTCCGAAATGAAGCAAATATTTGTAACCTTACTACCTTTCATGGTGTTTATCCTAAACAAGGAATCGATACAGATGTGTTGTTTGCCTATCTTATAACAGACGTAGCGAAAGAAATTTTCTTGGATAATTCACGTCAGTATGGTAATGGACTTGTAAAATTCGAGCCTAATGATTTGAATAAAGGGAAAGTGGCAGATCTGTCGTTGCTGACAGTTGGAGAAATTAAATATATTAAGAAGGTATATTATTATATCAAAAATTCACAAAATGAAAAAATAGCTATTGCATTACTGAATAACTTTTTTGAGAATAAGTTTAATGTTGGTGTCGTTGAATTGGGGAAACTGAATATAGAATCGGATCAATTGAAGAAAGATATTCTTGTATCTAACGATCTCAAAGAAGAGATGATAAAGTAAAAGAGTAAAGCGACTTAATTTCTTCGTATAATTTGAACAGTATGCCAATGATAATATTATTGATAATTTATTTGTGTGCGAAGATGCTATAAAATATGATTTGAAGCAAGGTGCCCCCAAAATTGATTTTGAGAGAAATATGCTTGCCTCACCCGTTAAGAACAGTAGTAATATAGAACAGAACAACAGCCATATGGAAAACAAAGATTTATTATATAGGGAAGTGATTCCCTTCTGCTGTAGCTTTTAAACTTTACTATTTTTATCAGTCTATAGATTTAAAAATTTGGCATACATGTTACGGATACAATATTAAAAGAATAAGTATAATACTATTGTCTTATTTACAAGAAGATAATAAAAATAGCCCGAACCGAGAATGTGTGATTTCTTACAATCCTCTATTCGGGAGCGTGCATTTGTCGTAGAACAACAACGGTACCCTGCCGTGAGCCGGTAGTGACAGATGAAACGATTGTCGTTATGCGTTGTCGAGAACGATATTGTATTTTTTCAGAATGGTCTCGGGGTTGTACGAGAGCTTGGCCTCGCGCAGACCCGGATCCCCGGCGTCGTCCTCGCGGTTGATGAGTTTTACATCGGGGAACCTTTGGGTCATATATTGGGCATAGAGCATATTGATTGTTTCGTATGCTCCGACAATCTCTTTTTTAGCTTTTTCGATATGGACAATAAGCGTGTCGCCTATGACCTCTCCAATCGAGAAAGCCACGATCTTGCCCGATACCCGCAACAGGATTCCTTCGAATTTTAGCTTGTCATATTCGTGCAGGACTTGCAAAACTTTGCTCTCTTCGTAAGTGAAAAGCAAACTTTCTTTTTGGTATTCCTGCATATAGGTCTTGAAAAATGCGATTACGTCGGGTAAATTGTGCGGCTCGATAGGCTCGAATTGGAAGTCGGGATAAGTGTTTTTGAATTTGTTCACCCGGTTACGCTTTTTGTTGAAACGGTGGCCCACCAGTGTCGCCAAATCGGTGGCACGGTAAAGGTAGTCGCCCCAGTCGGGCAACTCGACAATGGGGCAGCCGTAGAGTTGTTGGATTTCCAGAGCTGCCGGTTCGGGTACGGCCGATAAGATGAGGGGAATTCCATGCCGGGAACAGTATCTTTTCAACAACTGAAGAGCGTCGGGTAGTTTTACCCCCCCGACCGGTACGGCAAAAGCGGTGTTTTGCAGGTTGTTTTCTTCACTCCCTTTGATGAAAAGGGTGTCGTGGCAAATACAATATTCATAGCCGAAATAGTCTATCCACATGTAAATGCCACCGACCGAAAAGTCGCAAGTGCGGTAGGTCTGGCGATAAAGAAAGGGCTCTATTTGGGGGAGCGATGCCAATGTTATCGGTTTGAAAGAGAGGTCGCATGGACTCTCTTTGGGGAGTATAGGCTCGGGCATAACGCCAAGTCGTGTCGTATCCATATAGGGTTGAGTCTTGTATTTCGTTGACAAAGAGAACCGGAGGGACAGCAATGCGCGGTTCGTTTCCCTTTGCCGTACAAAAGTATATAATTTTTGTAAGTGTATATTTTAGAAACAATCTATTTTACCTTTTGGTTTGGGAAAATTAAAGATATTTGCCTCTCTTTGTGATAAAAGATATAGTATTTTTGATTGGTGGCACAATTTGTTATAAAAATATTTCTATTATTAGAAAAATGATATATATTTGCAAATATTTTGTGCTAATTGAATAACGTAATCGATAAAAAACAAACCAGATGTCATTGATTATTCCGCAAAGATATAAATTGAAGTTGTTGCCCGAAACGACCGAAATGGCCATAAAGATGTTGAAAGATGCTTTTCAAGAGCGGCTTGCCAAAGCGCTCAATCTGCGTCGGGTGACCGCACCTCTCTTTGTCCTCTCGGGCACGGGATTGAACGACGATTTGAACGGGAGCGAGCGGGCCGTGTCGTTCCCTATCGCCGACATGGGTGGGCGGACAGCCGAAGTGGTCCATTCGCTTGCCAAATGGAAACGGGTGAAATTGGGGGCCTACGACATTGCTCCGGGGTTTGGGCTTTACACCGATATGAATGCCATACGCACCCATGAGGAGTTGGACAACCTCCATTCGCTCTATGTGGACCAATGGGACTGGGAGAAAACCATTACCCGTGAAGATCGCAATTTGGAGTATCTTAAACAGACGGTGAGGAGTATTTATTCCGTTATAAAAGAGTGTGAGAACCTCATTTATAGAGAATTCCCGCATATTACCCCTTCGCTGCCCGACGAGATAACCTTTATCCACACCGAGGAACTTTTGCAGGAGTATCCACAGTTGTCGCCCAAAGAGCGGGAAGCCGCAGTCTCCCGCCGGTATGGTGCCGTGTTCCTGATCGGGATTGGTCAGCAGTTGAGCGACGGTACCCGCCACGACGGCCGCGCTCCCGACTATGATGACTGGACCACTCCCAACAGCGATGGCTATTTAGGGTTGAACGGCGATATTATATTTTGGAATCCGGTGTTGGAAACGTCGTTTGAACTTTCCTCCATGGGAATCCGGGTTGACAAAGAGGCTTTGTTGCGGCAACTCGACATTTGTGGCTGCCCCGAACGGGCACAACTCTCGTTCCACCGGGCATTGCTCAATGATGAATTGCCCCTCTCGATAGGAGGCGGAATAGGGCAGTCGCGTTTTTCGATGTTTCTCTTGCAAAAGGCCCATATCGGCGAGGTGCAGGCCAGTATTTGGCCCGAGGAGCAGA
The DNA here is from genome assembly GCA_944320995.1 of uncultured Barnesiella sp. Taxonomy (GTDB): domain Bacteria; phylum Bacteroidota; class Bacteroidia; order Bacteroidales; family Barnesiellaceae; genus Barnesiella. The sequence goes on along the minus strand of CALUJQ010000009.1, from coordinate 53,939 downwards.
TTGCCGAGTGTGCCCGGTATAATATTCACTTGTTGTAGTTGACGGCTCTTTGTGTTGAATATGAGATTGTTCCTTCACCACCTCTGTGGAAGGGCAAATTTTTAAGAAGAAATATTCCTCTTTTTTGAAGCGAAGAGTTGCACAATTGAAAAATGCATTCTATCTTTGCACTCGCAAAACGGAACTGGTGCGGTAGTTCAGCTGGTTAGAATACATGCCTGTCACGCATGGGGTCGCGGGTTCGAGTCCCGTCCGCACCGCGAAAAAGCGTTGAAATCTATTTGATTTCGACGCTTTTTTCGTTGATGCACCGTCTGGTTCTACCTGTTACATTCCTTCTTTTTGCGTTGCTCCGCGTTTTCCTTCCCGTTGTCCTTTACCCGCCTTTATTTTTGAAGAACTGCCAAAATCGATAAGGATAATATCAAAATATAAAATTCAAATAGAATCGGTACGCCTATTTTTGTGAGACTAAAAATAATACCCATGAATACTCACCATTATATCGCTGTTGATTTAGGTGCGACAAGCGGGCGCACGATTTTAGGGACAATCGATCAGGAAGGCCTCAAAATAAAAGAGTTGAATCGTTTTCCTAATAAAATGATAGAGATCGGAGGCCATTATTTCTGGAATATCTTTTCGCTGTACGAGTCTATAAAGGAGGGTTTGCGAGCTGCGGCCCAAGAGGGCGTTACCATCGATTCGATAGGAATCGATACATGGGGTGTCGATTTTGTTTTTGTGGGCGACGATGGAACGATCCTTGGGTTGCCGTATGCCTATCGGGACCCCCATACGGTTGATGCCGCACAGCGGTTTTTCGAGAAAGAGATGTCACGCGATGAGGTATATGGGAGAACGGGAATTCAATTCTTGAATTTCAACAGCCTATATCAACTGTATGCCTTGAAAGAGAGCGCCTCTTCTCTGCTGCGTGCGGCTTCGAAAGTGCTGTTTGTCCCCGATGCGCTGTCTTATATGTTGACCGGGAATATGGTTACGGAATATACGATAGCCTCGACTTCGCAACTGTTAGATGTGCATAAACGCGATTTCGACGGGGAGTTGCTCCGCACCGTCGGGTTGGACGAGACAAATTTTGCCAAGATGGTAATGCCGGGCACCGTTGTAGGAGCGTTGAGGGAGGATATTGCCAAAGAGGTAGGATTGCCATGTTTGCCGGTGGTTGCTGTGGCCGGTCATGACACGGCATCGGCAGTTGCCGCGATACCGGCGCAGGACAGGAATTTTGCCTATTTGAGTTCCGGCACTTGGTCGTTGATGGGAATCGAGATAGAGTCGCCCGTCGTTTCGGAGTCGGCGAATCGAAATAATATCACCAATGAGGGCGGTGTAGATGGCTCCATTCGTTTTTTGAAGAATATCACGGGTATGTGGATTTTGGAGCAGTGTATCAAAACATGGAAATTGGAAGGTAAGGATTATACTTATCCCGAATTGGTGGCGATGGCCGAAAGCGCTTCGGCGTTTGAGCGGTTTATCGATCCCGACGACAGCACGTTTGTCAACCCGTCGAATATGGTGGAGGCGATCGATGCCTATTGCCGGAGGACCAGTCAGCCACTCCCGACCTCCGATGCCGAGTATGTCCGTTTGATTTTCGAGAGTTTGGCGATGAAGTATCGCATGGTACTCGACATATTCCAGTCGTATGCCGATTTCCCGATCGAGAGGCTTCACATTATCGGTGGCGGTTCCCGTAACCGGTTGCTCTCGCAGATGACGGCCAATTCGATTGGGAAGGGTGTTGTCGCAGGGCCGGCCGAAGCAACAGCAATCGGGAATATCATGATTCAGGCTTGGTCGAAAGGCGTTGTTTCATCATTGAGCGAGATGCGAAAGATGATCGCCGAGGCAGTCTGTGTCGAGACCTTTATGCCCGGCGATGTGGAACGGTGGAATTGTGGTTATGCGAAATTCAAGGAACTTATAAAATAAAACGATTATGAAACGAGAATTAATTCAGAAAAAGTATGAAATGGCTCGTGACCTCTATGCCGAATTGGGGGTCGATGTTGATAAAGCATTGGCGGCGCTCCAACAGATTTCATTGTCGCTCCATTGCTGGCAAACCGACGATGTGAGCGGTTTTGAATCGTCCGACGGCGTATTGACGGGCGGAATACAAACCACAGGGAATTATCCGGGGAAGGCTCGGAATATAGACGAGGTGAGAGCCGACATTGAGAAGGTGAAATCGTTGGTCCCCGGGAAGCATCGTTTGAGCCTGCATGCGATTTATGGCGATTTCGGCGGGAAAAAGGTAGATCGGGACCAAATTGAACCGGAACATTTCCAAAGCTGGATAGACTGGGCCAAGGCCAATGATATGAAACTCGATTTTAACAGTACGAGTTTTTCTCACCCCAAAAGCGGCAACCTCACCCTGTCGAACCGGGACAAGGGAATTCGCGATTTTTGGATCGAACATACCGTTCGCAGTCGCCGTATCGCCGACGAAATGGGCCGCCAGTTGGGCGATAAAGCCTGCCATAATCTGTGGATTCACGATGGTTCGAAAGATATTACGGTAGATCGCTATTACTATCGTTCCCTGTTGAAAGATTCGCTGGACCGGATTTTTGCGCATAAATTTGAACATGTGAAAGATGCGGTCGAGAGCAAGGTGTTTGGCATTGGTCTGGAGAGCTTTACGGTGGGTTCGCATGAGTTTTATATGGGATATGCCGTGAAAAATGGATTGATGGCGACGTTGGATATGGGACACTTCCACCCGACCGAAGAGACCTATGACAAAATATCGTCACTGTTGTTGTATTCTCCCGAAATACTTTTGCATGTGAGCCGTCCTGTAAGATGGGATAGCGACCATGTAGTTATCCTGAACGATTCGGTACAAATGCTTGCACAAGAGATTGTATGGGCCAACGCTCTCGGTCGTGTCAATATCGGGTTGGATTATTTCGATGCCTCGATCAATCGTATTGGCGCCTATATCATTGGTATCCGGGCCACGCAGAAAGCCTTCCTGCAAGCCTTGTTGTCGCCAATCGAGAAACTGCGCGAATATGAGGCGAAAGATCAATTCTTCGAGCGTTTGGCTCTGTTGGAAGAGATGAAGACGTTACCTTGGAACGATGTGTACAATTACTTCTGCATGGTTAACAACGTGCCTGTCGCCGAGGAATATATCGCCGAGGTGGAGGCTTATGAACGCGATATAACTTCAAAACGGTAAGTGCATGATGGAAATTTTAATCGGCTTGTTGATCATCGCCATCGGTAGCTTTGGCCAATCGAGTTCCTATGTACCCATCAAGAAAATCAAGAGGTGGAGTTGGGAAAGTTTCTGGCTGGTTCAAGGTATATTTGCGTGGCTTGTATTCCCCATTATCGGAATGGCCATAGCCTTGCCCCAAGGCGCCGATTTAGGTTCGTTGTTGAATAGCGGCGGTGCGGTAATGGCTGTCGTCTATGGTATCCTTTGGGGGATAGGCGGTTTGACATTCGGGTTGAGCATGCGCTATTTGGGTGTCGCTTTGGGACAGTCGGTTTCGTTAGGAACCTGTTCGGCATTCGGAACTTTGTTCCCGGCGCTTTTTGCGGGGACCGACCTGTTCTCGGGAAGCGGATTGATTCTGTTGATTGGTGTCATGATTACATTGGCCGGAATAGCCGTGATCGGATATGCCGGTACGTTGCGCTCGCGCAATATGTCGGAGGAGGAGAAACAGAAAGCGATAAAGGACTTTGCGTTGACCAAAGGTCTCTCGGTCGCCTTGTTGGCAGGGTTGATGAGTGCCTGTTTTGCTTTGGGTTTAGATGCCGGGAGTCCTATCAAAGAGGCTTTTATCGCAGAGGGTACGACTCCGTTGTTTGCCGGATTACCGGTCATCTCCTTGGTGACGGCAGGCGGTTTTCTCACCAATGCCGCCTATTGTGTTTTTCAAAACATAAAGAACAAAACCGGGAAAGAGTATCTTTCGGTCGATGGCTCTACGCTGTTGAATAACGTGTTATTCTGTGCTTTGGCCGGATTGTTGTGGTACTCGCAGTTTTTCGGGCTGGAATTGGGTAAGACCTTTTTAGTATCTTCGCCCATTTTGTTGGCCTTCTCGTGGAGCATATTGATGTCGTTGAATGTTGTTTTTTCTAATGTGTGGGGAATCGTGTTGAAAGAATGGAATGGCTGTTCCCGAAAGACAATCGCCGTATTGTTGTTCGGATTGCTTACTTTGGTTTTCTCGATATTTTTCCCTTCGATTTTTTAATATTTATCAAAGATGAAATATAATACGGAGATACAAAACGTGTTGTCGCAAATAGCCGAAGTTGCCGGTTATTTGTGGGAGAAAGGCTGGGCCGAGCGGAACGGCGGAAACATTTCGTACAATATAACCGAATATGTCGATGATGAAATCCGCAGTTTGCAGGCCATCAGTGAAAAAATAGAGTTGCCCGAGAAGATGGATAGCCTCAAAGGCGCCTATTTTGTCGTGACCGGAACCGGGAAAAGAATGCGATATGTGAACCGGGATTTGATGGATAATGCTTCGATTATCCGCATTTCTCCGGAAGGAAACTATTATGAAATTATAGCCGAGAAAAATATTCGTCCTACTTCGGAACTTCCGTCGCATCTGTTGATACACAACTATTTGATACAGAAAGGCCGAAAAGAGAGAGCCGTTGTCCATACCCACCCCATAGAACTGGTGGCCATGACGCATCATGCGCCATTCCTGCAAAAAGATGTGTTGTCCAAATTGTTGTGGAGCATGATACCCGAAACCCGAGCATTTTGTCCCAAAGGGGTAGGCATTGTGCCGTATGCCTTGCCCGGCTCGGTACTCTTGGCCAAAGAGACCATCAAACAACTCGAAGAGTATGACGTGGTGCTGTGGGAGAAACATGGCGCATTGGCCGTTGGTGAAGATTTGATAGAGCCGTTCGATATGATCGATACCTTGACCAAATCGGCAAAGATTTATGAGTCGGCCTGTTCGATGGGATTTACCCCGAAAGGCATGAGCGAAGAGCAAATGGACGAGTTGAAACGAGTGTTTAATCTGTAAAAACAAAGGCCGTTGATACATGTGAGTTTTATCCTTTGATACTTTTTTTCTGCACGAGTGATGTATCTTTTGTTGATTATCGATTCATGAAAGTCGAGTCTTATGTAGATGAAACACTCTGTTAGGGCCGACGATAAAAGGGCAGAAAGATTGGTATAGTATTAAAAATATATATTAAATTTGTGTCATTACTCACAATAGCAGTTATATACAATCCGATACAATAGGAGTGGTATATAACTGCCCAAATAAAAAAGTATGAAAAGAATCGTATTAAATGAAATGTCCTATTTCGGGGCCGGAGCCAGAGCCGTCTTGCCCGAAGAGATTAAACGGAGAGGGTACACCTCGGTTTTGTTGGTTTCGGACAAAGATCTGGTTCGGTTTGGCGTTGTAGAACGGATCACGTCGCTGTTGGAGAAGGCCGATATTCAATATCGGTTGTTTACAGAGATAAAGCAAAATCCCACAGTTACCAATGTTCAGGACGGATTGGCCGTGTTGAAAGAGTGTGGCGCCGATGTCATTGTCGCTTTGGGTGGAGGGTCGGCCATAGATACGGCAAAGGCTATTGGAATCATATCGAAGAACCCCGATTTCTCAGATGTCGTTTCTTTGGAAGGTGTAGCCGATACGACTCAGAAAAGTTTGCCGATTATTGCATTGCCCACTACCGCAGGAACTGCGGCAGAGGTGACTATCAACTATGTGATTACCGATGAGCGCAATGCCAAAAAGATGGTCTGTGTCGATCCCAAAGATATTCCGGTACTGGCCATTGTCGATGCCGAGTTGATGTCGTCGATGCCGAAGGGCTTGACCGCCGCAACGGGTATGGACGCACTTACTCATGCGATTGAGGGATATATAACCTTGGGAGCATGGGAGTTGACCGACATGTTCCATATAGAAGCGATAAGAATGATTGCAAAATATTTGCCGAAGGCTGTGGCCGATGGCTCCGATATGGAGGCTCGCGAGAAAATGGCTTTGGCACAATATGTGGCAGGTATGGGATTCTCCAATGTCGGGTTGGGGCTGGTACACGGTATGGCCCACCCGTTGGGTGCCATGTTTGATATACCTCATGGTGTGGCCAATGCACTCTTGTTGCCCTACGTCATGCAGTTCAATATGGAATCGTCGTTGGAAAAATATGCCGACATTGCCGTTGCCATGGGTGTAGATGTGCAGAACCTCTCTTTGAAGGAAAAGGCACAAGCCGCTGTCGATGCGGTGCGTAAACTCGCTATCGAGGTGAATATTCCGCAAAAATTGTCGGTGCTGGGTGTCGATAAAGCCTCGTTGCCTGCTCTTGCCAAAGCTGCTTTGGCCGATGTTTGTACCCCCGGAAATCCTCGGGAGGTCAGCTTGTCGGATATTTTGGCTCTCTATGAGTCGGCATTTGAATGATAGAGCTTACCTGAATATCGCTTAAATTCATGCAGGGCTGAATCCCGTAAGGGTTCAGCCCTGTAATTTGATGACTGGTATGTATAGACCGAGAGGGTAATCGTTTTTAAAGTTTGAATTTTTCGCGATATTCCGAGGCTGTGAATTTCTCTCTCGATTTGAAAAAGGTGCAAAAGTGGCTGACACTCTCAAATCCCAGTTCGTAAGCGATTTCCGAGATGTTTAGATTGGAATTGGTCAATAGCTCTTTTGCGCGGTTGAGCCTCATTTGTAGTTGATATTGGGCCGGCGAGATGCCGGTATATTCTTTGAATGCTCGGCGAAACCATGTATAACTGAGGTTCAAGTCGGTGGCGATTGTTTCGGGAGAGAGCGGCTGGTTTACATGTTCTCTCATGATTTTCCGGGCGTAATTGATTTTCTCGACGATGGGGTTGCTTTCGTACAATTTGTTGTTGTGCTTGTAAATGACATATCCCAGAATGTGCAGAACGATACTTGAAACCAGAATTTGGAATCCGGTTTTTTCCTGCTCGGTTTCCCGGATCATCTCTTGGTAACAATTTTCGATACCTACGCTATACCCTATATTTAGAATCGGCTGGTCGGGAGAGAAGAATCCATACTGCACACGCCTGTCTATATTGGGACCTTTGAATCCTACCCAATACTCCGACCATCCCGTATTGGCGTCGGGGGCATAACAGTGCCATTCGCCGGGGAATAAGAAAAGGATATTCCCGGCTTTTACCTTGGTGCGTTTGCAGTTTGTAGATTCGAAGTACCCCTCACCCCGGGTTATGTAGATAAGTTGGTATTCATCGAGGATACGCCCCCTTTTTACCGATTGATAATTGTTGGGGTGAGACCCGATAGGATATTTTCCGTGGGGGTCTATGATTTGCATTCCTACGGTTGTACATATAATTCCCCACTTCTTGTCGTTTTCGGTAGTCGTAAGATAGTGGGATTTGAAATAGTTGCTTCCCATGGTCCTTGTTATAGCATTAAGTAAAAATAGACTCTTTTTTCCAGAGTAACAAGAAAATTAAGTTTTATTACAAGGGAGTAGTTCAAGAGCAGGCAAAGGGCTATGCGACCATGAAAGGGAGGATAATCCGGGAGAAAGCGGTTGCCCGGGCATGTAGCCGGGCAAATCTTTGGAATATCGGTATTGAGAAATCTTTTTATTTCTGTTGAGTGGCGAGGGTGTATTGCTCGTCATCGACAGGCTCGTACCATGAGTTTTTGTTGGTTTGCGGGTTGCATTCGATGGCAAGGTGCGAGAACCAACTGTCGGGTGCGGCTCCGTGCCAATGGATTACGTCGGGGGCAATTTCTACAACGTCGCCCGGTTGAAGTAGCCGGGCAGGTTTCCCTTTTTCTTGATAAAAGCCTTTTCCGCCCACGGCGATAAGTATCTGTCCGCCGGTGTGGCTGTGCCAGTTGTTACGGCAAGCCGGCTCGAAGGTTACGTTATAGACGGGGCAGTTCAGTGCCTTGTTCTGGGTGAGGGGAGCGAGATAAGATTGCCCGATAAAATATTGGGCGTTTACCGGAGGATTTTTTTCGCCTACCGGGAATGGGCTGATGTTCTCTTTTTCGGTATTCATATCTTGTGCATGTAAGAGTTGTCCGCCTCCTATCGAGGCCGCTATGCAAATGGTAATGGCTATCAGTTTGTTCATGGGGAATGTTTTGAAGGTTGCTATTTGCTTTGTCGGTTACAAAATTATAGCGTTCCCCAGTCACGGCAAGTATATCGATTACCGATATGTTTACCATTTTTACTGAATGTTTGGGTAGAATAGCCCCGGTGGCCTTTGCATAGGGGGGTGAAGGTTGTTTTTTTATCCCGAGAATCGGGACAGGACCATTTATGGTTGCGTCGGGTATATCATCAATTCCTATTTGAAGTCGCTCATATCGGTTACCGAGGAGGGGCATAGTATGGCCCTGTGGGCGGCGTGTTGTGCAATGGCGGCCTGTTGGTCGGATACTCCTTCGGGGCGATAAGCGATGCCTACGGCCGATTCGCCGAAAAATGTTTCGAACCACGTGCAGGCTGCCGTGTAGCGACCATATTTCAGATCCAAGTGGTATCCATCGCGGCAAAGGGTGTCGCCCAAACTGCTGCTGCGGGCGTTTTGTATAGCGGTTCCGGTAGGTATGATGATCGATATGTTTTGTTTTTTTGCCGCTTGGTCATAGGAAAATACGACATCCTCATACATGGCTTGCTGGTTTTTGCCGTATCTGAAAAATCCCGGGTGAGTGGAGTTCTGGGCATAGGCCCATGTTTGTTGCAGGGCATATTGTACATTCGGATTGGTGGCGTTTTCCCGTACATATTCCATCAACTCGGTCAGCTCGGGGAAGTAGCTGCTGTATTGGCCGGCCGACGAACTCACTTGCTGGAATACGATGTAGTCCCAGTTTTCGTCTTTGATAGCTTCCAGTAGGCTTTTCCCGTTCTCCTCGGTATATTTCCCTTCGGTGTTTTTGCGATAAAGGTAGTTATGGTTATCGTGTCGGGCGTTATCGACATGTTGTGCCAGCGAGCAGCCTCCGATGTAGGTGTTGGCAACGATAATGCGTTTCCCGGCAGCGATGGCTACTTCGTCGAGGTATTCGATGCCGTCGTCGGCGAAACTGTTGCCGATTGCCAGTATTTTGACCGGTTCGTTTTGAGCGTGCAGGGACGAGAATACGAATAGACAGAAAAGGAGCAGGAATAAATTTTTTGTTTTCATGAATAAAGAATTGGCTATTTTTGAATGATGGGCCAAGTTACATAAAATTTTTCTATCGGCGATTCAAAAATGTCATTCTTTTTAGTCGTGAAGAGGTGTTTCCCGGGGTGCGGGGTTTGCCGGCAAGTTGTGTGCGGTTGTTTGGGTGTGCGGTTGGATATGGGATTTATATGATTTCGGTCGGGCGGTTGCCGTATTGCAGTTCGTCGATGATCTCGAGAATGAGCTGTACGATTTGTGGGATAGCCTTGCTGACTTCGGGAGAGAGTTGCATGCCCAAACTCCGGCAGTTGCGCACACTGACGGCAATCAACTCGATTTGGGGTGCTTCCCCGAGTAATAACATGGCATCGATCATCTCTTTCAATCCTATTTCATGAGCGCTCAAAAGAGGGGGGTAATCTTTGGAGTATTTGGGCGACAGCCGGCGGATTGTGCCTGCCGGATTGTTGTCGAGAGTGGCGTCGATAAGGATAAGGTGGGGATAGCTTTGGAGGGTTTCCAGCAATGCCAACCCACCGGTCCCTCCGTCGAGAATGTCGATGTTGGGAGGTAGTTTCATGGAACTGAGCCTGTTGATTATGTGTATCCCGATACCCTCATCGTTGAGTATGAGGTTGCCGACTCCCAAAATGAGGATTTTGTCGGGTGGGGTAAAAGGTTTGTTATTTTTCTTTTGCTCTGTTTGAGATTTCATCTTTTTGTTTTTGGATTTGTTGTTGCTGCTTCTGTTCGGTTTCATATTCTTCGGCCAAGTCTTCCCGGACGAATTTCCACCCTCCGATAATCGAGGAGGCTATGCCGTTGCGTTCGATATAGTCGTGGTAAAACACGAGATAGATGTGTGCGATCGTGAAAAGGATAAAAGCCCACATGGCAATGTGGTGTATCTGTCGCACGACAAAAAAACCTCCGCATTCAAAGAGAAGCCATGTAAAAAAGGGTTCCATAAAGTTGTTGGTCGAGACGCAATACATGGCCATGCCTGTGAGGGTTTGGACGATAAACAGAATGAAGACACCGAAGTAGGTAAAGGCGGCCAAACTGTTGTGTCCGATGTCGTAAACGGGTTTGGGCGACAGTAGCAGCACATCGACTTTGGTGGTGTCGAAAATACCTCGCCACTGTCTTTTCGTGAGGGGCAGGTAGTTGCTCCAATGGGCGAATGAGTTTCCGGCAAAAGCCCAATACAATCGCACCAAGAAGTTGAGAATGAAGACGAAGGCGGCTGCAAAATGGATAAACCGTATCCACCCGAACCAATAGTTGGCATCGGGTGGAGTGGAAATCAATATGGCGGGAGGGTTGCCGATAATATACCCGGTTACACACAAGACGACAATGGCCGTGGCATTGGCCCAATGAAATATGCGTACGGGCAATTCCCATACATAGACTTCTCGCAAGGATTTTTTCCGGCTTATCATGTCGAGTAATTTTTAGGATTTGTTTTTTAGAACATCTCACAGCGATGGATATGTTCGCCGTTCTCGTCATACAAGTGTACGGCACAAGCCATACAGGGGTCGAAAGAGTGTATTGTGCGAATGATTTCGAGTGGTATTTGAGGGTCGATGACCGGAGTCCCGATGAGGGAGGCTTCGAAAGCCGAGTGCTGTCCCCGGGTGTCGCGGGGCGAGGCGTTCCATGTGGTGGGGACGACCATTTGGTAATTCGATACTTTTTTGCCCTCGATGTTGACATAGTGGGCCAATGCCCCCCGCGGAGCTTCGGTGAGCCCTACGCCACGGGCCGTTTGGGGCCAAGTGGAGGGTTCCCATTTTGTCCCGTTGAACATGCGGTAATCGCCGTTTTTTATATTTTGCAACAGCGTGGTGTAAAAGTCGGTTTGCCAGTCGGCCAGCAAGTTTGCCTCGATAGCCCGGGCCAATGTGCGTCCGGCGGTAGAGTACATGGCTTCGTAAGGGACGTTCAACTGTTTGAGGCATCGTTGTGTGATTTCTCGATAAGTTTCGTCGCCCGAGGCATGAGCTACGATGTTGCGGGCCAACGGCCCGGTTTCCATGGGCATGCCTTTGTAACGGGGAGTCTTGATCCAACTGTAAGGCTGGTCGCGGTCGAGATATTCGTAGGGAGGTGTTGCGCCCGTGTAGTCCAGCCGGGTCTCTCCGACCGATGGGTGCAGGCCGGCGTCTTTCCCTTGCGAATAGGAGTACCACGAGTTGTTGACAAATTCCTGCAATCCGTCCATCGCCCAAGGGTCGAACTCGACGACTTTCGACAGGTCTCTATCGACCACGATGCCTCGCGGGCTTTTGTAGGTCGATAGCTCTCCATAGCTGCCCATGGGATAATCGCCATAGGCGATGTAATTGCGTAATCCTCCGCCTATTTTTGTCCAGTCGGGGTAATAGGAGAGTATGGCCAGCACGTCGGGGAGATAGACTTGGCGGACGAAAGTTTGTGTGCGTTCGATGATTTGGGCGACGAAGTTGAGCCTTTCGTTATTGAGGGCATTCGGGTCGTTGATGTTGACGGCGCAAGCCATGCCGCCTACCAGAAAATTGGGGTGGGGGTTTTTCCCGCCGAAAATGGTTTGCACCTTGACAATCTCTTTTTGTACTTCGAGCGCTTCGAGATAGTGGGCCAAGGCTACGAGGTTGACTTCCGGCGGAAGTTTGTAAGCCGGGTGTCCCCAATATCCGTTCGAGAAGATGCTGAATTTGCTGGTTTCGATAAATTGTCGTACTTTTTTCTGTGTCTCGGCGAAGTATCCGATCGAATTTTTGGGCCATTCCGATATGCTTTGAGCTACTTCGGCCGCTTTTCGGGGGTCGGCTTTCAATGCCGACATGACATCGACCCAGTCGAGCGCTTGCAATTGGTAGAAATGGGTCACATGGTCTTGTATGGTGACGGCCGATTGCATGAGGTTTCTCACCTGTTCGGCATTGGGAGGAATGACGATGCCGAACGCATCCTCGACAGCCCGGACCGAACAGAGCGAATGTATGGAGGTGCAGACTCCGCATACCCTTCCCACATAAGCCCAAACGTCCCGGGGATCGCGGTCTTTGACAATGATTTCGATTCCGCGTATCATGGTCCCGGTACTGAACGCATCGGTAATAACGCCATTCTCTATATCGGCCTCCATACGCAGGTGTCCTTCGATTCTCGTAATAGGGTCAACAACAATTCGCTTGCTCATGATTCAATGGTTTTATCGGTTCTTTTTTCGTTTTCCAGTTCACGGGCCTTTTGGGCGAGAGCTTTTTCTTCCTGTTCGATATGTTGCTCTTCTGCGGCAAAAGACTCTTGATTGAGTTCGTCGCCATCCATTTGGTTTTTGATAAGTTTTCGCTTTTGAATGTTGGTTACGACGGCGTGGGCGGCAACTCCGGTTGCGGCAACGGCTGTCAATCCCAATCCTATTTGGTCGGCTGTGGCCTCGATGCCGAATCCTCTCACGTGGGGAAGGTGATGATACAGTGGCTCGGCGTCCCAGAATCCCGGTTCGGCACAACCTATACAGCCGTGCCCCGATTGTATGGGATAGCTCACACCTTCGTTCCACTTCATAACGGCGCAGGAGTTGAACGTGTTGGGGCCCTTGCAACCCATTTTGTACAGGCAATATCCCTTCTTGGCGTTTTCGTCGTCGAAGGCTTCGACAAACAGTCCGGCATCGTAGGCCGGGCGGCGGTAGCAGGTGTCGTGTATGCGGCGACCGTAAAATGCGACGGGGCGTCCCATGGCATCGAGTTCGGGCAACCGGTCGAAGGTGAGGATATAGGTGATGACTCCCGCCATGACATCGGCAATGGGCGGGCATCCCTGCACGTTGATAACAGGTTTCCCCGAAATAATTTTATGCACGGGTTTCGTATCGGTAGGGTTGGGATATGCGCTTTGTACGCACCCCGATGAGGCACAGTTTCCCCATGCGATGATGGCGCTTGCCCCTTGGGCGGCTTCGTCGAATATCTGTTTGGCCGAGTGCCCGGCGATGGTGCAGTATCCGGGATTTCCCAATGGCACGGAGCCTTCGACGACCATGATGTATTTGCCCCAATTTTCTTTCATGGAGCGGTAGCGTACCTCTTCGGCCTGAAAACCGCTGGCGGCCATGAGCGTGTCGGAGTAGTCGAGCGAAATCATTTCGAGCAGGATTTGTCCGACGAGCGGGTGCGACGATCGCAGGAACGATTCGCTGCAACAGGTGCATTCTTGGAAGTGAAACCAGAGGACCGGTTTGCGAGGTTTGCTTTGGAGGGCATTGACCACTTGGGCCAGACCGGTTTGTTGCAAGCCCAGCATGGCCCCCATGATACCGCAAAATTTGAGAAACTGGCGACGGGTATAACCTTTCGCTTTCAGTTCTTGATAGAAAGATTGTTCTTTTTCCATTGTTTTTCGATTTGTAGTTTCAACAAATGCGCGGCAGTTGTTCTCCGCTCAACATATCGATAACGCGTGTTTGTCCCAAAGCAAGTTCCAGAATGACCTCGGCTCGTTTGTCGTCGGTCACGCGGCCTATTATCCGGGCATTTTCACCGTGAGGTTCGCCGCGAATGATGCGTAGGGCCTGTTCGGCATATTCGTTGGGGAGGAATATGAGCATGAGCCCTTCGTTGGCCACATATAGCGGGTCCAATCCGAGCAGGTCGCAGGCCGCTTTCACCGGTGGGTCGATAGGCAATGCCGCTTCGTCGATAACGATAGTCACATGGGCTCCCGTGGCGATTTCGTTCAAGGTACTCGATAACCCTCCCCGGGTGGGATCGCGCAAGATGTGAATGTCGGGAATCCCGGAGAGTAGTTTCGCAACAATTTGGGTGAGGGCCGCCGTGTCGCTTTGAATGGAGCTTTCGAAACCCAGACTTTCGCGGGTAGAGAGAATCGAAACGCCATGGTTGCCTATCGGGCCGGTTACGATGACGGCATCGCCTTTTACGACACGGTGCAGCCCTATGTCGATATTCTCGGGAATGATGCCGATTCCCGCCGTGTTGATAAACAGCTTGTCGCATTTCCCGAACTCGACCACTTTGGTGTCGCCCGTGACAATGGATACTCCGGCTTTGGCGGCCGCCGTTTGCATGGAGTGTACCACTTTTTTGAGCGTGTCGATGGGCAGTCCCTCTTCCAAGATGAACCCGGCCGAGAGGTAGAGCGGTGTAGCTCCGCAGCACAAGAGGTCGTTGACCGTACCGTTTACGGCCAAATCGCCAATGTTCCCACCGGGGAAAAACAGGGGATTCACGACAAACGAGTCGGTCGTAAAGGCGATTCGTGAGGAGGGGAGGTTCAGTGTGGCCCCGTCGTGGGCTTGTTCGAGCCATCGGTTGGAGAAGGCCGGATAGAATATTTTCTCGATTAGCCGGGTGGTCATTTTTCCGCCTCCGCCGTGCGCCATCGTTATGCGGTCGTATTTTTGTGTCGGTATGGGACAATTGGGTAACTCCATATTCCGGTGTTTTTTTAGTTCGTTTTATAACGGTAAAAGGCAGCGCAGGTCCCTTCGGAAGATACCATAGATGCTCCTAACGGGGTGTCGGGTGTACAACGGTTGCCAAATAGCGGGCATCTCAGGGGCGATATTTTCCCTTTCATGATTTCTCCGGCACGGCATACCGAGGGTCGAATGTCTGGTTTTACTTCACTGCAAAAACGATTTCGGGCGTCATATTGTTCATACGGCGGGCGCAGTTTCAATCCGCTGGCAGGAATCGTGCCCAAGCCTCGCCAGCAGGCGTCGTAGGGCGTGAAATATCGGGCCGTCTGCAATCGGGCGATGGGGTTTCCTTGTGCCGGTACGGCTCTTCGATAGGCATTTACCGTGAGGTTTCTCCCTTGTGTTTTCAATTGGACGACTCGGTAGATGCCGTATAACAGGTCGGCCGGTTCGAATCCGGTGATGGCGATAGGCATCTCCAACTCCCGGGCCAATCGTTCATACGTCTCCGTCCCGGTAATCGAGCAGACATGTCCGGCGGCAAGCAATCCGTTTATGAGGCATTCGGGATCTTGCGCGAGAAACGAGACGGCAGCCGGTATGGTAAACAGCGAGGTCAGCAGAGTGAGGTTGTCTATTTTTTTGTCGATGATTTCATGTAGCAACAAGGCATATACCGGTGTAGTGGTTTCGAATCCTATGGCGAAGAAAACAACCTCTTTACCGGGATTTTCCCGGGCTATTTTCAGAGAGTCGAGAGGCGAATAGAGTATGCGTATATCCTTCCCTTCGGCTTTGAGTTGTTGCAGGCTGCACCCCTCGTCCGAGGGAACCCGTATCATGTCGCCGAAGGTACAGAGTACCGTGCCGGGGAATCGGGCTATCTCGATTGCCCGGGCGACAGTCTCTTCGGGGGTGACGCACACGGGACACCCCGGGCCGTGAATCATCTCTATGGTATCGGGGAGCAACTCTTCGATGCGATAACGCGACAGGGCATAGGTCTGTCCGCCGCACACCTCCATGATGCGGATGGGAAAAGTAGCGAGTTCCCGAATGGCACGAAGCAGAGTCGTGAGGTTCTCGTTTTTTCGGAATGGCTGTTCATACCACATGACCGTTGGGATTAAGTTGTTCGGCGAGCATTTTGAAATCTTCCAATGTCGCTTCGGCCTCTTGGGGATCGAGGCGGGTTATGGCCATGCCGGCATGGGCCAAAATATAATCGCCGGCGTCGGCTTCGATATACTGGATACAAATGGGTTTATATACGCCTCCGAAATCGACGGTCGCCATGCACAGGGAGGACGAGCGGTCGATTTCGATTATTTTTCCGGGAATGGCCAAGCACATGATTTACGAGTTTAAATACAAGTAGTGAACAACTTTTTGGGGGAGATTGTTTAATCGTCATATCTGAAAAACTTTTATCGATGAATCAATATCACATACATATCGGCGGTTTAGTGCAAGGAGTGGGTTTTCGTCCCTATGTCTATCGGTTGGCGACCGGCATGGGGTTGTGCGGATATGTAGATAATAGCAATGAAGGGGTGTTGGTGGTATTGCAGGCCACCGGCCGGCAAAAGGAGCGTTTTTTGAAAGCCCTGTCCGAGTCGGCTCCGGCGGTAGCTTCGGTCGAACGGATAGCGGTGACCCGGTGTGACGACGGGCACAGATACACCCGCTTCGAGATTGCTCCCAGTCGCAGTGCCGGCGGCGATATTACCCGCATAAGTCCCGATATAGCCGTTTGTCCCGAGTGTTTGCAGGATCGTAAGCGTCAAGCCCATCGCAAGAATTATCCTTTTATCAACTGCACCCATTGCGGGCCGCGTTTTTCCATTATCAAGGAGTTGCCTTATGACCGGGCTGTGACTACGATGGGCTCGTTCGAGATGTGCAATAAATGCCGGGAGGAGTACACCGATGTGCAGGACCGGCGTTTTCATGCCCAGCCCATTGCCTGCAACGATTGCGGGCCATGCTATACGATGCGCGATGCCGAGGGGGTGGAGGAGCGTTCCTATGAGCGTATCGTTGCCCGGGTTGCCGAGGTTTTGTCGCAAGGTGGTATCGTTGCGTTGAAGAGTTTGGGCGGGTACAATCTGTTGTGCGATGCCGATTGCGAAGCGGCGGTAGGCAAGGTGCGCCGGTTGAAGGAGCGTGATGCCAAACCTTTGGCCGTGATGTATCGCGACGAGCAGGCGGTCGGCGACGATTTGATGCTTTCGGACGAGGAGCGTGCGGCGTTGACTTCGTGGCGGCGGCCCATTGTCCTGTTGCGGGAGAAGCGGGGGCGGACTCCGTGGTTGAACGACGGATATAAGTCGTTGGGGGTTCTTTTGCCCTATATGGCGATTCATTACGACTTGTTTGCCGCCGCTCCGGGGTTGAGGCGTATTGTGGCAACCAGCGGAAACCGGGGCGGACGCCCCATTGTCATTGCCGATGGCGAGGCTCACGAGTTGTTCGATGCGCAGGTCGATCTGGTCGTTTCGTATAACCGGGAGATATACAACCGGGTCGATGATTCGGTGGTTTGCGAGTATGACGGTTTGTGCCGTCCCGTACGGAGAGCCCGTGGATATACGCCCGAACCGCTGCACAATTTACAGCCGACCGAGGGGATATTGGCTGTCGGGGCCGAGCAGGTATCGAGTTTTGCGATAGGGAAGAGGAAAGATATTTTGTTGGGACAGTATATCGGGGAGTTGTCTCATCGGGAGAACTTGAAGTTTTTCGAGGAGTCGGTATCGCATTTTTCGCGCATGTTCCGGTTCGATGCCG
Organism: uncultured Barnesiella sp.; assembly: GCA_944320995.1. GTDB lineage: Bacteria > Bacteroidota > Bacteroidia > Bacteroidales > Barnesiellaceae > Barnesiella. The sequence goes on along the minus strand of CALUJQ010000009.1, from coordinate 36,504 downwards.
GCTGTGTGGTTTGCGACCTGCACCCCGATTATTCCGCTACGGTTTGGGGCGAACGGTATGCGGCAGAGCGGCATATCCCTGTCTATCGGGTGCAGCATCATCACGCCCATGCCGTAGCGGTCATGGCCGAATATGGACTCACGGGCGAAGTGCTGGCGCTGTGTCTCGACGGGACCGGGTATGGCGATGACTGCACGGTTTGGGGCGGAGAGTTGCTTCGCTGTTCCCGCTCCGAATATCGCCGTTTGTCGCACCACCCGTATCTGCCCATGCCGGGAGGCGATATTGCAGCCCGGGAGCCTTGGCGCATGGCCATATCGCTTTTGTATTCGTTGTTTGGCGAGCAGATGCCTTTGCCTCCCGATTTTGTGGAACGGGTGGGGCATGACCGTATCCGGTTGATATGTCGCATGATAGCCCGGCGCATCAATACGCCGTTGAGTTCGGGTGCCGGACGGCTTTTCGATGCGGTAGCCTCGTTGTTGGGGGTGGCCGATTTCAACCGGTATCAATCCGAAGCGCCCCAAAAGTTGGAGCAGATTGCCGACCGTACGACCTCGACAATCTATCCGTACGACCTCGACAATCCGCTCGATTATTCGTGGTTGGTCATTGCCGTGTTGAACGATTTGCGCGACGGGGTTTCCCGGGCCGAAATTGCTGCGGCGTTTCATCGCACCTATGCCGCCATGTGGTGTACCGAGTTGGCAAGGCAGGCTGCCGAGCAGAAGCTCTCCCGGGTGGTTTTGTGCGGGGGCGTGTTGCAAAATAAGCTGTTGGTCGATATGCTCATGCCCATGTTGAGGCAACAGGGCTTGCAGCCCTATTTGCCGGCACTTGTCCCTTGCAACGATGCCGCCATCGCCGTGGGACAGATGGCGGTCGCGTCGGCATGGATAAATGGGTGTAGATAGGGGGTCGAGATGCACGAGTTGTCATTGGCTTGCAGTGTGGTGGAGTTGGTCGAGCGGGAGATGCGGCGGCATGGCTGCGGCCGGCTGTGTGCCATCGAGATGACGGTCGGCGGCTTGTCGGGAATTGACGACGACGCTTTTTCGTATTCGTTGCGAATGGTGTTGGAGAGGACTCCTTTTGCCGGGGTCCGGGTCGAGATCCACCGGGTGGACCCGGCAGCCCGTTGTGACGATTGCGGCGAGACGTTCAGGCCGGCATCGTTATATACGCCATGTCCCCGGTGCGGGAGTTATGCCGCGCGGTTGGTATCGGGGCAAGAGTTCCGCCTCTCGTCGCTGATTGTCGAGGAGGGGAAAGAATAATCCTAAAAATAAAAAGAAAATGTGTACGACATGTGGTTGTGGCAGCCATGAAATGAGCCACGAAGAGATGCACCGCCGGGGGATAGCCCACGGGCATGAGATAACCGTAGAGCAGGATATTTTGAGTGAGAACAACCGGGTGGCCCGGCAAAATCGCACCCGATGGGGTGCGGCCGGGTGTGTGGCCATCAATATGGTTAGCTCGCCGGGTTCGGGTAAGACCACGCTGCTCGAGCGAACGATCGGACGGCTCGGCGAAATGGGCTTTCGTCACGTTGCCGTGATCGAGGGCGACCAGCAAACCGAGAACGATGCTGCGCGCATTCGCCGCTCGGGAGTCCCGGCCGTGCAGATCAATACGCACAACGGCTGTCATCTCGATGCCCGCATGGTGGCGTCGGCTTTCGATGAGTTGCAGGTAAAAGATAGCCTGTTGTTTATCGAGAATGTGGGTAATCTGGTCTGTCCCGCGATGTTCGATTTGGGCGAGAGCCTGCGGGTTGTCCTGTTGAGTGTGACCGAGGGCGACGACAAACCGTTGAAGTATCCCTACATGTTTGCCGGGGCCGATGTTTGCGTGATTAATAAGGTCGATTTGCTCCCTTATGTCGATAGCGACCTTGCCCGGTTGAAAGGGAATGCCTTGAAAGTCAACCGGCATCTGCGGTTTTTCGAGACCTCTTCGACCCGAGGTACCGGGATAGACGCATGGTGTGGTTATTTATTGTCCTTTTTTGGGGGCGAGGAGGTACGATGAATTTTTTTGACGAGGTGGCCGGTGTGTGGGATAAGACGAGTCGGTGCGATGCGGCGAAAGTGGCGGCGTTGCTGGCGGTTTTACAGTTGAAACCGGGAGAGACGGTCCTCGATGTAGGTACGGGCACCGGGGTGATGATACCGTTTATCCGGGAGCGGGTAGGGGCCTATGTGCCTGTTGTCGCGGTAGATCGTTCCGAAGAGATGCTGCGGGTGGCCTCTCTGCGTCATTCGGGTGCAGGGGTTCATTTTCTGAAAGCCGATGTGGAGCGGGAGCGGTTGGCCGGTCGTTTCGACGCCATTTTGCTCTATTCGGTTTTCCCCCATTTCCGTTATCCGGTCGAGACGATTTTCAAGTTGGTCACCGACAATCTTTATTGCGGAGGCCGGTTGTTGATTGCCCATGCACAAGGGCGGTCACACTTGAATGCGATACACCGCCGTTTGTCGAACCGGGTTTTTTCGAGACCGTTGCCTCCGGTGGCCGAGCAGGTTGGGCAGTTTGTCCGGGCGGGATTGACGGTAAAATCGTTCGGTGAGAGCGAGGAGTCGTATTATATTCTCGTGTGTCGGGGCGATTGTGGCGACCCCGCCGGGGAGTAGGCGTTCAATCGATTTTCGAGGCCCGCAGGATTTCCCGTTTCCCGTGGGGTGGCCCGGGGAGGCGTTCCACGCAGAACCCTACCGATTTCAGCCGCCGCCGTATCTCGCCTTTGGCGCAATAGGTGGTGAGGATACCCCCGGGGCTGAGGTGGTCGTAAATTTCCCGAAAGATGGGTTCGTCCCACATTTCGGGCTGTTTTTCGGGAGCGAAAGCATCGAAATAGACTACGTCGTACACTCCTTCTATGGTCGTGCGGGTGAGATCTTCGAGTCGTTTGTGCAGGGTGAACCGTGGGGTTATCGCCACCGGGCGGTTCCATGCGCAGTCATGCAAACGGTAAAACAGTTCGCTGCATTCCGGAGCGATGAGGACCGGATAATTCAGTTTCCCTGTCACTTCCGGGGAGAGGGGGTATAGCTCGAATGTCGTGTACGCTATTGTCCGGTGGGATTGTTGCGATTCGAGCAGCGACAGGAAAGCATTCAGTCCGGTCCCGAATCCTACCTCCAAGAGGTTGACCGTCGTTTTCCCCGAGGCCCGCAATGCCATTTCTATATAGACGTGGCGAGCCTCGGCCAACGCTCCTTTGGTCGAGTGGTAGTGTTCGTCCATCTCCGGTAGGTAGAGGGTCGGCACACCGTCGTCGGTCGATTCCACAACCACGGTTTTATCCATTTTTGTCATAGGTTTATTGTTGCAAAGATAGGCAATGAATAGAGAATCGAAAATTTTTTTGTGCCCCATTCGGCTTTTATCAAGATTGTTAGGTGATCTCCTCGAGAATTTTTATGGGGTTATGAAGTGAGGAGAAAACAATTTTTATCAATATTATCGAGGAAATTTACATTTTTATTCTTATAATATTATAATCCTCATTTTTTGTTTTATCTTTGCTCTATCCGGGTTGTTTTTTGCGATCTGCTTCTCTTCGAGGGAAGGGCGAATCGCTGACGCTCGGCGGTACGTTCGTGGAGATACCGCGTCGTAGCGCGTTATGACATAGGTGGTTACCCCGCACCTCGATGCGCACCATGTCACCCCGCACTCGATGCGGGGTCCAGAAAGTGCCTCTTGCGTAGGGCCGCAAAGGACAATCCTCCTGCCGGTATTCATGGATTCCGCATCAAGTGCGGAATGACCGAGACGGCGGGGTCCAGTGAAGTGCCTCTTGTGTAGGGCCGCAAGCGTGGGGTCGCAAAGGACCAACCCGCCTTTATCGGGCCGGGAGGAGGCCAGCCGACCGAGGAAAACGGGCGAGGACTGTTTGAGTGCAGCGAGTTCCGCAGCCCCCGAGGGCGACGCCAGCCTCCGAGCGAGGAAGCCCGATAACAGCGGTGGCGCTTCTTGGTTCGTTCTTCTCGCTATTGAGAAGAATGAACATAAAAGGGAGCGTGTCACCCCGCACCCGATGCGGGGTCCAGCGTGGGGGAAGGCGAGGCATTCATTTGCGGGTACTCCTGCCGGTATTCATGGATTCCGCGTCAAGTGCGGAATGACAGAACCGTCGCAGCGTGGAATGACGAAAACGGCCTGCCTAAATTAAAATAGAAAAATAAAGGCAGCCCAAAAGTTTGGCTGCTCCCCGATGGTGTGTAGCGGAGGAAAAAGAACATTCGGACATTAGGTTTGTTATAAATTGAGAGAATGAGAAATTTAAAATAAATGTAATATGATTGTTTTTTCTCTTCCGTTATCTTTGTGGCGATGAAAAATACAGCGTATGATCTCTCCCCACGAAGCGGGGAATAGGGCTATGAGAAATAGCAATAATTACAGGAAACATATATATTTATGAAAAATTCTTTTTTTAGCCGCTTTACCCCCCGGGAGCCTAAGTTTTTCCCGCTGCTGAAACAACTTTCGGAGGTGTTGGTTTCGGCGTCGGCGGTTTTGGTGGAAAGTATGGAGCACGATAAACCGGAGGAGCGTTCGGTCTATTATAAAAAGATTAAAGATTTGGAACGGGAGGGCGACCGCCTGTCGCACCTGATATTCGACGAATTGGGCACGACCTTCATTACGCCGTTCGACAGGGAAGATATTCAGGCCTTGGCCTCGCACATGGACGATGTGATCGACGGGATAAACAGTTGTGCCAAGCGTATCTCGATTTACAACCCGCGTCCTATCGGCGCGAGTGGAAAGGAGTTGAGCTTGTTGGTGCAGGAGGAGTCGGACTATATTTGCAAGGCCATGGACGAACTCGATAGATTCCGGAAAGACCCCTCGGCCTTGCGGGAGTATTGCGTGCGCTTGCACGACATCGAGAATCATGCCGACGACGTGTATGAACTCTTTATAACCAAACTCTTCGAGGAGGAACAGGATTGCATAGAGATTATAAAAATCAAGGAGATTATGCAGATCTTGGAGAAGACGACCGATGCGGCCGAGCGTGTGGGCAAGATCTTGCGAACGCTGATTGTGAAATATGCCTAACCCGTGGATTGAACAATGGAGTTGTTGATTATTATCATTGTATTGGCGCTGTTGTTTGACTTCATCAACGGGTTTCACGATGCGGCCAACTCGATAGCGACCATTGTCTCGACGAAGGTGCTTACCCCGTTTCAGGCGGTACTGTGGGCGGCCTTTTTCAATTTTGTCGCCTTTTTTATAGCCAAATACATTATCGGAGGTTTTGGCATAGCCAATACCGTTTCCAAGACGGTGGTCGAGGAGTTTATCACGTTGCCCATCATCTTGTCGGGGGTTATCGCCGCGATTATTTGGAACTTGATTACGTGGTGGAAAGGGATTCCTTCGTCGTCGTCGCATACCCTGATCGGCGGTTTTGCCGGCGCGGCCATCATGGCGAGCGGGTTTGAGGCGATACAGCTCAATATAATCCTGAAAATCGCCGCTTTTATCTTTTTAGCCCCTTTTATCGGTATGGTCGTGGCTTTCGGGTTTACGATATTGGTGCTTCACATTTGCCGTAAGGCTCAGCCGCATAAAGCCGAAGTATGGTTCAAACGGTTGCAACTGGTATCGTCGGCGATGTTCAGTGTCGGCCACGGGCTGAACGACTCGCAAAAGGTGATGGGAATCATCGCCGCGGCCATGATTGCCGCCCACTCGATGGGGCTGGGCATGGGCATAAACAGCATTGCCGACCTGCCCGACTGGGTGGCCTTTTCGTGTTTTACCGCCATTTCGCTGGGTACGATGTCGGGCGGGTGGAAGATCGTCAAAACGATGGGAACCAAGATTACGAAGGTGACCCCTCTCGAAGGGGTCATTGCCGAAACGGCCGGTGCGTTTACCCTCTATCTGACCGAAATCCTGAAAATACCGGTGAGCACGACCCACACGATTACAGGTGCCATTATCGGCGTAGGCGCGACCAAACGCTTGTCGGCCGTGCGTTGGGGGGTTACCCAAAGCCTTTGGGTGGCATGGATTCTCACGATTCCCGTGAGTGCCTTGTTGGCGGCGGGTATTTATTGGACCGTATCTCTTTTCTTGTAATGAATAGACGATAGGAGTGTTATAAAAAAAGAGATTAAAATAAATTTTTGAAAGAAATTCGGGTAAAAAGTTTGTAATTTGTTTTTAATAGCCTATATTTGCTGAAAAATTAACCGTCGAGAGAAATGACAGCTCTATTTTTACATCATCATCACGTACATTCCTTTTTCCCGAAGGGACGGTGAGTGTGTGTAAACATGGAGGGAAAATATAAGGAGGCTTACCGTCGTGCGCGCGGTAGGCCTTTTTTAGTTTGGAAAACATTAGAAGTATAGATATTATGTTGAGAATTGCCATTCAGTCGAAAGGTCGGCTTTACGAGGAGTCGATGGCTTTGTTGGAAGAAGCCGGGATAAAGATCCCGGGAGGAAAGAGAACCCTGTTGGTCCCGGCCCGGAATTTCCCGGTCGAGGTATTGTTCCTGCGCGACGACGATATACCCGAATCGGTAGCCTCGGGGGTAGCCGATGTGGGTATTGTCGGGTTGAACGAAGTGTTGGAAAAACATAGTTCAGTGAATGTCTTGAAAAAACTGGGATTCGGCAAATGCCGTCTTTCACTGGCCATACCGCAGGATATAGATTACCCCGGCAAGGAGTGGTTCACGGGGAAGAAAATCGCCACGTCGTATCCCGGTATCCTCTCGGATTACCTGAACCGGAACGGTATCAAGGCCGATATACATGTGATTACCGGGTCGGTAGAGATTGCTCCCGGCATTCGGCTGGCCGACGCGATATTCGATATTGTCAGTTCGGGCAGTACGCTGGTGAGCAACCGGTTGATGGAGGTCGAGCAAGTCGTGGAGTCGGAGGCTGTATTGATAGGCAGCGATTCTATCTCGGCCGAAAAGCGGGAGATCCTCGATGAGTTGCTGTTCCGGTTCGAATCGGTACAAGTTGCCGATGACAAAAAATATATCCTTATGAATGTGCCGCAGGTGAAACTCGATGAGGTCCTGTCGGTATTGCCGGGGATAAAGAGCCCTACGGTCATGCCGTTGGCCGATAAGAATTGGTGTTCGGTGCATACGGTTCTCGACGAGAAACGGTTTTGGAAGATTCTCAATCGGTTGAAAGCAGCCGGAGCCGAGGGTATATTGGTGTTGGACATAGAAAAGATGATTTTGTAGTATGGCAGTAAAGGTATGGCGGTATCCGCAACGAAGCGAGTGGGAGGATATTATCTCCCGTTCGACGATTGATTTGTCGTCGTTGACACAGACCGTAAGCGAGATTTTGGAGTCGATAAGAAGTGAAGGTGACTCAGCGTTGAAACGCTATGAACGGCAATTCGACGGTGTCGATTTGAACTCTTTTCGGGTAACTCCCCGAGAGATGGAAGAGGCGGCAGCATCGGTCCCCGATGTCTTGAAAGAGGCGATAAGCCGAGCGATTGAGAATATACGCAAATTTCACGCGTCGCAAGCCATCGATGTTCGGAAAGTCGAGACTACTCCCGGCGTATGGTGCTGGCAGAAACCGGTGGGTATCGAGCGTGTGGGTATCTATGTGCCGGGGGGTACGGCCCCGCTCTTTTCCACGGTGTTGATGTTGGCGATACCTGCGCGGTTGGCCGGTTGTCGGGAGGTGGTGATGTGTACTCCTCCCGGACGAGACGGGAAGATAGCGCCGGCTATCCTGTATGCCGCCCGCGAGACCGGTGTGGATCGAGTGTTTAAATTGGGAGGTGTGCAGGCTATCGGGGCGATGGCTTTCGGGACGGAGAGCGTGCCGCGGGTATATAAGATTTTTGGGCCCGGTAATCCCTTTGTTATGGAGGCTAAACAGCAGATGCAGATTCAAGGGGTGGCTATCGATATGCCGGCAGGTCCGTCGGAGGTAATGGTGGTGGCCGACTCGGGCGCCGATGTGCGTTTCCTCGCCGCCGATTTCCTTTCGCAAGCCGAGCATGGCGCCGACAGCCAGTCGATACTGGTGACGGCCGACAAGGCGATTGCCGAGGCCCTGCCGGACGAGATCGAACGGCAGGCGAGCCGCTTGCCCCGGCGCGAATGGATAGACAAGTCGCTCGTCCACAGTGCGGTCGTCCTGCTCGACGGGGAACAGGAACAACTCGATTTTGTCAACGCTTATGCCCCCGAACACTTGATTGTCCACCGGGCCGACGCCGAGACATGGGCGGCGGGCGTGGTCAATGCCGGGTCGGTATTTTTGGGCTATTATACGCCCGAGAGTGCCGGCGATTATGCTTCGGGCACCAATCACACCCTTCCCACGAGCGGTTATGCCCGGGCATACAGCGGGGTGAACCTCGACAGTTTTACCCGTAAGATTACATTCCAGCAGATTTCGCCCGAGGGGTTGAAAAACCTTGGCCCTGTAATCGAAACGATGGCCGAAGCCGAATGGCTGGACGCTCATAAAGAGGCTGTCGCCATACGGTTGCAAACGATGAAATCCTAAAAATGAAAAACGATATGAAACAGATAGACCAGTGGGTGCGTCCCAATATCCGGCAACTGAAACCCTATTCTTCGGCTCGAAACGAGTTCTCGGGCGAGGCTTCGGTGTGGCTCGATGCGAACGAAAGTCCTTTCAATGCCCCATATAACCGTTATCCCGACCCGTTGCAGACAACGCTGAAAAACAGGCTGGCCCGACAGCGGGGTGTGCGTCCCGACCAGATCTTTCTCGGGGTGGGGAGCGACGAGGCGATAGATTTGTTGTATCGTATCTTTTGCGAACCCGGGAAAAACAATGCCGTTTCGATAGTCCCTACCTATGGCATGTATAAGGTTTGCGCCGACATCAACGGGGTGGAGTACCGCGAAGTTCCCTTGCACGACGACTTTTCGTTGGATGTCGAGGCCTTGGAGGCAGCGGTCGATTCCGACAGTCGGCTGCTATTCCTTTGCTCTCCCAACAACCCGACCGGCAACGCCTTTCCCGCAGGCGAAATCGAGCGGCTCATTACCGCTTTCGACGGTATCGTGGTGGTCGATGAGGCTTATATCGACTTTTCGTCGCACCCCTCTTGGCTACGCCGGTTGGACGAATTCCCCAACTTGGTCGTACTGCAAACCTTCTCGAAGGCGTGGGGCAGTGCCGGGGTGCGGTTGGGAATGGCATTCGCGTCGCCTTCTGTGATCGGTTACTACAACAAGGTGAAGTACCCCTATAACATTAGCGCGCCGGTGCAACGGTATGCCCTCGACCTGCTCGACCGTGAGGGGGAGGTACGCAGTTGGGTTGACGAGATTTTAACGGTACGGGCTCTCTTCATCGAGCGTTTGGAGGAACTCCCCGTTGTCGTGAAGATCTATCCGACCGATGCCAATTTTGTGCTGGTGCGTATGGACAATGCCCCGGCCATATATGAGTGGTTGGTGGCCGAGGGCATTGTGGTGCGTAACCGCTCTTCGGTAGCCTTGTGTGGTAACTGTCTGCGTATCACGGTCGGGGCGGCCGGCGAAATGGATATTTTGATGGAGGCCCTGCGCCGTTACAGCCAATCCGTGAAATTATGAAAAGAGTGCTTTTTATCGACAGGGACGGTACACTGGTGGTGGAGCCTCCCGTAGATTATCAAATCGATTCGCTCGATAAACTGGAATTTGTGCCCAAAGTATTCCAAAGTTTGGCCTATGTGGCCGCCCGTCTCGATTTCGAATGGGTGATGGTGACCAATCAAGACGGCATGGGTAGCGCGTCGTTCCCGGCCGAGACGTTTTGGCCGGCACAGCAGAAAATCATACAGGCCTTTGAAAATGAGGGAATCCGTTTCGACGAAGTGTGTATCGACGTTTCCCTGCCCGAAGAGAATCTTCCTACACGCAAACCGGGTACGGCCATGCTCACCCGGTATGTGACCGGGGAGTATGATTTGGAACACTCCTATGTGATAGGCGACCGCCTCACCGATGTGCAACTGGCGGCCAATTTGGGTTGCAAAGCCATCTATTTCGCCCCTGCTGAACGGGGAGTCTCCGAGGTGGAGGCTGCCGGATTGGGCTCGGTATGCGAGGCGGTGACCGACGATTGGTGGAAGGTGGCCGAGATATTGTGCGCCGGGACCCGGCGGGCTACGGTTGACCGGCAGACAAGCGAAACTTGCGTACACGTCGCTCTGAATCTCGACGGTACGGGCCGCACCGACATTCACACCGGGCTGGGATTTTTCGACCACATGCTCGACCAGTTGGGACGTCATTCCGGAGCCGATCTTACCGTTACGGTGAATGGCGATTTGCAAATCGACGAACACCACACAATCGAGGATACGGCTATCGTGCTGGGCGAGGCTTTTGCCCGGGCCTTGGGCGATAAGCGGGGAATCGCCCGTTATGGCTTTTCGTTGCCCATGGACGATGCCTTTTGCCGTGTCGCCCTCGATTTCGGCGGCCGGCCGTGGCTGGTGTGGAAGGCCGATTTCCACCGCGAGAAGATAGGCGACATGCCCACCGAAATGTTTTACCATTTCTTCAAATCGTTCAGCGATTCGGCACGTATCAACCTCCATATTGCAGCCGAAGGGGCAAACGAACACCACAAAATCGAGGGAATCTTCAAAGCGTTGGCCCGGGCTTTGAAAATGGCGGTGAAACGCGATATTACCGATAACCGGTTGCCCTCTACCAAAGGGGTTTTGTGAACCAAACCGCGCAGATATGGGTTAGAGAAAGAAAAGTTCGATAAATAATATTTTTAATTTTACAAGATTGGTTTCGGTAATAAAGTTTATTTGTTACATTTGTACCGTCTTCGTTGGGAAGAAAAAAAATCGAACAAATATTTGAAAAATAAATACTTTATGAGAAAGAATTTGATTTGGGGATTATCCCTTTTGTTAATCGCCGGAATGGCTTCATGTAAGTCGAGTCAAAGCGCCTACAAAGCCGCTTACGAAAAGGCCCAAGAGAAAAAAATAGAAGAACCGGCTCCTACGCCTGCACCGGTCGTGGAGCAACCTGTGGCAACGACACCCTCGACCACGGCTCCCGTGCGGGAACAGAGCGAACGCCTCAACGTAGTCGATGCTAACGGAGCTTCGCTCAATGCGTATAATGTAATCGTGGGTAGTTTCCGCCAACGCCTCAATGCTCAAAGTCTTTGCGAGCGTTTGCGCGAAGATGGCTATCCTGCCATACTGGCTCAAAATGCCGAAGGGTGGTACCGTGTGGTTGCCTGCTCGTTCGACAACCGTCCCGCCGCCGTACAGGCTCGCGAGGCTTTGCAAGCCAAGTACCCGCAATTTACCGATGCTTGGTTCTTGATTAACAAGTAAAAATCATTGTTTATCAGATATGCAGAGGGGTGCTGTCCCGAGGGGCAACACCCCTCTGCGTTTTTGGGCTACGACGGTTCCCCTATCTGTCCAAAGGTGTATTCTCTGTTTATGTTGCATTTGAGGAGAAACCGCAGTGTATGTGTCGATGAGGGTATTGTTGCATGGCTCTCCCGCATTCCCGATGCGAGTTTCGGAATGAAATGAAGATGGTTGCAGGCCAATGTAAGAAGGAATTGGCGATTAGGCCGAATTGTCAGGAAGGTGGCAGATATGAAAAAAGGTCGCTTGCAAGCGACCTTTTGCCTTGGTTGCGGGAGCCGGACTCGAACCGACGACCTTTGGGTTATGAGCCCAACGAGCTACCACTGCTCCACCCCGCGATGTTTGTGAGTGCAAAGGTACGGATAATAATCGAAAAAACAAATATTTCAAGCTTGAAATTTATTCTTCTCCTCGATTTACTGTTCAGTTGTTTGATTTACAATGAATTATTGCAATGTTAAAGTTTGTGATTTGGAGGGCGGGTCGAAAAAACGAAGGGCATGCTTTGGTATATAAGGATAAAAATATGTATTTTCGCACAAGTTTTGCGCAGATGTGCAGCTAAGGAGAAACAGGATTATGGTTCGTACACGGGAATTGCTTATCGATGTAGCTCGCCAGTTGTTTGCCCGTCAAGGGGTAGCGGCAACTACGATGAACGATATTGCCGAGGCTTCGGGGAAAGGCCGTCGTACGATTTATACCTATTTCAAAAACAAGAATGAGATTTACTGGGCTGTGGTCGAGGCGGAATCGGAACATCTGTATGCCCGGCTCGAAGGACTGGCCAATCGGGATTTACCTCCCGAAGAGAAATTGCTCAGCTATATCAACATTCGTTTGGAGGCTGTCAAAGAGACTGTGGTACGTAACGGAACGCTGCGGGCCGAGTTTTTCAGAGATATCTGGAAGGTGGAAAAGGCACGCCGGAGTATCGACCTGAGGGAGGAGGCTCTCTTGCGAAATATCCTCAACGAAGGGGTGGAGCAGGGGGTGTTTCACATTCCCAACGTGACGGCTACTGCGGCGGTATTGCACTATGCTTTGCGGGGGCTCGATGTGCCTTATATCCGTAATAACTTTTCGGAGATGGGGATAGACCGGTCGAGACTGACAGACTACATATTGGATTTTATTTTATATGGAATAAAACGATAATAATATATTAACCGAGGGGAGAGCGTGTAAACCTTTCCCTGCATTACGAAAAAGAAAATTATGAAATTATTGGAAGGAAAAGTCGCTGTAATTACCGGCGCAGCAAGGGGTATCGGAAAAGCTATCGCCTTGAAGTTTGCTTCGGAAGGAGCTGATATTGCATTTACCGACCTCGTGATCGACGAGAACGGAAAAGCTACCGAACAAGAGATTGCCGCTTATGGCGTGAAAGCCAAAGGGTATGCTTCGAATGCCGCTAACTTTGAGGAGGCTCACAATGTAGTGTCCGAGATCGTAAAAGACTTTGGCCGCATCGACATTTTGGTGAATAATGCGGGTATCACTCGCGACGGATTGATGATGCGTATGACCGAGCAACAATGGGATATGGTGTTGACCGTAAACCTGAAATCGGCCTTCAATTTTGTTCACGCCGTTACGCCTATCATGATGAAACAGAAGTGCGGAAGCATTATCAATATGGCTTCGGTCGTAGGTGTATCGGGTAACGCCGGGCAATGCAACTATTCGGCTTCGAAAGCCGGTATGATCGGTTTGGCCAAATCTATCGCCAAAGAATTGGGGTCGCGCGGTGTGCGTGCCAATGCTATCGCTCCGGGTTTCATCATTACCGATATGACGGCAGCCCTCTCCGATGAGGTGAAAGCCGAATGGGCTAAGCAGATTCCTTTGCGTCGTGGCGGAACGCCCGAAGACGTGGCCAATGTGGCTACGTTCCTCGCTTCGGACTTGTCGTCGTATGTAACGGGTCAAGTGATCCACTGCTGCGGCGGTATGAACATGTAATCGAGAAACATTTGTCATACAAAGAGACGGGGCTGTGTCGTAATGTACGATGCAGCCCCGTTTTGTTTTTTTTGTGGCGTAGTGCCGGATGGGTGTACAGTCGTGCCGGCGGCAAATGAAGTTCGCGGCCGGGCTTATTTCCCGGCGGCATTGACTCCTCCGCCGCCTATCACGTTGTTGATGCGCTGTTCGCCAGCCTCGTATCGGCGACCCCAGTTGAGGTTCCAGCTCACGCTGACGGCAATCATCTGTTTGATCATGTTTGAGGTCATTACCTGCTGGTATCCGGCATAGCGGTTTCGGTTTTCGCTTTTCACTTTATAGTCGTTGATAAAGGGATCGAGTACCATTACCCCGAAATTCCAGTCTTTGTAGTTGTAAGAGAGTTTGAGGGTGTGTACATTCTCACCGCCTTCGAGCGTCTCGCCCCAAAACCGGTTGAAGTTGGTCTGGAGCATGCCTTCGAGCGAAAAGTCCCAGTGCGACAGTTCGAAAGTGGCGTAACAGTAGAAATTGTTGTAAGTATGGGTGTAGTTGTTACCCCGCATCCAGTAGCGATGCCAAGCAGGGCCGGCACTGAGGGTGAGCCAGTCGGGTATGGCCGTCACTTGGGCATCGAGGTAGAAGCGCAGTTCCTCGGCATTCTTCTGGTTGTTGTACCGGGTGAGGATTTTGTTACCCACCCACACCTTCTCGGGCATGATGGCACCGGGGGCATGGGTATAAAGGGCTCCCAGTTTGCCGTAGAAGATGCCACGGTTATATTGGTATTGCAAGTCGTATTTGTAGGTTGCATAGGGCTTGACATCGGGATTACCCGTCGATTGCTGTGTGCCGTCAACGTCCTGCACTACGGGACTGAGCATGTCGAGGCTGATGACGCAGCCCATGCGCACGAAATTGAACCGTAACGACGAATAGTCGTCGATAGTGTATCGGGCTGTGAAACGGGGTCGCCAAATGGAATAGGTGTGCGATTCGCGATCGCGAGGTATATAAGAGTAGAGGCTGTACCCGATACCCGCCGAAAAGTCGAAGTGCTTGCCGGTCCGTATCCAGTATTCCCCGAAAATATAGCTGTTGCCATGGTTCATACGGTCGATGATACCTTGCTCTGAATAGTTATTTTCAATCCACGACTGGGTGTGGCGTATTCCGGCGGTAACGCGGCTGTTTTTCCATCTTTTTTCATAATCGACCTCGCCCAGTATCGAGTAGGTGCGGCTTTTGATGAGGTTGTCGATGCCGACGAGCGATTCGCCAGTCGTGGCAAAGTCGTCGGTATAAATAAGTTCGTCCTCGGTATAGATACGGTGGCTGTTGGGTTGCTCGTAGCTGGTCACGACGTTGGCCATGAGCAGTTGGTCTTCGTCGAAGTTGTATTGATAGTAAAGGTTGAGCGAGGGGCTAATGCGGTGATTTTTCGAGTCGTCGAGCATGAGGTTGGTCTTGCCGCCGGGAGAGTGGTCGGTGAGGATACCTCGAAAGAGATTCTCTTGTTGATCGTAATAGAATTTGAGCGAGGCGTTGAACATCTGCTTTTGAGGGTCGAGGTAGTTGTAGTTGAGCGAATGTCCGTTGTTCCATTGCTCGAAATGACTCCCGTCGAGACTTTCTTCGGTGCGGGTGTAGCGGGTACCGTCGGGCAGTTCGTAGTGCTCGGTATTGTCGCGCTGCATCTTCATATTCCAACGGGGCGAGGCCCAGCCCGAGTAGGAGAATTCCGACTTGCCGCTGTTGACCTTGGCGGCCAACCAGTATTCACCGAATCCCCGGTTGACACTCTGGGTGAGGTCGCCCATGAAACTGCCTCCTGAGGTAGGGTTCTTGACGATAAAATCGATTACGGCACCTACTTCGCCGTAGCGCACACCCGGATTGTCGATATATTCGACACGTATGACCTGCTCGGGCGAGAGAGCTTGAATTTCCTTGTTGTCGGCGGGGCGGCCGTTGATGCGCAGACTCACCTCGCTTTTGTCGGCGAGGGCGATGCTGTTGTCGGTAGGGCTCACGATTACACCGGGAATCTGCAATTTTTGTAACAACTGCAAACCGTTACTCGACTGTTTTATTTGTTGGGCATTGGGATAGAGCAGGTTGCGGTCGGCCTTTTGTATCCACGACGAAGCCTCGACCGTCACCTCGTCGAGGTTGACTTGTTTCAAAGAACTTTCGATGGAGTCAACATTGAGTCCGGTTGTGTCGGTATAAGTTATGGCGACGGAATCGGTTGAATAGCCGGGCGATGCACCGAGTGTGCACGAGAAAGAGGAAGCCACCGCAAGCGGTATGGCCGAGAGGAACTGTTTCATTGTGTATTGTCTATCGTTTTCTTATAGAGACGTAAAAACTCCGGGTCCCGTTACAAAAATTCGATGCAAAAGTAAGTTTTATTTAGATACCACAGTGGGTGTTGTGAATTTTTAATAATGTTACTAATTAAGTATATTTCTTCCTTGAAAATTGAAGTATTACATTGCTTCCCTTTGTCGGGTTGCATGCTTGGGGGATATGTTGTATCTTTGGCCTCGAATAAAAAGCAGGGTGAACTATGGAGGTACTCTACGAAGACAATCATTTGATTATCGTGAACAAGACTTGTTCCGAGATTGTGCAGGGCGACAAGACCGGTGACACGCCATTGAGCGAGACGTTGAAAGCGTGGTTGAAAGAGAAATACAACAAGCCCGGGAATGTATTTGTGGGAGTGACTCACCGCCTCGACCGACCCGTGAGCGGTTTGGTGGTCTTTGCCAAAACGAGCAAGGCGCTGGCGCGGCTCAACGATATGTTTCGCAACGGCGAGGTAAAGAAGCAGTATTGGGCTATTGTGAAGCATGCACCCGAGCAGGAGAGTGCCGAATTGGTACACTATTTGGTGCGGAACGAGAAGAGTAATAAGTCGATGGCCTATGACCGGGAGAAACCGGGAGCGAAACGGGCGGTCCTCGATTATCGGGTGTTGGCACGAAGCGACCGCTATACCTTGTTGGAGGTCGATCTGAAGACGGGCCGTCACCACCAAATCCGTTGCCAACTCGCCAAGATAGGTTCGCCTATCAAAGGCGATTTGAAATATGGGGCCGAGCGTTCCAACCCCGACGGGGGTATTTCGCTGCACGCCCGTCATGTCGAGTTTATCCACCCTGTTTCGAAAGAGTCGATCAGCGTGACGGCTCCCGTACCCGAAGATAACCTGTGGAAGGCTTTTGAACGCATGGTCGAGGAGAATCAGTAACTGAACGAGATTTTAACCTTTTTCCCTTTTATCTTTTCCTCTTTGAGGCGACGAAGTGTCGCATGAGTTTTGTCACGCCGTATGGCGACATAGCTGTAATGGTCTTTTATTTCGATAAGACCTATTTCATCGGCGGTAAGTTCCCCTTTTTGAGTAAGAAACCCTACGATGTCGCCTTTGTTTATTTTCTCTTTCTTGCCGGCGGCGAAGTGCAGGGTAGCCATGGGTGGGATTTGCAGGAGATCGGCTTTGGGATCGAGTTGGAAATCGGTGGCATTTGCCGCGTATTCAGGTAGGGTTTCGGAGGGCCCCAGTATGATGAAAGCCTCCCCCTCGGCATGCATACGGGCCGTGCGGCCGTTGCGGTGGGTGAAACTTTCGACATCTACGGGCAGGTGGTAATGGATAATGTATTTTACCTCGGGAATGTCGAGCCCTCGGGCCGCAAGGTCGGTAGAGACGCAGATATAGCTGCTGTGGTTGCGGAATTTACAAAGCGCCCGTTCCCGGTCGGGTTGTTCCATGCCGCCATGGAAAGCCTCGGCGATGATACCTTGGTCGGTGAGAAATTGTTGTACCCGTTCCACGCTTTCGCGTTGGTTGCAGAAGATAAGCGCCAGCCCCGGTTTGAGGTTACGCAAAAGGGAGAGTAATGTGTCGAGTTTATCTTTTATCGGGGCGTTTATGCGGTAGAGCGACAGCCTTTCGGAGGTAGTCTCTTCGGCACTTTTCAGTCCTAAAAAATTGAGTTTTACCGGTTCCCTCAATGCGGTGAAGGCGGGTAGAGTATCACTGTCGGTAGCCGAGGTAAGTATCTTTTTCCGCACTTGTTGCAACGGTGCGACAATCTCTTTCATTTCATCTTGAAATCCCAGTGCGAGGCACTTGTCAAACTCGTCGAGGACGAGCGTATCGAGCGAGTCGAGGACGATTTGTCCCCGACGCAGGTGGTCGGCAATGCGGCCGGGAGTCCCCACGATAAGGGCAGGAGCCACGGCCAGCGACTTGCTCTCTTCGCGCACCGGGTGGCCGCCGTAGCAGCAAACGATTTTTATTCCGGCGGCAATCTTGCGCAATACGCTGTCGATTTGTAAGGCGAGTTCCCGGGAGGGAACGACGATGAGCGCCTGTACGCCGGCCGCTTTGGGATCGATGCGTTGCAGTACGGGCAGGAGAAATGCCAAGGTCTTTCCCGAACCCGTGGGTGAGAGCAGAATGATGTCGTTGGGGCGTTGGTCCGTTTCGAGCATCTGTTTTTGCATGCCGTTGAGCGAGTCGATGTTCAAGTTGCAGCAAGCCTTTTCGATGAGTGGTGAGGATTCTTTCATGGCTGCAAAGATAATACAAACCTGTGGAAAGGAAATTACTTTCGAAAGGGGTGAGAAATAAAATGGATAGGAATAAAAAAACGGGATAAATGGCCTAACTGTATTAAATAATATTAAAACTGTATGAAATATGCTTGAAAATTATGTTGTATAACAGAAAAAGCAGTACATTTGTCGTGTGTTTTTCATAGTATTAGATTAAGATTAAGGTTAACAAAGATTGGTTGTCGCGAGACAATCAATTTTTTTTTGTGCCTGTACGGATTGGACTGTTGATATATAAATTACTGATTGACCGTAATTTACGGTTTGTTCCTCGCTCCCTGTATAACTTTTCCCTCGGTTCTTTTCGCTTTTAAGACTCCTCGATTTGGATACTAGCCCGGTATCGGCTGTGGGGAAATACCGGTGTGAGAGCGAAATATCCCGACTCAAATTTCCCGTTGCTGATTTGTATGGGATATTGGGTTTGCCGGGTCATGTGGTCGCTGTAGAGTTCTCCCGTTTTGGGAAAGTAATCTACCCGATAGATCCCCTTTCTATCCGGTACTAAAAAACGGTCGGCGATACAGCGGGCCACCATACCCATATTCATACGGAGGTTTATTTCTACAAAGGGGTGTAGTAGTACAGTTCCTTGCGGATTGCGGTAAGTCATCATATCTATGCCGAAGTAGCCGGTGTAATGCGGTGCGACGTGTATGGTGAGGAATTTGATGAGCGATTGTTTTACGGCCGTTACAATCTCCATTCCTACGGCGGTGGCCAATTCTTGTTCCAAAATGTCGTTGCCGGCCAGTCGGTTCTCTTTATAGGCGCCGTGGCTGTCGGTGAGAAACGATGAATATCCCGCAAAGGTTACCTGTGTGCCGTCGCTGAAAAATTCCATGGCCCAGTCGGCTGTTTTGTCGTACACCGGTTCGCCCATCAATACGCCCTGTTTTTGCAATACTCCATTGCTCCATTGGGCGAGGGCGGTATCGTATCCGTAGAGATTCCAGTATAACCCTCGTCCGCTACCCGACCACGGAGCTTTCAGGACTTTGCGTTCGCTCTGTTCGGTGAATGCTTTCACCTCGTCGGGAGTATGTAGTTCCACCGGCGGTTGAGGAAAAGGGTAGTCGATTTGTTCGCACAGGAATCGTCCTGCTTCGGCGGCGAACCGACGGTGGGAGAGCCGGCGCAGCGTGTCGCACTGGAGTGAGGAGGGGAGTAAGTTTTCGTCGATACCCATCGACCGCAACCGCTTGGCCAAATCGTGATTCCACCCCCACACATGCACCTGTTTGACTGTCGGGCCGTCGAGTTCCCGGAGGGTAATGGCATTTGCCTCCAACCCCAATGGCTCGATCGCATGGAGAAAATCGGCTGGCAATTCGTCGGGCGTGACAATGGTGCTCTGTGCGCTATTGTCGGCATACCAAAGGGGAAGGATTGCCAGTTCTCTCCCGATGCGTTGTGCCGCCGGAGGCGGGGTATAGTTTATCCCGCCGAAAGCTACGGCCAAATCGTTCTCGGGATTGAAGAGGTATAGGTTCACCGATAGTTTTGTTTTTTGAAAATAAAAAGATAGAAACAGCCTCTCCTTTCACATGTTCGGGAGGAGGTTTAAAATTTCTTCAATTCGGTATAAAGCCGTTGGATAGGAAGCCCCATCACGTTGTAGTAACTACCGTGCAGCCCGGTTACCCCGATGTAGCCAATCCATTCCTGTACGCCGTAGGCACCGGCTTTGTCGAGCGGATGGTAGGTATCGGCATAGTAGTCGATTTCGTCGTCGTCGAGGGAGGCAAAGGTAACTTCGGTCGAGACGGTGAAGGAGGTCTGTTTTTGCAGGGTTGTGAGAGTGACGCCGGTGATGACGGTATGTGTCTTGCCCGACAGCGCCCGCAGCATGGTTTTGGCATCGGCCGTGTCGTGTGGCTTTCCATAGACTTTACCGTCGAGCCAAACGATGGTGTCGGCGGTGATGAGCAGGGTGTTCTCCTTCATTTGGTCGCGGTAGGCGGCAGCCTTTTCTTGCGAGATATAGAGCGGAATCTCCTCGCCCGAGAGGGTGGGGGGATATGATTCGTCCACTTCGGGCAGAGCCGTTACACGGTATTCGATGCCCAGCCCTGCGAGCAGTTCGCGGCGGCGCGGCGAGTTGCTGGCCAATAAGATTTCGTATTTGTCGAGGTGCGATAGCATGATTTTATTTTTAAAGATTTACCACCCGAAGGCTGTTTTGTCGGCCATCCATTTCCCTTGTGCGCGCAGTACCTGCTCGATGATGTCGCGGCCGCACCCCTGTCCGCCGCAACAGGGCGAGACGTAGCGGGCAATCTGTTTGATTTCAGGGGCGGCATCGGCCGGGCATGCAGGCAGGCCGACTACCCGCATGATTTCGTAGTCGGGAATATCGTCTCCCATATACATCACTTCGTCGGCATGGAGGTTACACTCGGCGAGCCATTGTTCGAAAACTTTAATTTTGACGGCTGCTCCCATATAGACGTGCGAGAGGCCCAGCCCTTCGAAACGTTTGCGCACGGCTTCGGTACGTCCGCCGGTAATGATGGCGACGGGATAGCCCAGTTTGGCGGCCAATTGCAAGGCATATCCGTCTTTGATATTGATGACCCGCATGGGCTCTCCCGAGGGGTGGAGCGGTATGGCGTCGGACGAAAGTACACCGTCCACGTCGAAAGCGAAGGCTTTTATTCGGGAGAGATCGAAATCGGTTCGGCTCATGATTTAATTGTTTTTGGGGTTATGGGTTTTGTGAATGCTGCGGCTTATCAGTGAGTAAATTTCTCGCATGAGCGGGTCGGAGAGCAGCGCTTCCTGTTTCTCTATGATGTTTCTGTCGTATCGGATAGCCGGTCCCGTTTGTGCTTGTGCGGGGGGCATTTGGGCGACTTTGGCAGCCGTTTCGTGAATGAGCGGGAGCATCGATTCGAACGGGAGTCCGTGTTCGGCAAGGATTCGGTCGCACAACGTATAAAGGTGATTGGTGAAGTTGCAGGCAAATACCGCGGCTAAATGGAGGTATTTGCGTTGCTCCGAGTCGGCTCGATAGACCTTGTTCGATAGCTTGCCCGCTAAGTCGTGCAACAGGTCGGCATCGTTTTGGTTGTTTGCTTCGATAAAGACGGGGATTTCGGAGAAATCGACTTCCCGTTCCTTGCTGAATGTCTGCATGGGGTAAAGTACTCCGTAGCGGTTGGTGAAGGGGCGGAATATCTCTTTATCGACACTGCCTGCGGTGTGGACCCACAATCCCCGGTTGGCCGGTATGCGGGGGAGCAAATCGTGCAGAGCCGAATCCTTTATGGCAAAGATATATAGGTCGCCGTCGGCAGGAACGTGGGCTATGTCGGTAGTATAGGGACAATGACCCAATCGCTCGCTCAACTGTCGGGCCGACTCCTCGGTGCGACTGAACACGCAGGCGGGTACAAGCCCTTTCGCCTGTAACGCCACGGCCAATCGGGTGGCCAAATTCCCGGCTCCGATGAGAATGATTTTCATGTCGTTTTATATCTTTACCATTTGCCGATGTGGACTTTCTCCCACATCATTTTTTCTTCGTCGAAGGGTTTGCGCTCCTCGTCTTTGTGCCCGATGGAGAGAATGCAGAGGACTCCCATCGTTTCAGGGATTCCCAATATTTCGCGCACAATGTCTTCGGCCGGTTCGTCCATGCTCCCGAAACGGTTGCGCACCTGTATCCAGCAACTTCCCAATCCCAAATCGGCAGCTTGTAGTTGCATGAGTATGGCGGCAATCGAGGCATCCTCGATCCATGTGTCGGTGCGGGTCATGTCGGCAGTAACGACGATGGCCAGAGCTGCGCCCTCGATGGGTTTGGCTCCTGCCGTTTTGCATTCGGCCAGCCGGGCAAGCACAGCTTTGTCCTCGACGGCGATGAACTCCCATGGGGTACAACGTTTCGACGAAGGAGCGAGCAACCCCGCTTCGAGAATTGTTTTTACGGCGTCGAGCGAAAGAGCGTCTTCGGTATATTTGCGAATGCTTCGCCGATGAATCAACAGGTCGTGCAGACTATTCATAAGGATAATGGTTTTGTCATTTACATGAGCAAAGATACAAAACCTAATTCTTCTGAGGGAATATGTGGAAACTTTTTTCAACACTTTTGGGCCGGGTGATATACTGAACGGCACTTTTTTGCGTTTAATAAATGTGTCTTCGACAAAAGAAGATACCGTGTGTATAGAACCCGATGAGATACAAGATATTACTCCTTTTTATCACGATAGGTGCGGTGTTGCAGCTTGGCGCGCAGGGGCGTGTGAAGCTCACGGGGCGTGTGTATGACGGCGACAACCAGCCCATCGAACTGGCAACGGTGCGTGTGGCGGGGACGACGATGGGCACGATGACCGACTTGAAGGGCGAGTATCAGCTCTCTATTCCGGCGGGCGACTCGATTGTGGTAATTTATTCTTGTCTGGGGTATCGCGAAGAGCAGCGGCAGTTGCTCAACCTTACGAAAGATGTCTCTATATCGGTGCGGTTGAACAAAAATTCCAAGATGTTGAGCGAGGTGGTGGTGGCGACTCATCGTCGGCAAACCAGTACATTACAGACAATCGACACCAAGGATTTGAAATTGATGCCCGATGCTTCGGGTGGGAGTATCGAGGCGATGCTCACCACCTTTGCGGGTGTCAATTCGAGCAATGAATTGAGTTCGCAATACTCGGTACGAGGGGGGAATTTCGATGAAAATATCGTCTATATCAATGGTATAGAGGTCTATCGCCCGCTCACGGTACGGTCGGGGCAGCAAGAGGGATTGAGTATTATCAATCCCAATATGGTGGGAGCCGTAGGATTCTCGTCGGGCGGCTTCTCGGCCGAGTATGGCGACAAGATGTCGTCGGTGCTCGATATTATCTACAAGCACCCCGAGGCATTCGAGGGGTCGGTTTCGGCCAGTTTTCTGGGAGCTTCGGCGTCGGTGGGGCAGAGTACCAAGAAGTTTTCGCAGCTTCACGGCTTGCGTTATAAAACCAACTCCACGTTGTTGAGTTCGCTCGATACCAAAGGGGAGTACGAGCCTTCGTTTTTTGATTATCAAACCTATTTAACCTATAAATTTGCCCCTAAATGGGAAGCCTCGTTTTTGGGGAATATCTCCATTAACGATTATAAATTTACCCCTCATGAGCGAAATACCTCGTTCGGTACGGCTACCGACGCCAAGCAATTCAAGGTCTATTTCGACGGTTACGAGAAGGATAAGTTCGAGACCTATTTCGGTGCGTTTTCGCTCAATTTTTTCCCCGATAAATATACCCAATGGGCGTTGATGACCTCGGCTTTCGTAACCAATGAGTTGGTTACCTACGACATTGCCGGGCAATACTGGCTCGACGATTTGGCTGATGGCGGCGATGGTGAGGCTTCGGAGAATACCGGAGCGTTGGGCGTGGGAACATATCACGAGCATGCCCGTAATCGATTGAAAGCGTCGGTGGTAGCCACTTCGTTGAAAGGAGCTACCAAGTTGGGGCAAAATGAATTGAAGTGGGGATTGACCCACCAGTATGAAAAAATCTATGACCGGGTGCGGGAGTGGGAGATGCGCGATTCGGCGGGGTATTCCATGCCTCACACCGGCCAGTCGGTCGAGATGATTTACAATCTTTTCTCCAAGCAAGACATGGAGAGCCACCGCCTATCGGCCTATTTGCAAGATACCTATCGCTTGCGCACGCTGTGGGGGCGGTTTATCTTTACGGGTGGTGTGCGGGCCTCGTACTGGGGATTCAACAAGGAGACGCTCGTCAGCCCCCGGGCCTCGATTTCGTTCATTCCTGCGGCCAACGAGCAGATTACGACCCGTATTGCCGGCGGTCTCTATTACCAAGCTCCTTTTTATAAGGAGTTGCGCGACACGGTCTGCGATGCGGCCAACAATTACGTGGTACAACTGAATCGGAATATCAAGTCGCAGCGCTCTATCCATTTGGTTTTGGGTGGCGACTATTCGTTCCGTGCGTTGGACCGTCCGTTCAAATTTACGGCCGAACTCTATTACAAGAAACTCGACAACCTCATTCCCTACGAGGTCGATAACCTGCGGGTGTGGTATAGCGGGAAAAACGAGGCGAAGGGATATGCTGCCGGGCTGGACTTGAAGCTCTTCGGGCAGTTTGTGCCCGGGGTCGATTCGTGGCTTACCTTTTCGCTGATGAAGACGCAGGAAGAGATTGCCGGGGTGAAACTGCCCCGACCCACAGACCAACGGTATAGCGTGGGGCTCTATTTCCAAGACTATGTGCCCCGGTTTCCCAAATACAAATTCAGCTTGCGGGCCATTTTGGCCGACGGTTTGCCGGTAGGTTCGCCCCGCAAGGGACGTCAGGCCGGCTATTTCAGGGCTCCGGCATATAAGCGTGTCGATATAGGGGCTTCCCGCATTTTGGTAGGAGGTGAGGATAGGCTCCTGCAAAAAGGGGTATTGCGCCACCTGAAAAGCGTGTGGATAGGAATCGATGTGTTTAACCTCTTCGATATAAGCAATGTAAACTCCTATTATTGGGTGACCGACATAACCAATGCGCAATATGCCGTCCCCAACTACCTTACCCGCAGGCAGATCAACTTACGGCTCTCTATCGATTTTTAAGCGTCTTATTTCAATCGAATGTAGTAAATCAAGTCGGTAATACCGTACAGCAAGGTTGCCGCTCCGAAGGTAACGACCATGACCCGTTCGGTGGCTGAGAAGGGATTGACCAGTATCTCGATGCCGATGAGGAGGATAATGATCGGCAGCAGGTAAGAGACCCAACCCGCTTTTCTTTTCAGATTCTTTTTCAACGTCAGCAAAAAGAGTATTTGATAAACACCTATCAAAATCAAGGCTCCTCCTAAAACATATATGGTAACTCCGATATACCAGCTTGGAACCAAGATGAGGGAACAGCCGAACAACAACATAAGCAACGAAAGAACCGGGAAGGGGAGGCTCTTTTTCTGCTCACTCAGCAGGTACACCAAGAGCGTGTATAAACTGGGCACTCCGATGAGGATACCGATGATTAAAAGTATCGTGGGCAGTGCCGCATGCGGATATAGAATAAGTAACAAGCCTACCGCAATGGAGGCGATGATGCGGACGAGAGGGTTTTGAAAAGCATTCATAGAATATATCTTTTTGAGTTGATGGCCGATTTTTTCTTTTATGAACAACAAAGGTAGTGAAAGCCGGGTTCAAAAAAGCCAAATTTATTTGAGATTTTTTGCCGAAGTACGTCCCCCCTTTTTATAAAAGGAGTAAATCGTTTGTAAAATACTACACTTGTGAAACGTTCTTTAATAATCGGTCGGGAAGGAGAAGTTTCGGCCGTCGTGTGTAGAGTTGGGAATATTTATTATCTTTGTCCGCTCTGTTTCGAAAACAATAAGAAGCTATGTCTGCACCGAAAAAACTTTTGGCCATCATAAATCCCATTTCGGGAACCAAAGATAAAGATGAGATACCCGCCTTGATCGGCGAGGTGATAGACCCGTCGAAATACGGTGTGGAGTGCTGCTTTACCCGGTATGCCGGCCATGCTGCCGAGATGACCCGTCGGGCAGTGGCCGATGGTGTCGATGTGGTGCTCTCGGTCGGGGGCGACGGTACTTGCAACGAGATTGCCCGCGAACTGATCAATACGCCCACGGTGCTGGCAATTGTGCCGGTGGGCTCGGGGAATGGATTGGCCCGCCATTTGGGTATATCGATGGACGTGCGCAAGGCGCTCGAGATTGTCAATGATGGGGTAATTGCCGACCTCGACTACTGTACGGCCAACGGCCGGCCCTTCTTCTGTACTTGTGGGGTAGGATTCGATGCTTTGGTGAGCCTCAAATTTGCACAAGGGAAACGTCGGGGGAAGCTCTCCTATGTAGCCAAGGCGCTCACCGAATACCTCAAATACAAGTCGGAAACTTATCAGATCGAGATGCCCGACGGAACCGTTACCGAGAAGGCTTTCCTCATTGCTTGCGGCAACGCTTCGCAGTATGGGAATAACGCCTATATCGCACCTCACGCCAGCATGCAAGACGGCAAAATCGATGTTACGGTATTGATGCCTTTCACCCCTTTCGACACAGCTGGGCTGGCTCTGTTGCTTTTCACTAAGCATATCGATCAAGATGCCAATATCAAAAGCTTCACCACCGAATCGCTCGTCATCAAGCGCGAAAAGCCCGGAGCCATGCACCTCGACGGCGAGCCTATCGAATTGGGGACACGCATCGAGATTCATTGCTTCAAGGGGGGATTGCGGGCTCTTATTTCCGCCGAAGGACCTCGGCGCTCCATCATCGAACCGTTTGCTTCGGTATTCTGGGAGTTTATCGAGACCGTCCGTCAGGAATTGAATATTTGACAAATAATAAACCCGTTTTACCGCTGGTCGGCCAGCTCGATAACTTCGAGGTCTTTGAATTCGCCCCGGTCGATAGCGAAGCGTACCAATGTCCGTTTTTTGTGAAATCCGTACAGTCCGGCGGCCCCCGGATTGATATGCAGGCAATTTAGCGTTTTGTCGTAGAGTACCTTCAAGATATGCGAATGTCCCGAGATGAATAGTTTGGGCGGGTGTATGTAGATTTCGGGCGTCACTTCGCGAGCGTATTTGCCGGGGTATCCG
This sequence comes from uncultured Barnesiella sp., assembly GCA_944320995.1. Classification (GTDB taxonomy): domain Bacteria; phylum Bacteroidota; class Bacteroidia; order Bacteroidales; family Barnesiellaceae; genus Barnesiella. Next base: position 9,907 of record CALUJQ010000009.1, on the reverse strand, counting down.
CCTATATGGGTTATCCACACATCGGTCCCGTCGATGGTAAATCGCTGGTGTTGCGGATAGCGTAGGCGCAGCTCGTGGCCGTCGATATTCCCATATACCGCGCGAAACGGTTTCAAGGCTTCGAACCGGTCGGACAGTTCGACCGAGCCGATGTCGCCGGCGTGCCAAATCTCGTCGCATTCGGCAAAGTATTTTTCGTAGCGGTCGTCCCACCAAGCATGCGTGTCGGACAGCAGTCCTATTTTTACCATATTTTTTTCTGTTTTATATCGGGTAAAAATACGGCAATAATTTGTAAAGTCGAAAAAAAACATCTACATTTGTCCCCGTAAAGGAAAAATCTCTGCGGTAGTAGCTCAGTTGGTAGAGCATCAGCTTCCCAAGCTGAGGGTCGCGAGTTCGAGTCTCGTTTGCCGCTCACAGCCAAGCCCCTCCAAAAATTTTTGGAGGGGCTTGGCTGTTTTTTCAGAGTCAGGTCTGAAATTGAGAATAGGTTTTAGAATTACATTTTTGTGATATTTTTATACACTCCTTGCAGGGTAAATATTTTCTTAATAACTTGCGCTACATTTATAAAAGATTATTTGAGTAAAATCGAACGGTATAAGTCCGTGATATGGAATTCATTTCGATTTTTAAGTTGAAAAAATAGTTGTTAAGCGATATTGATGGAATATTCAGGAAAGTCAGATTCATTTTCGACCTTTAATGAAATTTACCAAAAGTATAGAGAACCGTTTACAAAATTGGCAATTTCTTATGTTGGTGATAAAAGCATTGCCGAAGATTTTGTAACAGACTCTTTTATCGCTTATTGGGAAAATCGAGGCAGATTACCTTCCAATACCAATGTCCCCGCATATATATTGGTCTCGCTTAAAAACAAGTGCTTGACTTATTTGATCCGCCTCCGCAAGGAACAGGAGGTGATAGATTCCATAAAAAGCCAATACCAGTGGGAGTTGGACTTTCAGATTGCCTCGTTGGAGGCGTGTGATCCGCAAGAAATATTTTCGGAGGAGGTTTGGGAGTTGGTCAACGAGGCGATTCGGTCGCTTCCGGGAAAGACCAAAGAAATCTTTTTACTGAGCCGCATGGAATATCTGACCAATCGAGAGATAGCCGAGCGGTTGGATATATCAATCAAGACGGTAGAATTTCATGTCGGGAAGGCTTTGAAAGTGATGCGCATTGCCTTGAAAGATTATTTGCCGATTTTTTTCCTTCTTTTTATAAAATAATTTGATTTTTCGTTAGGGCGTTTTTACGCTCATTAGTTATATATACGTAAAGGGAAAATTTATGGATAGAGAATTGCTATATCGTTTTTTTAACGGGACCGCCTCCGAAGTGGAGCGGATAAGCATACGGCAGTGGGCCGAGGCCGCTCCCGAGAATATGCAGGAACTGTTGAGAGAGCGGAAGTTATATACGGCTATTATACTGACCGGCCAGCGGGAAGCCTTTGCCCCTTCGAAAAGTCCGGTTTGGTACAGACGATCCTATTTTATACAATGGAGCCGGTATGCCGCAATATTCCTTTGTGCCGTTTTACTGACGTGGTTTATCTCGAATCGAATGGATCGGGCTTCGTCGATGATGCAAATCGAGATACCTTTGGGACAGTATATGAATCTGACACTGGCCGATGGCACTAATGTATACCTGAATTCGGGAACGGTTTTTAAATACCCGACAGCGTTTGTCGGCAAAGTGCGCGAAGTCGAAATCGACGGAGAAGGTTTTTTCAGTGTCACCCATCAAGAAAAAGATATTCCGTTTATTGTAAAGACGACGAAGGGCAATGTGCGGGTTTTGGGTACGAAATTCAATGTCGAAGCGTATAAGGCAAAAAATCAATTTGAAACTTCCTTGATCGAAGGGAAAGTGGAAGTGAGTGCCGGGAATGAGCGGGTCGTATTGAACCCGAATGAAAAAGCGCTATTGGTTGGTGGAAAGTTGGAAAAAGCGCCTCTGCATGACCATAGTTGTTATAGTTGGACCGGAGGTATAATCGAGTTCAACAATATTTGCTTTGAGGATTTGATGCACGAATTTGAGAAAATCTACGGTGTGCGTATTGTCATTAATAATTCCGGGTTGAAAGATAACCGCTGCTTGGGTAAATTCCGGCGCATAGACGGATTGGATTATGCATTACAAGTATTGCAGGTAGATATACCGTTTGAATATGAACACGATTTTGAGTCAAAAACCTTTTATATTAACTAAAAAAAACACATATACAAATACCATGGGAAAAACATAGCCGCATAAAAATGGGAATATCGAGCCGTCGCTAAACATATCGATATTCCCCGAAAGAATTAACACAGTTGTATTAATCTTAAAAACACACAAATATATGAAAAAGAAATTGATGTCGGAGGAGATTTCTCCTTCTAATTCAATATTATTAAGAATTATGAGAACCACACGTTTCTTATTTCTTATGGGTATATTGAATTTATGTGCGTTTAATGCCTATTCTCAAAATGCCCGTGTAACCATGAATCACACGAATACGCCGCTTCAAGTTATTCTCAACGACATAGAGTCGCAAACCAGCTATTTGTTTGTGATTATTAACTCTCAGGTCGATACGAAAAAGCCCTATTCGATCAATGTCGATTCAAAGCCGGTGTCTGCCGTGCTGGATAAATTGTTCGAGGGAGAGAATATCGATTATAAGATGCAAGGAAATCATATTGTACTTTCTCGTGAAACTCAGCAGAACAAACAAAAAGGGAAACGGACATTGACCGGCTATATCAAAGACAACTCGGGCGAACCGCTCGTGGGAGCCAGTATTCATGTAAAGGGCACCCAGCAGGGAACCGTGACCGATTTGAACGGTTATTTTAAGATCGAGGGAGATTATGATGAAAATACGGTGTTGAGCATTCGTTATGTGGGCATGGAAGGTCAGGAAATAGCGATTGCCGACAGAGACCGGTTCGACATTATTTTGGCCGATGGGACACAGCAACTCGACGATGTGGTTGTCGTGGGATATGGCACTCAGAAAAAGATAAATTTAAGTGGAGCCGTCGAAGCGGTTTCGGGAACAGTGCTCGAAAACCGTTCGGTCAACAACGTGGGTACGATGTTGCAGGGGTTGGTCCCGAACTTGAATATCAGTCTTGAAGGAGGCCAGATCAACCACACCCCGAGTTTCAATATTCGTGGCGCGACGACCATTACCAATGGCGGCGCACCGTTGATTTTGGTAGATGGCATTCCTATGGAAGAAGCTGAATTCTCGCGTATGAATAGTGCCGATATAGAGAGTATCTCGGTGTTGAAAGATGCTTCTTCGGCCGCTATTTATGGTGCGCGGGCCGCATTTGGTGTTATTCTTGTAACGACCAAAAAGGGAAAGGAAGGGAAAGTAAAATTTACATTCAACAATACGGTCAACGTACGGACTCTGGGCCGTATGCCCGAGGTGGTGAAAGACCCTTATATACAAGCCTCGTATAAAGATATTATGGGGGCGCCGTGGTATGACCTTTATACCGAAGAGGAGTTGGAATATGCCAAACAGCGTTCGCTCGATCCGTCGCTTTCGCCCGTGATGATCGACCCTACGGACCCCAACCGTTATACCTATTTGGGAGCTACCGACTGGTTTCACGAATTGTATAGCGACACGGGATTGTCGCATTCTCATTCTATCGGCATGTCGGGCGCAACGGAAAAGACTTCGTATTATTTAGGCGGAGAATATTTCGGGGAGAGCGGTATGCTCAAATACAATACCGACCAGTATAATAAGTACAACCTGCGTAGCAATGTCAGCTATCAGGTGACCGACTGGTTGACGATTTCGAATAATACTTCGATGACTTATTATACCTATAAAGCCCCGTCGTCGCTCGATTGCGGTTGGTTATATAAAGAGGTGCATAATGCCAATGCGTTGACTATTCCCAAGAATCCCGACGGGAGTTGGACCGAAAGCGGAGCCAAATACATTGCCGGGACAGAGATGGGAGGAGAGAGCGAATATGAGGAATTGCTGGCACAAACCCAAGTCTCGTTCGACATTCAGTTGATTAAAAATATCTGGTCGGTAAAAGGCGATTTTGCCGCCAAGTTTTGGAACAAGCATAAAAACTATTGGGAATCGGATAAGGATTTCGTTTACAGAGATGGCCCCGAGAGCGAGCCGAAGGAGTTGGGCTGGAGCGATTTTGCCCGTACCGAGCATGACAATTCGCGTTTCACGTTGTTCAATATCTATACCAATTTCAATAAAAAATTCGGGAAACACGAAGTGGGGGTAACTGTCGGTTTTGAGCAACAGTCGGAGTATGCCCAATATTTCACGGGTGAGCGCGACGGCCTTATCAGTAACTCAGCTCCCAGTATCGGTGTCGCTTCGGGAGAGAACAAATCGTTGACCGATACCCGTTACAGCTGGGCCACGCGGAGCGGCTTCTATCGGTTGAATTATATTTTCAACGATAAATATATTTTCGAGGCCAATGGCCGCTATGACGGGACTTCCCGTTTCCAAAAAGATCATCGATTCGGATTTTTCCCTTCCTTCTCGGCCGCATGGGTCATATCGAATGAGAAATTTTACCAAGGGATAAAAGATGTCATGAACACGGCCAAACTGCGGGCTTCATACGGTTGGCTGGGAAATCAGAATGTGGGATATTATGAATATATCTCGAATATGACATTTTATGAATGCGATTATTTGGTCAATGGGAAGAAACCTATCGGCGTGGGTTCTCCCAATTTGATCTCCGACGATTTGACATGGGAAAAGGTGAATACAATCGACGTGGGTGTTGACCTTGCCTTTTTCAGCAATCGCTTGACTTTCAGTGGCGATGTTTATCGCAGGAATACCAAAGACATGCTTACCCCCGGTAAAACGCTTCCGGGAGTATTGGGCGTCGATTCTCCTCGTCAAAATGCAGCCGACTTGAAAACCGAGGGTTGGGAAATCTCTATCGGCTGGCAAGACAACTTTATGTTGGCATCGAAACCCTTCCGCTATTCTGTGAAATTCAACCTTTCCGACTCGTATGCCGAGATTACCAAGTTTAATAACGAAACCGGAACGTTGGACGACTATTATCCCGGATGGCGCATCGGTGATATTTGGGGGTTGACGACCGAAGGATTCTTCCAAAGCGAAGAGGATATTAAGAACCATGCCGACCAATGGGAGGTGACGGCATATCCCGGCGACCGCCCGTTGGCTCCCGGTGATTTGAAATACAAGGATTTGAATAACGATGGATATGTCAATCGAGGAAAATGGACCATCGATGACCATGGCGACTATTCGATTATCGGGAATACGAGTGACCGCTATTGCTATGGGGCCGATATAAATGCCGAGTGGAATGGATTCGACCTGAGAATCTTGCTGCAAGGTGTGGGAAAGAAAGACTGGTATCCCAATGTATTTACATTCTTTGGTATCTATCGAGCCCCGTGGTCCGATGTATATACCAATAACCTCGACCACTGGACTCCCGAGAATCCCGACGGTTATTTCCCCCGGCTGAAATCCTATACGGCCGAGACTGCCGGAGACATGAGTATCCCGCAAACCCGGTATTTGCAAGATGCTTCGTACATGAGAATCAAGAATATCACTTTCGGATATACTTTGCCTCAGACACTTACCCGCAAAATAAAGATAGATCAAGTGAGATTTTATTTCAGTGGGGATAATGTAGCCGAAATAACCAAACTTTGCAAGAATGTCGATCCCGAGGGATTGGGCTTGGTACACCCCATGCAACGGGTATTTTCGTTCGGTTTGAATCTTAATTTCTAAAACGCATGGATTATGAAAACAAGAGTATTGTATATAACGATAATAATCGCAAGTTTGTGTAGTTGCAACGATTCGTTTCTGGATCGTTTGCCCGAGACATCGCTTGTTACGGAAAACTTCTTCAACTCGCCTTCCGATTTGGAATTATTTGTCAACAAATTGTATTTGAGCGAGTCGCCCAAGTATTGGGACCCGGGTACCGATAATGTCGTAGCGTCGGAAAAAGATGAGATGCTGGACTTGATTCATGGGAACATTACTCCGGCCACGGTCGGCGGTTGGGACTGGGGACAGATAAGAGAGTTGAATTATTTTCTCGATAATGCCGGGAAAGCAGAAGGCGACCAAGAGCTTATCAACCACTATATCGGCATCGTGCGCATGCTGCGCGGCCGGGAATATTACGAAATGGTAAAGCGGTATAGCGACGTGCCGTGGTATGACCATGCTTTGAAAGATACCGAGATTGACGAACTCTATAAACCGCAAGACCCCCGCACGTTTGTCGTGGAAAAAATCATGGAGGATTTGGAGTTTGGCACACTCAATATTTTGCCCGATTTGGAAAACCGTACGGTTTACAACCGGTGGTATGCCTATGGCCTGCTTGCCCGTATTGCCCTGCACGAAGGCACATTCAGGAAATATCACTTCGAACTGGAATTGGAAAATACGGCCGACGAGTTCCTTCAAAAGGCGGTTACTGCATGTGAAGCCATTATGGCCAATACGACCGACTTTGAAATTTACGATACCGACGGCCCGGACGATTCGTATCGCAATCTGTTCATCAGCACCAATTTGAGTAAATGTAAGGAGATTATTCTCTTTAAGGATTATGATTATGATGCCCAGATAAAACATTACGCTTCGAATCATGTGTTTGCCTATACGACCAATTTGAGCCGTGCGCTGATGGAAAACTATTTGGTCAAGAAAGAGGGGAAAGCCGTTCCGTTCTCTTCGGTGGAGAATTATCAGACAAAAACGTTTATCGAGACCTTTACCGATAGGGATCCCCGTTATGCACAGACATTTATGTATCCCGGTTATATCCGTCCGGGCGATGTTCAGCCTTTTGTACCCAATATGAATTTGGGAGGTTATCCGCAGATAAAGTTTGTGTCGAAAGATGCTCAACAGATTATGCCGGGAACATCGTATAACGATTTGCCTCTGATGCGCTTGGGCGAAATTCTGTTGATTTATGCTGAGGCGAAGGCCGAATTGGGTACGTTGACTCAGGAAGATTTGGACAAGTCGATCAATCTGTTGCGAGACCGCGTAGGAATGCCGCACATGGTGCTGTCCGAACTGGTTACCGATCCCGTATTGGAACAACAATATCCCAATGTGACCGGAGGTATGAAAAATGCGATTCTCGAAATCCGTCGGGAAAGGCGGGTAGAATTGGCCTGCGAAGGATTCCGCAAGGACGATGTGTTGAGGTGGAGAGTGGGTACTTTGCTTGAAATGCCGCAAGGAGCCTATATCCCGGCTATCAATACGGTGTTTGATGTTACGGGCGACGGCGTTACCGATGTGGGTATATTCCTGAACAGTGCGGCGGTGAAACCCATTTATAAAAAGAAAATCTGTTATTACCTCGAAGAAGAGAATGGCGAAAAGACCAGCATCTCATTATCCGAGGGAGATCACGGGTATATTATTTTGACCAACGATTTGACCAGCCCAAAAAAATTTATCGAACCTAAATATTATTATTTCCCGATTCCGCAGGGCGAACGCGTTACGAACCCTAATCTGCACGAGACGAATTTTTGGTAAATAACTGATTCCTAATTAATCTTACCCCTCTTCGCACTGGACTTTGGTTCGGCCGAAAGCCACGATTGTACGCAGTTGTGGGAATGGCCTAACGGCCATTCAGGGGGGAGGAGATTATCTAAAAACAAGAATTTATGAGATATTTGTTTCTTTTTATATTGGGAATTTTCACCTTCTCACTGGGTGCGAAAGAGATTGTTGTCACCTTTGACAACCCGGCCGATTTTTATGAGAAATACCGTTTTGTCGAGGGGATAGAGGGGAAGGCGATGGATTTGGGAGCCGAAGCCTATCACCGCAATCCGTTTACGGTCGGACAAATCGATTCGGTCGATATGTGCAAATCTTTTTCCCTGAGTATCTGGGTGAAGTCGGAGAGTAAGAATTTAGGCGACAAGGCTATCGTCTCTAACAAACGGTCGTATGAGATGAAGGATGCCGGAATCATCTTGTCCACGCAGGCAAATGGCTCTTGGAGCGTCTATTTTACCGATGGGAAAAATTGGCAATGGGATTATAAGCCGACCGTCGGACGTCAGCCCATCAACGACGGGAAGTGGCATTTCCTTGCGATTACGCACTATGCCGAGAAAGAAGAGATGAAGATGTATTACGACGGGCAGAATGTAGCGACTTATTGTACCAACGGGAATGTCAATCTGGCCACAGGAAATCCCTTGTATGTCGGGAATCATATCGATGACCAATGGCACAGTTTCGAAGGGCAGTTGGATCGTTTCACATTTGTTGACCGGGTAAAGAGCAGCGACGAAATTGCCGGCGAGTATTTCCGCTTTACGGGTATCAAGCATGAAGAGCATTTGCCCGAGTTTACCCCGGAGATAAATTTGATGGCTTTCAACATCTATCACGGAGGCCATGAACTGGGCGAGCAGGTGGGTGTGAACCGTGTCGTAGAGGTCATCAAGGAGTCGGGTGCCGATATTGTCGGTATGATCGAGACGTATGGCGCCGGGCCCGAGATTGCCGATGCGCTGGGATATTATTTCTATTTGCGGAGTTCCAACCTTTCGATCATGAGCAAGTATCCTATCGAGCAGACTTGGGATATGTTCCAGCCCTTCAATACATGTGCGGCGACCATACGGATAAGCCGTACACAGACGATCAACTATGTCAATTTGTGGCTCGACTATCGGCCCATTACCGACGAGCAGGTCAAAGCGCATCTGTCTGTCGAGGAGATAGAGGCGCAGGAGTTGCCTACGCGTTACCGTGAACTGAGCGCCATATTGGACGATATGCAGCCGTTTTTCGAGCAGAAAGATGTGCCGGTTTTCGTCTCGGGCGATTTCAACAGCGGCTCTCATCTGGATTGGACCGACGAGGCGAAACATCTGTTTGAGGGGTATGTGTTGAGGTGGCCGACCAGTGTCCTGATGGAGCAGAAAGGTTTCAAAGATTCGTATCGGGAACTTTATCCCGATCCGGTGAAATATCCATGCCTCACGTGGTCAACCATGTCTAAGCTGGATATTCAGTATCGTATCGATTTCATCTATTATTTGGGCGATAAGGTAAAAGCCGTCCGTTCCGAGATGCTCGACAAACACCCGGTACGTTTCCCCTCGGATCATGCGGCCATGATAACCACATTCGAGTTTAAGAAATGAAAAAGATAGGCATGAAATATTTATCCCTGTTGGCAATAGGAGTTGTCTCTCTGCTGAGTAGCGGAGGCACGGTTGCTGCAATATTGCCTTATCCCAACCAAATTGAGTGGAGACCGGGCGTGTTTCGGATAAGTAAGGATTTGCGGCTCTGTTGCGACACTTTTTTTAAGGACGAGGCACAAAAGGCAATGGCGCATTTGAGCGAAGAGACAGGATTGCTCTATCGGTCTGCCGAAAAAGAAGAAGCCGATTGCTCGGTCTCTTTTTCGGCAGATATAAAGCCCGAAGGTTATACCCTTGAAATAAGCGAAAGAGGGATAAATGTAGGGGCATCGACTCGGTCCGGATTATTTTATGCCCTTGAAACCTTGAAGCAACTGTGTTACGAGGACGACGGATATACTTGTTTTCCCTGTGTATATATCAATGATTTTCCGGCTTTCTCGTGGCGGGGCTTTTTATTGGACGAAGCCCGTAATTTCCAAGGAAAAGAGGAGGTAAAGAAGTTGCTCGACGAAATGGCTGCCTTGAAAATGAATGTGTTCCATTGGCATTTGACCGATGACCAAGGGTGGCGGATAGAGATTAAAAAATATCCGTTGCTTACCGAGGTGGGAGGCCGGCGGGATTCCACGCAACTGAACTGGTATGAAAGCTGCGTATATGACGGGAAGCC
>CALUJQ010000008.1 GCA_944320995.1 uncultured Barnesiella sp. | reverse complement strand
CCAACCTATATCCTCCCCCGACACTGCCAGCCAGTGTCAACCCGTACCTGCCCGGCATAAACCGGTGGGGAAGGGGGTAATCGTTGTTTTGCCCTTATTTTGAAGCCTTTTTACATGTTTTGAGGTATATCTTTGATTTTTAACATAATAAAAGGATGTAGCCTTCTGATTTGATAATATAAAGTTGTTTTATAAAATTTACTTTTCTTAAATTTGTTCCATCAACAAAATTCAATAATACCATCATGAAAACAATCGAAAAAGTTCTATTCGCACTGGTCTTAATCCCTGTTTTTACGTTTTCGCTTTCGGCAAATAAAATTTGTGTGACAACTCCGAATAACACATTGTTGCTCTCTGCCGAAGAGGGTAGTGAATTGAAATTTGTATATTATGGGGACAAATTGTCGGAGGGGGATATAGAGAATATCTTTTGCAACGAAAAGTATGCTCCGGCGGCTTATCCCTTATATGGAATGAATTGTCAGGGCGAATCGGCACTTGCGGTTAAACATGGCGACGGAAATATGACTCTTCAAATGGTGGTCATGGACGTGGAGAAAATTACTGGTGAGAATTCGGAAACTACCGTCGTGAAGATGAAGGACAAGGTATTTCCTTTTTATGTAAATGTGTTTTATAAGGCATATACCGATGCCGATGTGATTGAAACATGGACCGAAATTTTCCATCATGAAAAGAAAAATGTGGAATTGAACAATTTTGCTTCGGCTTACCTCCCTATAAGGAGGGGAGATGTGTGGTTGTCGTATCTTTACGGTTCGTGGGGTAACGAGGGCAGGCTTATGCAAGAACCCCTTAAAGCCGGTATGAAGGTGATAAAGAATAAAGATGGTGTGCGCAATTCACATACCTCTCATGCCGAAGTGATGTTTTCGCTCGACGGCAGGCCGCAGGAAAATCACGGTAACGTGGTAGGGGCTGCTCTCTGTTACAGCGGGAATTACAAACTGAGAATCGATACCGATGATAGCGAGTATCACCATTTTTTTGCCGGCATCAACGAAGAGAACTCGACATATTCTTTGCCTAAGGGCGAGGTGTTCCGCACGCCCGAACTGGCTTTGACGTTCAGTCGGGAGGGACTCAGCGGCGCCAGCCGTCATTTTCACACATGGGCCCGGTTTCACAAGATAGCCCATGGCACCACCCTTCGTAAAGTATTGCTCAACAGTTGGGAGGGGGTATATTTCGATATTGACCAAGAGGGCATGGATCAAATGATGAACGACATCGCTTCGATGGGTGGGGAGTTGTTTGTGATGGACGATGGTTGGTTTGGCGGCAAATATCCCCGCAATAATGATACCTCGTCGCTGGGCGATTGGGTAGTCGATACGCGAAAACTTCCGCAGGGTATCGAAGGGTTGTTGGCCGATGCGGAAAAACATAAGATTAAATTCGGAATATGGATCGAACCCGAAATGGCCAATACCGTAAGCGAACTGTTTGAAAAACACCCCGAATGGGTGATTGAATCGGATCAAAGGCCGTTGGTGACAGGACGGGGTGGTACGCAAGTAGTTCTCGATTTGTCCAATCCCGAGGTGCAAGATTTCATATTTGATCTTGTCGATGGGTTGATGACAAAATATCCCGGGATAGATTATATCAAATGGGACGCCAATATGTCGATTACCAATCATGGGTCGAACTACCTCGACAAGTCGAAACAGAGTCATCTCTATATCGAATATCACAGAGGTTTTGAAAAGGTGTGTCAAAGAATCCGTGAGAAATATCCTCAACTCACCATACAGGCTTGTGCCAGTGGTGGTGGACGTGCCAATTATGGCGTCATGCCTTACTTCGATGAGTTTTGGGTAAGCGACAATACCGATGCGTTGCAAAGAATCTATATGCAGTGGGGAACTTCTTACTTTTTCCCGGCAATAGCTATGGCGTCACACATCAGCGCCACTCCCAATCATCAAACATCTCGTTCCATTCCGCTTAAATACCGGATAGATGTGGCCATGAGCGGTCGCCTTGGAATGGAGATTCAGCCCAAGAATATGACTGCTGAGGAGAAGGAGCTTTGCCGGAAGGCCATCGAGGAGTATAAAATGATAAGGCCCGTAGTCCAGTTGGGCGACATTTACCGGCTGGTATCGCCTTACGACGATTTGGGTGTGGCTTCTTTGATGTATGTCGATTCGGATAAAGAGCAGGCCGTGTTCTATTGGTGGAAGACAGAGCATTTTGTAAACCAGCATCTCCCGAGAGTGAAAATGGCCGGCCTCGATGCCGATAAGATATATACGATAAGGGAGTTGAATCGGATCGATAACAAACCGCTCCCGTTTGAAGGCAAATCGTTCAGTGGCCGTTATTTGATGAGCAATGGACTTGAAATACCCTATAACCACACTGTCGATTATCATAAGAAGAGCGATTATTCGAGTCGTGTCTTATACCTCGAAGTCCAATAAAATCAATTGGCGGTAGAGTTGTCTTGGTGGGTAACCGGACCATGGAATGAAAGCACACCTATAATAAAGAGAGAGTTTCATGAAAAAATCGGTTTTGTTTTTATTTTTGATTTGCTGTGCTTTTGCGGTTTATCCGGCAGACAGTCGTGTGGTTGTCGGGGCGGAACGTACGTGCGAGTATTATCCGGACTTAGAAGGGAAACAGGTTGCGGTTTTTTCGAACCATACGGGTATGGTGGGAGACCGTCATTTGGTAGATATGTTGGTAGCCGATGGCGTGCGGGTGGTGACCATCTTTTCGCCGGAACATGGATTCAGGGGTGATGCCGATGCTGGGGAACATGTTGCCGGTTCGGTCGATTCCAAGACCGGGATAAAGATCAGTTCGCTGTACGATGGCCAATCGGGGCGTCCGTCAGAAGAGTCGATGCAATCGTTTGATGTGCTGTTGGTCGATATTCAAGATGTGGGATTGCGGTATTATACCTATTATATTTCGATGGTGAAGTTGATGGACGCTTGTGCCGAGTTTGGACGCAAGGTGATAGTGCTGGATCGTCCGAATCCTAACGGCCATTATGTCGACGGGCCTATTCTCGACATGAAGTATAAGTCGGGGGTGGGGTGGTTGCCCATACCCGTGGTGCATGGTATGACTTTGGGCGAACTGGCCCGCATGGTGAATGGCGAAGGTTGGTTGTCGAGGGGAAGGCGGTGTGACTTGGCGGTGGTCCCGTGTTTGAATTATACGCATCAAACCCATTATGAGTTGCCTATTCCGCCGTCGCCCAATTTACCGAATATGAAATCGGTCTATCTCTATCCTTCGACATGCTATTTCGAGGCTACTCCGGTGAGTTTGGGGCGTGGTACCGATTGGCCGTTTCAAGTATATGGTCACCCCGATATGAAGGGGTATGATTTTTCGTTTATTCCACGCAGTGTGCCGGGAGCTAAAAAACCACCTTTACAGGGTAAGAAATGTTATGGGGTAGATTTGACGTATCTTACCGACGAGGAGATATGGGCCAAGGGGATTAATCTCGAGTATGTGATCGATGCGTATCGCAGTTTGAATTTAGGGAATCGATTTTTCAGCCGTTTTTTTGAAAACCTGATCGGAGTGGATTACGTACGCAAGATGATTGAAGCAGGGAAACCGGCCGATGAGATAAAAGCGATGTGGCGTAACGATGTGGAGAAGTTCCGGGAGCAACGCCGCCCTTATTTGTTATATGCAGAGTAGTAACCTTAAATTCAAGTTGTCGGAGCGATGTCACCGGAAATTGTTTTAATCACCATATTTTCTTATTTTATTGTCTTGTTTGGAATTTCTTATGTGGTAGGCCATCGGGCCGATAGCCAAGGGTTCTTTGTGGGGAATCGCAAGTCGCCGTGGTATATTGTGGCGATTGCGATGATCGGGTCGATGATTTCGGGGGTAACCTTTATTTCGGTCCCGGGCATGGTGGCGGCGAGCGGATTTTCTTATTTGCAGATGGTGTTGGGGTTTGTGGTGGGGCAGTTGCTCATCGCATACGTGTTGGTCCCGCTTTTTTATAAAATGAACGTGATTTCCATTTACGAATATTTGGAAAACCGGTTCGGTATTTCGTCTTATCTTACGGGGGCTTGGTTCTTCTTTATTTCCAAAATGTTGGGAGCCGCGGTAAGGTTGTTTTTGGTTTGTGTGGTATTGCAATTATTGGTTTTCGGTCCCATGAAGTTACCGTTTATCCTGAATGTGTTATTTACCGTAGGGCTGGTTTGGCTTTATACTTTCCGGGGTAGCGTGAAATCGTTGATTTGGACCGATACACTCAAAACTGTATGTCTCATTGTGTCGGTGGTACTTTGTATTTATTACATAGCAACCGATTTGCAATTGGATTTCGGGGGACTTTGGCAGACGATTTACGAATCGGATATGTCGCGAATGTTTTATTTCGACGATATAGATGACAAGCGTTATTTCTTCAAGCAGTTCTTGGCCGGGGTTTTTACAATGATCGCCACGAACGGACTTGACCAAGATATGATGCAACGCAATTTGAGTTGCAAGAATTTCAAGGATTCGCAGAAGAATATGGTTGCCAGTGGCATTCGCAATTTTTTGTGATTGCCATGTTTTTGATGTTGGGGATATTGCTGTATGTTTATGCCGGGAAAAATGGGATTCAACTCCCCCGAAAGAGCGACGAGTTGTTCCCGATGATTGCGACCCAAGGCTATTTCCCGGTGATAGTGGGAATCTTGTTTGTCATCGGGCTTATCTCTTCGGCCTATTCGGCAGCCGGTTCGGCACTAACGGCTCTGACCACCTCTTTCACGGTCGATATATTGGGCGTGAAAGGAAAGAGCGAGGCGCAAGTCGTGAAGTTGCGCAAGCGGGTACATGTGGGTATGGCTGTCGTAATGGGGGTGGTGATTTTTGTTTTCAATTGGCTGAACAACACGAGTGTAATCGATGCCGTGTATATATTGGCGAGCTATACTTATGGCCCTATCTTGGGATTGTTTGCTTTCGGTATTTTTGTGAAAAAGAGAGTGAAAGACAAGTATATACCTTTGGTGGCCATCGCATCGCCTATGCTTTGTTTTATTATAGACAAAAATTCGCAGGTGTGGTTCGGAGGATATTCGTTTAGCTATGAACTTTTAATATTGAACGCCTTGTTTACATTTATAGGTTTGACGTTCTTGATCAGGAAATAGCACTTGTCCAAGCCTGAAATTTTATACAAGGTAAAGATGTGCGGTTGGGTGTTTGGTTTTTAGTCAGATATATCGGATGTATGTGTTGTAGAACCGATTGAATTGTCGTATCTTTGTCCTGTTTCTAAAACGATTATCGGTGAACCGGCTGCTCCACGACATAGCGAAGTATTTTCTGCCTGTATTGTTTATTTCATATATAGGTTGTATTTCGTTGTTTACCCATACCCATGTGGTAAACGGAGTGACGATAGTCCATTCACACCCTTACCGGTCGGGCGGAGAGCATGAGCATACGACCGCCGAGTTTCAATTGATACATAGCCTGTCGAATGTCACGACGCCCGAGCCGGCGATGTGGCTGTTTCTCGCGGCAGTATTGTTCGCTTACTTTTGCAGGCTGTTCTTTCCGTTCAGCCGACTCGTGCGTGTCTCCGAAAGATGGGTTGCGCACGGATTGCGGGCTCCTCCTGTTTCGATTCCATAATATACTATTCTTTGAGAAGTGAATGATTGTTTTCTCCTGCTCGTGAGAGTTTTGGGGAGACCAATTGTGTATTATTATTTAGAATCGAAAAAATGAAGAAATATTTAATTTTAGGGGTATGCCTGTGGTCTATCATCTCAGTCGGACATGCCGAGCCGGCATTACGTAAATCGCTTGATATTAATATAGTAGGGCATGTATTGGATAAGGATACCCGGGAACACTTGCCTTATATAACTATTTCGTTGAAGGGTACGACGGCAGGGACAATGACCGACGCTTCGGGCCACTACTTTTTGAAAAATTTGCCCGAAGGAGAGTTTCTGCTCGAAGCCTCGTCGGTCGGATATAAGACCGAGAGCCGCAAGGTGTCGTTGAAAAAGGGGGTGACCGTGGAGATTGACTTTGAGATCGAAGCGAGTAGTGTGGCTTTGGACGGTGTGGTGGTTTCGGCCAACCGCAGCGAGACGACTCGCCAACTGGCTCCTACACTGGTCAATGTGTTGAATATAAAGACTTTTGAGAACACCAATTCCAACACTTTGGCTCAAGGCTTGAACTTCCAGCCGGGAGTGAGGGTAGAGAACGATTGTCAGAATTGCGGATTCCAACAGGTGCGTATCAATGGCCTCGATGGCCCTTATACTCAGATATTGATGGATTCGCGTCCCATATTCAGTGCCTTGTCGGGGGTGTATGGTTTGGAACAGATTCCGGCCAACATGATCGAGCGGGTCGAGGTGATGCGTGGAGGAGGCTCAGCTCTGTTCGGAGCTTCGGCCATTGCCGGGACCATCAATATTATTACCAAAGAGCCTTTACGCAACAGTGGTTCGATTGCTCATAATATCACGTCGATAGGCGGTAGTGGCGATTTTGAAAACAGTACGTCGCTGAATGCTTCGCTGGTGACCGAAGATGGTAAAGCCGGGGTGTATGTGTTTGGACAGAACCGTCAGCGCGGCGGTTACGACCACAACGGTGACGGCTTTACCGAGTTGCCCGAACTGAATGCGCAGACTTTGGGTATGCGCTCCTATGTGAAGACCAGCAACTACTCCAAACTTACCCTCGAATATCACCATATCAACGAGTATCGCCGGGGGGGGTAATCTGCTGAGCCGGCCTCCGCACGAGGCCGATATTGCCGAGCAACTGGACCACTCGATCAATGGTGGCGGACTTAATTACAACTTGTTTTCTCCCAACGAGAAACACCGCATCAACCTCTATGCCTCGGCCCAGCACATTGCCCGGGAGAGCTATTACGGAACAAAACAGAATCTCGATGCTTATGGTGAGACCAGCGACTTGACGCTCGTAGCTGGCGGGCAGTATATATACAGTTTTGACCGCTGTCTCTTTATGCCTGCCGACCTGACGGCCGGTCTCGAGTATAACTATGATAAACTGTATGACGAGATGAAAGGGTACAACCGCAAGACTCGCCAAGAGGTACACATCGAGAGTGCTTTCCTGCAAAACGAATGGAAAAACGAGCGTTGGAGTTTCCTTGTAGGCGGGAGGCTCGACAAACACAACCTTATCGACCATGTAATTTTCAGTCCGAGAGCCAACGTGCGTTTCAATCCTGTGCCGAGTGTCAATCTGCGTTTTAGCTATTCATCGGGCTTTCGGGCTCCGCAGACCTATGACGAGGATTTACACGTGGCCGCTGTGGGCGGCGAGGGAACCATTATACAGCAGGCAGCCAATCTGAAAGAGGAGAAATCGCACAGTCTGAGCCTTTCGTCTGATTTGTATCGACGATTTGGCGTTTTTCAGTGTAATTTATTGCTCGAAGGATTCTATACCCGGCTTAATAATGTATTTATACTTGAAGAAATCGGTTTCGACAAAGCCCACAATGCCAAGGTGAAGGAGCGCCGCAACGGTGCTGGTGCCGAGGTGGCCGGTGTCACCGTTGAGGGTAAAATGGCTTACCTCTCGCTCATTCAGTTGCAGGCCGGTGTCACTTGGCAGCAGAGCCGTTACACCGAGCCCGAGACATGGAGCGATGATGAAACGGTCCCCGCCGAACGCCGTATCTTCCGCACCCCCGATTGGTATGGCTATTTCACGGCCACCTACACCCCCGTCAAACCGTTGAATATAGCTCTATCGGGAACATATACGGGTTCTATGCTCGTACAGCACATGAAAGGGTATATCCCCAAAGATGTGGCGGTGACTACTCCCGATTTCTTCGATATGAACCTGAAAGTGTCGTACGATTTTATACTCTATAAACTCATCACATTGCAGGTGAACGCCGGTGTGCAGAATATTTTCAATGCCTATCAGCGCGATTTCGACCAAGGGAAAGAGCGTGATTCGGGCTATATCTACGGCCCCTCCATGCCTCGCAGCTACTTTGCCGGGGTGAGGTTGATGTTTTGAGTCGGGATAACCCGTTCGGGGAAACAGAAGGGGAGTTGTCTATTTGCGGCAGCTCCCCTTTTTCGGACAGGAAGACCGTAGGGTTACAAGAGATGACTTCCTGCTCTGGGCCGACAGGATAGACCTTGCGGCTCGTGTCAGGTTGAAGGGTATTCGGTTGTGAGGCTTATTCTCTGTATAAGGTTGAAAAATAGGAGATAAGGAGATTGTATTCCAAAAAGGATTTTTACGTATTGACGCTTTTTTTTGACGTATTGACACAAGAGTAAACCGATATTATGATAATTTCGTAAAAAATGTATCAATAAAATTAAGCTTATGAGGGCGAAACTACTTTGTATTTTTATGTTAGCACTGGGAATGGCCCATGCGCGTGTCGTGACTTTTACTCCGGAATCGGAAGCTGGAAAGAGTGGCGCGTTTACTGTGATGATTGAGGATCTAATTGTGATGGAGGTATCGGACGGAGATTGTTCTGACGATATGCTTACTCTGCGTAACGGCGGGGCCACACTCTCTTTCTCGGTGAACGATCCCTCTTGGTCGCAGGTCATTACGAACATACATATCATCGTGGTAAGCGGAGATCCGGCCGACCGCATCAGCGGGAGCGGATATGTAGCTTCGGGCGAGACCGGCGTGTGGACCGGCAATGAGATGGGAGTGACCCTCACCAACAATGCGACGGACTGGGTAGGCATCCAGAAAATCGTGGTGTGTACCAATGGCTCGGTGTGGGGCGATGCCGGAGACGATAACGGAGACGAGCCGCTTGGCGATGAGGGAACGTATGTGTTTGATTGCTATGGTACAATCGATGACACCGATTCGCTGGTGGTCGATACTCAGATAGCTACCTTTATCCAGCACAAAGGCAATGGATTGAACAAGCCGGCCTATGTCAACCCGTGGCGCATATATTCCGATAACACGGTGACGATACGCATGAAGGAGGACTACGTGCTGCAAGGTGTGAAAATCAAGTTGGCGAGCGGCTATAGTGACCCCGAGCTCGAATATTCGGCGGAGGCCACCGAATCGTATGCCGAAGGGTATAAAACCATTTCGGACCTTCCCGTGAATTTGAAAAGTTTCACCATGACCAACACGGGTTCGCAAACCCGCTGGCAGCAGATAGAGATTGGTTATGGCAAGTGGAATGATGATGTAACGGTTGGAGTGCCGCGGTCGGTCGATTTTGGTACTTTCAGCGTAGGCACCAGAAACATCCGCTACGTTCCCGTGTTTGCGTGGAAAGCCACGACAATTACGGGAGTGAGCATTGCCGAACCGTTCTCCGTGGCCGATTTTACTCCACCTGTTTCGTTGGGAGAGAACGAGGTTTACTCCTTGTCGCTGAATGTATTGTCGCAAACGGAAGGTACTTTTACCGACACCTTGCGCATTGCGTTCCCCGATACTGTTTGCAAGGTGGCAGTAAAGGCTACGGTCGTAGATGGTATGTTCGGTGCATCTGACGGGGCTTTCCCCAAAAGTCTGGGGTATCTCTACGATGCGAACGACGACGGGCGCATGGAATATTTCCGTGGGGCATATCCCTATGTGGAGCAATACTCATACGACGGATCGCTTTTGTCAACAATTACTACGGGAAATTATCTTTTCTCGCTTGACGACATGGACGGTGACGGCAAGCTCGAAATCGTGTGCAGCCAAGGCAATAACGGTGACAATCCGGGCAGCGTGTCGGTTTACGGGCTCGACGGTAAGTTGCGGACCTCCTTCCCTGTAAGTTTGGACGGCGGTACCTACACCGTCATGCTCGATGCCAACAGCGACGGGCGTCCCGACTTCTATTTCGAGGACTATGACAACGACCGTCATCTCATCTATTACCAGCAACCCGACGGCTCGTTCGTGGGCAAGGAGATACGCGTGCTCGAAGACCCGAGCGAGATCGAAAACGCCATGTTTGCCCAGTACGGCGCCAATGCCACGGTGACGAAGCCGGTCAATTTCAGCGGCGTGTCGCTGGCCAAGAAACCTCCCCTGCGGCGGCAGAGCGGTTCGGTAGCTGCCAGTGAGGTTATCCGCAAGGCCCGCTCGGCCGAGCTCTTCTATGGCAATACCTCGCCCACGGCGGTCGATGTCAATCTCGACGGATACCCCGACCTGCTGAACCTCAATAACGGTAATGCCTTGCTCAGCATCGGCGACGGCACCTATTATTACGGTTCGTTCGAGGGACAGACTACGGTGAAAGACATCAACGGCGACGGTATGCCCGATTTCGTCTTGTACGACGAGGATAGCCGTACGGTGACACTCTTCCTGTACGAGGGGAACAACAGTTTCAAGAAACAAGTCCTGATGCAGAACTTCAACATCACGGGCATCTACACCTTCGACTTTGACCACGATGGCGATGTGGACATTCTGCTGCCGTTCGACTATACCGACTCTTCACAATATGCCTATTTCGTCTTCTTCGAGAATCAGGGCAACAACGAGTTCAAGAAGCGGGAACGCTCGTTTGACTACGGCCGTGCGCTGAGCTTCATAGGCGGAGGCGATGTGGATAATGACGGGCGTTTCGAGGTGGTGGCGCGCGAGGACAAGAACATTTTCCTCATCGACTGCCAGCCGAATTTTGAGATTGGAGCCGAATCGGGAGTCATTGCTACCGTACCCGACCCGGAGAATTATATGTATGAAGGTGACTACCTGTTCAATTTTGGCGATTTCGACAACGACGGACGAACCGAATGGTGGGGCGGTGTGAACTTTGATTCCGGTTGGTCCAGCACTACACCCTACAGCGTTCGCGAGTCGGGCCGGTTTGATGCCGACAAACTCAACACCGCGCCTCAAAAGATGGCTGCTCCTTCCTATGTATACGATGCGGCCATCGATATGCTGCGTGTGGAATGGGCGGCAGGCAGCGATGCCGAAAATTCGGCCTGCGACCTGAGCTACGCCTTGCGTATCGGCAGCGAGCCGGGCAAGGGCGATGTGTGGTATGCCTACGCCGATGCCAACGGTCGTCGTCTGCGACCCGGCCAAGGCAATGCCGGTTACAATACCTATACCCTCGTCTCTACGTCGGGCTGGGCGAAAGGTACATACTATTTGGCGGTACAAGCCGTCGATGCCAACGGGCTGGGCGGAGCTTGGTCGGACGAGGTGACCTTCGACTACTCGGGGCTATCCGCCTCGTTCCAAGCCTCGGCCAATCAGATGTATGTGACGGACACGCTCACCCTTTTCACCGTGTCTGACTACAATGCTTCCAGCACCTATACTTGGGATTTCGGCGAGGGCGGCCGTGAGGTGAGTCGCGAAGGCAACCGCTGGCAGGTGGTGTACGACCAGGCCGGGTGCAAGGCTATCAGCCTCTCGGTGACCGATGCCGACGGCCTGATGGCAAACAGCGAGGAGGTATCGGTCGATGTCTATCCCTTGCGCTGGGTGGCCGACTCCATACCCGATCGCGGAGATTACTGGAGCTATTCGACCTATTCCTCTGCGGGGCGTTATTTCGATATCGACATGAACGGCTCGCTCGATGTGGTGGGTAGTGCGGTAATCAATTCGGAACAGTCACTTATGGGTGTCTTCTCCAACGAAGAGAACAACAACCGGTTCAAGAAGGTGGGACGAACCTTCAACTCCGACCTTGAGCCCGATTTGGAAAGGATTATACCTATCGATTTCAACATGGACGGTATCCCCGATTTTATGGGGAATACCAACAAGGGCAACCTGTTCATCAACGAGGGCAGTTTCGATTTCACCTATTCTACCGAGACCTATACGGTGCCGCCGAAACAAAGCACGTATGATACAGAGATTACCGAATATGATTTGCACGATATGTACAGTCGTTTCGACTTCGACAACGATGGCTATCTCGATGTAGCCTATGGCGGATTCCATTCTCTCCGACTGGCCATCAACCGGGGCGATAACCTTAGTTTTGACCGACAGACCCTTCCCGACCCCGGTTCCGATGATAATATAGAATGGGAGATGGGTCAATGGATCGATTTCAACCGTGACGGGTATATGGATTTCTGGTATCGTGAAACGGATAGCAATCAGAGAACTACATGGCGGTTCATTGTCTATCTGAACAACGGCGACGGCACGTTTGAGCGTAAACAGGTATATGAGTGCCCGTATTTGACGGGTGAGTTCTCTCCGTTCTTCTTCGATTTGAACAACGATGGCTGGCAGGATATCATATGGAGCATTATGCCCGACTACGCCGGGGGCGTGTTGGAAACGGGCAGCACCCATATCGTATTGGGCGATGCCTCGATGTCCTATGTCGGCAAAGAGGAGGTAGTCCTCGACGGATACGCATTTAACGGAGAGTTTTTCTGTTATGGTTGCGGTCACGAAAGCCGACGCCTGTATGACGTGGATAACAACGGCTGGCTCGACCTGCCGGTGATGGTGGCCGACGGCTTTACCACAAATTCAAGTGGTAACATGTTTTTGAAAACGGCTCGGGGTATGCTCTATCTCTATCCCGATTGGGAAACCGTGTTTGAGAAGGGGGCCGAATCGCCTGTTGACGAAATGCCCTTTGCCGACTTGAACGGCGACGGTCTGCCCGATGGAAACGAGAAGATTATGGTAACCAAACATACGAACACGGTCCCCGAGGCTCCGAAGAATGTGAGTGCCGTGCAGACCGAAGAGGGCGTGTTGCTGCAATGGGACGATGCCCGCGATGCCGAGACTCCGGCCGTACACCTGCGCTACAACGTGAGCCTGAAGCGCAAGGGGGCAACAGGCGAAAACAGTTATGTGATTTCGCCCATGAACGGCGGTAGCGATTTGGCGGCAGCCATACCGGGCTATCGCGGCTATCGCACCAGCACCCGCATGGTGGTGCCCACCCGTCGCTTTGAGGTGGGGCAGGAGTATGAATTGAAAGTACAGACCATCGACTTGTGGAATGCACATTCGCCTTTCTCCGAGACCTTCACCTTCCGCATGGAGAGTCAGGTAAACATCGACGCTCCGGCCGAGACCTGCACCGAGCGTGTCGTGACCGTGACCTACAAGGGTACCGAGAGCGGTACACCACAGTGGTCGGCGGGTGAGGACGGCGAACTGCTCGAAGCCGATGGCAATTCGATAGATATGACATGGAGCACGCCGGGTGTGAAAACCATCACGGTGACCGTAGGGGGCATCACCTCGGAGCGCAGCATCAAGGTGAATGAGACGCCCGATTTATCGGTGGACTTCCCCGCTACGATATTGATCAACTCCCAAGTATATTTCAATTTGCCAGACATCTTTGGCGACCCGAGTAAACATACCTATTTACGCGCTTCGTTCTACCGCGGCGGACAAGAAGACCTGCCCATAGGCAGTTACACCAAGGCGAGCGACCCGATAGCGTACACCGAAGGTACCTTCGCATTGGCCCGAAAGACGGGTTCGACCGAAGCCCGTCTGGTATTGCTGGAAGCCGGCCAACACTGGTTGGACCTGTACTATGAAGACCCCACGTGCGGGCCGGTGAATTCCCGCCTGTGGTTCAACGTGGTAGATGTACAACCCGAAATCGCCATCGTAGGGGTCGATGACGGCAAGAATGTGGTACAGTGGAATGTGGAGGCGGCACAGGCTTCGGGAATCGACTTCGAAACGGTGCGCATATACAAGGAGACCGGCTCGACAAACAATTTCGTATTGATAGGAGAGGCTGCATTGACCGATGGGCGTTATGTCGATACGACTTCCGATCCTACGGTGCGCAAGAGCCGCTACACCATCGACATGTGTACCGCCGACGGTATGACCTCCGGCCGCAGTGAAGTACACGGCAGCGTGCATATCATGTTGAACCAAGGCATCACACCGAGCAGCGTCAACATCGTGTGGACGGCTTACGAAGGGGGAATCGTCGATCAATACACCATCTTGCGAGGCTCGTCGCCCGATGCGCTCGAGGTGCTGACGACGGCTTCGGGTTACGAAACGAGTTTCACCGACCAGACGAAACCCGAGGGCGATGTCTATTATGCACTGCAATATACCAACCTTTACAGCGATGCATGGGGCCGGAGTGACGCGGAGAAGAGCCTCCATCGGGCCGTTATGGCGCAACCGTCGTTCGAAGGCCGTTCGAATGTGGTGAATACCAATCACCTGACAACGATTACCATGGCCGAATCGCTTCATGTGATGGTGGTGGAAAGCAATGCAGCCCTTACTCCCGAACAGACGGCTATCCATCTGTATGCCGAAGTGTTGCCGGCTACCGCTACTTACAAGCGGGTGAATTGGCAAGTGCTGTCGGGCGGCGACTTGGCCAGCGTGGACGAGTCGGGCGTGCTGACCTATACCGGTAATGGAGCTAACGGCACGGTGCGAGTGCAGGCATCGACCATCGATGGTTCGAGCCTCAAAGAGGTGAAGGACATTTCGGTCGGCGGCTTTGGTCTGGGCGGAGTGTTGGTAAGCAGTATCTACATCAGTGCACCCTACACGGTACTCACCCCCTCGCAAAACAGCGTGCAGTTGGAGGCTGTGGTGTACCCCACCAATGCGACCGAGAAGGGTTGTTACTGGGAGGTAGTGAGTGGTTCGCAGGTAATCGACGTATCGCTCTCGGGCTGGGCGACGGCGAAAGGCGTGGACGGATCGGCCACGATACGTGCCACAGCGGTAGATGGCAGTGGCGTGTATGGAGAAATAACCCTCACGGCCTCGGAGTTCGGATCGGGAATCGATAATGTGACAGACAAGATACTGGTGTATAGCTATAACCGAACGCTATTCGTGCAAAATGTAGAAGGGCTTTCGCTCGACCTGCTCGACTTGGCAGGCCGTCATCTAAAACATATCGACAAGGCCGAGGCTCAGGAAGCCATCAGCCTCGATTCGGGTGTCTATCTGCTCTATATCGAAGGGGAAGGCTGTCGTAAGGTGTTGATAAAATGACATTCCGGAAGACCTTCTTAAACTGAACTGAAATTACGAAATTGACAATCTTATAGGTTGAAACTTAAAAAGGAATCCTCCTGTTTTTAGCTTTCATTCTCATGACATGGCTAAAGGCAGGAGGATTTTTATGGGGTAATTTATTCCTTGTAAGTAAGGCTGTCTCAAAACAGGAGAAAAGAGACAGCCTTTTGTTATATACAAGATATGTATCTTTTTGATATTTAGAATTTCAAGTTTATCCCAGCCATGACCGTAGCGCGGGGCATGGGGTAGCCGGCATTGATTTCGTATTGCTGGGCCAGCAGGTTCTCGCCGCGGGCCCACAGGTCGAGCCAGCTGTTCACGCGGAACGAGACGTTGAGATTCCACAAGACAAACTCTTCGGTTTGGGCATTGTTGCCGACGGTGGTATAGAGGTTGTCGATGTATTGCAAGCCGGTAGAGATGGTCCACCGTTTTTGGGAGAATGTGGCTCCCGCATAAAGTTTATGTTCGGGAGCACCCACGACGGGGTTCTCCATGTGCAGAAAACTGTAATTGGCATCGACCGACCAGTGGGGGTCGATGCGGTAGGCAATCTCGGTTTCTACACCGCAATTGTCGATTTTGCCGGTGTTCATGTTCAGTGGAGTGGCCCCTTGGCGCGGTACGGTTACGATGAGGTCTTTGCCGTCGATGTAGAAGAGGTTGATGCCGTAGGAGAGCCTGCCGTCGAGCAGACGTTGGGCGAAGGCCAGTTCGTAGCTCCACATCGACTCGGGTTTCAAGTCGGGGTTCTGCGGGGGGAACATATACATCTCGCGGATGGTGGGGTAGCGGAATCCCTTGCTTGCACTGGCTTTCAGTTCGATGGTGCGGGGCAGGTGGAATGAGAGTCCGGCTTGCGGAATCCATTCGGTGCCGATGAGCGAATGGTGGTCAATCCGTGCGCCGGCGTCGAGCGTGAGCCAGCGTCCTATGTCTTGGCGGAAGTCGATATACCCGGCAATCTCGTGCTGCACCTTGTCGGCAATGGGTTCCTTTTCGCCGTTACGGTTTCCCTCCACATAGCAGTTCCGGGCCATACCGCTCACTCTGAAATAGTCTATCCCGGCCGTCAGTCGGTTGCCCTCGAAGAGGCGGGCGCTCTGGAACCACGACACCCCCAGCAGGTCGTCGTGCGAGTCGAAGCGGTAAGGCTTGGGGTCGTCGTTGTCGTTGGGGTCAATCGTATAGCCGTCGTTGATCCAGTGGTCGCCCCAGTTGTAGAAGATGCTCAGGGCGCCCGAGGTGCGGTCGTAGCGGTTCTCGATAGCCAGCGAGGTCATGCCCCGGGTGATGCTTTGGTCGGCATCGAGCATGGGGCTCGACACGGAGCCCGGCTGCGAGGCGTTGAAATGGGTTACATTCACGTCGCCCCGGATATTCCATCGGGGTGAGAATTCATAGCCCAGCTTGGCGTAGCCGCCGTATTGCTCGAATCCCATATGGGAACGATGGCCGTCGGTGCGGTTGTACGAGCCGCTGATGATGCTTGAAAATCCCCCTTTGCGTATGCGGTTGGTCACCTCGCTTTGCAGGGTGTTGAACGAGCCGTATCCCAAGTTGACGTTGGTTTTCACCCCCTCTTCGTGCAACCGTCGGGTAACGATGTTGATAACCCCGCCCATGGCATTCGAGCCGTACAGTACCGAGGCCGGTCCGCGCAGGACCTCAATTCGCTCGGTCATCAGCGACTGGTAGGCATCGGCAATGGCGTGTCCCATGAGCCCCATGTATTGGGGGTGTCCGTCGATGAGTACCATGAGTCGGCCCGAACCGCTGCCCAGACCGCGCAGCGACATACTACCGGCGGCTCCTCCCGAGACGCCATAGCCCATTACCCCTCGCGAGGTGATGAAGAGGCCCGGTATCTGCTGGGTGAGAACTGGCAGTACCGAAGGTTGCATGCTCTGCTCGATTTCCTGGCGGTCGATGACCGATACGGTGAGGGGCAGGTGCCGTACATCGGTCTCGTTGCGGGTGCCGGTCACGACCACTTCACCGATGCGGATCGGATCGGGTACTTCTCCCGATAAGGTTGAATGGATATGCTGTAAAGAGTCTGTTTGTGCCGAAATGATTTCTGTGAAAAGTAATAGTAAAAATGGGGATAGGAATTTTGTCCTCATAGGGATAATCTTTTTTTATAACTGTGTTAGTAGCCGAACCGTTGAGATGCTCGTTTCATCGACTCGATAATTTTTACGCCAAACGGGCAACGCGTTTCGCAGGCTCCGCATTCGACGCATTCCGACGCATGGTGTGGAAGTGCCTTGTAGTGCTCTCGCACGGTCTCGGGAATTTCTTTTTGGAAAACAGTTAAATTATAAAATTTGTTCACCGAAGCGATGTCTATTTTCG
This sequence comes from uncultured Barnesiella sp., assembly GCA_944320995.1. GTDB lineage: Bacteria > Bacteroidota > Bacteroidia > Bacteroidales > Barnesiellaceae > Barnesiella. The sequence goes on along the minus strand of CALUJQ010000008.1, from coordinate 65,847 downwards.
ATGTGCAAGGTGCGCAGTGGCCGCAATACATGCAGTGCCCTTGCCAAGAAAATTTGTCCGAGAGGGTCATGATGGCGGTGTAGTCACGCTCTTCGGCCGAGGCATTGCACCAAGCGACTGCTTCGGCAATTTCGGTGCGGTTTTTACACCCGACCATGACTGCCGCTACTCCGGGACGGGTCAAGGCATATTCGAGGGCTTGTACCGGAGTGAGGGCAAAGCCGAAAGGAGAGTCCTCCCGATTGAGCAGATCGCCTCCGCCAAAAACTTTCATCACATCGATGGCCACACCCTCGCGTTCGCACAGAGCATAGAGTTGTTCGCGAGCCGGGTCTATGTTGTGCAGCGCATCGGCATAGCTGGCCGCATCGAAGAGTACATCGACGTCTTCGTTGGGCGGAAGCAGGTCGTAACAGGGATTTACCGAGAAAAGAATGACATCGATCATGCCCGTTTTTACCGCCATGTCGGCGACAACGGGGTTGTGGCTGCTCATACCTATGTGGCGTATCTTTCCTTCGGCTTTTAACCGTAGGGCTATATCGATGATTCCCCCGTCGAATACGGTGTGGAAATCCTCTTCGGCATCGACGTAATGTATCATGCCTATATCCACATAGTCGGTACGCAACCGGTGGAGCAAATCATTGAAAGAGTCTTCGCTCTTTTGCCAGTCACGGGTGCGCAGATATTGGCCGTCTTCCCACGTGGTACATAAATGGCCTTGTATGACGAAATTTTCCCGACGCCCCTCCAATGCGGCTCCGATATGAGAACGTAGCTCGGGATTCGATGAATATATATCGACGAAGTTAATACCGTTTTCGATGGCAAAATCGAAGTCGCATTTCACCTCCTCGGCCGTTTTGTCCATGAATCCCTCGCAACCGAGGGCAATGGCGCTTACCCGTATGCCGGTTCTTCCTAATATCCTGTACTCCATGATTGCCTAAAATTCTCTTCCTTGTTTCAAATCTTCGACAAATTGGTCGATACGTTGCATCTCCTTGGGGATATTGATGCTTTGCGGGCAATGGTGAATACACTGGCCGCACCCGATGCAGTGGTCGGCCTGCCGCAGTTTGGGCACGCTGCGGTCGTACCCGATGAGAAATGCCCGCCGGGCCTTGCGGTAGTTTTCGTCTTGCGACGAAGCCGGCATGTTCCCTTCGTTGATACATTTGTTGAAGTGGAGCAAAATACCCGGAATATCCAACCCGTAGGGGCAGGGCATGCAATATTTGCAGTCGTTGCAAGGTATGGTGGGATAGCGCAGCATGAGTTGAGCCGTCTCTTCGAGAAAGTCTTTTTCGTCGTCGGTAAGCGGGACAAGGGGAGAGTAGGTGCGCAGATTGTCTTGCAAATGCTCCATATAGGTCATGCCGCTTAATACGGTGAGTACGTTGGCGGGCGAACCGGCAAAACGGAATGCCCATGAGGCAACACTTGCTTCGGGAGTACGTTGTTTCAGTTTGGCGGCGATGTGGTCATGGACATTCGACAACCGTCCGCCCAGTAGCGGTTCCATGATGATAGCCGGAATATGGCGTTTGGTCAATTCGTCGTAGAGGTAATCGGCATTGACGTTGCGACCCGATGCGTGGCGCCAATCGACATAGTTGAGTTGTATTTGCACGAAATCCCAATGTACGGTTTCGTGCATGGCCAACACTTCGTCGAATACGTCTTGGGTACCGTGAAACGAGAAGCCGAGGTTGCGGATACGTCCCGCTTTGCGTTCTTCCAAGAGGAAATCGATCATGCCGTTGTCGATGTAGCGGGCCCGGAAAGTTTCTATCCCTCCGTTCCCGATCGAGTGGAGTAAGTAGTAATCGATGTAATCGACTTGCAGGTCTTCGAACGATTGGCGGTACATGGCGATGGAGTTTTCACGCGTGAAGTTGGAGAAGTTCGACAGTTTTGTGGCGATGAAATATTTGTCGCGAGGGTATCGTTTCAAGGCGATGGCGGTCGATTTTTCGGAACCGCCCTGTACATAGACGGGGGCGGTGTCGAAGTAGTTTACACCGTGGGCGATAGCATAATCGACCAACTCATTGATTGCATCTTGGTCGATGGTGTCGTGAGTACCGTCGGGCGAAGGTATGAGCGGGAGCCGCATCATGCCGTAGCCGAGCAACGACACCCGGTCGTTGTTGCCCGGGTTTGTGCGGTATGTCATTTGGTCGGTAGGGACCTCGGTCGTTGCCGTGTATGCGGCACCTTTTCGCTCTTTGCAACCGGGAAGAATGGATGCCGACGCTACGGCCGTACCCCCCAACACTTTCAAAAAATCTCTTCTATCGATACTTTTTTTAGGTTTGCTTTCCATTGTTTTCCGTTTTGAAGGTTAGATGATACGGTGTTTTTTGTGTCCCTCTACATAGATTGCACTGAACGGCCGTGACGGACAAAGGTTCTCGCAGGCACCGCATCCGATGCATCGCTCGACGTTGATTATCGGTATTTGGGGCGAATCGCTCACGTCGGGATCCGATGCAACCATTTGTATGGCACCCGTGGGGCAGTGCCGGGCACAGTTGCCGCAACTCACTCCGTCGGTCAAGGGGAGGCAGTTTTCTTTGACCCACACGGCATGACCAATCTGAATGCTCGATTTATCGGCCAAAGATGCCAGATGGATAGCGTCTGTGGGACAAACCTCGGCACATTTCGCACATTCCGGGCGGCAATATCCTCGTTCATACGACATCTCGGGTTGCATGAAAGTCATCAGGTTGCCCGATGGGCGCAACACTTGATTGGGACAATTGGCTATGCACAACTGGCAGGCGGTGCAGTGTTGTGCGAGGTGCGAGGCCCCGATCGAGCCCGGCGGGGTGATGGGGGTGGCACGACGGGGAATCTTTTTTTCTTCGATGACAGCCAATCCTCCATCGACTTTTTTCTCTTGCGCTTTGAGTATGGCGGTTGTTGCCAACAGTCCGGTGAGCGATAGAAAGGCCCGGCGGGAGTCGCTACCTTTTCCCCGTTCTTCCCCGGCCGTGGGTTGGACCGGTCGATGATAGTCCCGTGTGCGAGGCAGGTAGTGTATGGCATTTTGGCTGCACTTTTCGATGCAGTCCATACAGGTCACGCAACGGCTGTAATCGATGGTGTGGTTTTTGGCATCGATACACGAGGCTTTGCAGTTGCGGGCGCATGATTGGCAGCCGTTGCATTTGTCGGTGTCGATGATTGGGCGGAACAGCGAGAATCGCGACAATAACCCTAAAACCGTACCTACCGGGCAAACGGTGTTGCAATAGGTGCGGCCGTTACGCCAAGCCAATATGAAGAGAACGATGAATGTGATAATCGCAACGGTAATCGTCGAGATGCCTTTCAACCATACTTCGGTCGAATAGAAGGCATAGCTGTCGGCCCGTTCGGCCAAGTAGGCAAGCAGATTGTTTCCCCATTGGTAGAGTGGGGCAAACAGGGTAGAGGCCATGCGCCCGTAGGCGCTGTATGGCGCGATGAGGGCAGCCCAAGAGGCTAGTCCCGCTGCCATTGTGGCGATAAAGACAATCAGCACGACGTAGCGCAGCCACGAAAGGGCAGGCGAGTAGTGGAACCGGTTTTTGCGCTGTTTTCCTGCAAACCATGAGATGATGTCCTGAAATACCCCCAACGGGCAAATGACCGAGCAATAGATGCGCCCGAAAAGTAAGGTGAGAATGACCAGAAGTGCGATAATTCCTACATTCAATGCCAATATGGCCGGGAGAAATTGTATTTTGGCCAGCCAACCGAACCACAGGTGCAGCGTGCCCGTGACGTCGAGAAACAGCAGCGTGATGAGAGCAAAGCAGATAGTTGCTGCGACTATTCTGATTTTTCGTAACATAGGAGTTTGTTTTTACAGTTAAGTAATTGCGTCGTGATGATTCCTCTTTGATGAAAATCACCTACGAAAATACACAAAGATTTTTTATTTCGGGAAGTCTTGTCACGGGAAATATATTTGGGCTGTAATTTTTTGCGTTTTGCCATAATTGAGTTTTGTCTCTCGATCGGCTTGCTTTGCAAATATTTTCGGGGAATGTTTTTTTGTCTTTGTGTAGATATTTACAGCCCGCTTTCGGCGGGCTGTGTGCGTAATCGGTATGGGGGTACCGGTTGTGCGAAAGTACCTTACCGGGTATGGCTGTCGATAATGCGTATGGCATTCAAGGCATAGGGAAATCCGATGTAGGGCAGGCACTGGATCATGGCGGCGATTTGGGTGGTGCGGTCGTTCCCGGCTTTGAGGTTTCCTTCGCAGTGGGAACTTATCTGCGACTCGGCACCGAGAGTTGCCAATACGCAGAGAGACAAGAGTTCGCGGGTTTTGACATCGAGCCCGCCACGGGTATAGAAGTCGCCGAAACAAACCTCGGTAAGGAATCGGGGGAGGGCCTTGTCCATGCCGTCGGGGAGATCTTTGAAGGTTTGGGCGATTTCGTCGCCGTAGAGCGGTTCTTGCAAGGTGGCTCCCCGGGCATACCTATCCTCCTCGCCGGTGGTACTTTGGGTTTCGAGAGGAAGGGGGATACCTCGTTGGGCAAATACTTCGTTGAGGGTCGAAACCGCATTAAGCGTTTTGGGGAAGCCGATGAAGGGGGCGCACTGGTAGATGGCTTCGCGCAGTTCAATGGGTGTGACCCCCACGTTGAGGGCGGCCGCCGCATGGGCTTTCAGTTGAGGCAGCGTCTGCATGGTAGCCAAGGTGACACAGGTAATCATTTCACGTGTGCGGGCATCGAGGTTGCCGGTCTCGAATACCTCGCCGAAGATGAATTTTTGCAAGATATTCATCAACTCGGGATCGTTGCCTTTCCCGTCGAGGGCCTCGCCTCCGAAGAGGCGGGCGTAGTTTTCTTGGCATATTTCCATACGGTTCATATCGGTGGTGTTTGTGGAAGTTTCGGCTTGGGTCTGGAACAGGAATCCGCAGGCTGCGGCCACGAAAAACAGAAGGGTGTGTTTCATATTATTTGAGCAAGTTGAGTTTCTGTAACCATTTGTCGATAGTGGGGCGGCAGTCTCCGGCCGAGCTGTCGCGTATGGAGAGCCCGTCGAGGAATCGGGCGTCGGGGCACAGTTTTTTAAGGTCGGTGATGGCATGGCCGAACCCTCCTCCGCCGTGGGTCATGAAGGGTACGATGGTCTTGCCGGCGAAATCGTAGCTTGTCAGAAACGTAGCCACGGGCGGGGCCACGGTACTCCACCAGTTGGGCGAGCCTACGAAGATGATGTCATAAGTGTCGAACTCGGTCACCCGGTTTTTCAGGGCGGGACGTTGTCCGGCATTGATTTCGCGTTTGGCCACGTCGAGCAGCGAGTTATAGTCGGTCGGATACTCCTTTTGCGGGACAATCTCGAAGAGGTCGGCACCGACAGCCCGGGCAATTTCGGCCGCTACGGTGCGGGTGTTGCCGCTGTGGGAGAAGTAGGCGACAAGCATTTTTTTCTCCTTTTCCCGGTTTTGGGCGGGGACGGCGATACAAGTAAACATGAGCATGGCTAAAACAATTTTGTGAATCATAAGAGACTGTTTTCTGGTGTTTGAATTTCTCGACAGCAAAATTACGCTCCCCGATAGCCTGCCGCTGTATATCGATTACGGATAGATGTACCATTTTTACCGATTGAGCCCCTCGGGCAGTCGAGTGTATTGCGAAAAGTGTTAACTTTGTGACAAGGCGATAGATACGGGCGGTGCTCTACGGTGCAGCCTCTTGTCGTGCGAGTCGCTTGGGATTGGTTATCGCTGCATGTGAAATGAAAAAACGATTGGTTATGGACGAGATTCTGAAACTGGATCAAATATTCCAATATAATGAAATGATGGGGCAAGAGACGTTGCACCCGCTGGTGAGTGTGGTCGATTTCTCGAAGTGTGCTCCCATACAGCACCGATTGCAACGATATGGCTTTTATGCCGTCTTTTTGAAAGATGTCAAGTGCGGCGATATTCGTTATGGGCGTAACTACTATGACTATCAGGAGGGAACACTCGTGTTTTTGGCTCCGGGTCAGGTGGTTGGCTTTATCAACAACGGGGAGTATTTCCAGCCCAAGGGGTGGGCGCTGCTCTTCCATGCCGATTTGATACGAGGCACTTCGCTGGCTCGCGAGATGAAACATTATTCGTTCTTCTCCTACGAGTCGAACGAAGCGTTGCATCTCTCGGAGCAGGAGCGCAGAGTGGTGCTCGAATGTTTTCATAATATCGATTTGGAGTTGCATCATGCAGTCGATAGGCATAGCAAAAATCTTATTGTTGCCAATATCGAGCTTTTCCTCAATTACTGTGTACGTTTTTATGACCGGCAGTTTATCACCCGCAGCCATGTGAACAAGGATATACTGACGAGGTTTGAAAATTTGTTGAACGACTATTTCCTGTCCGACAAGCCACAGACCATCGGGTTGCCGTCGGTGCAATATTGTGCCGAGGCACTGCACTTGTCACCCAACTACTTTGGCGACTTGATCAAGAAAGAGACCGGCAGCTCGGCACAAGAGTATATCCAGTCCAAGTTGATCGACGTGGCCAAAGAACGCATTTTCGATACCTCATTGTCGGTGAGTGAAATAGCCTACGGACTGGGATTCAAATATCCGCAGCATTTCAGCCGCTTGTTCAAACAGAAAGTAGGAGTCAGTCCCAACGAATATCGCTCGCAAAGTTGAGCGGGAGAGAGGGGTTCTCTTCTCTCCTCCCGATAATCCTTTTCCATGCGTGTGTCATTATTTCTCCGTCCCAAGTATAAATAAGTTTAAAGCCGGGAAGGCTGCCGGCTACTTAGGCTAAATTTTCTGTAATTTCGCGGGCGATTTGAAATATATCTGTCAATCGTGAATGTGAAGAGGAGTAAGGCAGAGTGGTTGCGCCGCTATGCCAGTTTTATAGTTATACTTTTTATAATTGCCTTCGGTACCTCGTTGTCTATCCGTGCCAATCTCGGGTCATCGCCTATTTCGGCTCCACCTTATATTTTGTCGCTTGTCCCGGGAATGGGGCTTACAATGGGACAACTGACTATATGTATGCATGTGTTTTTCATTTCGATGCAAGTTCTATTATTGCGGAAGAATTTCGAAAAACGTCAGTATGCCCAGATATTAGTATCTTTTCTTTTCGGATTCTATACCGACTTGACCATGTGGTTGACGGGCTTTTTACAGGTCCCGTTCGATATAAATCCGATGATTGGTTATCCGCTGCGATTTGTCGAGTTGCTTATCGGAGGGGCTATATTGGCATTCGGTATCGCTTGTGAGGTGCGTTGCGATTCGCTGATGCTTGCCGGAGAAGGTTTCCCGTTGGCGATCTCCAAAACGGTCAATCGGGATTTTGGCAAGGTGAAAATCTGTACCGATACCTTTTTGGTTTGTGTGGGTACTGTTTTTATGTTTATCTACTTTGGCCGATGGAGTTGGGAGATGGTGGGAGTAGGGACCTTGGTCTCGATGTTTTATGTAGGCATGATGGTACGGGTCATGGCTCCTCATATCGGGTGGCTCGACAAGATATTCATTCCCAAAGCCGAACGAACGGCTGCCGTGGCTGCCGCCGGCGACATGTGGAAGGGCAACCGTGTTATTACCATTGCTCGCATGTATGGCAGCGGGGGTAATGCCGTGGGCGAGGAGGTTGCTCGCCGGTTGGGCTGCCCTTGTTACAATCGTCAGATTATAGATCAAACAGCTCGGCAAATGGGATACTCTACCGATTTTGTCGCCGAGACCGAGCAAAATATCTCAACCGGCCGTCTATGGGAGTTGATATTTGCCGATAGCGGCATTCCTGCCTCGATGAATCCGTCGAAAGAAGATGCCATCTATGTAAACCAAAGTCGTACCATTCGTGAGCTGGCACACCAAGGGCCATGTGTCATTATCGGGAGGTTGGGCAACTGGATACTCCGTGACAATCCCCATGTACTTCGTGTCTTCATCATGTCGGGAAGGGAATTTGCCGTTAAGCAGATTACCGGCAAACTTCATCTTACGGACGAGGAGGCCTCCCGTAAAATCGAGCGGGTGAATACGGGCCGGGCCAATCATTACCGGCATTATACCGGCCATGCGTGGACCGATATTGCCGACTATGATTTGGTAATCAACACCGAGCGCACGGGTATCGACGGGGCTGTGGATATGATTCTGCGTGCGGTCAAGGATATGAAGTAAGAAGGGTTCGGCGATTTAGAGGAAGATTGGTTTAGATATATTCTGGAATCCTGCGAAGGCGCGTAAAACAAAAACGGCTGTCCATCTTTGACGGACAGCCGTTTTTGTACCCGAAGGGGGACTTGAACCCCCACAGCTGCAATAGCCAAAGGATTTTAAGTCCTTCGTGTCTACCATTCCACCATTCGGGCAGCCTTGGAGCGAAAAACGGGACTCGAACCCGCGACCCCAACCTTGGCAAGGTTGTGCTCTACCAACTGAGCTATTTTCGCGATTGCGAATGCAAAGATAGAATGCTTTTTTGTTTCTGCAAAATTACAACTCGAAAATATATGTGCGTGATTTGTTTTTGACCGATACAGCCGATTTTCTCGGAGGAGTGGGGTCAACGTGTGATTCGCCATCCTCCGGCGGTGCCATAAGGAGCGATGGTGTAACTTTGCAGGAAATAGCGACCCTCTTTGGCGGCTCCTGTCATGGGGCCTCCGGTCGAGATGTCATAAGTCGATCCGCACCGGGGACATCGCAGGCAGAGGTTCTCTTCGTCGAACTCGATGCGTATGCTGGAATTGATCTCTACGGGACAGCAGAGGTCATACACAAAGGGTATGGCGTGCTCGTTGGTCACGAGCATGAGGCCGCCGTATCCGGTGGCGGAGGATATGGTGTAGGCAAATCCTGTGGGTATTTTCTGGCTGAGGATAAACCGACGGTGCATGAAGCTGCCGTTTACACCGTATTGGTCCCATACGACCTGACTCTTGAATTCGATGAAGACCGCCGCGGCCGGTATGCGGTCGCGGTCGCCTCCGTCGCAACTTGTCGTGGCGAGGAGGATGAGGAGTGAGGAGAGTATGTAGCCTAACTTTTTTATCATTTCAATATCTCTTCTATGAGGTTGATTTCCGAGGTGTCGAGCGGCAGCCTCGAGGTGGTGTGCAAACTGTCTTTCAGTTGTTCGAGGTTGCGGGCTCCGATGATTACGCTACTCACTTCGTCCCGGCGCAGTATCCACGATAGGGCCAATTGTGAAATGGATTGCCCCCGCGCATCGGCTATCGTTTTCAAGCGGGCCACCTTGTCGATCTTCTCGGGAGTGACATCGGTGATTTTCAAGAAACCTTCGGGGCGAGCCGCCCGTGAGTCGGCCGGGATACCGTTCAGGTATTTGCCGCTGAGTATGCCTTGTGCCAAGGGTGAGAAGGCTACGACTCCGATTCCTTTGGAGGCGCAGATTTGTAAATGCTGTTCTTCCATATTTCGGTCGAACATGTTGTAACGGCCTTGGTAGGCGAGGCAGGGGACTCCGGCTTCGTGCAGATAGTTCAAGGCGTAGAGCAGTTTTTCGATAGGATATTTCGAGAGCCCTATGTAGAGCGCTTTGCCTTGATGCACAATATCGACGAGAGCCTGCATGGTTTCGTCGATGGGGGTGACGCCGTCGTAGCGATGGCTGTAAAAGAGATCGACATAGTCGAGGTTCATGCGTTGCAGGCTTTGGTCTATGCTGGCCATGAGGTTTTTGCGGGAGCTGCACCCGCCATAAGGTCCGGCCCACATTTCGTGACCGGCTTTCGACGAGATGAACATTTCGTCGCGGTAGGGAGCGAAACATTGTTTCATCATGCGGCCGAAATTCTCTTCGGCACTGCCGGCCGGCGGGCCGTAATTATTGGCCAGATCGAAGTGGCATATCCCGTGGTCGAAGGCATATTTGACCATATCGAGAGCGGTGGCGTAGTTGTCGATGAAGCCGAAATTGTGCCAAAATCCGAGGGAGATGACGGGCAATTGTATGCCGCTGTTCCCGCAACGGCGGTAAATCATGCCGTTGGTATAACGGTCTGGTTGGGGCTTGTAGTCCATAAGGGTAAATATTTAACGTCCCAAGAGCCGGGCTTCGGCTTTCTCGGCACGTGCAAAATCAAAACTGTCGAGCGTTTGGCGCATGAGGGCGACGATACGGTCGTTGCAAAGGTTGCCGATGCTGCCTTCGTGGGTGTGGGCGATGTGTTTGTCGGGGGTGAATTGCCCGGCTTCGATTTCCAATCCCACCTGTTTGTAGGCGTCGCGGAAAGGAGTTCCCGCTTGTACACGGCGGTTTACCTCTTCGACGCTGAACATATAGTCGTACCGTTTGTCGTCGAGGATATGATCATTGACTTTGATTTGCGACATCATGAGTTGGACCATGTGCAGGCAATCTTCCAATTCGTCGAATGCCGGCAGGAACAATTCCTTGATGATTTGCAGGTCGCGGAAATAGCCCGACGGCAGATTGTTGGCGATGAGCGTGATTTGATAAGGCAACGATTGTATTTTGTTGCATTTGGCCCGGGTCAATTCGAATACGTCGGGATTTTTCTTGTGGGGCATGATGCTCGACCCTGTCGTGAAGGCGTCGGGCAGTTTGATGAATGCAAAATTCTGCGAGTTGTACAGGCAGGCATCGAAAGCCAGTTTGGCCAGCGTGGCGGCAATCGAGGCGATGGCCGAGGCGACGATCCGCTCGGTTTTCCCTCGGCCCATCTGGGCATACACGACGTTGTAGTCCATCGATTCAAAACCGAGGCTGTCGGTGGTTCGCGTGCGGTTGAGCGGGAATGACGAACCGTATCCGGCTGCCGACCCCAATGGATTACGGTTGCATACCCGATAAGCGGCTTGCATGACGATGAGGTCATCGACCAGACTTTCGGCGTATGCGGCAAACCACAGTCCGAAAGAGGAGGGCATGGCTACTTGCAGGTGGGTATATCCCGGCATAAGTACTTGCTTGTATTTCTCGCTTTGTGCGATAAGCGTATCGAACAGTCTTGCCGATTTCTCCACGATGCGTTGCAGTCGTGCCCGGGTGAAGAGTTTCAAGTCAACCAGTACTTGGTCGTTGCGGGACCGGCCGCTGTGGATTTTCTTGCCGATGTCGCCCAATCGCCGAGTCAATAACAATTCAACTTGCGAATGCACATCCTCGACACCCTCTTCGATGATGAATTTACCCGATTCGGTATCGCGATAGATATTTCGTAACTCTCCGGTCAGTTTTTCCAACTCTTCGGCAGAGAGCAACCCGATGGATTGCAGCATGTCGATATGAGCCAATGACCCCAAAATGTCGTAAGGGGCCAAATATAAATCCATTTCCCGGTCTCTCCCGACGGTAAACTGCTCTACGTCGTGATCGACCTGTACCGATTTTTCCCAAAGTTTTTGTGCCATTCGAGTTACGTTTTTGTTGTCATGAAAGAAATTTTGAAGGCTCTCCTATTCGTAAGGAAGGACGACAAGCATATCGGCTATTTTGTTAACGCCCTCTTGCAAAGGTTTGGAAACCATAGGCTTGATAAAGGGGTTAAGGTCGGCTTTCACGGTTACGCGCGAAGCGGTTTCGTTTTCTCCGGTGGAGACGAATTGTATCCACAAATTGAGCGGGAGCGGTGAATTCTCGGCTTCGAATTTGATGGTTTTATCGGGCTCTCGGTTGACGATTCTGAATGTAAGGGAGCCGATGGGGCTCACCTCAATCGAGAGACTGTCGCGATCGTATCCTGTAATTTTCAGTTTGTCGTTTCCGGGAGCGTTTAATGTCCCTTGGAACCGGTCGAGATTAGAGAGATCGGATAGCAGGGCGAATACTTTTTCGACCGGGTGTGCTATCCGTACTGTTTTGCTTTCGAAACTTGTCATACCGAGGCAGTATTGTTGTTCGGGCCTTGCCAGTTGGAGGGGTCTTTGCGCCACTCTTGCAAGGTTTCGAGATCTTCGGGTCTGATATAGTTGGTTTCCAATGCGGTCTCGAGCATGGCGTTATAGTTGCTCAATGCGATCAATTCGACCTGAGCCGCTTTGAATTTGCGGGTGGCCACGGGGAATCCGTAGGTGAAAATGGCAGCCATACCGATTACTTCGCAACCGGCGTTACGGACGGCTTCGACCGCTTTCAGGCTGCTGCCTCCGGTAGAGATGAGGTCTTCGATGACAACAACTTTCTGACCGGGTTTCAGATTCCCTTCGATAAGGTTTTCCAGCCCGTGGTCTTTGGGTGCCGAACGAACATAAACGTAGGGTAATCCCAGTGTCTCGGCTACGAGCGCACCTTGGGCGATAGCTCCGGTGGCTACTCCGGCGATAGCGTCAACCTCTCCGAAATTCTCCATGATTACCCGGCAAAGTTCCACTTTGATGAATGTCCTCACTTCGGGGTAGGAGAGCGTCCGGCGGTTGTCGGTGTATATGGGTGAATTCCAGCCAGATGCCCACACGAAAGGATTCTCGGGTTGTAATTTGATAGCTCTGATTTTCAACAGTTTTTCAGCTAGTAATCGTTCTACCGTTTTCATGACGAATAATGTTTAGTATGTTTGGCATACAAAGGTAAAAAGAAATCATGAGATTTTGGCAGATTTTGGAGGAATTAAAGTAAGGGATTGATGCCAATGTCGGTTGGGGGCGGGATTATTCGTTTTTTTGATGAATGCAAAGGTGAACCATTTGAATTTAAGCGAAGAAGGGAAGAAGACTGTTTGAGATGGGATAGGGTGATGGAACCGTTTTTGTTGAGTAGCGGTTGTCGGTATTTGCAGGATTCCGCATCGAGCGGGGGAATGACAGCATGGTCGTCCTACCTCACGATGCGGAATCCGATAAAGTATTCTTGAATAATCACCCTCTTTTCATATCAATCGTAAAATGGGGATACAGGAGTGGACTGCAAAAATCGTTTTAGTTGATAGCAAATACCTGTTCTCCGGCTTCAATGGCATATTCGGTATTGTTTATTTTCAAGGTATAGGGAGCGTTGCTTTTTACGCTGACATCGTTGTCGTGGGCAACAATGTCGGTTATGATATTCCCGAACCGGAGGTTTCTGAGCCCTTGCTCCCCGCCTCCTGTTTTGCGCCATTCCACAAGATTCTGGGTGGCGTCGATGTTGTGAAACCCGATTATGTTTTCAATGAATAGGGAAATAGGGCCGAGGGCCGACCAGCCGCAGAAATCGGGTGTTACCAATTCTCTATTCTCTCCTCGCTGCCTTTCCGAAGGGCGAGGCTGTGAGGGAGAATAACATTCCCAAATGGTGTTTGGTGAGAACTGCGCATAGGTGTCGTACATTTGGGTTAGGAGTTTATAGGAGTTTTCGTAGGCAATATCGAAGTATCCATATTTTTCCAACGATTTAGTGGCCATATAGGCAAGTGGCAACCAAATACCTCCACGCCAATAGTCTCCTATTTCGTGATTGTAGTCGGGGTCGCTCCTCGACACCGACGGCCACGGATATTCTCCGCCGAATTCGCTCGGGTCGGTCGCATATTGCGCCAACCTTTGTGCTTGTTCAGCTGAGGCGGCTTCGGCAACCATAGCCCAATAGACGGTAGGTGTTTTTACCTTGACGAAAGAGTGGTCGTCTTCAGAGAGGTCATAGTAAAACCCATCTTGTTCGTCCCAATAGTATTCATTCAGCAGTTCCTTGTTGTGGTTGTAAAGATTCCGGAACTCCCTTGCCGTGTTGCCGTCGCCTACTTCTTCGGCCAGTTTGGTGATGTATAGAGCCGAAACCGCTTGCTGGGCCAATGCGTCCATCCACAGCAATTCACCTTTACGGTCTCTGCCTCTGGGCGTATTGTCCATACCGCTCGGAGTCCAGCTCCATATATAACCGATGTCCCGTTTTTCGAGCCCGATCCATGAATGCCCGAAGTTGGTCAATTCCATACCGCGTTTCACATTGTCGAACCAATAATAATGCCGTTGCAAGAATCGGTCTTCGGTGATTAATTTTTGAATGTGCGCTTTATCCCCGGTGAGTTTATAATATTCATATTCTACCCAAGAATAAAAAGCAGGATTGTCAGGGTGTTGGATTCTCAGGGTGCTCGGGACATTGTTCAATATGGGTTGGTAGAAGTTGTTCAAACTCTCGATTCCCGGGAAGATATGAGGGGCATATCTACAAAACATGACCATGAATTCGGTATCCCAAATCCAGATGGTATCGTCCCACAAGTTTTCGTCCATGTAGGGCGATTGGAATACGCCGGTTTGGTATTTCACACGTCCCCAAGCAAGCTCCCACGCTTTCCAGTATAACTCTATGAAATCGGGATTTTCCGAAAAGACGGGTTGGGGCAGCTCTTCTTTGTTTAGCTCGCCTTTTAACCCGTTTCCGGTCGAGGGATTATCGGGGAGCTCGATGCCTGTTTTACAAGAAGACCCCGCGGTGAAAGCCCATAGGCAAGCGACAACCATAACGATAGCCTGTTTTTTCATGACTCTGTTTATCTATTCAATTTCAATGAATCCGTAACTTATTCGATAATCAAATTCTTGACTTCGTATTTTTGTCCGTTGTTAATGATAACCAAGTAATTCCCTTTGTTCAAATTGGATATATCGAGTTGGGCGTTTTCGGTGTTCACCACCATTTGCCGTTGTATGCGTCCGAGCATATCGGTAATTTCTATTTTGCATTCGTCGCTTTGGTTTTGAGAGATGAACAGCGTATCCTTTGCGGGATTGGGATACAGGATTGTCCCTTCTCCTGCTCCCAATGAAGTCGTGGATGTCGCTACATCTGAGCAGATGAAATGATTTTCTCCTTCCACGACATTGAACGTGTACTCTTTTCCCGATTTGTAAACGACCAGTTCATAAGGCTTGTTTGAGTGTACGGTAAGGTATGCATCGTTGCTGTCTTCCTCTCTTTCTGCACAAACGAGGTCGGTAATCGTTTCACTGCCGAAATGAAGTTCCTCTATCCCGTTACGGTCGATGCGATTCAGATACCAGACCACTTTGTTCTCCAAAGCGTTTACTTGGATACCGATAATCTCTTCGATGAGTAACGAAATGGGGCCCAGACCGCTCCACCCCACAAAGTTGGAACGGCAATCATATTTCCCGTCACCTCCCGAGACTCCTTGCCGGAAGTCTCCGTTTATCTTTTCCGGAGCATAATTTTCCCAAATCGTGCCGGTGGCTTTGTACACTTGGCTCATGCCCTCTACGTATCTTTCGGAGGCCTCTTTGGCAAAGTCGTGATAGCCTTGCACCGAAAGTCCCTTGATCGTGGCATAGTTGGTCGGAGCCCATACTCCGCCGAGCCAGTATCCGCCGTGGTCTTTATATTCGGGTTGGTCGGCTGCCAGTGTGGGGAATACCATTTCGCGCCAGAATAAATCGGGATTTTTTAGATTTTCGACCAATCGTTCATTTTGTTCTTTCGAGGTAATTTCTGCCAGCATGGGCCAAAAACAAGCGATTGTTTTGTGGCAGGTTTGTTTGCTGTCAACATCGACATCGTAATAAAGGCCGTCGGTTTCGTTCCACATGTATTGGTTTATGCGATCTCCGATTTCGTTTGCCATGTTTCTGTAATAATTTTCTTTCTCTGTTTCTCCCAATTCTTTACAGATTTCGGCAATGTTTTTGCATTGGATAACCATCTGTGCCGATAAATCGGTCCAGCCTTGGTGGTCCGAAGAGCTGTGACCGTTCGGGCGTCCGTTGTCGCGGGGCGTGTTGTCCATTCCCGAGGCATAGCCATGTGTCCAGTACAACTGATGTTCCGTATCCCAACCCCTGTGGTACCCTTCGATATATTCGACATATTTTTCGAGTACAGGCAGCACTTGCCGCAACCGGTCCTTATCGGGGGTGATTTTGTGGTTCTCTATTTCGGCCCAACTGAACAACGGCGGGAAAATAAGAGCCGGATCGCCCATGATTGCGTCGTCGCCTTTCAGCGTGATCTGGCGGACTATCAATCCGTCTTTGTGCTGGTTGGCATAAAAGTTATTCAAGGAGTGTGCGGCAGGGAACAGATGATTGGCATATTTTCCAAACAGGGTCATGAAGATAATGTCCCATTGGAAGATGTCACTGTTGAAACTGTCGTCATAGTAGTTGGATATATGGTTGGAGCCGGCTTGCGGTTTGACGATATGGCTGAACGCAATCTCCCATGCTTTCCAATACAGGTTTATCCAGTCGGGGTTGGCATCGAGAATGGGGGAGGGAAGTTTGTCCTTGTCTTCTGCAAAAACCGGAATGGGATCGTCTATATAGGTCTTTTGCTCGAAATAAGAACCTTTTTCTTTCGTTATGACCGAAGGGTCGGGCTCTTTTAGGGTTACGTCGCTGAATATAGATGTGCAAAGGCGGCTGTTGTCGTGCGAGCAGACGGCGACACCGGCATAATATGAACCCGAGGTGTCCAACCTTACCGGATATTGAACTCTTTCCCATACTTGCCCGTCTGATGAGTAATATCCCAACGCATAGCCGTCTTTATAGATTAACCGAAGCCAAATGGGCGCGTTGATTGTCTTGTCGGAAAAATACATCTTCTGACTCCAATTATTCTCATTACGATATGAGAAATGTATCCCACCCTCGGGGGCGACGGCCATCATGATAAACCCGGCATTATCGGCTAAACTGCTTCGTATCATTACTCCGCTTTTGGCCCAGCCGTTGGTGTTTTCTTGCGATTCGATGAAGGCTGTCAATTCAGTATCGCCGCTTCGTTCGGTGCAAGCGTATTGAAATGCGTCGCGGTTGCTTATAATATCGTTCCCGCTACCTTTTACGGTGAATGTGCCGTCGGCATAAACGGTCGAACCTGTGACCCCGATGCTGCCTACGTCGGTATTGAACCAACTTTCCGGAAGCTGTTGCATGGCTTGATAGGTAAACGTTTCTGAGGTAAAGACTTCGGAGTAGTTTTTCCCTATCTTCAAAATACCATGAATTTTGTATGATTGGCCTTGGATAAGCGAGATGCTGTTTAATGGTTGTTGTTCCTCTGTGTTTGCATGAGTATATGCAAAGTTCCCACAGGCGGCAAAACCTTCTCCCGTTTCGAGTTCTTCGGCCGAGGGAGCACCTTCGCTCGCAAGGGTTATGGCCCAAAATACGGAACCGGTTTTATTCCCTTTTATTTTCAGAACGGGCATATTCCCGGCCTCTTCGGTAAAGCTGAGTGTACTTAATTCCGGGGCATGGAGAATGTCCGAAGGAATGTATGACGGATTTCCTACGATGGTACCATTATTCCCATTGCCGCTTTGGTCCGTCACATTACCGTTGAAGTTGAAATAGGCTTTCAATCCTTCCGTATTGCCGGGCATCGAACTCAGCATGTTTTGGTTTATCTCCTCTTCTGTGAGGAGACGCTCCCAAATTCTTACTTCATCAATGTCTCCGATAAATGCTTCTTCCGGATTTATATCACCCGACGAATTGGTCTGTATCGCTCCGATCGACAGAGTAGAAGTCTGAGATATTGAATTGGGGAAAGCCGTTTCGGAATTGGAATAGGCCTCTACTCCATTGATGTATAATTTCAAACTGTTTGCTCCTCGGACGGCGGCAACGTGTATCCATGATCCGGTATTGACATCGGCTGTGGTTTTAGACGAATTCCATTCCCAGCCGATCCATTCGCCAAATTCCAGTTTCCCACCTTCTACCCGGAATAAGACGGCATCGCCGTTGTTTGAGGGATTTTTCCATGTCACGATACTTCCGGTTGAACTTTGTGATGTGCGTATCCATGCTTCGATAGAAAGGTTTTCTGTTACCGGGAAATGATTTATGGATACGTAGTTTTTATCGCCCGGGAAATTCAATGCATATTCTTTTGTGGGGTCTATTTCTCCGAAATTCCTTTCCAGCGACATCAATTTGATATTGGGAACTCCTCCTTCTAATTTGAGGTAGAAGGGGTGTATGCCCGATGTATTTTCGGGGAGATTGATATCGGTGGTGAAACTCTCTTGAAAATCCGATTCATTGTCCCAACCGCCGGTATTATGTATCGCTACTTCTGCGATTTTATTACTCGGGATTGTCGGGTCGGTTATGTAAATCCCAAATTTCGGGTCGGAGTCATTGTTGTTGTAGGAATATTTTACGGTGATTTTGCTGAGTGTCAAATCTGTAAAATCCAGAGACCCGATTGTAAAGATATTCCCGTCTCTATTCCACCGCCAATATCCGTTGTTGAGATTAGGTGCATTTACGCCATCACCCAGTGTGTGTACACCCTCAAATTCTCCTGCCTGTATTGTGAGTTGGGAATCGGAATATCCGAATGCAAATTCCCTTGCCGTTGAGGGGAATGTGATCCAATGAAATATCATTAGAATGGCCAGCTTTTGAAACAAGTTTTTCATGGTGTTATCGATTAAAATGGTGAAAACATCAGGAATACCGCGTCAAACCGTATTCCTGATGTGGTAAAATAATGCTTATCGGTAAATTTTCATCGCAAATCCCCCGCCGGGAGCCATGTGGATTTTCAGTTTCTGTCCCGCTGTGACTTGGAGGAGCTCTTTTTTATAATCTTTTCCCACCTTATCGGCATTGATGCCGTCACGGAAAATCTCGGCTTTATATTGCCCGGGCGCAAGGAAAGAGAGGTCTATCTCCATATCGCGGGCTTCCCAATCGGTGATTGAGGCCAAATACCAAGTATCATCTTTTTTGCGGGCTATGCTTATATATTTCGACACTTCGCCATTCAACGGGACAGTTTCGTCCCATATGGTAGGAACCGAGGCGATGAAGTCGGTGCACTCTTTCTCTTTCAGATAATTGGTGGGAGCGTCGCATAGCATGTTGATTGGCGAATCGAAAATAACATATAACGCCAACTGTCGGCATCGAGTCCCTTGGCTCATCGGCTCTTCGTAGATAGCGGTAAAGTTCTTCCTAATCGCATTGTTCATAGCTCCCGGCGTATAGTCGATCGGACCGGCGACCATGCGGATATAGGGCATGGTTACATCGTAAACGACTTGGTCGGTTCCGGGCGCAGCCCATTTCAATTCTTCGAGCCCGTGTACACCCTCGAAGTTGATGGTATTCGGATAGGTGCGTTGTAATCCGGTTGGTTTGGAGGTCCCGTGCAAATCGATCAACAGCTTGTATTTCGCACCGGTTTCGGCACAACGGCGGTTGAAGTCGATCATATATTGGTCGTCGCGGTCCATGAAATCTATTTTGAATCCTTTCACACCCATTTCGGAGTAATGTTTGCACACCCGGTCCATGTCCCGGTCGAAGGCGTGGAATCCGGCCCAAAGTATGATTCCCACGTTGCGCTCTTCGGCGTGCCGGATAATCTCTTTCAAATCAATCTCGGGAACGACTTGCATCAGATCGGCTTTACCTTCGACGGCCCAGCCTTCGTCCAAGATCACGTATTCGATACCGTGTTCCGAAGCAAAGTCGATATAGTATTTATAGGTGTCGTTGTTTATGCCGCTTACAAAATCGACATTATATATGTTCCAATTGTTCCACCAGTCCCAAGCTACTTTTCCCGGTTTTACCCACGAATAATCACCCTCTTTGGCGGGGGTGGCCAATTTGTAAACCATATCATTGTTCAACAAATCGGTATCGTTTTCCGACACGATGATTACTCGCCAAGGGAATGAAGTTTCCCCTTCGGCTTTGGCGATATACGGTTCGCGCGACTTGACTACACCTTTCAGGTTCTTCACTTCCAGCTTCACCTCTTTCGGGTAAGCGGCAAAGACGCTTTCCATGCGCTTCTCCTCCAAATTGTTTTTCAAGTATAATCCCGGGTAGTTCAGCAAATCGGCTTCGGTGATACAGATTTTTTTGCCGTTGGCACCTTCGACCAATATCGGCAGGAATGCGATTTTCCCGTTGTCCCATTTCGAGAGGGGGGTGTGGAGATAGGTGTTTTGGAACGAACTGTAAAAGGGGTCTTCCTTCCCTTCGTTTTGGCGACCTTTCGGGAATGCGACATACACGTTGGGGTCGTTGGGGAAGCTCAACTCCACTTGCTCGCTTTCTACAAAAAACGGTTTGTCTAAATGGCTGACAAAGCGATAAGCGACCCCGTCTTCGTATGCACGGAATATGAGACTATAATCTCCTTTAAATTCCAGACTAAGTTCGTTGTAATGGTCACAAATGCTTTTCTTCCGATATACGGGAGGATAAATGGTTTGATTGACGCTTTTGGTTTTTGATTTACGGAATTTCGGATTGACTCCAAATTGTTTCCCATCGGTCAATGTCATGGAGATAGGCGAGTAATCCAGTATTAAGTCGCTTCCATGCCATACGGCGTATGTGATATTTGTTTTCCCGATATTTACATTGACTTGTAATTTCCCCGAGGGGTCTTTCAAGGAGAATTGTTTTTGTGCGGCCACATTTAGCGGTAATATGACGACCAATGCCGATAGCACAGTTTTAAGTAGAGTTCTCATGTTGTAACCGTAAATTTATAAGTGTAATTTTTTTCTTGATTTTGCGTATTGTGGTTGAGTTCACATTTACAAAAATAGTCCCCGGGGAAAACTTCTTTGGGAAAAATCGTACATAAAAGCAACAATTCTAAGAGATGAGGATAATAATATCGGTGGGAAAGTGGGACGAGAGCCTTGATTCTATAAAATTATCCTAAAACTGGAAATTTTTGGCCGGGCCGGGCTTTGGTGGAAAAGGAGATTAAATCTTCAATAAAAAACCGGTATATGGGATGTCGGGAAACAGGGACATTCCATATACCGGTTGAGAGGGGTGAGCCAATGCGTATTTACAAGGTGAATGAAACAGATTCTACATCTTGGCTGTTTCGACCGACCATGAATGTGAATTCGCCCGGTTCGACAATATATTCCATGTCGTTATTGTAGAATCCGAGTTGTTTGTCGGTAACCGGGAATTTCACGGTGCGACTTTCTCCTTTTTTGAGCGCGATTTTTTCGAAACCGCGCAACTCTTTGACAGGACGGGTTATGGAGGCGTACTCGTCACGTACGTAGAATTGCACCACCTCTTCGCCATCGTAGTTGCCCGAGTTGGTAATATCTACAAGCACATAGGCATACACTCCTTTTTCGTCCGATTTTTCGACTCTCACATTGTCGTAGTCGAATCGGGTATAACTCAGCCCGTATCCGAAAGGATAGGCCGGTTGATCCGTGATGTCGATGTATTTGGTACACCATACGTCTTGTCCGGCCGGACGACCTGTACTTTTGTATTGGTAATAAAGAGGAATCTGTCCGATGTGTTGCGGGAAGGTCATCGGCAGTTTCCCCGAAGGGTTGTAATCTCCCCAGAGTACGTTGCAGATGGCCGGTCCGGCTTCGCTGCTCAGCCACCATGTACATAAGATGGCGGGGGCTTTTTCGCGGACGGTGTTGAATATTACCGGTCGGCCGCACATCATCAATACCACTACTGGTTTTCCTGTTTTCACAATCTCTTCTACCAGTTTCTGTTGTCCGGCCGGAATGTTTATGTCGGCTTTCGAGCGCATTTCGCCACTTTCCCAAGCCTCTTCGCCCATGGCAATTATTGTCACGTCCGACTTGCGCACTTGTGCGAGCGTGTGTTGCAGGTTGGTGATTTCGTCGGTTTTCAAGTCGTATCCATCACTGTAATTAATGGTCAATCCGCGTTGTTGCATGGCTTCGAAGAGCGTGATTACTTTGTTTTGGTCGGCACACGACCACGATCCGCACATGTCTTTTTGAGATTTGGCAAGAGGCCCGATCAATGCCACGCTCTTTACGCTTGGGGAGAGCGGGAGGATATTTTGTTCGTTTTTCAGCAAGACGATAGAACGCTCGGCTACATAACGAGCTTCGTCACGTAGTGGTTGCGAATTGACGATCTCTTTTTCACGTTCCACGTCGCAATATCGGAAGGGGTCTTCAAATAGTCCCAATTCGTATTTCTTTATCAAGATGCGGCGCACGGCATCGTCTATCAAACTCTCGTCGATGGTGCCCTCTTTTACCAGTTCGGCCAAGTTGTTCCGATAACATTCCGATACCATTTCCATGTCCAGTCCGGCGGTGATGCCTTTCAATGCCGCTTCGCGTTCGTCCCGGGCATAGCGGTGGGCTACCATTTCCTGCACGGAGCCCCAGTCAGAAACGACAAACCCGTCGAAGCCCCACTCTTTTTTGAGAAGATGGCGGAGCAGAAACGAGTTCCCGGTAGCAGGTTGGTTGTTGAAATCGTTGAACGAGCTCATGAAGGTGGCGGCCCCGGCCTCCATAGCGGCTTTGTAAGGAGGCATGTAAAAGTTGGCGAAGTGTCCCATAGACATGTCCACGCTGTTGTAATCTTTTCCTGCCATAGGTGCTCCATAAGCCGCATAGTGTTTTACGCAGGCCAAAATGGTATTGTCGGCCGATAGGTCGTCGCCTTGTAATCCCCGTACGCGGGCTTGTGCAACCAATGAACCGTAATATGGATCTTCGCCGGCTCCTTCCATGACTCGTCCCCAACGAGCGTCCCAACTGATATCGACCATGGGGGCAAATGTCCAATGCAGACCCGAAGCAGAGGCTTCGATAGCCGAACAACGGGCGCTTCGCTCGATGGCATCGAGGTCAAAACTGGCGGCTTCGGCCAATGGAATGGGGAATCCGGTGCGGAAGCCGTGAATGACATCAAGCCCGAATATGAGAGGAATGCGTAACCTCGATTGCATGGCCGCCTCTTGCATTCGGCGGGTTTTCTCGGCTCCGCTCACATTCAGCATGGAGCCGATTAATCCTTTGCTGATATCTTCGGTACGACTGATTGGGTTATTGTCGGGGCCTGTTGCAAATTCGCCCGAGCATTGTGACAGTTGTCCTATTTTTTCTTCAAGAGTCATCTGTCCCATTAAAGAGTCGATAAAGCGATTCATTTCTTTTTGTTTTTCCGTTTGTTTTTCTGTATTTGTGCATGCCATAAGGAAACAGACACTCAATAAAAATAAGGTGAGGTTTTTCATGAGGTATAAATATTAAAAATGTATGTTTTGCAAAGATAGGATTTCCCCTCCTGTTTTGAGAAGGAAAATCGTACATAAAAGCGACAAAAGGAGGAACAATTCATCAAGTTTGTCCCTCCTTTTGTTAAAAATTTTTAAGGTTTATTTAATCGCTATTTTCTCGGCTTTTGAAGTCCCGTTTTCAAGGTTGACCTGTACGATGTAGCAGCCGGCTGTGTTTATTTCCAGTTCATTGGTGACCACGTTGGAGAACAACGGTTGGCCGGTAATGGTATAAACCGAAATACTTTGGACGCCTTCGCCTGCAATATGAATTGTTTTTCCTGTGACAGTGAGGCGTGTTTGGTTTACAAATGGATAGGTAGAACTGGTTGCAGAACCATCGCCCTCTTCTTCTTCAACAAACAGGATTTGCAAAGACGATCCGGCATCGTTCTGATACCATTCGCATACCGATTCGTCGGCTTTACTATTCATGCATTCCAATTTCTCCATTCCCGACCGTAACAAACTCCAAGTGGTATAATCGGCATATCCTCCACCGAATTTGAATCTTACCGGGTCGGTAGTAACGCTTGCTTGGTAAGACCTGTTACCGGGGTATTCATCATCGGCGTTTGCAATGGTAATATAGGCCCCGTTTTTGTTCACGATATAATATTCGTCTTCCGAATCGGGTACAGCTACGAATTTCCATAATTGTTCGGGAGCGGCTTCCATATAGGCATCTTGCCACAAGGGTTGGTCTTCTCCTTTATATGTAATGACTTTTTTACCGTTTCCTTGATTTCTGACAAATAACAGGTTGTACCAATAATAGGTGTCTTCATTGCTGATTTGGGGCATTTCGCGTACTTCCGGGACTTCGATGAACCGCAGGGCCGAACCGCTGTCGTTTTGTGAATATTCACATATTGTTCCGCCTTGTTGGTCGTTCATCCATCGGTGGTCTTTCTCTACGCCTTCGGGTGTTGTCGTTTTCACGGCGCTTACCCGGCGTATGGTCCAAGAACTCAATTTGCTCTCTATCCCTTCGATGACAAATGTTTCGGCTTTGGATTGGTCTTGAGAGGCTTGGTATTTTCGGCCGCCACCATCTATCTCATCGGCGTATGCGATGGTAATGTATGCTCCGTTTTTGTTTATGATGTAATATTCATCGGCATCTTCGGCTTTGACTAATTTCCACAATTGGTCGAAGTTCGTGGCGTTGAGAGTTTCTTGTTGGAGGTTTGTATCTTCACCTTTGTAGGTAAATGCTTTTATTCTTTCGGCCTCTTTTGATTGGCTTCTCTCAAAGATGATGTTATACCAATATTCGTTATCGGCGTCGCTGATTTTCGGCATCTCTTTGGGCTGAACAAAATAGACATGGTTGTCGCTCGAATTATCTTTGTTTGTCCATTCCCCGACTTCGCCACCGTCGCCATTTTCTTTTTTATTCAGGGCTTCGTGATTGGGACTCCCGACGCGTTCTATATCGAAGACAAAGGCTCCACAATAGTTGATTTTGAAGTTGGTTGCCAATGTAGAACTGGCACCATAACGATTCCCATCGGCATACCCGGGCCCCCCTACGGTGAGGGCTATTTTCCGGCCGCTTTTACCGACCAACTGGTATTCGCCCTCGGTATCGGTAGCGATTATTTTCCATAATTGGTCATCGCTCCAATCAATATTTTTCACGATTTGGAGTTTTTCTCCGTCGCCCATGTCTTGAATGACTTTCCCGCTGTTTTTGAACTGAATGATATACCATGTTTCATTCGTGTCGTCGCTGATAACGGGCGAAACTCCCGGTATAGCTGCTTGTAAAGTACCGAAATAAACACAAGCTGAAATAAGAAGTAAAAATAATTTTTTCATGGTCTTTTGTTTTTATTAAAAGTAATTTTCACAAAGGTAAATGAGCCTTTCTTGTGATTTGAATAAAAATGTACAAAAAAGCGACAAAATTATTTGGCTGCAATAGATTCTCGTGTAGAATTGCTTTCCCGTTGTTGAATGCGCCTCTCTTTTCTCCTGTTTCTTTATCAGAAGGAAAGAGAGGGTGGCAGGAGGTTCAATCATAGGAAATATTTTCCAATATTTCGATCTCTTCGGTGTTGTTTCCTTGGGTGAATAGATTGGTTAAGTCGGAAATCCTCAAATGTGTTTTTGGGGCAAATTGGTTTGAGTTCATATACTGTATCATGCTGTTGTAGAGTTGGCGCACCTCGGGTTTCTCTTTTACGGCGTCGAGGTCGGCCATGCAGACAAGGAGTTTCCCACCTTCTACGTTGAACTCGAATATCAATCCCAGTTTATGATTGCGCTCGACATTATCGATTACTTGCACAATGGGGCGGTAGGCGGACGGCATGCGGTCGAGAATGAGCGGATAACTTTGTTTGATAATGGAATACCATTGCCAGTTGGTATGATAGTCGGTGGGGAATCCCGAGAATATCGGGTGCTTGGGATCGGTCAAGATACCGAGTGTCCCCGGGGAGGCCGGACGACCGATGCGGTCACAAATGCTTTTGAACATGCGGTAGTTCCAATAATCGGTTTGGAAGAGTCCACCGACGGTCTGTTGCCTATATTCCTCTCGGTTGGGAAACCACAATACGCTGTTCCCCTTTCGAAGTTCGTTTATCATGCGCCCGTCGAGTTCTTTCCCGATATAAATATCGCTGTCGGGTGTTTCAATCTCTTCTGCCGGGTAGATCCACAAAGGATAGCGGTTCTTGTATTCCGTACCCTCTATTTCAATCTCCAAGCATAATTTTTTTGCTTGGGCGACAGAGGCTATGTTGGGGGTAATGGTTCCAACCTCCGATAAACCTTTTTGGGGAATGCTTATTTCCAACGAGCCTTGATCCCATATTTTCCCGTCCTCCTCTTTCAAACGCCATGCCAAAGTTTTCCCGGTTAAGGATTGATTGGAATAATCGGCAATTTTTATCTGTCCCGAAAGTGTTTCTTGGTTTGTCCAGCAGAATTTTTCGGTTACGAACAGAGGTACTACGTCATTGCAGAATTGGCGCCACTCTTCGGGAGAAATGAGACCTTTGTTCTCCATAAAAGCGTCTAATATCCCGACATAGGCCGAGCCTTGTCCCGGATAGTCTTGCAGGTCGAGCAGTTGGAATCCACCCAACTTTTCGGTGCGTAAATCCATTTCTATATCGGCTTTGTAGAGCATGGCGGCCCAACGGCCCGAGGCTTTGAAAAAATCATCGGCTTGTTCGAGCATGCCTGCTTTTTCCAAACGGCTCCGGAATATCCCGAAGTTGACAGGGGCGAGCACTCCGGTATATTTTTCCATCTCGGGATAATGGGGATATACTTGAAATTGGCCGGTCTCGTGGCTGATGACCGGGATAGGGCAGTGGGCGACAGCCTCGTTAAAATTCATTTCGGAGTTGGGATAGGTGTTGTTGAGATAGCCTCCTTCATAAGCATCGGCAAACGAGAATGATCCCCGCACGTGATTGCGGTAACTGTTCCCTTCCTGAGGGCCTATTTTACAAGTTACGAGAAAATCCTCGCCATCGAGGACTCCTTTTGAACCGAGATAGTTGTTCGAACCGAACGCATATAAATGCCGGGAATCGGTTTTACGGAAAGTCTCGGCCAAATTTTTGATTAAATCCAAGTCGCCCGATAATTCGTTTCCCAATGCAAACATGACGAAAGAGGCGTGGTTGCCATATTCGTTTTGTATGTTTATTCCCTCTTTTCGCAGAAAATCGACAAGGTATGTCTCACTTTTTTTCAATCCTCCCCAAAAAGGTAACTCCGGCTGCAAATAAAAGCCTTCTATGTCGGCGGCTTCGAAACAAGCCCGGGGAGGACACCACGAATGGAACCGGCAGTGGTTGATGCCATACTCTTTGCATACTTGGAAATAATCCCTCCACTCTTTCACCGTCATCGGCGTGTGTGCGGTGAGGGGGAATACACAGGCATCGTGTTTGCCGCGCAGAAAGGTGGTTTGCCCGTTGATGGAGAATTGCGCTTCTTGGGCCTTGAACTCTCGCAGCCCGAAGTTTACAGTTTGGCTGTCATATCCTTTTAGGTTTATTTCCAATGTGTATAATGCCGGATTGAATTCACTCCACAAGAGAGCATCTTCTCCGAGAGAATAAAGGAAAGAGTATGCGCTTTTGCCTTTTTCCAAATTGTATTTTGCCCGTTTTACTTTGTGCTGTTGTGTGCAGTTCCAAGCCTGTGCGCTTAATTCAAGCCGGGTTCTATTGTCAAGTTCATGGGCATTGGCGATGCTCAACTTGACGGTTACTGTTTTTTTTGCAGCGTCGGGGTAAACTTGCAGGGACTCTATATGAACGGGGTTTTTGGCTTCGAGAAATATCTCTCCGATAATGCCGTTCCAATTGGTCTGTGTAGATTCGGTATAGGCGTGTGAACTGGACAGGAGTTGGCGTGGGACCGATTCTCCGTTATCAACAAGGATTGTTATCTCGTGCTTTCCGGGAGTGAGTGCATTGGACAGGTCGTAACGTTGCGGTGTCGATATGTTGTCGTTTGTTCCGACCGATTGGCCGTCGATCCAAACTTGTGAGGGTTTGGTGCGTTCCAATGTTAGCGAGATGGATTTCCCGGCCCATGATTGGGGGATAAACACCTCTTTTTTATACCATGCTTTACCTACGTATTTATACACGCGAGACAAATGGGTCGTCTCGGTTTTTGTCGTGTTGAGTATCCCTTTTTTATTGGTGTCGGTCGTTCCCGGAAGGGTGACTGCATCGGAGAATTGTTTCAGTGGCCAGTTTTCATCTATTCCTCGGTTTAATGAGTCGATTTCAAAGCTCCATTGTCCTTGCAGGTCTATTCGGCTGCGGTTTTCGCTGCCGTTTGGATAGGCATTTAAATGAAAGATGGCGAAAACAAATAAAATAGATAACGTCCTGTTCATAATATCGTTTATTCTTGTTTGTGTAGTTTGTTAATAAGGGTATGTGATGGATGACAAATGAAACCCGAATGTCGCTCTAATCGGTCTTGAATATGAAAATTTGATCCAAAACGACTCCTTCGTCAATTGCCTTGATATTCAGTACGGCAGATTTCCCGCTGGCAGGTAGTGTTATTCTCCGTATGGCTTGGTTGCGCAATACATTTTGTTTCCACTCCTCGCTGCGGCCTTGGGTTTGGTATTCGATTATTTCCATGGGGTTATTGTCCAGCGCGATGCCGAAACGCAATTTATCTCCGTGTAAGGGGTGATTGGGAAGCAGTCGTATCTCGATGTCGATACTGTCGCCCGGGAGTCCTGTTAATTGAAACGATATGGTTTCTCCCTGAAGAATCGATACGGCTTTGTTGGAGTACCCGACGCCGTATAAGAGTTGTTGTGGGGCGATTGGGGTAGCACACTCCGTCCCGTTGAATGCAAATAGCGGTTCGGCCGCTTTTACGAGTGGTGTTGTAACTTCTTCATGCTTTATCCGGTCAAAAACGGGTAGGCGTCGAGGACGATGGTCCATCATGAGATTCCATTTCCCGTTGGCCAATGCGTTATAAGTCTCGGTCAAGGCAACGATATGATCATAAGCCGAGTCGCTCTTGGCCCAATCCGACTGCCCATGACGGGCCAATTGGGCAAACAGGATTTTGTCGTTCATGAGAGCGGCGCCTTGTACAGGATACTTTATCAATTCAAAATAGGCGTCTTGGAGCGGTTTCGGGATTTCCCGGCCGATTTTGTCCACCCGATCGGCTATTTTGCGATAAGCCTCGATACGCTCGTGAATCTCTCTTTCGCTCCAAGGCAGGTCTTTTACGATGCGGGCGGTCGGGTCGTTCCATTCTTCTTCTCGGGTATTCCCCATAAATTCGGGTTTGCGTATATAGGCTAAACGATAATGTTCCTGCATGACGGGGAATAGTTCATTCCCGATTTTTTCCCCGAACTCACGTTGGAGAAAATTTTTTAAATGGCTCGACGGGGTTTCGGCGATGACATGCTCAATGTCCCAAGCCATATCTAAGAATAGCTCTATTTGGTATTCCGAAGGCTTTATGTCGCCGACATTCAAAATCCACATTTGGCGTATCCCTTTTTCATACGCCAGTTTCATTTGCTGGTAGAGGAGTCCCGGACTTGCGGTTCCCAACCACAGATAATCATGGGGACGCCCCCAGTAAGAGACGTGGTAGTAAATGCCATGCCCGCCGCTGCGGGTCAACTCTTTTTCATCTGGGAAGTGTCGTATATATCCATAGTTGTCGTCACACCACATCAAAGTGACATCGTCGGGGACCGATAGTCCGGCACGGTACACGTCGAGGACCTCTTTATAGGGGATAAACACCTGTGGGACAGATTCCAGATCTTTGTTTACATATTGTTTCAACAAATTGCGTTGGTCGGATAAGACTCGGGTTAACACCTCTTTTTGAGCCTCTGTTGTTTCGGCACCCTGCATGCTGCCGTCGTGGATTCCCCGCATGCCGAGGGTATAGATATTGTCCATGTGTGCGACTTCGGCAACTCTTTCTTCGAAAAAACGATATACATTCCCGGCATTGGTTACGTAGTTGTACGCCCCTTCACCTTCTACCCGCCACTCTCCGGCAACGCTTCTCATCATAGGTTCACAGTGCGACCCTCCCACATATATGCCATAATCGTCGGCCATTTCCTTGTTCCCGTTTACGAGGAAAAAAGGTACAGTGCATTCGTGCATGGCAGGCCAGATGGTGTTGGCCCGCAATCGGAGCAGGAACTGGAATATCCGCTCATAGGTTTTGGGCCCGATGGCTCCAACGGTGCGGCCTCCAATGGTGGGTAGCCCGGGTTCGTAATTCCGGCTGCTCCACGGCATTAATCCCCAGTCCTCGTCATTCAAGAAGATCCCGCGATAGGGGACCGAAGGGGATTGCAGGACCTTGAAATCTTCCGGTAGCGTAAATTCCTTCAACGGGCAAGGGGTGACATCGGCCCACCATTCCCATGGAGATACGCCCATTAGGCGGGATACTTCGAGTATCCCGTAGGCTGTTCCACGCCGGTCGCTGCCGACAACCGTTAAAATCGGTTTTCCTTCAATGTGGATAACCGACAACATGAACGCCTCGCGTTTATGCTCCAATTCCGAAACCGAGATTGATTTGCGATCGATTAAGTCTTGAATGAGAGCGCTTTTCCCCAAAGTACCTATCCAAATATCCCCGTCACCGTCCCTCGTTATTTGGGGGATAACAGACAATACGGTTTCCATGTCTTTCCTGAGAAGGTCCAGCGCATGGGTGGTTGCCTTATCTTCGGCCTCGTCGTTATAGACAATCGTGATCGGCCGATTGTGGGACAACTCGAATTGGAGCCTTTGCGCAGAGGCTTGTAAACAGGATACGAGGATAAAGGCTAAGAACAGTTTTTTCATGGGACAAATTATGGAATTTCTCGAATGTTTCGGGGGCAGGTATTGAAGGACTGGTTAAAATTCAATTGTCTCTTCGTGAATATTTTTCCCGTTCATTTTGGTTATCTGTGTGGCCCAGTCGGGAATCCAAACATATTTTTTCTCACCGTTATATTCAGCTTCGACCAAGAAACAGAACCAGTAGGCGTATGGGAATTCGTCGCTCGGCGGTAATCCGGGAGTGCCTTGTGCCGGGTGGTAGAGTTCATAAATGTCGGTCAATTCGGCAACTCCTTTTTTGTCGGTCTGTAAAGTCCTATAAGCCTGAGGGTAAACATCACGGTTGTTTTTCCTGCCCCCGGCTCGTGTGCCATATAGCTTCACCGTGACATTTTTCTTTTTCTTCCCGTTTACCAATACTTTGATATGTATTTTTTCGGGGAATATCCGTTGGTTCAAATCTTTGGGGAGTTGCTTGTAGGGAGCTGTGTAATTGAACAGGTTGGAACAGTAATCGCTCCATGCCCACATACCGTTGCCCATGTTGCATTTGGGGGGACGGAGAGCCTCGTGGCTTATCGGGTTGTCTTCGGCTTTGATGATATATTGATAAATATCGGTTGCGCCGCGCACATGTCCATACTCGTGTCCCAAGTTGCTATAAGTGCCTTGTTCGGGAGGCTCTTTGGCAAAAATATCTCCGTATTTCTCCTGTTGTTCCAAGGTTTGGTAGCAGCACACGACGGCTTGTCCGCTTTTCCCGCCTCCTCCACACCAAAGGCCGTTGCTTTTTGCATTTAATGCGAAGAAGACGACAAAGTCATATTTCGCCGTATCCAGCGGGCCATAAGCTTGTCGCTGGAATTCGTCGTATCGGTTGCGGTCGCCTTCTATATCATAGATGCGAAGCCCGGCCGGAACAAATTCAAAATAATATTTGAACTTGTTTTCGCTCTCATTCCAGAAATAAGTCGTCTTTTCAAACATCTTCTTCAAGTTCTCGGTGAAAATCTCTTCTCCGCCATAGCGTGCCAAATCTTCTTTTTCTACCCAAACCTGTGCCCGGTAAGTCATGGGCTCTAATCCGAGCCTGTTGTTCCCGTTTTTTTGTTGGGCACTGCTGGACAGGCCGCCGAAAACGGAGGCCGACAATAGAATCGATAGAACGCCGAATCTTGTGAACGAATGTTGTGTTTTTTTTGAATGGATCATGGATATGAGTGTTAGGTAAATTCGGTAAAAATAGGAATTGGCGAGGTCGTCGAATACGTGATTGGTAGATGAATCCCTCAAAAATCGATATTCATTTCGTATAGATTTTTGTGTTCGAAAAACATGAGTTGCACTTCGTATTCGGGCATCCAATAATATTTGCGGGTATTGCCGTCGATGGCTTCGATCAAGAAATTGAACCAACGGCCGTAGGGAAGATCATCGGGCCGACCGGGTTGGGGCGGATTGCAATACATATCTTTCACCTCGGTCAAGATGATTTTCCCGTTTGCGTCGCTTTTATAGGTCCGATATGCCGGCTTGATTACATCGTTGTGTACGGCACGGCAACCATAAAGATTGACTGTGATTCCCTCTTTGGGCAATCCGTTTTCTGTTATGTTGAATTGTATGCTATCGGGGAACATTTTTCGGAAAAAGCCGGGGTAATCTTGCGACGGGACTCTCGACTCGGCACAATAGTTTATGATTTTGGCGGCATAGAGAGACCACTTGCCGTCGCGACTGGCATTGTGCATGATGCAAGGGATTGGTTTGAAAGCCTCGTCGGTTACCGGGTTTTTGTGAGCCCTGACTTGTGTCGCATAAATGTCGGTGACCATGCGGTAATGTCCCAATTCGTGTGCTACGGTTTTATAGGTCCCGTCGGTAAAGATCTCTTTCATTTTTAAGGAGTCGCCGTTCCTGACGTAAATGCCGCAGAGCCCGTTTTTTATGCCGCCGGCGGCAGCACCCGGGTGTTCGTCGCTATGGTCTTTTATCATGTCGAACATGACGAGTACATCGTATTTCTTAAAATCGAAGTCGTCACCGCCGTATCTGTTCAGGACGTCTTTGGAAGACCCTTCGAAAACTGCGTGCAGAGTAGGGGTGAATTTGAAATAGTAGTCGAATTCGTCGGAGCCATTGTTCCAAAAATCGGTTACGTTGTCAAACAGTCCGATTAGTTTTTTTTGGAATGCTTTTTTCCCGCCGAAATAATCGACTCCGGGTTTGTCGGCAATCACGCAGACGCGGTATTCAACCTGTTTCAAATTTTTTTTGTCCTTTGGCTGAGAATAGCCATTTAACACAATTCCCAAGGTGATGAATGTCAATATGAATATTTTTTTCATGGCATATAAACTTAAAATCTGTGGGGGTACGTTGTTTGAGGTAAACTTCTCCCCGGAATAATCGTATTGAAAATTTTGTATTTCAGAAACCTACATTTGCGGTATAAGTCGTTTTCCCTTCGAAGAATGGCATTTGGACTTCATACTCGGGCATCCATATATATTTCTTTTGTCCGTCATGGATCACTTCGGCTAACAGCCCGAACAATCTTCCATAGGGGAGATCGGGCGGGATAACCATGCTTTCATCGTGGTCGGGATTGGGTACGAAATATTCTTTGGCGTTGTTCAATGTACATTTGCCGTTTGTATCGGTTTTTTTAGATACAAAGATTTCGGGCCATATGTCTCGGTTATGCCCGCTTCCACCGGCTCGCGAGCCGTAAAAATTCACGGTAAGGCCACGTTTGGGTTCTCCCGCGACGGTTACATTTATTTCGATATTCTCGGGATACAATGAATTGAAGAAATCGGGGAAAGCGTTTCCTATTTGCTTTACTCCGCCCACGTAATTCATAATATTGGCCGCATAGTCGCTCCATACCCCGTCCGAGGCACTCCACATGTTACATTTCGGTGGCAGGTATTGGGTGTTGCTTACTTTGTTGTCGGCTTGGTCGATAACATATTGGTACATGTCTGTCACGCCCCGGTAGTGCCCCAACTCGTGGACCAAAGTTTGATAAGTGGCATCGGTGAATATATCTTTCGGGGTTGTAGGCCCGGCGATCACGGTAATTACAGATCGATTGTCGCTCCCGCCTCCATGAGCTGCGCCACCGTCCCCGGTCTCGTCGTTGTCTTGCAAACAGTCGAAAAGTACGGTTACATCGTATTTGCCGAAGTCGATAGGTTCGTTGTAAATTTTATTGCGAAGGGTCGGGTCGGAGGAGGAACCGTCGTAGATGACGACATCGGCAACCGTATAGCGGTATTGATGATTCAGTTTCCCCTTTGACGATTCGTTCCAGTAGTTGCTGACTTTACGGAATAATTCGTCCATCTTGGTCTTTATGGATTTCTCGTTTGCCCCCAAGTGACCCTCTACACTGGCTCGGTCGATATAGGTCAGGACGTTGAACGTGAGCGTGTCTTTGGGAGTCGATGCCGGAGGATTGACACCGGGATTTTCTCCGTCTGGCAAATCGAGTCCCGACTCGGAACAGGCCGAAAAGAGAAAAACGATTGCCATGAAATAAAAAAGTAGTTTCTGCATAGATTATTTTAGAAAAGGGAAGAATGGATTAAACTGTTATAAAGCCTTGTAGAAATTCCAGCACAATATGTCTTTGAAGGCATATTGTGCCGGGGTTTCTTGTTGGTCGAGTCCTCCTTTTATTGTTTACAACTCGATATTGATTTCATAAGTTTTCTCGCCGGTTTCGAGTACATGGGTACACATATCGAGATCCGACAGCCACATGTATCTTTTGCTGTTGCCATCTACAATTTCCATCAAGAAGCAATACCAGCGGGAAAATGGCCATTCGTCTTTGGGACTTTTGGGTGGTGTATTGGGGGCACTTTCGCCCGGGAAAAACATCTGGTATGTGTTGTTGATTGTAATTTGCCCCGAGCTGTTGGTCTTTTCTACCAAGAAGGGCGAATTTCCCTCGGCATTATATACGTCGGGGCCGCCGAAATCTCCTCCGGCACGAGTCCCGAAGAAGTTGATGATGATTCCCCGTTTGGGCTCTTTGTTTTTGGTAACGTTGATGGTCAGTTTTTCGGGGAATGTGTTTTTCGTCAGATCCTTATCCAATTGTTTTTGATGCGCGTCGTAATTGAATAGAGCCGAACAATAATCGCTCCATACCATATATCCGGTGCCCATGTTACAGGCAGGAGGTGTAAATGCCTCGCCACTGACAGGATTGTTGTCGGCCGATATTAGATATTGGTATAAATCTTGCGCCCCGCGTACATGTCCGAACTCATGTCCTAAATTGCTGTAAGTCCCTTGGTTGGGATATTCGGCATCGGAGAAAATATCTACGGTGCGAGGGAGATAGGCATTTACGACCGAATGCCCGCTTGCACCGCCTCCGCCGCACGACAAAGCTGTTTTTTCGGCATTCAGGGCAAAGAACACGACAAAGTCATACTTCTCGGTATCAAGCAAACCGTAGGCTTCGTTTCTGTACTTGTCATATTTCGAGGGGTCGTTGCCCGTATCGTAGATGTGAAGTGCCTCGCCCGGGACAAATTGGAAATAGTATTTGAATTTGTTGGGGCTTTCGTTCCAAAACCGGGTGGTTTTCCGGAACATCTCTTTCAATTTGATATTGAAAGCTCTCTCTCCGCCATAGAATTCCAAATCGGCTTTATCGACCCATACTTGCGCACGATACGTGATGGTATCGCCGGTAGAAGTACTCCCGCCGGTCCCCGGTACAGGATTGGGGGTCGGTGTCAGATCCAACTCTTGGTTCCCGCAGGAGAGTGCCATGAAGAGCCACCCTGTGAGTAATAATACTTTGTTAATTCTATTCATCGCTTAAAAATTAGTCTATCGATATACTGAATTCTCCCATATAAGCATTTTTGCCGGTATTTACTTTGCTGTCGCCGACGTTGGACAAAATGATCAATCGGACATATCGTGTGTATTGAACCGTCGGGAACAGATAGGTGTAAGGATCGCTTCCATGTGCTATTGCATCGTCGCTCGAATTGGACATGCGATATACTCCCAAATCGACCCATGTGCTCTTGTCGTTGCTCACCTTGAACTGAACGTCTTTGACATAACCGTTTTCTGCGGTTTGCGTTTGCCATAGCGAGATGGTGTTGAACAGTTGTGCTTCGCCAAAATCGATGATAAATTCGTAGGGCGTGTTGGGGAAATCGCTCGATTTTCCACCATCGACATTCCATTGCCATTGCCAATGGGTGTTTATATTGCCGTCGATGATGTTGCTTATCGGCTCGTTGGCTGTACTGCCGGTTTTATCGTTCCCGGCTTCGATGCTCCAACCCGATTTGTCGATGGCCTTATATTGTTTCAATTCTATCTCTTCTGAAAGAGAGCCGTTGGGATTGAAGATTCTCAATGTGGCTGTTCTGGGGGTATTCCCGGTATATTCTTCGGCATTTAATTGGATTGAGCCTTCTTCCAGTTGTACGTTCAGCCATGTTTCACCGCTTATGATTTCGGCTTTTACTTCATCATCGGCAGAATTGTATGTCCCCAATGATTTATGGTTATACTCCGTACCACCGATGATTAGGCCGTCTTCATACAAGTTGGAGGCAGTCCAGTTGACTTCGAGCATTTCATACAGTTGGGTAAATGTCCATTCTACGGCCGGCTGGTCGTCGAAGTTCGTATCGGAGGCTTTTACTCGCAACAAACCTTCGTGCAAAGATTCTCCGCTGGTATTTGCCGGTAATTTTAGGGTAAATGTGTTGTTTGCTGTCTCGATGCTGCCCCAAGAGGCTTCTCCCGATGTGGCCCGGTCGAGCAGTTGGGCCGAGAGTTCTACATTCGAGTCGAATACCAGTTGGATAGAGCGTTCTTTCATTCCATACGTGATGCCTTCGAGTTCATCGTTGAACGACACCCCGTCGATGCTTACCAGTATGTTTTTATACAATGACGCTTGTTGTTCCAAGTAGTAGGTAGTCGTTTCAAAACCTTCGGCTTCGAGTGTGATCATGGCCCGGCGGGAACTCCCCGTAAAATTATTCAGTGTCGAGAATGATAAGGTAGCTTCCTCTTCCGAGACTCTAAATCCTTTGACCCAGCTGATGTCGTCGCCTTCATGCTCGGGGCGTACTTGCAGCACATAGTCTTCGATATTGGACCAGAACCCGATAATCTGTTCGCTTGCTTTGTAGCCTACGGTCAAGGTTTTTGATTCGGGGTCAAAAGAACTGTCGGAGTTCTCTTGCGGGTTGAACTCTATAATCGGATCGGAATCGGTTTGCACAATCGTGATTTTTTTACCAACCGGAATATCCCCTTGGGTGCGAATGGTGACAGATGCTTTCCTGAACAAAACCGATTTGTTCGCTTCGATCGATAGGGTCAGGTTAGAGCCGGTCGATTCGACCTCGGAGGGGGTAATCCATTCGGTCTCTTCGGTCGTGTAATATTCGATTGAGACAGTCCAACCTTTATCTGCGTTGACTTCGATTTTTAGATCGCCTCCAAATTCGGGGCTGATGTTTACGCCCCAATTCCCGTCGCCGGCATCGAATGCTTTTCCATTGCCGTTTTCAAATTGCCCCGATACCGTGATGGCCAACGAGTCGGGGGTCCAATTCAACTCGGGATCCGTATCACAAGCTTGCAGCCAACTCACCAATACGGCCAACAGCATAAACGTTTTTCCATTTATTGGAAAAGAGAATCCTTTTTTATTTTTGTTATTGTCAGTCATAACCATTGTACTTTGAATTCTATTTAGCTTGTTGGAGCGCGAAGGTCAATTCGCGCTCTAATTTATAAACTATTTATTTAAAACTTGCAAAAACTTCTTCTATGCAAACTACTTTTCCGTCGTTCCACCACGATTCGTACAACGATAACCGTATGTATCGGGCTCTTACCGTATTCTCGAAGTCGAACCACTTGATCACGCCGTTGTAGAGAAGTTCGGGATATTTGCTACTATCGGTCTCTTCATCTCCAAACCCGGTAAGAATACCCTCGGCGTTTTGTCCTTTGCCTACGGTCGTCCATGATTCATTGTCGAGGCTGACCTCTATCTTCACTCTTTTGGGCGAGGGGCGCAGCCATTGTTGCCTCGGCATCAGCCCAAATGTGTTCAGGCTTTGTTCCATTCCCAGATTGAACGTCAGCACGAAGGGGTCTGACGCATTCCGGTCATTCAATTCTACGTAGCTGTCCTTGTCGTTGGCACTTTTACGCCAATCCCCGTCATACATTTTGGGAATGTCGTTGAGGTGTTTCGTGCAGTTTTCACTGTATGCTTCGAGAGTCCAGATTTCTTTGTTCAGCGGAATACCGGCATTGACATCGGCTTGGATCACTTCAATCGTCTTGGCCAGATTGTTGGCTTCGTTGCGTACCGTAAGGATTGCCGAACGTTCACTTCCGGTGTTGTTTTCATCGGTTTCCAATATAATCTTGTTCCCGACAACCTGCGGGCGCAACCAATTTTCGTCGGCCGTGGCATTGGCTGTGATGTTTGCAAATTCGCCGACTTCGAGGTCGATCCGGGCAGCACCGGGGATAATGATTTTTTCGCCTTGCAGATAGGTCCCGCTCCAAGTGACCTCGTCGAGCTCTCCTTTGGTAACCGTGAGGGCGATCCATGCATCGTCGAGCATTCCGATTTTATCGTTCGAAGAGGATAGGCGTATGGGGATAACCCATTCGCCGATGGGCATATCGGCCACGTTTACATTCAAATAATTTTCGGCATATATCTCACCTTTCGCCATCGGGACCTCTTCGGTAAAGGAGTAATAGTTCGGGTCTAACAGGAGTTCGCCGGCTTCGAGCAGGCTCTCGTCACGGGTGTAGATGACATTGAAATCTTCGGGGGCATCGACGTCCATCACGGCGGTAATGTCAAACTCGTACGAATTTTCGTTCCCGTTGAATTTTTTATACTGTTTTTCTTTCCATTCCGTGTCGATTGTTACGAGCGGTTGTTTTAAGGTGAAAGCCAGCATTACATTCGATTTGTCGTCATAGATGCCGCTCTCGGGAGTGAGACTTTGTACGGACAACGGAAGGTAAAATGTTTGATAGCCGAAGTCGGTCAATAATTGTTTTACTTTGAACGTTATGGGTATGGGACATTCGTTTTCTCCCTCTTCCATTTCAAAGTCGCGTTGCAGCGTGTAATATTGGCTGTCGAGAATTTCGTAATCGGTGTTATTGGCATTGTTGTACTTGACGAGGTAGTCGTACGAGATTTCTACCTTGCCGACAAACTTTTTTTGGAAATAGCCACCCTTGTGAACCCACAGATTATATACATAGTCATCGTCATTTGTAACCGTCAACATGTATTCCAGCAGTTCGCTGTTGGGGAAATATGCAGTATCGTTCACCATCTCGTCATACCTGTAATCGGAGCATGAAGAAATGAACAATATCAGTGATAAGAAGCCTATATACTTTTTCATTGTCAATACGGTTTTTACCATTTATAATTTTGTACCAAATCGTGGTTCTTGTTTAAGGAACTTTGAGGAATAGGGAATAAATAGAAACTCGGGTGGAAAATGCGGGGACTGGGCCGATCGGCATTTTGCGCACGGGTGAAAAATGCGTCGGGGTATGATTGCGAATCTCGAGTCCCGTTTACTTGTGTATCCATTCCGTGGAAATATCCGGGTTCGGTTTCCTCTCCGGTGAGCCAACGGCGGGTGTCGTAGAAACTCATGCCTTCGAATGCCAATTCGATTTTGCGCTCTTTGCGCACAAGTTCCCGCAACAACTCTTGGTTATTGGCCGCCTCGGGATAGACCGACAATATACTCGGCAATCCGGCTCGCTCGCGTAGATTGTCCCAGTATTGAATCATATCCGGGTCGCTCAACAGACTCGGGGTCTCTTTCCCGGCTTCGATCGTGGCCTCGATGTAGTTGAGCAATATTTCGGCATAACGAATGATGGGCAGTTCCCGTTTTACGTTACGTGTCCGTGCCGAATAGTCGGGCATGACAAATTTCACCATGCCATAGCCTGTATTGGAGTGGTTGTGGCTTGCGTCGTAGCCGTTGTTCCCGTTTTTAAACATCTCTACATAAATACGTTCATCGGCTGTGCTCGATACAAACCAAGTGAGGCCGCCATACAAAATGGAGGCGTAGAAGCGAGGTTCCCGGTCGATATACATTTTGAAAGTTTTGCGTTCTATCCCTTCGAGCGGGTGCGTAAACTGGGCGAATCCCTCTTCGCTGTAACCCGACGAGGCGTCGATAATCGGTTTCAAGCGGTTGCTCCCTTGATAACCGGTAATGGGGTATCGGCCATTCTTCATGGCATATAAATCGACCATCTCTTGGGTGGGGCTGTAACCGAACCCCCAACCGTTTATGCTTTGCGGGGCAAGGCGCTTATCGACATAGGAATCGGTTTCCATGAAGGGGAATATCATTTCCTTGCTTTGAGCTTCGGTGAAAATGGCTTGGTAGGATTTGTAGGGGTTTATTTTCCCATCTTCCATCACTTGTTCCAAGTCGTAAATGCCGAGGTCGATAACATCTTTGGCTGCTTGGCGGGCCAATTCCCATTTTTGGGGATCTTTTTTGCTCGGGAACAACGGAGTCCCGTCGGGGTTGCAAATGCCGGCATACATGGGATTGCCGTTGAACAAATCGCTGGCCGAGGTGAGCAGGATACGTGCCCGATAGGCCAATGCGATGCTTTTGCTCATGCGGGCATAAGCTGCGCCGGATTGTTGCAAGGGGAGGTATTCGTTTTCAGAAAGTTCCAATAGTTCGTTGGATACCCATTCGACGCACTCGTCCCAAGTGTTGCGCGGCCTGTCGAGATTGGTCTCGGTAAAATCTACCAGTTCGTCGTAAAGCAGGACGACGGGACCATACATGCGCATCAACTCCACATATAGGATTGCACGCACACAACGGACCTCGGCTTTGAATTGCTCTCTGGTGTCGTGGGTAATTTCGCCATCGGGACATTTATATATATTTTGGAGAAAATAGGTCGCTTCACGTATCCCTTTGTAATGCGAGACCCATTTATCGTATTGGGCCGAAGAGGCACTCCATACGCCGAAGTTGAACGTATGTACATTGGTATAGGGAATATCTACCTCGAATGTAGAATATGCCGCCGGGGTGTTACACGGGTTGGTACGCAGGTAGGAATAGACTCCAAACATGGCGTTTTGTGTCGAGTTGTATGACTCGAATATTTGGTCGGGCGAGCGCAAGTCTTCGGGAGTGGTATCCAAGTAAGAGTCGCACGAGGCCAATATGATTGCTGAAAAGGCAAAGACTAAAAATCGTTTTACTGTTTTCATCTGTATGTTATCCTTTTGAATGTTAGAAATTAATGTTCAACCCGATATTGAATACTCGAGTAGGCGGATATTTCTGGCCATCGGTTGTGCCCAACTCCGGGTCATAGAGGCGGAGTTCTTTGGCAAAGGTAAGTACATTGATTCCCGAGGCGAATATACGCAGGGTTTGTACATGGAATTTGTTGGTCCAGACTTTGGGGAATGTATAACCTAATTCTATGTTTTTCAACCGGATATACGATGCGTCGCGTTGCCAGAAGGTCGATGTCTTCGTATTGTTGTTGTTCCCATATTCCACGTTGCTCAACCGAGGATAACGGGCGTTGGGGTCGGGATTGCTTTCCGACCAGTAGTTGCCAACGACA
Source organism: uncultured Barnesiella sp. (assembly GCA_944320995.1). Lineage (GTDB taxonomy): Bacteria > Bacteroidota > Bacteroidia > Bacteroidales > Barnesiellaceae > Barnesiella. Next base: position 24,819 of record CALUJQ010000008.1, on the reverse strand, counting down.
TCTTTGTGGAAGCCGTCGTTGTCGGCATATCCCGAGGTGAACGGGTTCAATGTTTGACCTTGCTCGAAACAGGTCACACGGCCTGTCCCTTGAAAGAAGAATGAAAAGTCAATCCCTTTCCAGCCCAACGAAGCGCCTATACCGTAGGTGATCTCGGGAATATCGGAGTATCCGATAGGGACGATGTCGTAATCATCGATCATGCCATCGCCGTTGATGTCTTGATATTTTATATCGCCGGGGCGAAGGGTACTGTGCATGGCCTCGCTGAATTGTGTGGGGCTGCGGTCTATCTCTTCTTGCGATTCGAACAGCCCGAGTGCTATCAATCCTTTGTTCTGGTAAATTTTCTGTCCCTTGGTGTTCATATAGGGATATTTGTTGTCGGGGTCTCCGTTTTCCAGAATAATGTTCGATGCATAGGTGAATGTCCCGCGCACAGAAACAAATAAATCGCCAAACATTTGGTTATATTCCAAAGAGGAGTCGAATCCCCAGCTTCTCATTTTGCCGACATTCACCATAGGAACCGTCGATAGTCCTACGTAAGAAGGAATGTTGTTGTTGCGGACAAATATGTGGTCGCGGGTATCGTTGAACCAGTCGGCTTGAATGTCGATATTATTGAAAAGGCCCAATTCAATGCCGTAGTTTTGTTTGGTAGAGACTTCCCACGATACGTTCGGGTTGGGGACCTCATCGACGCGTTCGCCGCTTGAACTGCTGTAATTTGTCCCATACACGTACGAGCCGGTTCCGGTGACTGTACCCAAGTAGATAAATCGCACGTCACCGCCGATTTTGTCATTACCGACTTGCCCGACCGAGGCTTTCAACTTTAATTTCGAGATGATATGGGTTAAGGGCTGGAAAAACTCTTCGTTCGACACGTACCAGCCGATTGCTCCCGAGGGGAAGAATCCCACGCGGTGTCCCGAGGCAAAGTTTTCGGACCCGTTGTATCCGAAGTTCCCCTCGATGAAATAGCGGCTGTCGAAGTCGTAAGTCACACGTCCCGCCAATCCTTGGGTTTTATAAGGCAGACTTTTGATGGAGCTGTCGGCCGTCTCGTTATAGATACGTTGGTTGTATAGTAATAGGGCTCCCACACGATGTTTTTTGTTAAATAAACGGTTATAGGAGATGGACCCTTCCAAATAGGTGGCGTTGCTGCCCGATGAACTTTGGCTAAACCAAGGGCCGCCTTTGCTGATTTCGGGCTTGTCGAATATCAACATGCCGTTTTCGTCGCGTCCCGATGCATAATAAATGTCGTCTTGACGGGTATATTTATTATTGTGGTAGCTGTCTGTGTCGAATGAGAATTTCAGGGTCATTTTCAACCCCGAAGTGATCAATTCGGAAAAGTCTTGTTCCAGACTGATTACCGAGTTCAGGATACTTTTCCAGTTTTTGTTATATCCGGCTTGTGTTACGGTGTAATACGGGTTTTTAATTTCGCTTTTACCGGCCCAGTATCCATTGGAATATTTGATGGGGAATGTGTTGGGCGAGAGTACGAAGGCCGATTTCCAAATGCTGGCTTGGTCGGCCGGAGTGCGCTGTTGCTGTAAAAATCCGCCTAATGTCAACGACAAGATGGTGCTTGGCGAGAGATTGACATCTAAGTTCGACCGGAAATTATAACGCTTGTAATTCGGGTTGGCATTGTACGAAGAGTTCGGGTCGGTGCGGAAAATACCGTCTTCATTGTAAAACGAACCGGAAATGAAATATCGGGCGATGGAACCGCCACCAGATACGTTGGCTGTTACCCGGTTATTGATAGCGTAATCTTTAAAGACGGCGTTGATCCAATTGACATTGGGATAAAGATCGGGGTCGGTCCCGTAACGATAGGCATCGATGACCTCTTGGCTATAATAATTGTAGCCGATCATTTCGTTGTACATTTCGGCATAATCGACCGAACTTGCCATTTCTGGGATTTTGGTGGCTTCCAGACGTCCCATCTCGGCTTTGACCGATATTTTGGGTTTCCCTTCTGTACCGCGGCGGGTGGTTACGAGGATAACGCCATTGGCGCCGCGCACACCATATACGGCAGTGGCGGTCGCATCTTTCAAGATAGAGAATGACTCAATCTCTTCCGTATCGAGCAGGTCGAGCGAACGTTCTACTCCATCGACCAAGATTAGAGGTGTTTTGTTGGCGCCGAACGTGGATATACCGCGAATCCAAAATTCGGACGAAGCTCCCGGTTCTCCCGTGCGTTGCACCGAAACGACACCGCCCAGTTTTCCCGCGAGATTGGTCGAAATCGACCCGGTGGGAGCCGACAATTCGTTAGGCTTAATCGTGGAGATAGAGCCGATAACGCTCTCTTTCCGTTGTGTGCCATAACCGATTACCTGTATTTCGTCGAGGACATCGGAGCCTACCGACAGAATTATTTTAATGTTGTCATCTGTCGGGTTTACAACTTGCTCTTTTGATTCGTATCCTATATAACTGATTGTTAAGACAATGCTTCTTCCGGCAGGGACATTCAAAGAGAAGTTCCCGTCTATATCGGTAATAGTGCCGACGCTGGTCTCGTTCAGCCACACGTTTGCTCCGATTAACGGGAGATCGGTCCCTTCTTCCAAAACTTGCCCTTTCAATGGTCGAGATGCCACGGCCTCGGCAAATGAATTGAAATTCATCATTGTCATAGAGCCTATCACGAGCATGAAAGCACAGATAAATTTCAAGTGTTGGAATTTAATTTTACATGTAGTTTCATTCATGGCAATAGATAGATTTTGATTTTATAAAATTATTGCGTATTTTTCTTGGAAATCTTTTTTGTCCCGAAAACAAATACAGATTTTTCACTACAAAAATACAATGAAGCCCAAAGGAGATTGAAAAAAAATGTACAAAACAACAACAATTTTACAAACAGGAGGAGGTGTGTGTGTGGTTTTGCTTCGGGCATAAGCCCCGTCGGCTCTAAAAGTATCCTTCTTTTGAACTATTTTTGCTTTTTGAAATCCCCAAATATGTTTTTTTTGTAAAAAAAAGTAGCGCATCACATTGGCGTATGTCGGGAATGAGGGTTTATACGAGGGTGGTAGGTAGGCCGTCAAGGTTGTTGCCCCAATTGGGACAAGATAGTTCGCTAACTGAGTAAATAGGGTTTGGACCAGATAATTACTATTTGAATATGGACAGCATGAAGATACGATCTTGCGTTGCACGATGGGCGTTTCTGTTGGCGTTTTTTATCCCGGCAGGAGTGCATTCGGGTTACGGGCAGCGGATTATTTCAAAAAAATATACCATGGAAGAGGGGCTTCCGTCGAACAGGATATATAAAATCATACAAGACTCGTGCGGTTTTATTTGGTTTGGTACCGACGACGGGTTGAGTCGTTTCGACGGGGTTAAATTTAAGAATTATCGCTTCTCTCACCAGCGGGGTTCTATTTTGAGTAATAGCATTCAGAATCTGTTTATCGACAAGCAGCAAAAAATGTGGGTGGCATTGGATAATGGGATAAATATTTATGATCCATTGACCGATACATTCGCTCCATTCGTTGCCAAAACAGAATCGGGAGAGTCGCTAAACAGCCGTGTTACCGATATTGTCGAGGACCATGACGGTGAAATTTGGATTGCTACCAACGGCAAGGGGGTGTATCGTTATAATCCATGTACAGGGAGTCTTTATTCATATAACAAGGGGAATCATAAATCAATACCGTTTTATACGGCAATGGATATTCATGAAGATAGCCGGGGGAATATATGGATTGGGAGTTATGCCGAAGGTTTGATTTGCTATGAGAAGAAAACAGATACGTTCATCACGTATGTAAAAGGCGAGGGTAAAAACGGCATATCGGATAATTCCATTCACAAGATTTATGAGGATTCTTATGGAAACTTGTGGATAGGAACATTTCAAAACGGATTGGACCGATTTGATTATGCGACGAAGACGTTTACAAACTATAAGGATAATAGTTCTGAAAACTTGTTGTACCACATTCACGATATGATCGAGTATCGCCCGGGAGAGTTAATAGTCGCTTCTGATAACGGGATTGGCTTGTTCAGGGTAGAAGAGGGGCGGATTATCCCGACCGACCAGTCGGGGTTGAAAGTTGCAAGTATATCTAACAAATTTATTTATAGCCTTTTCGTCGATAAAGAAGAAAGCCTTTGGTTAGGTTCCTATTTCAATGGTGTCGATTTCTACTCCGATTTTCAGAATAAATTTGAATATTTCAGTTGCACTTCGTCGAATAAATCGAAAGAGGGCAAGGTGATAAATGTAATTAAGGAAGATCGTTTTAACGGGTTGTATTGGATCGGTACAGATGATAACGGATTGTTTTGTTTCGACCCGGAGACAAAAAATGTCACGTCTTATCGTACGGCAAAAGATATAGGTTCGACCTATTATTGCGTGCATGATATGCTTTTTGATAACGCCCGACTTTTTGTCGCCACATACGAGCGTGGATTGGAAGTATTTGACATGCGTACAAAGACGGTGAAATCGTATTTGCACGATCCTGCCGATTCCCATTCGCTTCCTTCGTCACGCTTGTTTGCTATTTATAAAGCGAGCAATGGACAGATTTATATAGGGACCTCCGGCGGATTGTGTTATTATAATCGTGAAAAAGATAATTTCGTGCGAATTGAGCCGATAAAGAGCCGTGTCTCCTCCATTATTGAAGACGGATATGGGAAAATATGGATTGCCACGTCGGAAAACGGGTTATATTCATACGACCAGCGTACGTCAGAGATAAAATTGTATGAATACGATAGCAACGACAGCTCTTCGCTTTTGAGGAATACCTTGACGACGTTGGCGGTCGACCGTAAAAAACGCCTTTGGATAGGCACGTATGGATATGGCATTTGCCGATATGATGAAACGAATGACAGGTTTGTCCGTTATGAAAACCTTGATTTGCCCAATAATATTATTTCGGCAATTATCCCCGATGGCGATAATTTATGGATCTCGACCAACCAAGGATTGGTCCATTGTAATCCGGACAACGGATATATGAAAACCTATTCCAAGTCAAATGGCTTATATAACGAGCAATTCTCCCTTGGCGCAGGCTTGAAATCGAATGACGGGAAAATATTTTTAGGTTCGGTCGATGGCTTTTGTGTCTTCTCTCCTTCGAATCTGGTAGAAAACACATACAATCCCAATGTGTTGATTACCGATATGACCATATTTGGTGAAAGTGCGGGTGCTTGTACCGACGACTCTCCGCTTTGTACCGCGATAGAGCATACCAAGCATGTAACGCTGGATAGCCGGCAATCGGTTATCGGATTTGAATTTGCTTCATTGAGTTTTATCGCGCCCGAGGAGAACCGATATAGGTATAAACTGGAAGGATTTGACGAGGATTGGAGGACGATCAAGGGGAGTAATCCGTATGTCTCATATACGAATCTTCCTGCCGGAGAATATGTGCTTCATGTACAGGGGACAAACAGTGAAAAGATATGGAGCCCCCACGAAGTCGTATTGGAGATAACGGTTTTACCGCCATTTTTCAAATCCCGGTTGGCCTATTCGCTTTATGCAATCTTGGGGGTATTGTGTGTGGCCTTGTTTATTGTGTATTATTTGAAACGTGCCGATCGGAAGCAGCATGAGCGCATCGAAAAAATTAATACCGAGAAAGAGAAGGAGTTGTATGACTCGAAAATCGAGTTTTTTACCAATATCGCCCATGAAATACGTACTCCGTTGAGTTTGATTATCGGGCCTCTCGAAGTCTTGATGAAATCGAAAAGCATCAATGAGAAATATGGCGACTATTTGAGTATCATCGAACAGAATTATAAACGACTTTACAGCTTGGTAAGCGAGATGCTGGATTATCGTAAGATTGATTCCGGCATGTATAAGTTGAGTTACAGCGTGTGCAACTTGCAGGAGCTGGTCGGGAAGATTACGGCCCGGTTTGAGTGGACCGCTCGACAGAAAGGAATTACGATAGAGACAACTATCCCTGCCGATCTGGAATTGGTAGTGGACGGTGAGGCTCTTACGAAGATAATCAGCAATTTGATGACGAATGGGATAAAGCATGCCAAAAGCAACATCGCCATATCGGCATGCGAAAAAGAAGATAGTGTCTTCATTGAGGTGTCTGATGATGGTCCCGGTATTCCCGATAATGAAAAGAAGCGTGTCTTTGAAGCTTTCTATCAAGTGAAGAATAACAAGGAGACGGCAAAACTGGGGATAGGGATAGGCCTTCACATGACCTATTCGTTTGTAAAACTGATGGGAGGTGAAATTCAGGCACTTGACAGGCGTGATGGGGCAAGCGGGCTTTTAATGGCTATCCGGCTACCGAAAAGAACTGAAAATGAAGTTCCGAGCCATTCGCAGGAAGCCATGGAAAATACCTTTGTGTTGAAAGACGATGAGCATATTATCCAAGAAAGGATGGACGATGAAGATGAAAGGGACGGAGGGAATAAGAAATATTCGGTATTGATTGTCGATGATAATAGCGAAGTACTCGATTTCCTTTCAAAAATATTGTCCCAAGAGTATTTTGTAATATCGGCATTGAGTGGAAACGAAGCTTTGAAGATACTCCAAAACAATCAAGTCGATATGATTGTAAGCGATGTGATGATGGAAGGTATGGATGGCTTTGAGTTCTGCAAATGTGTGAAAGCCGATTTGAATACGTCGCATATCCCTATTGTGCTTTTGACGGCGAAGACCGACACCGCAAGTAAAATAGAGGGTTTGGAACTGGGTATAGAGGCCTATATCGAGAAGCCGTTTTCTCCTTACCATTTGTTGGCCCAATTGAAAAACTTGATGAACAAACGGAGTGAGATTAAAGAGAGATATACGTCAACGCCATTGTCCGAGATCCATACGGCCGTTCTCAATAAATTAGATGAAGAATTTGTGAACAGATGTACCGAGATAATCAGTCAAAATTTGAATGAGCCTGAGTTTTCGGTCGATAAATTGGCTAAGGAGTTGGGTATGAGCCGTACAAATGTCTTTTCTAAAATAAAGGCCATAGTAGGCATGACTCCCAACGATTTTATTAAACTGATTCGTTTGAAAACGGCATGTAAGATGATGGTCGAGAGCGATTATCGCATTACCGAGATTGGCTTCTTGGTAGGATTCAGTTCCTCGTCGTATTTTGCGAAATGTTTCCAAAAACAGTTTGGCATGAACCCGACCGAATTCATGAAGAAGTTGAAGAAGGGGGAGTTGACCGATGAGCAGAATAATTCCGGTTTTTTGTAAACCCGAATTTGTATTGGCCCGATTATTGAGCCGCGGCGAGAGTCAGGCAACTGATGCGTGGATTCCCGCATGCGTGTAGAGCTTGTGCGCAGGAGAGGAGGGTGGCTCCGGTGGTTACGACATCGTCGATGAGTAAAATGTGGCGGCCGGACAGGTCGAGGTCGGGAGCCGTTTCGTAGGCGCCGTGGGTGTCGAGCCAGCGGTCGTAGATGCCTTTGCGGGTTTGCGACCGGGTGTTGCGGGTGTGGCATATCCAGTCGGGATAAATTCCTATGCCGGTGGCTTGTCCGATACCACGGGCAATCCATTCGCACTGGTTGTATCCTCTTCGCCGCATTTTCGAAGGGTGCAGGGGGACAGGCACCAATGCATCGATGCCGTCGAAAAATCCCGATGGCAATAGTTCGCGGGCATAAATCTCGCCCATGGTGCGGCCGCATTTTTTCCCGCCGTGATATTTGATGTGGTGTATCAGTTGGCGGGCATCGCCGGGCGAGGTGAAAAAGAAAAAGGCGGCACACCGCTCTATCGGTACTTTCCCGAGAAAGAGTTGGGCCATCGGGTTGAGCGGGTCGCGGTGAAAGTCGGTGCGGGGTAGTCGGTGCAGGCAGGTGGTGCAGATACCCTCTTCATCTCGATTCAAGGCCTGTCGGCAGATGGGACAAAGCCGGGGGAAGAACAGATCTGTCAGTTCGTTGAGGAATCCACCGGGTTTCATAAGTCCAAAGCTTTGAATGTATTGAAAATGAGTTCGCTTTCGAATCCTCGGGAGGTGGCGAACCGGAATAGCTTGGCGCGAAGGGCCTCTGTATCTTTATCATTCAGCGAGTGCAGTTTGGCTTCCAGTAGGTCGAACAATCGTGCGGTGTACTGCTCTTCGTCGATTGCCGAAATCGCCTCGGTAATGTTGCCGGGGCTTATCTGTTTTTGTTGCAGGGCATAACGTATTTTTATCCGGCCCCACCCCGAAAATCGGAATTTGTCTTTCGCGAAGGCGACGGCGTATCGCCCTTCGTCGATAAATCTATCCTGAACCAATCGTTCTATAATGGCCTGTGCTTCGTTGGCTTCGATGCCCCATCGGGCGAGTTTTTGTCGAATATCGCCGATGCAGTGCTCCGAGGCGGAGCAGAGGGCGGCGGCCCGGTGAAGGGCTTCGGGGGGAGTGAGAGCCTTAGCCATGTCGATAGGGTTTTGTTGCGGTGATAAAACGGTCTTTGCCGTATAGGTCCTTGACGATTCCGACCCGTTCGTAACCGGTCGATTCCAGCATGTGGGCGCAGTTTTGGCCCTGAGTCTCGTTAATTTCGAAATAGAGCATGCCGCCGGGTTTCAAAAGATACATGCCGTCGCGGGCCATCTTTTCGTAGAAGAGAAGAGGATTTTCGTCGGGGACGAACAGGGCTTCGTGCGGTTCGTAGGCCAGTACGTTGTCGCTCATGTCGGCCCGTTCGCATGCCCGTATGTAGGGCGGGTTGCTGACGATGATGTCGAGCGATTCGCCGGGAAGTTCTGCGACATTGTCACGGAGAATGTCTCGTTGGACAAAGCGTACACGGGCATTCAGTTTTCGGGCGTTGCGCTCGGCTATGTCGAGAGCGGCGGGAGAGAGTTCCCATGCTTCGACTTGCGAGAGAGGCAGTGCGAGAGCCAATGTGACCGCTATGCAGCCGCTTCCTGTGCCCAAGTCGGCTATGCACAATCGTTTCCCTTTGTTACCCCGAATGATCAAGGTAACCAATTCTGCGGTTTCGGGGCGCGGGATAAGCACTCCGGGGGCCACGTCGAAGCGATAACCGCAGAAATCGGCGAATCCCAAAATATATTGGATAGGCTCTTGTCGAGATAACCTGTCGGCTATACATTCGATTTTTCGGTGTATATCCTCAGATAAAATCGTATCTTTGTGGAGCAGAATATCGGTGGGCGTGTAGTTGCACAAGGCCTCGAAAATCATTCGGGTGAGTCCCGAGATCTCACCGGGTGGGTAGATGTCACCCAGTTTGTGCCGCAGTAGGTCGATGCTTTGTTGCATAAGTTTCGGTAATAGTTTCTTGTTGCCGGGATAAGCGCCCCGGGGCCAATCGTATCCGGTTGTGCAGAGGTGCTCCCGCAGTTTCTGCAAAGGTACATAAAAAAGTTTGAGATATGGATAGAGACAGGGATACCGTTTTTATGCGTCGTTGTTTGCAATTGGCCTCGTTGGGGCGGGGACATGTTTCGCCCAACCCGATGGTCGGTGCGGTAGTCGTGTGCGACGGCAAGATTATAGGCGAGGGGTATCATCGGGGATATGGGTTACCCCATGCCGAGGTGAATGCTATCGCCGCCGTGGGCGACGAGACGCTGTTGCCGCAATCCACGCTGTATGTTTCGTTGGAACCCTGTTCGCATTACGGGAAGACTCCGCCCTGTGCCGAGTTGATCGTGAACAAGCATATCCCGAGGGTCGTGGTGGGGTGTCTCGACCCTTTCCCGGCTGTATCGGGGCGTGGCGTGGCCCGGTTGCGCGAGGCTGGGGTAACGGTGGTCACCGGCGTTTTGGAAGAGGAGTGCCGGGCTTTGAACCGCACCTTTATGACCGCCCAAACGAAGCATCGCCCCTTTGTGACCCTGAAATGGGCGCAGAGTGCCGATGGCTACATAGATAGCTCTCGTGAGCCGGGTGAGCCGGCCGCGCGGATTTCGGACGCCGTTTCGTCGGTATGGGTACACCGTTTGCGGGCCGAGTCCGATGCCATTCTCGTGGGGACCGATACGGCGATTGCCGACGATCCTTCGTTGACTACCCGGTTGTGGTACGGTCGTTCGCCCTTGCGGATTGTACTCGACCGGCAGGGCCGGATACCGGTTACTGCCCGCCTTTTTACCGATGGGCAGCCCACACTGCTCGTGACCGGTGAAGAGGGGGCTGGCCGGGCGTTGCCGCAGCCGGTAGAACAAGTGATTTTGCCTTTTGACGAAGCGTTTATCCCGGCATTGCTCGGGGAGTTGCATGCCCGGCGCATACAGCACCTGTTGGTAGAGGGGGGCGCCCGGTTGTTGCAGTCGTTCATCGATTCGGGCTATTGGGACGAAGCCAGAGTCGAGACGGGCGGATTGTCTTTGTCTTCGGGTGTTGCAGCTCCGCAACACGACAAGCTTCCTGCTTATACAGAATATGGCGGAAGGTCTCGAATCGATTGGTATGAAAATAGGTAAAATGCGCCTGTTTACCCTGTTAATGATGCGGTTTGTCTAAAATAGTATTTGGGCGGTCGCTTTTTTGTCTATTTTTGGTGCGTAGGAGACCGATGGCTTGAAACCGGGCTTATCCATAAATAATTATAATTATCGGAGTTTGTAGTGTGCAAAGAAAAAAATGTTGCTAAATTTGCCGATTGTAACTGCAAACTTGTAACTCATATCAGTTGATGAAGACGCAAAGAATATATTTTTTCCTGTGTATTGCAACTTTGTTTTTATCCGGTATTTCGTGTAACTCTACCGATGACGAGGATATATCCTACACAGTTTCGGAGAGTGTGCGGGTTTCGGCTTTTTCTTTGGCTGCCAACGACTCTGTGTTGGCCAATCTGGATACGATTTTTTTTACTATCGACTTGATTGGAGGGCAAATTTATAATGCCGATTCGCTGCCGGTGGGAACCGATGTCTCGGCGTTGATTGCCAATATTTCGTTTGATAATGTGGGGCAGGCCAAGATTTACATGGACTTTGGGGATCCGGCCAAGAACGATACCATAGATTATATTGAAAATCCTTCGGACTCGATTGACTTTACCTCGAAAGTTTCGTTGGTCGTGACGGCCCAAAACGGAGTGACGGAGAAGTGGTATTCGGTGAAGGTAAACGTTCATCAAATCGACCCCGATTCGTTGTATTGGAATAGTCCCTTCGGTAAGAAATCGCTGCCATGCGGCAGTCAAGTAACTGTAAAATCGCAAAAGAGCGTATATTTCAAGGATAAAGTCCATACTTTCATAGAAGATAATTCGGGTTATACCCTGTATGTCACCGACAATCCCTTGGGTAATGAGTGGACATCGCACGTATTGTCAGTGCCTTTTACCCCGGTATTGAACTCTTTGCAGGCTACCGGTGAAGCCTTGTATATGCTCTCGGAAGGGGGTGAGCTATACCGGTCGGAAGACGGCATGGCGTGGACCTCTACGGGACAAACCTTCTATTCGCTGGTGGGTACGTGGAAGTCGAGAGTATTGGGAATCGTTTCGGACAACGGGACTTATAAGCACGATTGCTATCCTCGTCCCGACGGTTTTGTACCTTATGCCGTGGCTCCGAATTTCCCTATTACGGGAAGCAGCCCCATGGTGACGTTTGTCTCGGAATATGATTTGGATTCTCCGCAATCCATTATGGTGGGCGGTCGTATGGCCGACAACACCCTCACCGGAGCGACGTGGGGTTACGACGGTGAGGCTTGGGCCCAGTTGGCCGGGTCGATAAAACCCTGCGAGGGAGCCCTTCTCTTCCCCTATTTTACCTTTACGACCAATGAATATTGGATAACTACCCAATATTCGGCATGGATTGCGATTGGCGGTCGGGAATCGACCGGGGTAGCCGATTCGGTATATGTGTCGATAAACAACGGTAACACATGGAATATAGCTCCCGAGTCGTTGGCCATGCCGGCCTATATCAAGCCTCGGGCCTTTGCTTCGGTGATGGTCGTCGATGCCGATTATGAAGTTGTGCAATCGTCGTCGTTGTGGAAACTCATGCCGGTTCGGGCGGTGGCACATGCCGTTACCCGTTCGAGCGATTATCAGATTCCCTATATTTATATATTCGGAGGAGAAGATAATTCGAAGCAAGTATATAACGAGATATGGCGGGGAGCTATCGGTAGATTGAGCTATCCGCCCATACCGTAATGAGCGATTTGAAAAAGGACGTAAATACTTTTCATCGGTTTATTTCGTTTTATGTATGTAGTCTTGTAAAAATGGCGCGCACATGAAAAAAATAATTCCGGTTATAGTTCTACTGATAAGCAGCATCGCCACGCTGTCGGCACAGGAATACCGTTTTGACGGTGGCCTTGCCGGTGGAATAAGCAGCTATATGGGCGATGCGAACCAAGTCTCGCCGTGGCATCGGCCGGGCGTAGCGGTAAGCGGGGTTTTCCGCTTTTTGTTGAATTACCGGTGGGCTGTGAAGACCGATATTTCGGCCATGCAGTTCTCGGGCGATACGCGCGATTTTGACAACCGGTTTCCCAACGGGGGCGATTACTCGTTCGAAAGCTGGCAATATCGGTTGGGCGGACAGATAGAGTTTAACTTTTTCAACTACGGAATGGGTTATTCTTATTTGGGGACGAAACGCTTTTCTCCCTATCTGTTGGCCGGAGTCGGGGCTGGATATTCGACGGTCGATGGTGGCTATTTTACGGTCGATGGTTCGTTGGGAGCGGGGGTGAAGTATAAGATAGCCCCGCGATGGAATATCAGTTTGGAGTTCTCCATGCACAAAACGTTGGGCGACAACCTCGACGGGAAGGCATTGGGCGACCCGTACAACATAAAGAGTAGCGTGCTGAAAAATACCGATTGGTTTTCAACGACGTTGTTTTCGATCACGTATGAATTTGGCCGCAAGAAAGGAATTTGTAACAACGATAATCGTTGAAAGATAATGACATACGCAGAGCAGATAAATCGGGCCCGTGTACCTCGGCACATTGCTATTATTATGGATGGTAACGGTCGTTGGGCCAAAGAACGAGGATTGGATCGGTCGGAAGGCCATCGTAAAGGCCTCGATGTGGTACATGAGATGACAGATGCCGCCGCCGAAGTGGGAGTGCAATACCTCACGTTGTATGCCTTCTCGACAGAAAACTGGAATCGTCCTCAGGCCGAGGTCGATGCTCTGATGTCGTTGGTCGTATTCGGGATAGAGCGAGAGACTCCCGGCATGATCGAGAAGGGGGTACGGCTCTCGGTGATCGGTGATTTGGACCGCTTGCCCGACCATGTGAGAGCCCGGCTGTTGAAGTGTATCAGTGATACGTCGGGCGGGACACGCATTGTCTTGAATCTGGCGTTGAGTTATTCCTCCCGGTGGGAGATCGCCCATGCGGCCAAACGTATCGCCCAAGAGGTACAATCGGGCGAGATGTCGATAGACGATATTACCGAAGCGACAATCGATAGGTTTATGACGACCGCCGACATGCCCAATCCCGATTTGTTGATAAGAACCGGAGGCGAGATACGGCTCAGCAATTTCTTGTTGTGGCAACTCTCGTATGCCGAATTTTATTTTACAGAGGAATATTGGCCCGATTTTACCGATGAGAGCCTTTACAAGGCGATTGTCGAATATCAGGCGAGAGAGCGCCGTTTCGGGAAAACGAGTGAACAACTATAAATGAAGAAATTGAAAATGCGATATAATATGCCTTTGAGGAGTTTGGCTGTTTTTTTGTTTTTGTCTTTGGGCATGGCGGCTGTGACTGCCCAGACCGAAGAGAAACTCGATACCATATATAACCCGAAAGTCGTTTATTCGGCAATTCCCCAAAAATACGAGATCGCCGGTATAAGCGTAACCGGAGCTCCCAACTATGAGGATTATGTGTTGATAGGCTACTCGGGCCTTGAAGTGGGGCAGGTAATCGAAATCCCGGGTAACGATATTACCGATGCTGCCAAGAAATTTTGGCGGCAAGGCTTGTTCTCCGATGTGATTATCAAATGGACCAAAGCTTATGGCGATAAAGCATGGCTCGAAATTCAGTTGAAACAACAGCCTCGTATCTCGCAGATAAATTATCACGGTATCAAAAAAAGCGAACGGGAAGATTTGGAGATGCGCTTGGGATTGGTCAAAGGAAACCAGATAACGCCCAATATCGTAGATCGTGCGACGACGATTATCAAGAAACATTTCGAGGAGAAGGGTTTCAAGAATGCCGAGGTGAATATCAAGCAGACCGATGACCTGACTCATGAAAACGAAGTGATCGTTGATATTTATATCGATAAGAAAGAGAAAATCAAGGTTCACAAAATATATATCGAGGGGAATGAAGTCTTGTCGGACAGGAAGATAAAATGGGCCATGAAAAAGACCAACGAAAAGGGAAACCTGTTGCACCTGTTCCGCACCAAGAAATTTGTCGAGGAGAATTATAAAAACGATAAGAACCTCATTATCGAGAAATATAATGAGTTGGGTTATCGCGATGCCATGATTGTGAGCGATAGCGTTGTGCGTTACAATGACAAGACGGTCGATGTCTATCTCACGGTCGACGAGGGTAACAAGTATTACATTCGCAATATCGACTGGGTGGGTAATACGATTTATCCGTCGGATTATCTGTCGGCGGTATTGAATATGAAACCTGGCGATGTCTACAACCAAAAGATGTTGAACAAACGTACGATGGAGGACGAGGATGCTGTGGCCAACCTCTATATGGACCGCGGTTATCTCTTTTTCCAACTGGTCCCCATCGAAGGAAATGTGCAGAACGACTCTATCGATTTGGAAATACGGCTCTTCGAGGGCCCGCAAGCCCGTATTAATAAGGTGGTTATCAACGGTAACGACCGGTTGTACGAACACGTGATACGCCGTGAGTTGCGTACGAAGCCGGGCGAGCTGTTCAGCAAGTCGGACCTTATGCGTTCGGCCCGTGAAATCGCTCAAACCGGCCACTTCGACCCCGAAACAATGGATATTAAACCCGAACCCAACGAAGAGAACGGAACGGTCGATTTGATATATAACCTCGAGTCGAAAGCTAATGACCAAATCGAGTTCTCGGCCGGTTGGGGACAAACTGGTGTGATTGGTAAACTCAGCTTGAAATTTACCAACTTCTCGGTTAGAAACCTGTTGAACCCCAAATCGTTCAAGGGTATTATCCCGCAGGGCGACGGACAGACATTCACCATCAGTGCGCAGACCAATGCCCGGTATTATCAGCAATACAGTATCTCGTTCTACGACCCATGGTTTGGCGGAAAACGGCCTAACTCGTTCCAGTTCTCGGCCTATTACAGCCGCCAGACCGGTATCGAAAGTTCGTTCCTGAGCAATGCCTACAACAGCATATACAACAATGCGCTGTACGGGGGATATTATGGCGGCTATTATGGCAATTATTACGGGAACAACTACTATAACGATTATTACCAAAACGCCTATGAGAATGCGCTCGACCCCAGCAAGTCGTTGCAGATGGTGGGTGTGTCGTTCGGATTCGGTAAGCGGTTGGAGTGGCCCGACGACTACTTCACCTTTATGGCTGAGCTCGGCTATCAGGCCTATATCCTCAAAAACTGGGAGTACCTCTATTATATGCAGAACGGTACCTCGCACAGTTTCACGCTGGGGCTGACGCTGGGACGTAGCTCAATCGACAACCCTATCTATACCCGCCGCGGTTCGCAGTTCACCCTGTCGGCTCAGTTTACGCCGCCCTATTCGCTCTTCTCCCATACCGACTACAAGAGTCTCTATGAAAGCACGTCGCGAACCGACCGCGAGAAACTCTACCGCTGGATCGAGTACTACAAAATCAAGTTCAAGAGCCGGGTTTACACCCCGCTGAACAACTCGGAGAAATATACGCTTGTGCTCATGGGCCGTGCCGATTTCGGTTTGTTGGGCTCTTACAACAAATACAAACAGACCCCCTTCGAGACCTTCTGTGTGGGAGGTGACGGTATGACAGGTTCCTACACCTATGCCACCGAGACCATCGGGTTGAGAGGGTATGACAACAACTCGCTTACTCCCTACTATGACGGTCGTGCCTACACCCGTTTCTCGATGGAGTTGCACTTCCCGTTCCTGTTGCAACCTTCATCGACTATCTACGGATTGGCCTTTGTCGAGGGTGGTAATGCGTGGACTCAACTCACGGATTTCAACCCCTTCTCGCTGAAACGTTCGGCCGGTGTGGGTGTGCGCATCTTCCTGCCGATGATTGGTCTGATGGGTATCGACTGGGCCTACGGTTTCGACAAGGTGCAAGGCGAACGAGGCGGAGGCCATTTCCACTTCATCTTGGGACAAGAATTTTAATTTGTGAAAAAACCGACCTTTTTTTGTTAAATGGTTTAAAAGTATAGCGCGATTTGACGGAATCGCGCTATCTTTATTTTTCGGAGATTGTTCTATGGGGTGATACCCCGGTAGGGCGGAATAGATGTTTAATTAAAATTGGAGTACGTAAAATGAAAAGAATAGCCCTTTTGACGATTGCGGCGATAGCCTTTGCCGCCTCGTCGGTAGCCCAAAAATATGCGTTGGTCGATATGGAGTATATCCTCAAAAATATACCAGCCTACGAGATGGCCAACGAGCAGTTGAACCAAGTGTCGCAACGTTGGCAGAAAGAGTGTGACGACAAGGCTGCCGAAGCCAAGACGATGTACAAGAATTATCAGTCGGACCTCGTGTTCCTCACAGAGGAGATGAAGGTGAAACGCGAGGAGGAGATTCGCGACAAGGAGACCGAGGTGGTAGAGCTGCGCCGCAAATATTTCGGCCCCGAAGGCGAACTGTTCAAGAAACGCGAAAGCCTCATGAAGCCCATTCAGGACGATATTTACAACGCTATCAAGAAAATCTCGGAAGAGAAAGGTTATATGATGATTATCGATAGAGCCTCGTCGCCCAACATTATTTTTGCTTCGCCCAAGGCCGATATAAGCAATGAAGTTCTTACAAAATTAGGATATTCAAAATAAATGCTTACTTTTGTGGCATTAATTATAACGTACAGTATATAGAAACAAAAAAAATATAGTATGATTAAAAAATTTCTTTTGGCCGCGGTGTGTATCTGCTCATTGAGTGTTATGGCACAAGCGCAACAAACCTTTAAATTCGGTACCGTTAATTCTCAGGAAATTTTCATGCAGATGCCCGAGAAAGCTACTGCCGAACAAACTCTTCAAGATATTAATAAAAAGTACGAAGACGAATTTGTAAAAATTCAGGAAGAGTTTACCAAAAAGTACAAAGAGTTTATGGCATTGGGCGATACGATTCCCGAAACGATACGTGCTCGCCGTATGCAGGAAGTTCAAGATTCTCAATCTCGTATCGAGAGTTTCCGTGAAATGGCCTCACAGGATATTCAGAAACAGCAGGAAGCTCTATTTGCCCCTATCCAACAAAAACTCTTGGACGCCATTAAATCGGTAGGTGCCGAAGGAAAATATACCTATATTTTCGATTTGGCTTATCCTATCGTTATTTACCAAGGTGCACCCAGTGAAGATGTAACACCCTTGGTGAAAGCAAAATTGGGATTGAAATAATAGGTCCCTCGTTGAGGGATTGTATAAAAGGGTGATAACTGTTTATCATCCTTTTTCCATATATAGAGGTCAAAAGATGAATGCGGCAGAAGTACATACGGCAGTAGGGCCTATCGGGGTTTTTGACTCGGGATATGGAGGCCTTACCATTCTCGAGCAAGTGCGTAAAAGGTTGCCCCGGTATGACTATCTCTATTTGGGCGATAATGCCCGGGCACCTTATGGTACGAGGTCTTTTGAGATTGTTTATGAGTTTACCAAACAGGCGGTATTCCGTCTGTTCGACGAAGGTTGTTCGTTGGTCATTCTCGCTTGTAACACCGCTTCGGCGAAAGCCTTGCGCAGCATACAGCAAAATGACTTGCCCCGGTTGGTTCCCGACAAAAGGGTCTTGGGTGTTATCCGCCCTACGGTCGAATCGCTTGCCGAGTTGTCTCAAACGGGACATATCGGCATTTTGGCTACGCCGGGGACTATACAGTCGCAGTCATATGAACTGGAAATCAAGAAAATGTACCCTCATTTCGAGGTCTATGGGCAAGCCTGTCCCATGTGGGTGCCGCTGGTCGAGAATAACGAGGCACAAGCCCCCGGGGCCGATTATTTCGTGAAGAAATATATCGATGAACTTTTGGCAAAGTCCGAGAAAATCGATACGGTGGTATTGGGGTGTACCCATTACCCCTTGTTACTCGACAAGATCAAAGCCTGTTTGCCGCCTTCGGTTTCAATTGTCTTGCAAGGACCTTTGGTTACCGACAGGTTGGAAGATTATTTGCGTCGTCACCCCGAGATAGAATGTCGTTGCTCGAAAGGTGGGGTATGTCGCTATTTGACGACCGAATCGCCGCAAAAATTTTCCGAAGCGGCCACGTTATTTCTTAATGAGCCGGTAACGGCCGAACATATTGTATTGGGATAGATAACACCATTGAATCATGGCAAAAAAAGAGGATCGCACCGATGTGCGTATTAATAAATATATTAGCGAGTCGGGGTTTTGCTCCCGTCGAGATGCCGACAAACTGGTCGCCGACGAGCGGGTTACCATCAATGGAGTCGTGGCTACGCCGGGCAGTCGCGTAGCCGAGGGCGATAAGGTGAAAATCGACGGTGAACCGCTTCATTACATTCCTATGGAGCAACGAGAGTATAAGTTGCGCCGTTATGGCTCTTCTCGACGAAGAGCCGAATCTGTGGCAGAAGAACGTCCTAACCGTTCCTCCCGGGAGCGGGCGGCTGCGCCCAGCGAGGAGGCACGACGAGGAGGACACAAGGCGTTGAAAGCAACGAAAAAAGGAGACGATGCTCGCAGATCCGGTCCGCCTGCCCGGCCGCATTCGCAGGCAGTTCATTCGGCTCGGCGAGGAGTGGGACGGGGTAAAAATACAGAACCTTCGCAGGGACGGTCGGTTGCATCGAGACCCGATACCAAACGTCGGAAAGGTTAGTCAATCGGGATTCACGTTTTTCGGAATACCCGAGAGCCGATACAGAAAGGGGCGGTACTCATCGACAGTACTGCCCCTTTCTGTGTGTATAAAAGTTGTATATTAAACCAGCCATTTAACGAGCAGGTAACCCCCGCCCAGCAGCCATACATACAAGATTGCGGCCAGCAGGAAAGGTTTGGCTCCGGCCTGTTTGAATTTCTCGAAGCTGGTTTCGGCGCCCAATGCCGTCATGGCCATGGTGAGCATGAAGGTGTCGAGGTTGTTGATACCGTTGACTACCGGAGCAGGCAGCAGGTCGAACGAGTTGAAGCCGATGACGGCGAGGAAGCCGAAGGCAAACCAAGGGATAGTGATTTTCCCGCGTTGGCTGTTGGCAGCGGTTTCTCCTTTGACGGCACGGACAGCCCGGCGGGCCAAAGCGAAGCTCATGATCAGTAAGACCGGAGCCAGCAGCATGACACGAATCATCTTCACGATGATGGCCGAGTCGGAAATTTCTTTGCCCATAGCATTACCGGCACCCACCACATGAGCGACTTCATGCAGTGTCGAACCAGTGTAGAGCCCCATTTGCTCGGGAGTGAGGTCGAATACTCCGGCCCGGTAGAGAATGGGGTAGATAAACATCGAGAGAGTACCGAATATTACGACTGTCGATACGGCAACAGCAGTTTTGTGCGGCTCGCTCTTTACTACCGGTTCGGCTCCCAATACAGCGGCGGCACCGCAGATGGCGCTTCCCGTGGCGGTGAGCAGCGCAAGGTCGTCGTCCATCTTCAACAGTTTCCCTACCAAAATACCCAGCAGGATGGTGCAGGTGACGATAATGACGTCGATGAGAATCGCCGAGCTACCTATGGCGATGACACTTTGGAATGTCAGGCGGAATCCGTAAAGCACGATGCCGGCACGCAGTACCTGTTTCGAACAGAATTTTATACCCGGCACCCATGTCTCGGGCAGCCGGTTGCGTAGGCTGTTGGCATAGAGCATACCCAATATGATACCTACGATGAGCGGACTGAGGGATAGATTTTTTATGAATTGAAACTCTGCGATGTAGAAGGCCGAGAATGAGAAAAGAACAATCAGCAGAATGCCGTGGAGTACGTTGTCTCGTTTTTCACTGAACATAACATTAAAAGGATTAGAGTGTTTTTATAATCGAGTCGGGCAGAACCTGTTTGGCTGTCTATCTTGTTTTTATAGATAAAACGTTTTTGCCCGAGACTCTGTTTTGCTGTTTTGCGCCGCAAAGGTAGGAATTTCTCGGAGAACACGGAGTTTCTTTGTGGTTATAGGGTATAACCGCAGGTTATTGGTATGAAAAACAGATGGAGCGGTTCTCGCCGAGAATCGCTCCATCTGTAATAAATGTTTGTAAAATAGGTGGTTAATCTTCGTACCAAGTAGAGTACATCAAATAGTTTTTGGCAATTTTCTGGTTGATTTCTTTCGATTGTTCGGGATTGACCATTTTGATGAATTTGGCCGGAGTGCCGCCCCAAAGCTCTCCCGGTTTGATGACGGTCTTGCTCAACACGACCGACCCGGCCGCTACGATAGCGCCTTCGCCTACCACGGCGTGGTCGAGGATTACCGAGCCCATGCCCACGAGCGCCCCGCTGTGTATGGTGGCTCCGTGTATGGTGACGTTGTGCCCGATCGATACGTCGTCGCCGATTTCGATAGTCGATTTCTCATAGAGGGTGTGCAGTACCGACCCGTCTTGTATGTTTACCCGGTTGCCGATGCGAATCGAGTTGACGTCGCCGCGCAGCACGGCTCCGAACCAAATGCTGCATTCGTCGCCGATAATGGTATCGCCGATGAGAACGGCGTTGTCGGCGAGAAAACAGCCTTTGCCGACTTTCGGGGTGAAACCCCGTACAGATTTTATAAGTGCCATATCGATTTGTATTTATAACCTTGTTTTAGATTGCCATTGTTTTGCGGTGCAACCATTGTTGCTCCTCCTCGTCGAGCATGGGGCTGAGCCGGTCGTACACCATTTCGTGATAGTTGTTGAGCCATTCGATTTCATTCTCGCTCATGATCGAGAGGTCGAGAGCCTCGGTGTCGAAGGGGAAGAGGGTGAGGGTCTCGAAGCGGTAGAAGGTGCCGAACTCGTTTTGGCAGTCGGGGACTGTCAAGACCAAGTTTTCGCAGCGTATCCCGTATTCGCCGGTGCGATACAATCCCGGTTCGTTCGAAGTAATCATGCCCGGCATAAGGGGGGTAGGGTTCTCTTCGAGACGAATGTTTTGCGGCCCTTCATGGACGTTGAGAAAATGGCCTACGCCGTGCCCTGTCCCGTGCAGATAGTTGAGATGGTCGTTCCAAAGGAAATGCCGGGCGAGGGCATCGAGTTGAGCGCCGCGGGTTCCTTGTGGATAGTGGCAGGTGGCCAATGCGATATGCCCTTTCATTACCAGCGTGAAGTCTCGTTTTTGGCGAGGTGAGAGGCTCCCCAGCGAGACGGTGCGGGTGATGTCGGTCGTCCCGTCGAGGTATTGGGCGCCCGAGTCGATAAGGAGGAATCCTTTACGCGAGATGGTAACGTCGCTTTCGGGAGTTGCCGAGTAGTGGACGATGGCTCCGTGTTCGTTGAATCCGGCAATCGTGGCGAAACTTTCGCCTACATATAAATCTTGTTGCGAGCGGAATTCTCTCAGTTTCTCGGCCACGGTTATCTCGGTCACATGGCCGCTGTCGATATTTTGTTCCAGCCAGCGGAAGAAGCGCACCAAAGCCACACCGTCGCGTATCATTGCTTCGCGCGTGCCGGCGAGTTGAGTCTCGTTTTTGATGCTTTTGAGCAGAGCAATAGGCGATTGCCCCGGGACGGGGATAGCATTGAGTTTGTTTAATAAGGTGTAGTTGATTTTGTTGCTGTCAACAAATACCTTTTTCCCGGCCGGCAGAGAGGCTACGAAATCGAATATCTTTTCGTAAGGCATTATTTCGACTCCGTTCTCTTGCAGGTACTGCGCTCCTGTCTGGCCGATTTTCTCCTTGTCGATGAAAAGGATTCGGTGAGAATCGTCGATATAGGCGTAGCAGATAACGACCGGGTTGCACTCCACGTCGGTACCTCGCACGTTGAAAGCCCATGCGATTTCGTCCAAAGCGGCCAGCAGTATAGCTTCGGCTCCGGCTTGGCGGACTTGTTCCATGATGCGGGACATCTTGTTGGCTACCGACTCGCCGCTAAATTTCTCTTCGTGTATGAATATTTCGTTTTGGGGAATCGACGGGCGATCTTGCCAAATGCTGTCGAACGGAGTAAAGTCGGAGACGAAGTGGAAGCCGTGGTGCTCGAAATTCTGTTTCATGGCAGCCGCTTTCGATGCACCGAAAAGAGTCCCGTCGATAGCGACAGTAGCTCCTTGGGGTAGGGTGGTCAATAACCATTGTTCGATGGTGGGCGTGTCGGGCAATCCCTCTTTGAAAAGTTTGAAACCCGAGTCTTCCAATTGTTGAGCAGCTTGCAGGAAATAACGGGAGTCGGTCCAAAGACCGGCTTGATCGGTCGTGACGACAGCGGTTCCTGCCGAGCCGTTGAATCCAGTAATCCACGTGCGAGCCGCCCAATGGGCAGCATAGTATTCGCTTTGGTGCGGATCGGTTCCCGGTATGATAAACGCGGTGATTCCGGCTTTTCCCATCTCTTCACGCAGGGCTTTCAGCCGGGGTAATGTCGATTTGCTCATAATTTGAATATTTAGTGTTCGTCATTGAAAACGGGCGACGCACTGCTCCCGATGAAGAGAAGCCCCTCTTGATTACGCTTCGGGACATGCCGTCGCTTGCAAATAAAAATTCCAACTGCGTGTAAAGGTAGTCATATTTGATTAAAAAAGAAGATAAAACCGTGTGAAAATATTGCAATGGGGGGAGTGTATCGGATAGCCTCTTTTTGTAGAAAATTTATCTTCGGGATATATTTTAGCGGTCGAAAGTTTTGTTAATCGCAAAACAATCTATAATTTTGCACCGCATTATTCAAAAGAAACAAATAAACTAATTTCTAAAATAATTATGATTATAGTTCCAGTAAAAGAAGGCGAAAACATCGAAAAAGCTTTGAAGAAATTCAAACGGAAATTTGAAAAAACAGGAGTAGTAAAAGAGTTGCGTAACCGTCAGGCGTTTGAAAAACCCTCTGTTACAAACCGCAAGAAAATGATGCGGGCCATCTATATTCAAAAACTCCAACAAATCGAGGAATAAAAAATATTTTTATTCTCGGCAGCTATTGGAATTTTCAATAATTTCTCCTATATTCGTAGCGTAAGTAAAAAGCTGCGAGTATATGCTGATCGAATCGTTTTTAAGATATATCCGGTATGAGAAGAATCTTTCTACTCATACCGTATTGTCATATAAAGGCGATTTGTTTCAGTTTAAAACGTTCCTTGAAAAAAGCACTCCCGGGCGCAGCCCGAAAGAGGTGACTCCCGAACAGGTGCGCGAGTGGATTGCGTCGTTGTCGGAAGAAGGAATAACCGCACGCAGTATCTGCCGTAAGGTCTCCTCGCTGAGAGCCTTCTATCGCTATTTAGTGGAGCAGTCCGTCATAGAGGAGAGCCCGGTGAAAAATATACGAATGCCTAAGGTCCGTAAGAAAATACCGGTGTATCTGCGACAAGACTCCATGGACGAACTGTTGGACGATGTGTCGTATGGTGAAGGATTCGAGTCGGTGCGCGACCGGCTCATTATGGCGATGTTCTATAATACAGGTATGCGCCGCGCCGAATTGATGGGCTTGAAAGAATCCGATGTGCGGGACGGCGAAATAAAAGTTACGGGAAAACGGAATAAACAACGGCTGATCCCGTATGGCGAAGAATTGTCGCGTATGATTGCCGATTACCGGGTTGCCCGTCGAGATGCCGGAGTGGCAGGAGCGGAATCTTTTTTTGTCAGGCGGAGTGGAGAGCCGTTGTATCCGCAGTTGATCTACCGATTGGTAAACCGGACACTCTCGAAAGTTTGTACGCTTGAAAAGAAAAGTCCGCACGTGCTGCGTCATACATTCGCCTCGGTCATGCTGAACAACGGCGCCGGACTAAACAGCGTTAAGGAGTTGCTCGGGCATCATTCGTTAGCTTCAACCGAAGTATATACTCATATAACGTTTGAGGAACTGAAACAAAATTATAACCAGGCTTTCCCTAAAAGAAAGCCATAAAAAAAGGAGGAAGTATGGAAATCCGTATTCAAGCGATTCATTTCGATGCGTCAGAAAAATTAGAAAAGTTCATTCAGAAGAAAGTCTCCAAATTAGAACAATATTATGATGGAATCATCGCCGTTGAAGTCTCACTGAAAGTAGTAAAACCTGAAACGGTACAAAATAAGGAAGCTGGCATCAAGGTGCTAATCCCGAGGAACGAAGCTGTATTCTCCAGCAAAGTGGCTGATACATTTGAAGAAGCTGTTGATGTTGCAGTTGAAGCATTGGTGAAGCAGCTTGTGAAATCCAAAGAAAAGATGCGGGAAAAATAAAAAAAAAGCATCGATATTTTTGTAGTTTAAAATTAATGCCTAAATTTGCACCCGTTTCTCACCGACTAAATGTGTGACAAACGGGTGCAAATCTGTCGGAAGAAAATCCAAAGAGTTGGGTATAAAGCGATAAGTAAAGCGTGTGCGGACAGAAGTACAAACAAGGGCAAATACCAGAGTGGCCAAATGGGGCAGACTGTAAATCTGCTGGCTTACGCCTTCGGTGGTTCGAATCCATCTTTGCCCACAAAAG
>CALUJQ010000007.1 GCA_944320995.1 uncultured Barnesiella sp. | reverse complement strand
TGATTCGCTAGCTCAGCTGGTAGAGCACAACACTTTTAATGTTGGGGTCTTGGGTTCGAGCCCCAAGCGGATCACCAGAAGAAAAAACCTCCGATAATCAACTATCGGAGTTTTTTTCTTTTTATCCTCTTTCAAAGAAGGTGTGGAGAGAAGAAGGTGAGACTGCAAAATCCCACACGCCGCACCCGACCATTCTCTCCCGGCAAAGCAATTTATAAACTCACTCGATTCTCCAAAAATAGGGAAGCGTATTCAAATCGGCCTGCTGTCGGACAGTTGCCGGACCCTCTATCTTTTGCCCGTGGCAATCCCGCCAAAGACCTGAGGGCAAAACTATCGTCCGACTTTTCATATTGCGTTCCAGCACAGGAGCTACCAACAAAGAATCTCCTATCATAAATTGGTCTTTTATATTCACCAACCCTTGATTGGGATAATTAAATTCCAAAGGCCTCAAAACCGGATCACCTGTGACCGCAGACGCTTGGACTGTTTCGAGAATATACGGGATAAATTCCTGACGGAGAGCAACGGCATTTTTCACGGCCTCTTGATACTCTGTATCCAAGACACGCCAAGGAGCTACCGAAAATTGCATCATGGGCATTAATGCATGACATTGGGCCGAACGGACAATTAATTCTTGGTCCAGTTTTTTTGTGTCGAGAAATGAATTAAACTCCCCTCCGCCTATCATATCGGGGCACGAAAAAGGATACCCCATCAATCCTTCAAGAATCATATTCGGGATCAAGGTCCTAATGTCTTCCCATTTATGTTGTTTGTCCGATAACCGATTGGCAATAGGTCTTCCTCCCATTTTCCAGTTAGCTCTATACTCGTTCAACGGATAGTGAAGTCCTATTTGCGCATAGAGTTCGGTCTGGTCATTGCCCGTTGTCCCTGCTTTGAAAGGCTTATAATCCCCCGAATAGGCTTCGGCATCGCCTGCGTCAAACTTAAATCCATCAACACCATACTCTCTACACAAATAATCCAATTGCGTTCTGAACCATTCGGCAGCAGCCGGATTACTCAAATCCAACACATGGCTGTATCCATTCCACCAACGGATAAGAGCCGGTGTATCTTGTGCCGTTTTCAAAACGATATTTTGCTTCACGGCCTCCCGTCCGATATATGAATCGGGACTGATGTAGGGACACACCCAAAGCATCACCTTGAATCCCATGCGATGAAGTTCTTCCATCATGTTTTTAGGATTAGAGAAACGCCCCGGGTGGAATCGCCATGTCCCATAATCTTCTTGCCAATTATCATCAATCATCAAAACTCCCGGAGGGAATCCATTATCGACAATCGCTCGGGCATATTGCAAAATATCGGTTTGATTTTGATTATACATTAGTTCAATCCATGTATTGTATTGAGGTGACGCAAAAAGAGAAAGATCGGGAGCGAGGCCGTCGAACCGGAAATAATTTTCAGCCGCATACCGATAAGCCTCTCGCAACGTGTTGCCAACTTTATGATAAGAGAGTTCGCCTTGCCTTGTCGTTACAGACAAAGTATCGTTACGACATACAACTGAAAGAGGATTTTCACTCCATACAACCTCACCCGAAGTAGACAGGAGCAAAGGTTGGGCTTGATTCCCGTAGCAATTATTTGTCATATCTACATCGAAACCATTTACGACCGGCATCCATGCCCCTTTTGCGATAACCCCACAAAACCAATTCCCATTTTCAATATTTATCAAAATCTGTTGTGGAGCCTGCTCTATGATTTGTTGTTTTATCTGTGCGGTCGCCCATAGATAAGGGGACAGAAAAATGCAAATCCATACTGTTCGTTTCATGTTTTCACCGGTTTTTATATGTTATTTTTAGCGTACCTTCCAATCCGTCGGAAATCGCGTTAACAGTCATCGACCGAAACCGCTCCTTTTCCCGCACGACCGCAGAAAGAGAACCATGAAACGGTTTCCTTTCGTTTGTCTTGAAAAATCCTTCATAATCCATATCGCCACTGTCAACGGCCAACAACTCGCCATCGCCATCAATAGAAATCAAAACAGGCTTATCGTAATCATGAACGGGAACTCCATTTTTATCGACAACTGTCACTCGAAAGAAGCGACAGGCATTGCTCCCATTATATTGTTGCCAATCGACTTGTTCTATCGACAGATGATGTGGAGCGCCGGCCGTTCGAAGGATATTCTCGCCCACCTTCTTATTTTTTTCATAGGCCACAGCCTTTAATTCCCCCGGGATAAACATCTGGTCCCAACAAGCCATATAAGTGTCAGGATCAACCGATTTCCTTCCCAAAGATTTTTCATTCAAAAATAATTCCACTTCATCGCAATTCGAATAAACAAATATTTGCAATGTGTCGCTTGCGTCCCAATTCCATTTCATTTGACATTGCTTCGTACGCCACGGCTGCGATTGATGCCGACGCACCGCCAACTGAACCACCGGCGAATCGGTCCACATGCTTTTCCTTAAATAATAATCGGCATAGGGGTTCCCGGCCAAATCGATAATCCCCGAATAAAATCCCCGTTGGGGATACCCCTTGGATTCCCCCAAATAATCAAATCCGGTCCACACAAACTCACCGATGGCAAAAGGATTGTCCCGATATGCGATATAATGTTCCGTCTTAAAGTTGGTTTCGGTTCCCAAGCATAATCTTTCGGGATACTTTTCTCTCATTCCCCAATACATTTTTTCGGGGAACTTTCGTTCTATGTAATTAAATCCCAAAATATCCATCGCATCGAGATAGCCATTCTTCTCACAAATGTCGGAATAGTTACAACCGGCCGTTACCGGACGGGTAGGATCGGCCTCGTGACAAATCTGAATCAACTTTTCCAATTGTTTCCCGGGTGATAAATTCCGGGTCCCCTGATCGGGGATTTCATTTCCCACACTATACAAGAGTACACAGGGGTGATTACGGTCCCGCCAAACCATCGACTTCAAATCGGTTTCGGCCCATTGCCCGAAATACAATGCATAGCCATAACGAGATTTCCCTCGTGGATTCTCCGAATAATTGTAATTCCAATCCCGGGTCCACTCGTCAAAGGCCTCATCAAACACATAAAATCCCAGCGAATCGCACAACTCATAAAATAGAGGAGATGCCGGATTATGACTTGTCCTTATGGCATTGCACCCCATCTCTTTTAACTTTTTCAACCGGAACTTCCACACTTCGGGAGGGACAGCTGCGCCAAATGAACCGGCATCGTGATGCAAACACATGCCTTTCAATTTTTCGACACGGCCATTCACCAACATTCCTTTTTGGGCATCAAAAATAATTTCTCGGATACCCACAGTCGTCGTCCGACTATCCAATACCGAATCGCCCCATAAAATATCGCTTCGCAAAGAATACAATGCCGGACTATCGGCACTCCACAAGGAAGGCTGCTCTACAATCAACGAATCGGTAATAACCAACGATGGATTTTGATCCTCAACCCAATGCTTTTGACAAGAACGGGCAACCTCATGGCCTCGTGAATCGAACAACGTACTGCACACAGAAATATCTCCTTGCCGATATTGAGGCTCGAACCACTCCTTTATCCATGCCTGAAATTCGTTGCCGGGCAAATAATGGATTCCCAAATCATATTCTATCCGCAGTTTAGCCTTAGAAGGTGTAGCTTCTTCTGTCGAAACAAATACGCCTTTGTAATTATTGAAATGGACAAATCCCGTAGTAATAAGCCATACATCACGATAAATTCCTGCACCATTGTACCACCGGGAAGATGGGAGCAACGAGTTATCGACTCTCACGGCCAATGTGTTTATTGCGCCATCTTCCCGATCTAAATACGGAGTAAGGTCATATTGAATCGTTGTATAGCCATAGGGATACCGGCCTAAAAACTGGCCATTGACCCACACTTCGCTATTCATATAAATTCCATCAAATTGGATAGTTACCTTTTGGTCTCTCATCTCGGGAGATAAGACGAAATTCTTGCGATACCATGCCACACCCCCTCTAAAATAACCATTTTCGGGATTTCCCTCTTTGTCTATGGGCAACTCAATACTCCAATCATGAGGCAAATGAAGCAATCGCCAATTACTATGATCGAATTGTGAAGTCCGATATACAGGATTATCGTCCAAGATAAAATACCAATCCCGAGAAAATATCTCTTTGGTCCCGGCCATTCCCGATATACAATACAACCCGAGAAACAAAACGAGGGAAACAATATTCTTTTTCATCATTTAATCATTAAATTTTCCTTCTGTGGTGACCTTACCCCCAAAAGTTTGTCCCAATAGTTTACAATCGAATTTTTGAGCTATAACAATTCCCCATATCATCTATTGCACGAACCAGCAAAATTTGATTCTTGAAACTTGATACATCAATGCGAGTCTGTCCCATACCCACATCGACCGATCGTACATTAAGCCCATTCATCGTATATATCTGTAACCGCAAATGATTTACAAAAGACTCAATTACAAGATTTTGGCCCTCTACACGAATCCAAAGGGCATCGGACTCGCATGAATCTTTTTGCAAGATGGTAAGATGAGTATCTTCCTTCGGTAGAATGCGAGCTACCTCCTTGGCATTTAGGACAACAGTATTGTTTGCGATCGTACGAACCGATGTCTCGACCCATTCATTCTCCTCATCGAAATAACCTATCGATGCAACCGATGAAGGAGGTAACGTCGAAAATGCAAACGAACTATTATCTTTCAAGCTCATCAGTATCGCACTCCCATCGGAAGCCTGCATTGCAAACGCCTCTCCTCCAACAGGCGAAGTATAAGTAGCCCTATAATCACCGAACGATTTAGTCTCGATGACCAGCCCCGAAATATCATCTAAATTAAATGCCGCATTGTTGGCCGACGGAGATGACGCTATTTGCTTGTCGGCCTTATAAATCATTTCATGAAAAGCTTTTACCTCCTGCATATCTACTTCTATATCGGGGTCTGTCTTAGAGAGCGAATAGGGGACCATCTGAGTGCCGTCACGCTCTATCCAGCCATTCCCCGAAGTACTGCGATAGAGGCCCAAATCATATTCGCTCGTCCGCCAATCGGTCGTTCGCAACTCATAATGTATGTAACCGTTCCCCCGTTCAAAAGCAGAGAGTGCCAAATTGATTATGTTCTTATATTGGGCACCGTTCTCGGGCGTATGATTCACATTCCACGCATAATCGAAATAACTCGACGAGGAGAGGAAGCTATCCAATACATCGGAATAAACATCTCTCCCGATAATATCCACACCGGGATAATCTTTCATCTCGTCGGCCGAAGTCGTCCAACCGGTAAAGTTAACCCGGGTAACCATCTTCAAAGGGCTGTTATGAACAATTTGGCCCAGCATATTTATCGTGTTCAAGGCGGCCGACTTCTGTCCTCCGGCCCATAGTTGGGGAGTAGCGCCCTTATGATCGGGTTCATTTTCGAGTTGAATCATATATACCACATTCGTATGATCTCGCTGGGCTAAAAAATCGAGAAGCCGGGTAAAAGCTCGTGATTCACGGGAAATCAAATTTTCATGGCTCAAATCCAATGGCGACCCCTCGACCGGATAACGAGGATACATCGTGGTATTGTTGTCGATATAATTGGGGACATTAGACCACCCACAGACATTGGAACCGAACCAAATGAGTTGTATTTTCAGATGATACCGCTCGGCATTCGTAACAAGCGTATCGACCAAACTGAAATCAAACTGGCCTTCATTGCGTTCTATCCAATACCAAGGTACCGGGATTGCTATTTCGCGAAATCCGGCCTCCGCGGTTTTTTGAAAATACTGATATATGGTTTTGAGTTTTGCCGCATTGCCATACGGATTATATGCCCCCAAGTAGTCATCGATACGGGCCTCTATGCCATATAACAAACGGGGCATTCCTTTATACTCTATATAATTGAAGCCATTGCGATTGGCCACACACGAGATTACGGGTTCACTCTCCTGCCTCTTCTCCAAAAACAATTCGCCCACCTGCACCCAGCATTCCGAATCGACATTCACAGCTCTTATACCCGCCCGATAGGTTCCCGAATCCGGGACCTCCACCATGGCCGAGAGGCTCGTAAAAGAATTGTCGTTATAACCGGAGTGTTCCGATATATCGCCACTATATATGATCTTCCCCGTTTCGACAGAGCGCAATATCATATAGACATGTGTCGTCGCACTCAACTCACCTCCACGGAAAGAGGCGGAAAACAAATAGCCTCCCGAATCGAGTTGTAGATCTTGGTAAAGGGTTTGATCATAAGCGGTGGCATAACCTTTAATTTCTATCACGTCGCTTTCGTTTACGTGGTAGGGGCTATGCGTAAAAATCACATCGCCCCACTTGGTTACACCGTCGGCATCGCCATTGGCCTCGAAAGACCACCCACTGGGATATGGTAAAGTCACCGCCGCCGAGCCATTGGCCGGCCAAACCAACTTTGTACTCCATTCTGTGAATAATGAGTTTTCAAAAAGGTTGGAAGCATGCACAATCACTGTGAAACAAAGAAATACAATAAACAAGAATCTCCTTCTCATACTATAAATATAATTAAGGTTATTCGTTGACAAACGATATTAAAATAGCTATACTCAACTGAACCGATCCTCTTGGGTTCAATATAGGTTAAGAAGCGGTGAAACGGCTCACAAAAGAATTTTATTTACAAAAGTCCCCGTATCGGTTTTTATCTGCAAGAGAAACACACCTCTTGAAACGGGTTTGTCGATAGCCGTATATCTCTCTCCTCCAATCTCATAAAGAGATTGTACCACTCCATGAAGAGAAAGCAATACGACCTTTCTTATTTTATCCCCCGACATACTGTCGATATATATTTTGCTATCACCGACTTTCACGGTGGGGTTATCCCCTATACGTTCAGTACATACAGCAGCCGCAGAAGATTGTTTCAAGGAGAAATTGGTCATTTGTATCCAACACTCCGAATTTATATTCTCGACATGGACTCCCACATGATACTCTCCCGGCTCAGAGATCTTTTGTACGGCCTTATATGGCACAAAATCGATTGCATTGTATCCCGATAAAGTTGACACCGAGAATTGATGCAGATACTCTGCGGCCCCTTCTTTTTTTATATAAACCACCACCTCGGGATTCCCCGGGTCAAAGGCTCCGCCTTTAAAATAGACCGACAACGAAACCTCCCCTTTTTCCAAATATACCGACTGATACAGGTCTTGCCGATAAGGAGTTGCCCGCCCCGATATTTCAACCATATTAGCCCCAAACGGCCGGGCGAATATAACATCGCCCCATCGAGTCAATCCACCTGCATCACCCCCTTCGGGAGTCGGTTTAAATAACCACCCTACCGGATAAAGCAACTCTTGGATCTTCGATGTCGGAGCCTCACACGTGGCCCATTCGCTGAAATCGCCGTTGACAATCTTTTCCTGCCATATATCCTCTTCACCTTCCTCAAAATTGGCCACAATATTCAATTCCTTCGAAGGCATGGTAAAACGGCTTATCGCTTCGGTCGCATTCAAATCGCCGCTCCAATTGACAAATTTATACCCCTGCGCGGGTAACGCTTTTGCCGTAACCGATATTCCCTCGGGGAAACAGGCGGTGCGGGAAACTATTCCGGCAGGCTCGATATTCGCCGAAAATGTAACCATATACATAGGTTTAAGAAATGGCAACAGTTTGGACACATAGACATCATCTTCCAGACCGTTCAAGCCCTCGACAATAAACCGCGCCATATCAACAGCCCCGATCTCCTGTATATGCGTATTGTCTATGCTCCCCGCAGGATAATTGGGATAATCGCCGGGTTGCAAATTCATATAAATAAAATTTGTCGCATACTCCTTGCCTACCTCCGACAAATACTCCTGAGACATGCGGCTCAAATCGATAAAGGGAACGTCCAATTCGGCAGCCAGTTGACCGGTCGCTATCGGGTATTCGCCCCATGTATTATCGTTTCCACATAATGTAGAGACCAATATGGGATAGGCATTTTTAGCCCGTATCTCTTCGACAAAAAGAGTCAAATATTGCTTGAACAATGAAACATCATTTAAAGAAAACATATCATTGATGCCAAATTGTATGAGTACATAATCGCCCGGGAGAAGATTATTTTTCACCGGTGCAACCCAATGCCCTTCGTAAAAACTTTTCGAGGTAGTCCCTCCTACCGCCTTATCTATAACTTCAACCTCGTCCGGCTCAAAAAAGAATTGAAGCACCTGCCCCCACCCGGCTTTGGGATAATACGACGAATCCCATATTTGAACCGTCGAATCGCCAATGGTCCAAAGGCGCACTTTTGCCGTAGCTGTTGCCGAGACACAAATCAGGCTCAACAGGAGCAATTTACAAGCAACAGATAAAAAGATATTCTTTTTCATTTCGACCGAAATTTGTTTATATGCTACTCCCTTTACCTTATTTGCCTTTACCTACAATTAAACTCACTCACCACATACGACGAGCCTCTGGCCGTAAGGGTATTGGCTAAATTCCACATGGGATAAACGCCTTCGGGGTCGACAATTCCCACACCGATTTTATAATTGCCCGCAGCCCGGTCGAGAGGGATAAATACCCGTTCGACAAACTGATAATCGCCCGGCAACCATGTTGTCGGATCGGCATTGGCATCAACCGTCTGAACGATGTTGCCAGTCGAATCGAAGAGGGTGATCCGCAACACATACTTTTGATACAACTTGGCAATACCCTTATTCGAAAACGAAAACTTCAAAACGAGAGAATCGCCCCTGTTTACATTTGAATTATTCTCTATGCTGTTGAGTACCAACCGGGTCCCCAACACCTTTGCCAAGTTGTTCAAAACAGGCATTTG
Source organism: uncultured Barnesiella sp. (assembly GCA_944320995.1). GTDB lineage: Bacteria > Bacteroidota > Bacteroidia > Bacteroidales > Barnesiellaceae > Barnesiella. Next base: position 77,120 of record CALUJQ010000007.1, on the reverse strand, counting down.
ATCATCGGGCACAGTCCCTATGTTGTCGTTTACGATACTGGCATGGTTGGAGGTGATAAAGTCAACCGACTCTTCAAACGACCAACCTACGCTCTGTAAATAGTCATAATTGCCCCACCATTCAAATATGACAGGCGCATTTTTCCACGCATCGCCCATCGTCGGGGCATCTTTATACCGATCGGAACCGGCCCACTCTTGGGCCAATTTAGGCGAGCCCACCCCGTCACGACGCAATCCCACCCCGAATTGGAGGGCATAAGGCAAAGTCTCGGTGCCGTCGGTCATGAATACCATCTTCGTATCGGGAAATGCTTGTACATACCAATCGACATATTGTTTAAGAATCTCATTGGATACCGGAGGCGCAAAATCGGCATGCCATTCACCCCAATTCCCATACGAACCTATATCGACCACCGACAAAGAGGGATTCCCATTATAACGCTTCCCCAGTTCCCGAATAAATTCGGAGTGATATTCCATAAAAACGGGATCATCATAATAGGGGTCTATACGCTCGATACGTTCGCCACCACTGGGGCCACCGCCATCTCCAGCCACATAAAGTTTACCCTGTGCGCCTTCATCAAACACCCACTGCGGAGTACAGTACTTCCCCGAACTGTGTGAACTGCAACACATGATACGGATGGCCAGCGATTGACCTTTGTCCAAATCGAGACCTTTTAAGACATTATCTATTCTATCCCAATTATATACTCCTTTCTCCGGTTCCAACTCTTCCCACTGCATTCGCAGATACGTAACCGTACTATTGAACCGGGTACTACTCAAAAAACCTTGCCCGTAATTCGGTACAATCCCCTCTGCCTCCCTGAATGTCTTACTGATTTTATCTCCCGACATCCATTCGGGCGTCTCGGGATTATTCGAACAAGATACAATCATCGGGAATAAATATGCCAAAACTAAGCTTTTGTATTTCAAACCATCTCTTTTCATCTTCGACTAAATATTATTTGCGATTATACCATTCTCGTAATACATAAAATGCTTCCTTCCGCTCTCCCTTATCCGAGAAAAGCCTTTTTCTGTTAAATCCGTCTTGGATTCCGGGCATCTGCTACATTACCCATCTACATATTTTCACGTGGTTCTCCGGGACTACCCGATTACCACCCCGGGGTTTGTCCTGTTTGAGGTGCTTTCAAAACCGAATAGGTCGAAATCGGACATAAATACATACGTTCGTCGAATATTCTCGTCTCAACTTCAAAACGAGTATAGGTGGTTGAACTTCCGTTTTTCTCTATCCGGATACCATGTATGGGAACATTGAGAAGTTCCTCGCCCATTTTCCACCGGCGAATGTCCCAAAAACGATGTTCCTCAAATGCAAATTCCACTCGTCTTTCATTGCGAATACGCTTGCGCATCTCGGCTTTGTCGAGTTGGCCCATTTCCAGTTTTCCGGCATCGCCCATTGCTCTCATTCTCACTTGGTTCAATCGATCATAAACGGTTTGATCCGGAGCATCCAAATATTCATTCATGGCTTCGGCATAATTGAGCAACGCCTCGGGATACCTGAAATGAATCCATGCTCGTTGTTGTGTAGCAGTACCCAAATCCAAATCGATATTAGGATTCAAGAATTTCCGTAAATAATACCCGGTTTTCGTATAATCGAGTGTTTTATTCAACCCATCAAGTCCTCCGACAAAAGTTTCAATAAACCGGCCCTTGAAAGAAGCGCCATTATATATAATCCGCAAATCCAAATTTCCGAAAAATCCCAAACGAAGCGTCCAAAAATTGCCGATTCGGGAAAAACGAAGCGTCCAAAAATTGACAAGCGCACAACACCTAATAAACAGTATTCGAACGCCATTATAACGGCATTTTTGGGGGGGGGTCGAACCGGCGCCGAATCAGGCGTTGAGCTTGTAGAGCATCATGTCGGTATAGGTGGCTTGGAAGTTCACCCGGGCGTTGAACTCGGCTTTCGCGCAGCCTTCGAAGGGGTTGCCGACGCTCTTGTTTTTGCCGATCCAGTCACAGAGCTCCAAGATGGACGACTTGTTGGAGGTGAAATAGACGAACGAATGGCCGACGAGGACCGTCAGCACGTCGAGATAGTCGGAAAGCCGCCAGTACATGGTATAGGTGCCCACGTCGGTGGAGAGATAGGGCGGGTCGACCAAGAACACCACGCCGGGGACATCCTTATATTCCTCGAACACTTCCCGGTAATCTCGACGAGTGACTACAAGCCCCTCCAGATAGTCGGAGCAGTCCGGGTAATCGCTCTTGCGTACATTGTTGTAGAGGGTGTCCTTGCGCATCTCGGCGACGCTCAGCTTGTATTTCATCGAAAACATGATGCTGGCCGAGACCGTGATAAAATCCACATACCCGCTTTCGCTTTCCTCTTGTGATATACGCTCGAGCACACGCTCCCGAATGTCGCCGGTAATCGCCTTACCCCGGGGCACGGCGTCCCCGACAATCTCCCGAATGTCGGCGATCAGCCGGTTGGTGCGCGGTATGTTATCGAGACGACGGCGGTAGTCGTCGAAGTCATTGTACACCACGGTGGCGTTCGGCTTGCACCGCTTGGCGATGTGAGATAATAAGCCCGAGCCTCCGAAGAGGTCGACGAAGGTGGCGTCGTCCGGGAACCGCTCCAGCACCTTGATAAACTCCCGGGCGAACATGCGCTTCTGCCCCACGAACGGAAGCGGAGCCGATAGATACAGTTTGTTTTTCATACGTTTAATTCGAATTTAATGTTGCCATTCCCGGTGAGCAACTCCCGGGTACGGTCGATGTTGTTGTCGTAGATGTGCACATTGCCGAGATTGAGCGTGATCGATTGCAGAGGCAAATCGATTTGCCGGGCCATGAGGTAGAGGTGGTAGATGTCGGCGGGGAGGCCGAGGTTGGCGTCGGAACTGCGCTGGTAGGCCGACACCACCAGTTCGCCGCCGTCGATTTGAAATTGCACGAGGCTGAGGCACGGCGCTTGGTTGGTCTCCGCGTCGGTGGAGCCGAGGAAGAGCACATAATTTTTGCTGCTTCGCTTCTCCCGATTGATCCTGTCGATGAGGGGCGGCAGTTTCTCGAGGTAGGTGGGATAGCTGTTGACCAGCGTTTGTCCACAATAATCCCACCAACTAATTCCCGCCTCCCGGTATTTCTCGACCTGCCGCTCGCCCCGCATAAAGAGCCGCAGCTCGTCTTTGAGTTTTCGGCGGGCGATGCCATGCTCCTCGAAGATGTCGAGCAGGTCGGCCGGCGTCAGCGAGAGCGACTCGTTGAGCAGGTAGCGGCTCGTGCCTTTCTTCCCGCTCTGCGTCTTTCCGGAGGCGAGAATCTTGTCCAACAGTTGGTAGTATTTGTTCATGGCGTTTATTTTTTACGGGCAAAGGTATCGCTCCGCCCCCGTCCTGCCATGAGAAGAGCGGCGCATCACACTGCAAGGACGTTACACTCTGCTTTCAAGCGCCGAATAAGGCCATAGACCGTGCGCTCGCACACGCCGTACTTGTCGGCCAGAGTTGCCACGATATAGGTGATTTTCTCGCCCTCGGCCAGCAGGCGGCTATACTCGTTATACAGTTCGATGTAGCGCACATCGTCGAGGCGTATGCCCGCGGAACGGCAGAAAGTCAGCAGATCCCGGTTTAATTTCAATAGTTCGATTACCTTCATTTTTCAAAAAAATAGTACTTTTGCAATATCTCACTTACAGGCACAAAAAAAGCAAGAGTAACCAAGGCATACGCCCCCGGTTGCGCTCTTGCGTTTTTTTGTGTTAATATGTAGGTGAGATGACTATTAACAGGCCGGGGGCTTTTTTTACACCCCGTCCTATTTGTTTTCGCTAAGCCTTACATTGTTCTATTCACATTCTCGTTAAACTTCCGTTCCAGTTCTCTCGCTTCGGCTTCGGGGAGTTCCTCCCAGATGCTCAGGTCGGTGTCGTCTGGGGCGGAGACCGCCGGGGTAACCGTGACACAATCGTCGGTCTTTAACACCAGCATATAACCTTCTCTCGCTTTTTTTCGTATCATTTTTCAAACTCCTATTACTTGCCAGTTTTTATCTGTCGCTATCTTTATCTCGGCTTCCGTCAGCTCCTCCACGCCGATAGAACCTGTTAAGTTGATGACTCGCTGGGTGTCGCCGGTGAAGTCCGGTAGCCGCTCGAACAGCTTCACAAAGTTGTCATGCCCCAATGCAGTATTTCTCAATAAAAAATGGGCGTTATCATAAGTAAGGTCAAATGGAGATTTATCCGATATAACAATATTCTTTAAACCACAGCATGTAATATTGTTATTAAATGTAAATCGACGGAACCTTGTGTTCGGGAGACGAATCTCCCCCATGAAAGAAGAACACGCAATGAAAGCGTATCCGGCATCCACTCCTTCTTCGCAATCCACGCCCAAGTCCTCAGGTATTACTATTTCGTCTAATAATTCGCAATTGGCGCAAATGCCATATATAGTATTCACTTGTCTGCAAGATGTGGGTAAGACAAATCGTTTTAACAGTCGGCAATTATTGGCTGCATACTGCAAGCTTGTCCCTTCGTATGAAGCCTGCGGAAGTATCAGTTCCTCTATTTGTTCGCCGCCACTGGCAAAATATTGTAGCCCGATATTCACAGGAGGCATTTGACTTTTCGAAAAATCATATTTCCCTTTTAACATCGGCGAGCCAAGTAATGATTGAGTGCTTTCAAACGCAATGCCGTCGAAAGAAATCCCGAAATGAGTTATTTGGGTATAATAGTTATATCCGGGAATATACTTTACCGTAATATCATCGGGTATGATGATTTGCTTGACATTTCTCGCCGATCTATTGTTTGTAAAATAGGGGTACTTGTTAATTTCTCTTTTTCCCCCGCTTAAATACTTTATGGCTTCGAGATTTATACAGCTGATTTGTCCCCAGAAATAGTAAGACAGTTCATTCCCAAATACAACATATTTGACGCCATTGAAATGTTCTCTATTATTATCTCCAAATAGCCCGACGACAAAAAGGCCACTGTCAAATTGGGTGTCGAATACCCGAAGAAGCCAAAACTTTCTACCGAGGCTGTCTACATTTTCGCATTTGTCATTATCGTAATAATGTAATTCCGGAGGATCACCCTGATATTTTTTCACTTCCGAGCCATCTCCCCAATCTATATAGTACGATTGTGTCGTAATTTGCACATTTGCAGGGGTAACCTTGGAGTCAGATCCCAATTCGCTGGTCACCAACACCCAAATCTCATTCCCGGGGCACTGATTCATGTCCGGCCAAAGCGGATCGGACACAAATGCCGGAGGTTCTTGCACCTCCACCGGCACGACCACCTTTTCCTGCGCCACGACGGGGTCCGGCACCACGACAGACTCAACCACCGGCAGCGGGTCGGGCACGACCACCTGCTCATGAACTGTTATGCAATCACACTTTGCCATATCACTTGATAATAATGTCTGTTTTATCAACACCTCCATAGTCCCATTTACCGTCTGGAAAATCGTCGTCGGCTATCCAGTAGTGCCGCTCGACCGTGAGGTTTCCATACCGGAAAGTCCCGGCGATAAACAGGCCGTACAGCACACCGTCACGGTACACGCAGTTTTTGCGGGTTTCGCCGTCATAGCTCACCTCGCAGCAACACCCCGCCTCGTCCTTGTACAGAAACTTGAATTTCTTCGTCTCGGCGTCGATGGGGCTGCCGTTCTTGTCGACAAAGCTAATCGTGAACTTAATGTCTTCCCACGAGCACTTCACTATGGGCTCCTTTTCACTCATCGTTGCCATCGGACAATGCACTGAACATCTTTTCCACCAACAATCTGGTCTCTTCGACGGTTGAGGTCATGGAATAGACATTCATGTTGAAGCTGCCTTGACCGACGGTGACATGGCCTTTTTCGGCTCCGTTTTCCATAATTCGGTAATTGACCGATTGAAGGGTTTCTACCATTTCTTTTCCATTAAATGAGCGGCTGATGTTTTCGCTGACTTTTACTAATTCTATCATGCTATTTTTATTTATGTTTATAAAATCCCGCTTTCGGGAATGGTTATTGTCATAGATTTTGTAATCGAGTCGAGTTTGATACCTACTCCCCCCGATTGGTTTACGCCATATACGGTGCAGGTAATTTGGTATATACGTGTACCCGGGGTAGTTGGGCGAGTTATGGGGGATACTAATATAAGAGGGGCCATTGTATCTCCATTATATTCATAATCATAAGCAGCAAAAAATTCTCCTCCGCTAATGCGAAATGTATATTTTTCCCCTATTTGGGGAAATCCGTCAGGGAAATTGACAGAAATTATGAAATCAAGAGTTAGCAGATTTATGGATAAATTAGAAATTTTAATAGCAGTATGAACGCTTGTAACTCTTACATTCATAGCTATTGATGTAGGTATCGGGAAATAATCGCCCAAGGTAATAACCTTGTCCACTCCTGCCCAATATTCAAATGATTTTCTGTCAATAACGAATAGGGTTATTTTTAAATTTGATCCTATCGAAATGTCTCCCGGGAAGGTATCACTTTGCCCCGCAGGAGGGTTAGAAGATGAAGTTTGGTCATTAAAAAATTTCACTTTAAAAAGAGAATACCACACGTCTCCCATAGATGTCCCCTTTACGCGCAATGTCGTTATTGTATTGGTTTCTCCATTGGTTAACAGTCGAGCAAAACTACTGCCGTTTTCGTCGGTTACAAGGACAGCTGGGTAATAGTCTCCGATACTCTTATCCGATGCCAGCGCCAACCATGAATCAATAGGTATGCCTGTGGGATTGATTTTCGAATCATAATAATTGATTATGATATTTAGATAAGCATAATCAGCACTAATTTCTGTGATTTGGCTACCCGTGAGGTTGGGGCGGGCATTGTGGTCATAACCATCGAAATCGCTCAGGCGGCAGTAGTCGGTGCCCGGGTGGGGATAGGCCACATAGTCGAAGGTCGTGTCGTGTATAGCCACGATGCTTGTGCCGTGCGGTATAGTAGCCTGCAATCCGTAGCGTATGCCGGTGTTCTTGTCGGTGCCGCTGCCCTCCCATTGGTCGATGTAGGTCGTTACTCCGCCGGATTGCTGGGGATAGTTGTCGGACAGCGGTGCGGCTTGCGGATAGCGCACGGGTTTGTGGCGGCTCCATTTGTTAATGCGCCCGGGGATTCCGCCTTGTGACGAGGGGCGCTCAAGGGCGACAATGTCGGCCACATCAAACACACCGTTTGCCGGATATATGCCCAGCAGGTTGTATGGGTCGGTTATAGTCACCGGGGCAACTATTTTGTTATCGTTGATTGCCATTTTCTTTTCCTTTTATTTTGGATAATTCTCTTTTTAACTTATCTATTTCTTCCCCCAAAGTCTTAACCAGTCGGGCTGTTTCCTGTGTGGCTCCTGCTATGGTGTTGATGTAGTCGGGAGATAGGTAGTTGAGGGCTCCATAACCGTCCGCTGTCTCATAGGCCATCGATGGCAATACCTTTTTTACCTTTTGATAGATAAGCCCGGTATGGGTTTCATCGTCCACACCTCCCTTATTGCGTTCGCAGGCTTTTGTTGTATAGCGGAAATCGCAAACCCGCCCCATTGCCAAAAGTTTATCGGTATAATTTTGGGTGTAGTCGAAGTCTTTTTTGAGTCGTTTGTCGGAGGTAGTCAGAGCGGTTACCGAACCTTGTGCGGAAAGATTACCTGTCATGGTTATATTCCCTACCTCGGAAATATCGCCGGATATATTTCTCGAACCGTCGAATGATTGCCCCCAAATAGTGCGAGGGGTGGCCAGTTGGTCGGCTTGGCTGCAAGTGACGTTGTCGAGACGGGAGTTCGAGAAATAAGTAAAATTACCGTCCCGGAGCACGACTATCCGGTTTTCTATCTCCTCGCTCGTGTCGGCAGGTTTGTCGAGAGTGGTTTCTATCTCGCTCGTATATGTGTCGATATAGAGGAACTCTTTCCCGACGGTTCTGAACCGGAACTGGTTATGCCATTGCGTATTCGTTTTTACCCACACGTTCCCGCTCTTGTCTATACAGGCATGTATGTACAGGTTCCTCTGGGATTGACACTTCTGCATGGTCATCAAGTTAAGGGATATAGCCCCCTCCCCACAGGTAAGGTAAAGCCTTCCGTAAACGGCGCCTCCGGTCACATAATCCTCGACGGCCTCGATTTCGATGACCACGCCCGAGTAATTCGTATGGCTGTCCGTGACGGTGGCTATTTTGTTCCAATACCAGTAGCTCACATAGTTTATATACTTGTGCGAAGTTAGAATTATCCACCCCGCCTCCTGATAATGGTAGATATCCTTGTTGAAAAACGCATTGGCGTTGGCCGCCCTTCCGGCCGACTCGGCGTAGCTGGCCCGGGTGGCGTTGTCGGCGTTCTGCGCCTTGCCCACGGTCAACCCTGTATAGGTACCGCTCACGTTGTTGATTTCGGCGAGCGAGTAGGCGGGCTTGTTGGGTTGTTGCGCCCAGTCGTACAGGGATGCGCCCTTGGTGACGACAATGCGGCCGCCCATCTTGTTGACGGCTGTCACCACGTTGCCGGAGCCCATGGATAATGTGCCGGCGCTGGCTAACTTATAAATCTCGTTAATGGCATAGGCATTAAACGTGTCGGTCAGTGTGGCGTCGTCGAACGTGCCGCCCAAGTCGTCGAAGCCATAGACGAGCTTGATGAGCCCTCCGCCGCCACCGCCGCCCCCTTCGAGGCTGCCGAGGCCGAGGGACGAGAGGCTGCCGGTGGTGTAGAGGCTGACCGGCTCCCCGTTCTTGGCGTCATATACCTTAATCGCCTTGTGGGTGGCGTCCCAGATCAACGTCGCCCCGCCGATGGTGACCCTGCCGTTAACGTCGAGCTCGGTAAAGGGTACCAGTGGGGTGACGTCGAGCAGCTTCCCGCTCTCCTCGTCCTCGTTCAACTCGAAGATGTTGAGGTAGGCGTCGATGAGCTTGTCGCCGAAGTAGAACGCCCCGAGGTTGGTGTCGATTTTCCCTTGTTTGTTCCACCGGATGTTGCCGGCGGCCAGATAGCCGGTGCCGTCCATGCGGATAAGGGCCGTGGCTTCGTCGCCGGTGAGTTCCTCCTTTTCGACATATTTTCCGGTCTCGGCGTCGTAGGTAAAGCGGTCCACAGGGTCACCGCCCGCCCAGTAGGAGATGCTGCTTGCCCCTTGGTCGAGGCCGCTCACACCGCTCATGACGATGTATTCCCCTTCGGGGGTGCGGTAGCCGAGTTGCACGAGGCTCGTGGCGATGACGCCCCCGTCGATGGTGGTGTCGTTGACAAAGGCCTCGCCGAGGTATTTACGATCTTCGAGAACCTTGTCGAGGTCGGCGTAATGCTCAGTGATGAATTTGCCCTTGATACGGAGGGTTTTGGTTGTCGAGTCGTAGAGTAGATAGGTGCTTTGGCCGGGGGTACCGACGGCGAGATCGCCGAGAACTTTAAGGAAAGCCCGGGCGGTGGTCATATCGAACCCTTGGCTGATAATTTCTTTTCCCTCTAAGGTGTAAGAGTTGATACCCTGCAACATCTTGATGCTGGGAGCTTCGATGGCTACGGACGATATAATGATGGCATTCTGACGCATGGGTTCTTCGGTGCCACCCACGGCAGGGTCGTAGCCGAGCTGGATTACCGCATCGCCAGCCACGGGAATGTCTGATCCGGCATCGGCATCGGCTTTGGATAGGTCGATGTAGTTGTCGCCTATTCCCACAACTTTTCGCCAATAATAGCGGGGCTTTAATGCCGACGTTCGATCGACAGCCCGACAGATGGCCATATCGCCCACGATGAAGTCATTCTCTGACTCTACCTTTCCATCATCTGCATAGCATCGATAATATTCATCAAACTCTTCTACCCGAAATAAATTAGCGAAGGAGGCCGAACTGACGATGTATTCACCGGCGATGTGGGTGACCCTGTTGACCTGAATCTCCTGAATCGTCGCCTTTTTGCGGATAAAAATATTGTCGGCCTCTATATAGGTGTTACCCTGCCCGTCGACTCGAAAGGTCCCACCGCTCACAAGGGAGGAGTAGTTGCCAATGTCGAGTCCTTGTAGGAAGGTGATTTTTGCTTGGGCGGTGTCGGGGCGCAGGCGGCTGAGCGCCTCTTTCAATACCCGCCTCGCACTGAACACGTTGTTGTCGGTGGGTAGGGTGTTGTCCCAGCTCCGTATGAGGTCTGGGAAAGAGCCCGAAGTGGCTTCGCGCACATAGTTCTCCACGGCGGTGATATCGTTGCTGATGGCTGCCCTCGTGCCGGTACTCGTGGCATCGCTTATTTCGAGTTCCATCTGCGAGGGGAGGTTCACCTTTCGGGTGATTTTGGTGATACGGCTGCTGCGGAAACCAGTTTCCGGGAAAAACTTATCGCTCTCCAACCTCACCCGGCGGCCTACATAAAGGTCGATGGCGTTCTCCTCAATATATACGTGGTTGGTCGGTGCCTTGTAGCGGCTCACATCGATGGCGTTCTCCTCATTGTATCGGTAGACTGCCTCCTTGAACTCCTGTTCGGCACGCGGGTAATACTCGTCTGGCATGCGGATATTCCACAGTATATATTTATCTTTTTCATTTGGGTGTAATGTATCGTTTGGCAGTTGGGTGTCATCGTCATAAGGCCAAATGGTGATGATTTCAAATTCCTTTGTATGGCTATTGTAGTTGACTTCGAAGTAATAGGAGCCGTCGGCCTCGTCGCCCAGACCGGCCAGTTCCGAGCCCTCCTGAAAGGACACCCGCTTGACCAATTGGGGTAGTTCGTAGTCGTTTGGGTCGAAGTCGAGTGAGTCGTCCTTGAAATACCAGATTGTAAATGGATTGCCTTCCTCGTCTTTCGTCTCTTCCTTGCGCACCGAGCTCACGGTACCGACGCGTCTGGGATAGATGTCGGCGAAGGCGTCGGCCTCGTAGTGATGCCACACGCCGTATTTGTCGACATTCACATCGACGTGCTTCGCGCCGCCGGGGAGTTGAAGCCGGGTGTGGCCGTATTTCTCCGGGTCGATGTTGCGGGAGCTGCCCACCGGGTAGAGCCGGGTGTAGAACTTGGCGTTGTCGGCCATGTCGCCGCTCAGCGAGAGTAGCCCCTTGCCGTAGGCCAACGTCACTTCCTCGCCCTGCTCGCAACGGCAGATGTTGACGGTCTGCCCCTCGACCCACCATTCGGCGCGGTTGCCGGCCTTCTCAGCTACCTCTTTAAGGGCCTCGTCGCAATACTTGCCGAAGTAGTCGATGACGATATTGTCGGTACCCACGACCGAGCCCACCTTCCAGTCGGTTGTGCCCATGCCGTTGTTGATGCTCTTGACTATCAGGGCAACGTGGTCACGCGGCGGAGCGGTCAAAGTAAAAACCGGCTCATCGTCGCCGTCCGTGTCGTTGATAACAAGGAAGCGCCTCACAAGACTTTCGATGCCATAGAGTTTGACCGCATATTTCCATTCGGCCGTCGATATTTGCTCGGGGTGATAGCGCTCCATAATCCAGTAACGTCGGCCCATGAACTCGGCGTAATCATTTACCTCGAGGGGAACATGTTTGTAAAGCGTGAACGACAAGCTGAGCACGTTGTCGCCCTGCAACTCCATCTCCTGCGTCGAGTTGTCGTCACAGGGCACCTGTGTTTTCACCATGCCGTCGCTGCCGTAAATCGTTATCATTTCGTACGCTGTTTTAATATCGTTTTAATGCTATTATAAATTCATTCAAATAGCCGGCTCAGGCTCGCGGAATGTCACATAAAATCGGCCGGCCTGCTTGCCCACCTTCCAGAGGTAAGTGAGTGGCTCATATTCGCTCGCCTCCTTGTAAAAAACGTGCAACTTCAATTCCAATCCGGTGAAATATAGCTCAAGCCATCCTTTATCGCCCTCTTTTAGGTAATCTAAAAAATTTTTATATTGTGACAACCAATCTTCCCGGGTATCGGCATAGAGAGCGAAACATAGTTTTACATCGCGTGCCTGCACCCTAATTTGCAGATTCTCTGAGTAACCCTCGCCATTCGCCTCGCGTATGTCAACGGCCACATGTGGTTTTGTTTTTGACGGCGTCATTATAGCTTTCAGGTTATTTCGATCTCCTCGCTTTTTCTCCGCCAAGAACACGCCGAACTCCTTCCACACATCCTTGCCATTAATATACATCTTGTCGCCCAATATATTATCCAATGTCATAGCCTATTATTTTTATAGAATTGTGTTTATTTCATTTTTAGTCCATCCCTTACGATTTTTTTTATATCATCTTTTATCTCGCCAAGATGCTTAGCACTGGTGCCGGTGTTCTCCTCGATGCGCCGCAGGTGGTCTACGGCCGAGCCCATCTGCTCACTCACATCGCTCATCTTGTCGTCTATGCTCGACCAGTGCATTTGTCCGGATACAAAGAGTCCTTCGAGCTTGGTGCCCTGATCTTGGCTCATGGCGGTGAACCCGCCCGATTTCCCGCTCTGGCTCGTGCCGCTGTCGTCGCCGGTGTAGCCGGTGGCGTCCGCGATGCTGCCGCGCAGGTCGATGCCTTGGTCGACGATGGACCGCCACCAGTCGTTCAGCCACTCGATCTCGTCGTCGTCCAGCCGGCCGTCGGCCATTGCATCGCCATAAGCCTTGTACCACCGCTCCACCTCCGCTTTGAGTTGTTTATCCAACTCGGTCTTGAGCATGGCGCGCGTCAACTGCTCGCTCAGGTCGTCAGCAAACTCCTCCCAGTCCGACGACATATCCATCAACATGTCGATGAAGCCGTCATATACGCTGTCGAAGGAGACCTGTGTGAGGCTCTCGTAATATTTCTGCTCCAGCTCCTCCCGCTCCTCGGCGAAGGCGATGTAGTCGTCCATGTATTGGCCGGCGTCCTTGTAACCTGCGGAGGCGTAGTCCTTGATCTTGGCGTAGAGGTCGGGAGCCTCTTCGGCCACCCGGGCCATCTCCTCGCTCGAGAGGTTCCAGAAGTCGGCGGCCTCGCCGATCGTCCGCCCGACCGCGTCGCTGACGCGCTGCCAGTCGTAGTCGCTCATGGCGTCGTCTATCCGTTTGTTCGAGGAGTGTTTTCCTCCGATGCTCCAGAAGCCGTTGGTGTAGGCCGCCCCCTCGCGCTGCATCTGCTGCCGGGTGTTGGCCTCGGACTCGTCGATGCGCCGCTTCTGCTCCTCGTAGAGGTCGGACGCCTCCTGTCCGGAGGCCTCCTCGATTTTTTCGGAGAGGCGGTCTATGGAGTAGGCCAGCGCCTCGTTGGCGCTGCTCAGGTGCTCCATCTCCTCCTCCAAGCGGGGGTCGCTATCTCCATTCCCTGCCAGTTTGCCCAACCCACCGAAGGTAATTGCGTCGAGGATATTGGCTACCCCTTTTAGGAGAGATTCGCCAATCTGCTGAAAGAGTTCTAAGGAAAAGAGGTTGTCGATAATGCCACTGACAGCCCCCAATACGGTATCTATTAATCCCGATACGATTCCGCCCACACCCTCTTCGGCCAAATCGTCCAGAATGGAAAGTATGGCTGAAATGATAGAACCAACAAAGCCGGAATTTCCCAACCCCTCTTGTAGGGCCTCGATAGCACTGTTATTTCCGAAAAGTTTCTCAACGCCATTCGCAAGAGAGCCCCCGAGTTGCTCGGTGAGTTTGCCGCCGTTGAACAACTTGTCGAGTTGCATGAAGCCTTGACCTATGCCACTGAGGTTTCCCGACGAAAGGTTCCTAATTCCCGATTCGAGGTTGACGAACATGCTGGCCGCTTGTTCTGAGGACTCCCGGAGGTTGGTCGTGGTGCTTTGTACCTGTGCGCCGAACAGCTGGACGTCTTGCGAGGCTTTGTTGAGGTTCTTCGCAGCTTCCCCTACATAGAGTTCAGCCGCATCGATACTTCGGGCGTCGCCGCTACTCTCGGCCTCTCTCAGTTTTTCCTTGGCGGTGGACAATGCCTCGGTAGCCTCGAGTTCCCGCTGTTGTGCGGCCATATAGTTGCGCATGGCGTTTTGATAGGATGCGAGGTCATCGTTGATGCGGCGGAAAATCTCCCCGTCCCAAATCGTCTCGGACTGTTGCAGATTGGAAATCAGTCCATACAAAGTTTCTTTCTCGTCGATGCCGGCCGAGGACTGAAACTCCTGGCTTTGGGCGATGGCCTTCAGCCGGTCGATGGTTGGCTGCACCTGTTCACGGAACATCACCCCGAAATTGCCGAACACGCTTCCCCAGTCGATCTGCTGTTGAATAGCCGACAGTTCCAGCCGGTTGATGGCCGAGGCCCGCTCTTTTTCGAGAGAGAGTCGCTCGCCCTCGGACTGTGCCTGTCGTATCTTTTCGGCATACTCCTCGGCAATGGCCAGCTTCTGCTGCTGGTAGGAGCCATACTCTTTCAGATAGTCGCGCATGGCGGCGGCCTCTTTCCGGTAAACCGCCGTGCGCTCCTTATCTCGTGCATCTTCGGCGAGGGTATTGGCGCGGTCGATTTCCTCCTGCTGCCTGCCGGTCAACCCGGAGGCATTGATTCCGGCAATTCCGGCTTTCTTGTTCAGTTCGGCCAGTTCACGGGCCTTTTTCTCGATTTCAGATTTCTGCCGGTCGTAGTCGGCCTCTATCTGTGCCAGCCGCTTCTGCGTGCCATCTTCCTGCAAGTCGAGCCAGTTCTGTTGATTCTGCCGTTCTAACGCCAGCAACTCGTCATTCAACTTTTGTTGTGCCTGCGTTTTCTTCTCGGCCTGTTTCTTGGCGGCATTTTCTTCTTGATTGTTATCGGGCGTAATCGTCCGATAGTCAGAAAGTCCTGATTCTTTTGTAATTCGAGAATATTCTTGCTGAAACCATTCGGCTTGGTTCAGATAGTGTTGCTTTTCATTCTCTATTTCTTGCAGTGCCTTGTTGAAAGCGGTCTCAGCCGGGTCGCTTCCGTAGTGACCGATATTGCTTCCACCCAAAAACATGTAGGCCTTTCCACCAGCACCCCAAAACGGGCGGTATTCTTCCTTGCCTTTGCTGTGTATTTCGTTGGCCTTTTCGTCAGCCTCTACGGCCTTCTTTATATACGACTGGGTCTTGGCCTGATTGAACAAAGATTCAATATAGGCATCACCCTTTTGTATAAGCACATCATACCATTCAGCCAATGTTTTGTAGGAGCCGAAGGCATCGCCATATTTACGGTTCAACTCATCGACCTTGCTCTTCTCCTGCTCTTTGGTGCCTATAAAATCCCTCAACTCGCGAATCGTGTTGTCCAGTTCGGCGCGGGTGCGTATAGAAACGGCATGCCCCTCCTTTTCTACCTCGTTTTTCTCCTGCATGGCCTTTTTTAAGGCGTCGACTCCATCCTTGGCGCTGAACAGACCTTTAACCCAGTCGACCAACTCGTTGCCGTACATGACCAACAACATGATGCCTGTGGTCATAGCTGTTTGCCACGAAAGCAGAGAGTTGAGAATTTGGCGCCAAACGGGTACACCCTTTTGTCCGGACTTCACCAAACCCTCATATTCACGCTTCGCCCTTTGCACCTCGTCGGCGAAGATGGGCAGGTTGTTGGAGATGGCAAGAAAGAACATCTGGGGACCCATAGCCAAGGAGGGCATCTCCCGGGCGATCTGTTGGATACTCATGTTCAGACCGTTGAATTGCGCCTTGGCGCCGTTCATGCCCCGGGGCACCGGCTGCGTCTTATCGGCGGTATCGTCCAGCCGCTTCAACCGGGCTTCCAACTCGGCGATCTGCTTTTCAAGCGCCTCGATTTCGGCGATGTTCTCGCTCTGGTCGAGATTCGGGTTGGCCGTCTGCCCAGCCTTGCGCAACTCCTCCATCTGCGCTCGGAGTCCGGCTATCGATTCGCGCAGCTTCTGAGCCTGCCTGTCCAACTCCGCATTGGCGGTGGTCACCTTGCCTTTCAGTTCGTCGACCTTGTGGCCCGCCTTGTCGAGCGCCCCCGACATGCGGTCCTTCATCAGTACCTCTATCTCTACCGGTTTTGCCATGTCACTTTTTTAAGTTGCTTTGAAAGAATCCCACGATGTCGTTAGCCTCGTCCTCCGCACTCTTCTCCTCCTGTTTCCTGCGTACATAGCGCGGGGCGTCGGCCAGCATCATGATTAAGGTTTGAAAGTTTACACCTTCCAGTATGTACTTTACACACCAGCCGGTGGCGTCGGCCACCTGCCAGACAAATCCGAAGGGGCTATGGGAGGGCTCGAATACCGTCTTTAACTCCCCTTTCTTGGGCGGCTCAGCCTCAGTCTCATCGGATTCGTCCGCTCGACTGATCTGATAATATTCGTAAAAGGGTCGGTGCCCAGCAGGAAGATGAAGCTGCGCATGGCGGCCGAGATATACTCGGTCTCCACCCAGTTGCGCACCAGCCATGCCGTTGCCCCGATTAGCAGCCGCCGGCTGATCCAGCCGCGGCACAGCGTATAGGCCACCATGCGGCTCACCTGTTTGCCGTGCGATACGAGAAAGGCCATTTCCTCCTCCTTCGTAAACTTGTTCATCTGTTTCGCCGTCACCCCCAAAGAGAGATAAACCCGGGCCAAACGAATCAGACCACCCAACCGGGGCCGTCGCATGACGACGCGCAGGCGCAGAGGCTTGCAGAACGGGAGGCGGATATCCTTCAAGGGGACGGACACGCCCCGGTCCAATAGGGCGGCCGCCCCCTCGCGCTGTATGAGGCGTGCGACTTTCTCGTCCATACGTTAATCCGATGGGGTGTCGTTGATTTCGTAAGGAGCGGTGTCCGCTTCCTCCGGCTTGTTCACTTTCAGCTGGCACTCTATCTTGGAAACCTCGGTCAGCGTCAGCTTGCCGCCCAAGTTGGCCATAATGGTACCGTTGGGAATCTTCATCGTCTGTCCGCTCACGAACTGGATTTCCCACGGGCCGCGCAATTCCACAAGGTCGGTCGGGGCTTTCCATCCGGTGTAACTGCCGGCACTTCCTACCAGCGTGCCACCCAGTACGGCCTGTATGTTTTCATAATCCAGTTGAATGAGATTGAACGTGGGAGCAATGGTTGCATTTTTGTTGGCCAGCGTCAGCACCGGCGCGTCGGGCACCTGCTCGGCCTCGATGTCGGTGCTCTCGGGCTTCGTGCCGCCCCAGTCCCAGCTACCTTTCTCGATGTAACCGATCTCTTTGCTGTTAAACTTGACCACGGCTATGCCGTAGATAAACTTTTTAGTTGCCATATTTCACTTTGTTTTTGATGATTATTGTTGTTAAAATCGTTATCGCTATGCCGATGCCGAACCCGGTGAAAAAGGTTCGAACGGGATTCGAACGCCGTTCGCGCTCCTCCTCATAGAGGGCTCTCATCTGCCCGTAGGCCTCCCGATAGGAGGCGGACTGCCGCTCGTAATACTCGAGCCGTACTTGCAGGCTGTCGCAACTCGCCCGCACGACGATGGCGTCTCCCCGGCGGCCGACCTCCACGTTCGCCCGGCCGCTTTTCCCCGTAAACGAGGCCTCGGAGGGCAGCATTAGGATGCTGTCAGCCGGGATCTCCAGCGTCACCTCCGACATCGGCACCTTCTCCGTCCGAATCAGGAGGACTGCGCTTGTCGAGTCGGTCGCCCGGCCCGCTTCCGTCCGGGTCGCCTCCCGCGCCGTCTTTCGGGTGCTCGCGCACCCCCCGGAGCACAGGGCAATCGTCATGATACTTGCAACTATTGGCAGTATCGACAGCCTTCCGGAGGCGGGCCATCTCCCGCTTCGTCGCCTGCAAATCTTTACGGGTCGCATTGAGTTCGTCTTTTAAAGGTTCGACAATATTGCTCACTAACATACGGGTGGCGTGCTCAGCGTTGTCTATCCGCACCGCCTCGGCTTCCGCCTTCGCCTTTTCAGCCTCCGACCCCGCCTTGCGGACGGTGGCTTTCAGCGTCAGCAGGCCGATGATGGTCGCCAGCAGGCCGCCACCCAGTGCGATGTTCAAAAATTCACTGAGTTCCATCTGTGTCGTTTTTTAGGGTTCGATACCTGTCTCTTTCATCCATTTCCGAACGTCGAATGAAGGGCAGGCTTTCGCCGCCAGATCGTTATGGCCGACTATCTCCACATTAGGGAATCGGCGGTGGAAATCCTTCACATAGGCCTCCATGGCTTTACGCTGCGCCGAGGTACGGGTGTCCTTGGGAGTCTTGCCGTCGGCGGCGACACCGCCGACGTACACAACGTGCCGGGCTGTCGTATTGTACCCTTTTGCCCCGTTGGTAATCTCCCAAGAATCTACCTGCGCATCCTCGTTGTTGTCCACCAGCCGCTCCACCCGGCCGTCGAGGTGAATCATGTCGGTGTAGCCGACTTGCTTCCAGCCTCGCCCGGCAGGGGGTGCCGAGGTGTGCCACCGGCGAATCTCGTCAGAACTCACCTCACGCCCCTCGGGGGTGGCGGTGCAGTGCAGAACCAGATATTTCAATTTCCCCATGGGTTAGGCTTCTTGTTTGGCTTGCGAGATGGTTATCTTCGCGGTTTTCGATTCGTCCGAGTTCAGGGTGATGGTCAGCGTTCCGCTTTTCGCGTTACCCGTGTCGTTGGCTTCCGCCGAAATGGTCACGCCGGTCTCGGTCTCCTCGACCTCAAACCCGGCCGGGGCCACCCCTACGGTATATTCACCGCTGGCCGTCACGGTCACAGCCTTGCTCCCGCCTTCGGCCGGAATAGTCACCGTAGTCGGGTCGGCCGAGATGGTCTTGGCGGCCGGCTTGAACACGGGGGTGTCGCGGCTGTCGAGTACCACGGTCTCCTCACCGAAGGCGATGTTGGTGTCGACTTTCATCAGCATCTTGAAGAAGTATAACTCGCTGGCATTGGCAATCTTGTCGATTTGAATGACATTCTCGTCGTCTTGCAGATTGACGGCGGCGAACAGGTTGCCGTCGGCGCCCATCGAGCACAGCGTGGCCACGATCAGGCCGTCGGGCCATGCGGCCAGCGTCTCGATGGCGATGCCCTTGTAACGTCTGGCGTTGACGTCCGTCTCGCTGGCATTCTTGGCCTCGCGCTCGGTCAGCTCGTCGTCGTACTTGTCGAAATCGTCGATGCTCATGATGATGCGCAGGTTCGGGTTGTTGCGGATTGCTTTGGGGATAGCGCTCCGAACGGCTTTCAACTTGCCGAGCATGGTTGTTTCCTCGCTGTCCACGATGATGAGTTCCGTATCTTTGGCCATTTGGGTGAGGATACCGTTAAACAGATGGTCATCATCGTTTCCGTATTCGCCGTTGATGTAATGGTCACCTAATTCGAACTGTACCTGTTTGGCCAGTTCGGCCAACAGTGCGTTCTGGGCTTCGGGAGGCAATTCGGCGAACACGAGGTTGCCTTTCGGCTGCCACTTGCGCCAGATTTGTTCGAAGGCGCGGGGGTTGAACACGGTGAAGGCCATGAAGTCCTTCGGGTCGAGGCTCTTTTCGTCGTAATTGAAATTGCCCTTCGAATCTTCCACGCCGGGGTTCTCTTTACGCTTCTGGAGCATCTTCCCGCTTCTCAGGCGGGGCAGGCTGATTTTCTTTTCCACGCCGGGAATGACCATGATAAGGCCTTTCTCCACAATCTCGTTGCCGGTGGCGGCGAGGGTCAGCAGCTGCTCCAGCACCTCGCCGTTGTAATTGGTGTTTTTTACTACTATCGCCATTGTTATTGCTTGTTAAGTTTGTTTTTGAGTTCTTTCATACGTTTGTTCCACGGGCTCTCGTCTCCCGGCTCCACTTTCAGGTCTTCCATGACCTTACGTTTCGGCGTGAGCGCCTTCAACGCCTTTTCTCCCTCTTCCGGGTTGGACTTCAAAATGTTCTCATACACCGGACGGGTCTCGGCGTTGATGCGGCCGTCCGCCTCGGCGGCGTCGAGCAGGGCCTTTCGGGCGGCTTCTTCATCGGCGGCCGCCTTGTCCTCGAACGCTTTCAACCGGGTTTTCAGATCGGTGTTTTCCTCTTCCAGACCGGCTACCCGGCCCGCTTCCTTGGCGTAGGCCTGAGCCTGCGCGATTACTTCCTCCTCGCTCTTGCAATTGGCAAACGAGGGGTGTTTTCGAATTTCCTCCAAGTTCATCTTGCTTTTGTTTTGTGGCTCTGCGAGCCGGTTATTGAATAAAGTGTATATCTGTTCCGGGGTGCTGCCCGCCGGAACCGGTTCCGCGTCATAGATGCCGTCGATAAAGCCGAGCCGGAGCGCCTCTTCCGCCGTCAGCCAGTGGTCCTCACCGTCGAAAAACCGGGCTTTGACCTCCTCTTTCGTCATGCCGAGTCGGGCGGCGTATATATCCCCAAGGCTATCCTCGAGACTCTCTATCTCTTCGATGCACTTCTGCATCTCCTTTTTGTTTCCGTAGCAGCCGCCGCTCACGCTGTGCAGCATCAGCCTCGCGTACTTGCTCATCTCCACCGGCTGGCCGCACAGGGCGATTACGCTGGCCATGCTGGCCGCGATGCCGTCCACATAGATGTGCACGTCGGCCTTGCTGTTCTTGATGGCGTTGTAAATGGCGATGCCGCAATAGACTTCGCCGCCATTGCTGTTGATGCGGATATTGACCCGGCGGCCCGCCTTCTCGGCTTCCAACAGTTCCCGGGCCACCCGCCCGCTCTGCACTTCGTAAGAATCCCCGATGTCGCCGTAGAGGAAGATCGTGCTCGCTCCCTCCGCGTCGGTCTGTATGTTGAAAAATCTGCTCATTGTCCTTTGGTTTTTGGCGCGTGTCCGCACCGGTTCACAACGCAAAAATGCGACAAAACAACAGGCCATAAAAATTACATTTTTATCGTGTAACGCTGTGACGTCATGGTGTTTTCACAAGTTTCCACCGTGCGGAAAGGTTTTTATTTCGCGGGATTTTTAGGGCATTTTTGCAGTGTAATCACAAGCAGTAACGCATTATGGCAGATTTGACGAATGCCCAAAAGAAAGAGTGGGCAAAGACTTTATACCTGCGGGAAAACCTCACTCAGCAGGAAATCGCAGAGCGTGTGGGGGTATCCCGCGTGACGGTTTCCAACTGGGTGCGCGCCGGGAAATGGGAGGAGCAGAAGGCCGGGCTGACCCTGACCCGGCAGGAACAGGTGGCCAACCTCTACCGGCAGGTGGCCGAAATCAACCGGGCCATCTCGGCACGGGCGGAGGGGGAGCGCTTCCCCAGTTCCAAGGAGGCCGACATTCTCGGCAAGCTGTCGGCCGCTATTCGGAATATGGAGCAGGAGACGGGTATCGCCGACATCATCAGCGTGCTCACCGCCTTCATCGAGTGGCTGCGGCCCCTCGACCTCGACAAGGCCAAAGAACTGACGAGGCTGGCCGACGCTTATATCAAGGATAAACTATAAACGGGAGGCCCATGAAACAGATCGACAGAACAGCCCTCCTCGACTGGGAGAAGTTCAAGGAGGATATCGATAGGGCCACGCCGGTGGACCGTTCCCTCTCCGCCGCCGACCGGGAGAAGCACCGCCGGTACCTCGAAAGGCACCCGGTGGAGTGGATTAAATTCTTCTTTCCGCACTACGCCAAGTATGAGTTCGCCGATTTCCAGAAGCGGGCCATACAGCGCATTGTCGCGCACGACGAATGGTTCGAGGTGCTGTCGTGGAGCCGCGAGCTCGCCAAGTCAACGGTCACCATGTTCGTCGTCATGTATGTCACGCTCACCGGGCGGAAGAAGAACGTCATCATGACCTCCAACAGCAAGGACAACGCCGTCAGGCTGCTGGCTCCCTACCGGGCCAACTTGGAGGCCAACGGCCGCATACAGGCTTATTACGGCAAGCAGGAGACCCCCGGCTCGTGGACGGAGGACGAGTTCGTCACCAAAGGGGGCGTGGCGTTCCGGGCGATCGGCGCCGGACAGTCGCCCCGTGGCTCGCGCAACGAGGCCATCCGCCCCGACGTGCTGCTCGTGGACGACTTCGACACCGACGAGGACACTAAGAACCCGGACACGATTCAAAAGCGCTGGGACTGGTGGGAGAATGCCCTCTATCCGACCCGCTCGATCTCGGAACCGACCCTTATCATTTTCTGCGGCAACATCATCGCCAAGGATTGCTGCGTGGTGCGGGCCGGGAACATGGCCGACCACTGGGACATCGTGAATATTCGAGACCGAAACGGCCGCTCCACTTGGCCGGAGAAGAACTCGGAGGAGTTTATCGACCGCACCCTATCTAAAATCTCCACCAAGGCGGCGCAGGGAGAATACTTCAACAACCCCATCTCCGTCGGCGAGGTATTCGAGACCATCTCCTACGGCAAGGTGCCGCCCCTGTCGAAATTCAAATTTCTGGTCGCTTACGGCGACCCGGCGCCGGGCGAGAGCAAGGGCAAGAAGGGCAAGTCCTTCAAGACGGTCTCGCTGCTCGGCAAACTCGGCGGCCGCCTCTATGTCATCAAGACCTTCCTCGCCCAAGCCCTGAACGCCGAGTTCATCGGCTGGTATGTCAGGATGTTGGAGTTCGTCGGCGGGAAAGCTCCCGTCTACTGCTACATGGAGAACAACAAACTGCAAGACCCCTTCTTCCAGCAGGTATTTAAACCGCTCGTGGCCAAAGTTCGGCGGGAGCAACATGTATCGCTCTATATCCGGGGCGACGAGAAGAAGAAAACCGACAAGGGCACCCGTATCGAGGCAAACCTCGAGCCCTTGAACCGGGAGGGGAACCTCATTCTCAACGAGGCGGAACGGGACAACCCGCACATGAAGGAGCTGGAGGACCAGTTCAAACTGTTCACCCTCTCCCTGCTCTATCCGGCGGACGGCCCCGACGCCGTGGAGGGCGGTAACCGTGTCATCGACGAGATCATGCACCGGGCGGAACCGCCGGTAGTCAAAACCCGGAGGGAGATGCGGAGCCGGAACAAACGAAGATTATAACCCTTTAACCCCTATACCTATGAGCCAATTTGTCGAATTGAGGGACTATGACGCGAGTATCCACCGCGACATTCTGGACGCCCTCGTGCGGGAGGACGAGCCTCTCATCGAAATCTGCGAGGACAGGGCTGTCGCCGAGATGCGCTGTTACCTGTCGAAACGCTACGACTGCGACAAGCTTTTCTCCGCCACCGGGGACGGGCGCAACCAACTGGTGCTGATGATGGTCATCGACATCGCGGTCTATCACATTTTCTGTATCCACAACCCCCAGAAGCTCTCGCCCATGCGCAAGGACCGCTACGAGCGGGCCGTGGAGTGGATGAAGGCGGTGGCCGCCGAGGAGATCTCCATCGAGGGGGCGCCGCTCCTGCCGGCGGAGGAACGGGCCAAAAACGCGAACTTCCACATCGAGAGCAACCGAAAGAGGACGAATCACTGGTAATCACACAAGACTATGGCAAAGAAACAAAGAAAGAACAAACAGGGCATCATCACCGTCGGGGGCAACCTGACGCTTCCCGGGCAGAAGGGCCCGAATGTCATCGTGCTCACCCAGCCCAAACGATTCGGCATCGACATCGCCGACTATATGACGGCCGTCCGCGCCGCCGAGAACGTGGACTATTCAAGGCGTTACAAGTTATATGACCTGTATGCCGACATCCTCATGGACACGCACCTCACCTGCGTCATCGAGAAGCGGAATAACGCCGTGCTCTGCTCCGACATCGAGTTCCGGCGGGACGGCAAGCCCGACGACGCGGTGAACGAACAGATTCGTTCCCCGTGGTTCAACCGGCTGGTCGGCGACATCATCGACGCCAAGTTCTGGGGCTTTTCCCTCTGCCAGTTCTACCGGGAGGGAGAATGGGTGGACTACGACTTGATTCCCCGCAAGCATGTGGATCCGGTA
The DNA here is from genome assembly GCA_944320995.1 of uncultured Barnesiella sp. GTDB lineage: Bacteria > Bacteroidota > Bacteroidia > Bacteroidales > Barnesiellaceae > Barnesiella. Next base: position 53,303 of record CALUJQ010000007.1, on the reverse strand, counting down.
AGAAAGCTTATCCTTAGGCATCAGACGGACATCGTCGGCCTGCCGTGGGATAATTACTCCGATCTGCTGTTCATCGGCAGTCCCGACGACTTGGGGCTGCTGGCCAAGGCGGCGCCGTGGGTCATCTACAAGCGCAACACCACCGGCGACTGGTCGCAGTTCTCCGAGCTCTTCGGCATGCCCATTCAGGAGTATATCTACGACTCCGACGACGAGCAGTCCCGCCAGCGGGCGATAGAGGACGCCGCGAACATCGGCAGCCTCGCGCAGTTCTTCCACGACGAGGGCACCAAACTCAACTTTATCGAGGCCGGCAACAAAACCGGTTCGGCCGATGTCTACGAAAGGCTCTGCGAGCGGTGCAACAACGAGATTTCGAAGCTCGTGCTCGGCAACACGCTGACGACCGAATCTTCGGAAAACGGCACGCAGGCCCTCGGCACCGTCCACAAGAAGGTGGAGGACAAGGTGACCGAGGCCGACAAGCGCTATCTCCTCGACGTGCTCAACTACGACATGGCCGACATTTTCGCCCGCATGGGCATCGACACGGCCGGGGGGAACTTCTGTTTCCCGGAGAAGAAGGAGATAGACCCCACGGCGAAGGTCAATATCCTCACGCAGATCGCCCGGCAGTTCAACCTGCCGGTCTCCGACGACTACCTTTACGAGGAGTTCGGCATCGAGAAACCGGCCGACTACGACCAGTTGAAAAGGGAGCGGGAAGAGGCGCAAAAAAAGGAAGAGGCTGCCGCCAAGCGGCTTCAACAACAGCAACAAAAACCGGCAGCGGAGGAAGAAGAACCCGAGCCTGAACCTAACCCGGAACCCGACCCGGAGCCTAAGCGTAAAAAATCCTTCCGCGACCGGCTGGCCCGTTTTTTCGGAAAAGCCCCGTCGGGCGGCGGGGCAGTTTTAGAGTGGTAGTCGACCGTCTTTACGGGGCGAAGAAGGGCGACGTCTCCTCGAGCTTCGAGTTCTCCGGTGAGGTGCTGCGCCGGGCCTTGCGGAACATATACAGCAAGAGCTTCCACCCGGCGACGGACATCGAAATAAATCTCTTCAACGAGATCTGCGACAAGATAGACGAGGCCGCACAAAAGGGCTTCGACGAGTCAGCCGTGGGCCCTGACGATGACTTCCGTGCGGCCATATTGCGGAACAACGAGGTGTTCGCAGCCTTTAAGGTGCACCGCATGCAGAACGACATGGCCAGATTATTATTGGATTCGAACGGCAATCTAAAACCGTTCGGACAGTGGCGGAAAGAGGTGATGCCCATCGCCTCGCATCAAGTGGGGCATTGGCTGCGAACCGAATATAACACGGCGGTCTTACGGGCGCATCAGGCGGCCGACTGGCAGCAGTTCGAGCGGGAGAAAGACGTATTGCCGAACCTTCGGTGGATGCCCTCCACCTCGGTCAACCCCGGGAAAGACCACATGGTATTCTGGAATACGGTGCGCCCCATCGACGACCCATTCTGGAGCCAGCACCGGCCGGGTGACCGCTGGAACTGCAAGTGCGACCTCTCCTCGACGGACGACCCGGTGACCGAAATCCCCGGCTTCACGACGAAGGACAACCCGCACCCCGGACTGGACAACAACCCGGGTAAGGACGGCAAACTGTTTTCCGATAGTCACCCATATATAGCGAACGCCTATCCGGGAGCCAAAAAGGCTGTGAAAAAGCTAATGGGTGAATTAGATGCTGTTCGCGAGGCAGAGGAAAGCATACGGGATATTATCGAACAGATAGAAACCGGTTATACCCAAGGGCTCTCCGTTATGATCGGTAGTCTGTCGGCAGATATAAAGAAGTTCCTCCTTAAAGAGGGTATAGAGCTTCTGACGGACGAGGTGTACATGACCGATAAACAAATACAACACGCCTTGCGCACGGTAAAACAAAAAGCCGGGAAGAGTGTGACCGCAGAACAACTTATAGCTTTCCCTTCGTTAATGAGAAGGTGCGAGGTCTATTGGGATGGACAGAAAAGGAATATTCAGTTTATCACCCGACAAGGGAACAAAGTGCAAAAATTTGTGGTGGAGTTGAATTACCGGACAAAGATATGGGGCGTGAAGAAAACAGTGAACGCCTTTATCACGGCTGGAATAATAGAAGAAAGGAATTTGGGAATGCAAAACATCATAAAAATAAAATAGCCCTTAACGGGTAGGATTCGAACCTCCGATATAAGGGCTTTCGCGCTTCCGCCTCCCGTGGCGGCATCACTAAGGACTATTTATAGCACAAATATAACGGTTATTATTTAAATAACAAATAAACAGGAGGAAAAATGGCCGAAAAATTTATGGAGAAGGAGCGCAAGGCGCTGGAAAAACTTATGCGCCGGGAGATGCCGGTCATCGCCGGGAGAATGGCCAAAGAACACTTTCAAAACAACTTCCGGCAAGGGGGGTTCGTCAACGGGGGGCTGCACCCGTGGCCGAAAGCCAAGCGGCTCTCCTCCGGAAGAACCGACGCCGCCGGCAACTACGGCACCCTGCTTTCCGAGCGGAAAGTCCTATTTAAATCCATCAAATACATACCGACGGACTATCGGGTGAAAATATCGAACGATGTGGTCTATGCCCCCATTCACAACTGGGGAGGAACTGTGCAGCCCGCCGTGACCGACAAGATGCGGAAATGGGCTTGGCGACAGTTCTACAAGTCGGCCGGCATCCGGAAGAACGCATCGAAAAAGACGAAATCGTTGCGATTGAAGGAGGTTGCCGCCAACCCGCAGGCGCAGATGTGGAAGGGACTCGCCCTCACCAAGAAAAAGAAACTGAACATACACCTACCCCAGCGGCAGTTTCTCGGAGAGAGCGAGGAACTCAACGAGAAAATAGAAAAGAAAATGGCAGAAAAAATCACCAACATTTTTAATTCATAAAGTCATGGAAGAAATCTTTATCACCATCATGGAGCAAATCGCCCGTGAAATGCCGGAGTTGTCACTCATCGACGAGGACTACGGCCAGTTGGAAATGGGTGCGGAAGAGGACCACTACCCGGTCACCTTCCCCTGTGTGCTGATCGGGAACATCGATTCGAACTGGAACGACCTCGGCTACGGGGCACAGAACAGCGAGTCGTTTATCACCGTACGCCTCGCCATCGACTGCTACCACGACACCAGCTACGCCTCGGGCACCTACGACAAAGTGCGCGAACATCAACAGACGGCAAACAAGTTGTACCAAACCTTACAATGCTTGCAGTGCACGGAGAACTCCTCGCCCCTCGTGCGGGAGAAGAGCCGGGAGTACGCCCTGCCGGGCTATATCAAGGTCTTTGAGACGACCTTCTCGTTCGCCCTGCACGATGAGTCGGCCATGGAGTCGTAACGCTGTAAAACACAAAAGGGGTGACCGCTCCAAACGGCCACCCCTTGTCTTATCTCCGCCGAAGATTACCGGAGCCCTTTCGCCCGCAGCATCTCGAGCAGGTCTCCCTCTTCCGGCATCATTTCCAGTATCAAACTGCACAGAGTGTGTATGCAGTCGTTATCGTTGTCCACCCGGTCCTTATCCAGCGCGCCGACGGCGTACGTCAGGTTGCGCACATGTTCCAGCCAGTCGGCGGCCGGGAACATCGAGGGTATCTCCACCACGATCTTGTCTTTCTCGAACCGTACCATCGCTCAACCCTCCTTCGTTTCGTTCGCGAAATCCAAAGCCAGTTGCAGGGTTTTCCGGGCTGTCGCCTCCGGACTCAGATCCGGGCGGCGGATTCCCCGCTTCCGGTTCTCGCTCCCGTGCGAGGTCAACGCGGCCAGTACGGCATAGCCCGTGCGGCGGCCCATCAGCACCTCGTGCACATGGTGGCGGCTCACGCCGAAAAACTCGGCCACCTCGCGCTCATCGTTCAACGTCACCCATTGGGGCAACTCCGCAAAAAACGCCTTCAAAACCTCGTCCCGGTCTTTCGGTTGCAAACGGCGATGGCGGGATACTCCTATGCGTTTCCCCGACAGCAGGCGCAGTATCGCCTCGTCCACCATGACGCTGAATTCCGGGCTGAGCCATTGCGCGAAACGCAAGGCGATGCGGTAGTCTTTGCACCATGTTCCTTGATTCTCCGGGCTTCCCCCTTGTCTAATCTCCACTAAATCAGCCGTGGCTCTATTTGTAGCCACGGCAATAGCGTCTATATAACGCCGGGCTTCTTCTGTCTTTAACCAGTTACCGGGTCTAAACGACCTGCCAAATGGCTGCGACATCTGTGTAAGGTTGATACTTGCGTTTCCGCTGAGGATTTCTGCGGCGAAGCGACTTTGGTTCACTTCCACCATTTCAAGGCGCAGGACCTTGTTCTCTTGATTCTTGCGCATAATTGTAGTTATTTTTTGAGCAGTGCGGACAGAAAAAAAGACGGCGTCCACTTCCCGTCGCTCTAAGCCATAACTACTGGACTTGCCAACGCCATTACAGCGCAGGCACGGGGTTGGATGCCGTCGTATCTTGCAAGGCATAAAAAATGCCCGTATGCGATGCATCGGACAGACTCGCTGTCCAGTAGTTGTTATCTCAGAGCACCGCAAACATACGAATTATTTTTCAAAGACCATACATTTCAACAAAAAAAATAACGGTGTGCCACTTCTCGTCGCTAAGTCTATAAGTAAAGAACCGGCATGCCATTACAGCAATGCCACGGGGTTGGCTCATCGCTATACCTTGAACAGTTCGAGCTGGGAGGCCGTCAGCCGGGGGACTTTCACTTTGGGCAGGGGCTTGAAATCCTTGTCGGTCCCCTCGCGGGACTTGCGACGGATAATGGCCATGATGCGCTCCTCGGAGATGAAGAACTCCCGCTCCGAGAGAATGCGCAGCGCGTCGTCGAACCGCAACCGTTGCACCTCGGTCCAGTAGTAGTAACGACGGCACAGCGCCTCGTCCCTCAGCCTGATCAACTCTTTGTCTCTCCCTTTGCCCATAATGCAAATATAATTGATTTTCACCCGTTTTTCATAAAAAGAGTGCCGATTTTTCACTTTTCGGCACTCCTTGTTTACGGGGGCAACGCTTTTCGCCCGGTTTCCCGGCGGCCTCCGGTTTTACGACTCGGTCATGCCCAGCGGTATGGGCCGCCACATGCCGTTCCGGTCTTTCATCTCGGCTCGGATAAACTGCTTGCTCACCTCCGGCTGGTAACTCTCCTCGATGATGCGCACGCCCTCCAAGAAGCGGGCGTCGCCGGTATCCTCGGCCACCTTGCGTAGCTGCACGATGCGGCTGGCCTTTAAGGTGCCCTTGGCGTCGCGGCTCAACAGCCGGAACACCATGTTCACCAAGGCCTGCGTCCTCTCGTCGTTGGCCAGCGAGGCGATGTATTCCTTCACGATGGCGATTCCGTCCTCCACCGTGTCGCGGTAGCCGTCCGTCACATACACGCCCAGCGTGATGCGCTTGTCGCCCGCGCTGTTGGTAAAGGTGTGGCTGCGCTGGTCGTCGCGCGCCTTCGTCCTGAACAGGTCGGCCTTCATGGCCAGTATGGTCTTGAAATTGTCGAGCACCTTCTGCTTGCTCGCCTTGATTTCCTCGCTGATGCCCAGCAACACGGGAATGGAGTTCTCGATCTCCTCGTCCACCATTTGCCGGTACATTTCTCGGTCGGCCTTGGCCTTCTCCTCGGCCGCCTTTCTCGCTTTCGCCTGTTGGAAGGCCTCGAACTCGGCCTTTTCCTCTTCCGTCATCAATACGGTCTGTTTGTTTTTCTCTTCCATGATGTTCATTGTTTTTAGGGTTAGTCACTGTCTTTTTAGTTCGATTGTTTGAGGTCATACGTCGTCCTCGTAATTCTGCATTTCGGCCTCTTGGCAGACCAGCGCCGCTTCATACTGCTCGTAGGTCCATTCGTTGATTTCGCTGAAAAACTCCTCCCGTTCTTCGGCCGACAGCCATGTCGCCGCTTCGAGGAGTTGAATTTTAATCCCGTCAAGGATTTTTCTCGCTTCTGTTTTCATATCTGTTAGTTTTTAGGGGCGTTGGGGTCGATGATGACATAGACGGCCCTGCCCGGTTGTTTCACTTCGTGTTCCTGTCTCTTTTCCATCTCCTTTTTCAGACCGCCCTTCCGCTTGATCGAGCGCAACTTGACGGCCAGTTGTTCCAGTTCTTCGGTGCCGAGCCTCCCGAATGGCTGGCCGGCGATCCGGGGATTCCCGCAAAAATCGTTAACTCTCGCCCAGTCCGTGGTGTCCACTCCGATCTGCTGCATGAGTTTCAGGCATACGCTGCGGCGGAACCGCAACTCCTCGCGCAATTTCTTGCGCCATTCGTCCTGCCCGGTCAACCGCTCCAGCGCGGCGCAGCACTCGTTGTACTCCGCCCGGGTCATCTCGCGCAGGCTCTCGGTGCGGTTCCAAGTGTATTGCCGCACGATCGAGCGCTTGAACTCTTCCCGGTCGCCGTAATAGGGCACCTTGGCGAACAGGGCGTAAAACCGGGCGAAATTGGTTATTTCCTGTGCCATGTTCATTCTCCTCCATTCAATATCATATCACATTCCGTCGTCTTTGCCGTAGCGGAGCATATGATTTTATCCGCGTTTTTATACTCCGATTTATACTGTTCTTCATACACTTCCTTAAACTTCTTTTTTATTTCCGTCAAAATCAGTTTATTAAATTCTCCACAGAAGCCTATGCGTGAATGGTATGTAGTGACAACCTTGCCCTTATAAACCTTAGCGGTCAGAGTAATGACCACCACTCCTCGTGTTAATACTGTTTTACTCATAGTTGCATTGGTTTTCAAAAGTTACTTCCTGTTTCATATTATTCCCCAATTTGTCTACGGTTGTATACATTGCCCAACTCACCATAATGACTTTCACATCATGTCTGTCTTTTTCGTCGAGTGAGTCAACATTGACAACTACCGGTTCCTTACTCATGGCATTCCACACCTCTTCTGCGGTTTCTTTTTCCTCCTGACTTTTCAAGGATAGGAGTGATTCAAAGTCTTCCCGATCGAATTCAAATATGACCTGTACCTTTTGTTTTTCCTCCATAGCTCAAAGATTAAACTGGTTTTCAAACAACACTTCGATGCCGCACGAGGAGGCCACGTCGAGCTCCAGTTTGGCGCCCTTCGACAGTTCCCAGCCCCGCAGCATGTAGATATAATCACAACCGAGCAGCAGGGCGATGTCCGCCCGCATGTGTTTCCGCCAATGCGCCTCGTCGGGCAGCCCGTTCTTGAACGGGTTCACCGGGTCGAAGCCTTTCAAAGAGAGGAAACGTTCCGCGCTCTCGAAAGCCGCCTTGCGCTCTTCCAAGTCGTAGTGGGCTATCGCCCCGCTGATGTACACTTTCTTGTTCATTTCTTTCTATTTTTTTGTCGTTTGTAAAGCTCGTTCAATCGTTTGGGCACTACCACCATGTAATTGCACATGCCGCAGCATCGTCCCTCTTCTTTCACCGGATATGGGTTATACCCGTATCCGATGAACTTCCTGCCGCAAATGCAGCATCTGTTTTCTTGCGTCTTTTCCATAATCATACTATTTCAAATTGTACCACAAAATCATATTCCTTTCGCAGCCGGCGGACCTGTGCGATGTGATCCGGCTCGCTGCCGTAGGGCAGGTAAATACAGCGCCCTCCCGTGTCGACTCTCACGCCCTTCTTTCGGAGCCTATACAGCAGGTTCTTCCGGCGCATCCTCTTTTTGTCCATCTTCCATCCATGTTTTGGCGGCGCCTTCCTCCCATATCACATACGGCTCGCCCGGTTGCTCCATAAATCGGCTCTTGCACCACGCCTTGAACCCGCTCACCAGAATCTTCACATCGGCGTCGTATTCCACCTTCCGGGCCGTCCTGCCCGCCGGGCGTGTTCCCTCGGCGTGGCTGATGAACACGAAAAGCTTGTGGGGGTGCCGCTCTTTCAACTCCCGGTAGGCCGGATAGGTCAACCCGCTATACTGGAAGCTGTCGATAATCACCACCCGGGGGCTTCCCCGGCGGCCGAGCCGCTTCTCCAGCTCTTCCACCGGTTCCCGGTCGAGGATAACCAGCCGCTTACGCACCTCTTCCATCTTATGCCGTTTCAACGACATCTGCAGGGACAATCCCGTGCTCTCTTCCAGAGAGTCGTATATCACCCGGTCGAAGCGGCAGAGGTATTTGGCGAGTTGCATCACGAACGAACTCTTGCCGTTCCCACTCGACCCCCAGACGAGCCACACGCCGCTCTTGGCCGGGCGGCCGATGGAGGCGAGCCACGGCCCGGTGAAGTCGTAGCTGGGTATCTTCATGTTAAGCACCTCTTTGGGGCTGTACGCTCGTTTCAGTTTCATGGCTTGGCTCTATTGATATGACCCTATATTGCAGGAAATTGAATATAATATACGGATAGAAGGATATAGGGGGCAATTGCCCGACACGGATTTTCCGAAAAGGAATATATGCGTCGTTCCATATTTCATTATGGAATGGACCGGCCTCTTTGACAATCCCGTCTTCGTCCACCTTGAACCACAAGATGTCCTGACCCATATCCTCTAATGTTATTTTAGTCATCATATTATACCCTCCTCAACTTCTCGATTTCGGTATATATCCGGCGAAGCCCTCCGCCGGTAAGGTTCACGATCCGGGCGATATCCGAGCCCTCCGGGGCGTTCACCTTGGCCACGATGGCGGCCTGCGCCCGCAGGAACTTCTCACGCTCCTTGGCGTCGTCGGGGGTCACCTTGCTGTATGTGTCGCCATACCGGCTCAACATCTCGGTGTAGCCCACCTTCTTGCCCTCGATGGCCCGGTTTATCTTCTCTTTCAACCCGTCGGCGCCCATCATGTACCAAGCGCAGCAGCGCTCGGTGGCGTTCCACAGGGCTTTCAATTCCAAAAAAGCCTCGTACTGCAAGTCACCGGCCTCGTCCAGCACGATGAGCGGGGTGTCTATCGTGCGCAGGTAGGCTACCAGATCCTCGTAAACGTCGCCGTATCGCCCGTAACTGCTCACGCCGAACTCCTTTGCGATATAGCGTATCAGCTTGAGTTTCGTTTTTACTTGCGAACAATCCACATACACGGCGTTTTTGTGGTTTTTGACGTACACTTTCGCCGAGAAGGTCTTCCCGATGTTGGGCATGTCGCACAGGATGGCGCTCAGTCCGCTCTCCTGACACATCTCCAACTGCTTGCTGATGAACGCGTATGTCGGAGTCTTGGCCGCCTTCCACGGCATCTCGGCGCGTAGTTGCACGCCCAGCCTCCGGGCGATGCCCACCCAATTGGCGTCGCTCACCTGTTTTTCATAATTCCCTCTTTTGATGGAGTTGTACACGCTTGGAGATATACCCAGAGCCGTCGCATGGCGGTTATCGCTGGGATAGTTCCCCCGGTCGGCGGCTATCGCCCCCGCAATCCGTTGTTTCATTTCGTTCGTTATTTCCATAATAATGCTGTTTGAATGTCTTTCTAATGTCGTTAGATTTTGGCCACGGCGTCGATCTCGAAGGAGGCCACGTTGAGGTAGGCCGAATAGTCCTCCGTGTCGTCGACGGGCTGTGTCTCCACCGCCTCGGCCTTTACGGAGGTCACCGCCTTGGAGGCCTCTTTGCTCAGAATGCCCACCGGCTTGATTTTACCCTCCTTGATCATGCTGTCGAACTTGGCCACATACTTCGCCTGTTCGATATAGGCCTCGCGGTCGGCTTCGGTCTGCTCGGCCGTGTTCTCGTTATACCGCGGGGCGGGCTTGCAGGCGGCGAGATAGCGCCCATGCTGGTAGATATACACCTCGTCGATGTTCCCGTCCCTGTCGGGCAGGTAATAGGCCTCCACCTTGTAATTCCGAGGTTCGAGCCGGGCGATAATCTCCGGTTCGGGAAGCCTGAAATCGGTGTACTGCACCTTGAAGTAGCTGTTGTTCCGTATGGTCGTGCTCGTGTGGAAGCCGATATAGCGGTAAAGCACGGCCTTGTCCCACGGGCGGAGGTTCGGGTTCTGCATCTTGCAGAACACGTCCCAGCGGGTCATGCCGGGGTATCTCTTCTGATTCGGGTGCAACTGGTTGTTATACTCGTCGATGGAGCGAATGTCGTCGGCCACCAGTTCGTCGTAGGTATAGCTCTTCACCTTGTAGGTGTCGTTATACTCGTCATATACTTTCTCTTCTTTCGTCCGGTTCGCTTCCAGCCGGGCCCACCAGCGGCCTATGCCCGCCTGCGAGCGCTTCTCCACGCCGTATTTCTTCGCCCGGTTGAAGTGCTCCGCCCGCTTTTCCCGGGAGTTGCCGGGGTTACACCAGCGGATCAGCGGGAACACCGTGCCGGCCTGCATAAGTCCGTCGTCGAAGTCCTTCACCAAGTGGTTTTCCACTTCCAACTCCGCCGGCATGTACATGCCGTTGCGGTCGAGGGTCCGGAACATGTTGCGCATGCAGTCGAGGAAGAGGTCGGCGGTTTTCAGCCGGTTGTAGGCGTATCCCACCACGGCGCCGCTCACCACGTCGTAGGCGTAGTAGGCCTTTACCCGGTTGCCGTCCTTCATGGGGCGCGGCAGGTCCCGGTCGTCGAGCGAGATCTTGCTGAGCGAGTAATCTCCCGCGTGGCGCAGGTGGTAGGGGCGGTAGGCGTTGTTGAAATCCCACTGGCTCATGTGATATTTCGCCCGTAGCGCTCTGTTCTTGGGGTTGGTCAGATAGTTCGCCACCGTCTTGGGGCTCAGCACAATCGGGTTGCCTTTCCGGTCCGTGAAATCGGCCGGGTCGAGTATCTCGCCCGTTTCCGGGTCGAACAGCACGGTGTCTCCCGACAAGAACAGGTTGTACTGCTCCCACACCGTCGTGTTATAGGGTTGTTCCGGCTGGGCGTCTATCGCCATCAGCACCCGCTCGATGCCGTAAGTCACCTTGCGCCGGTTCTGGTTCATGAACTTCCCGCTGATTAAGCTCTCATAGCCCCGGGCCTTGAAATCCCACACGCGCCGCTTGAAGCGGTTGGCGCTGATCGGCAGCGTATGCCCGAATTCGACTTGGTAGTAGCTGATCGCCCCGGCCATTTCGCCCCAGTTCACCGGCCCGCCTTTCATCGCCTTGCGTATCAACACCGTGTCGGCCATCAATTCCAGCACGCTCTCTATCGCCGAGGCGTTCACCGTGTACTCCTGAATGCGTTCCGGCGGCAACGCATTGCCGTTGTCGAAACGGAACCGGGAGTAGAACTCCCGGGCTTTCGGGTCGATGTGGAAGTGGCTGCCGAACCAGTTCCTGAGAATATCGTCTTTCATGTCCCCGTATTTCAGCCTTATCTTCTCCTGAAATCGCAGGGGCAGGGTGGATACCTCTATCAGCGCGTAATTCCCGAGCCCCTTCCCTTGGCGGACCACATTGATTTTATATTCTCTTTTAAGCCACTTGTAATTGGCTTCCGACATGATCGGCGCGAGTTCCTCTTCGGAAAGCATCGACGGCTGCACTCCTTTCAACATGCGGCTCCTGCTGTAATCGGCCTCCCCGTCGACGATGACGGGGCGGTCGTCGTAGGTCAGGTCCTTATGCGATATGCACAATATCTTTCCGTAGTACTCCATACTCCTCTCCTCCTACAAGGTGGCGGCCATTCGCTCCACCTCACTCTGCAACCGCATGAGGTCGCAGACGCTCAAATTCTCATAACTCTCTTTCAGTTTTCCGTCCACAATGACGGACACATTCCCGGTCTCCCGGTGCGCGACTATCTTTACATGCGTTCCGAAGCGCTGGACCATTGTCTTTTCCACCTCGTCGAAATAGGTCTCGCACTCCGGCGCGTAACCGTCCGTCAGTCTGCCGCCGCGCTGCAGGGCGAGGTGGCGTATCCGCCGGGCCTGCTCGCTGTTGCGTTGGAAGTGCAACGCCTGCCACACCGCTTGGCGGGTGCAGTTGAAAGTTTTCATCAGGAAAACCTTGGTCTCGTTGTCTGTCAATATCTGCTTCCTCATATGGATAAATCTTTGTATTTTTACAGCGTGTTTAAAATGTCATAGTATGAAATATGTTATTCGCATTCACATTGTGAATTACAGGGACAATAGTCATTTAGAGACAAATAGAAACGACCTATTCGAGTTTTGCAGAATGATGCATATTCCTCGGCCGAGATTGTCGAGATTGCCCGGCGGGGATTGTTGGGAGATAGATCCAAATAGCATGAGCGAACGTAAGTCGTTTTACTGCCTGCAGGCTTTACACACGCTGGAGATAATGAACCCCTGCTTTGCGTGCGAGATGAAAGAGGTTGATGATGATTACTTTTCTGTTCCATGATTGAAGGCCTTAAATGATGTGGATTGATTTTCATTGTAGAGTATTTCGTAAAGCCGGGTGCCCTTTTTCAGTTCCTCGCACAGTACCTGTAACGCCTCCTCGCATACGCACGACAGGTTCTCGACGACGCGGCAGGTGTCCGAGTCGTTTCGCTCTTCCTCTGTCATAGTGCTCTTGATGAGATCAAGTATCTGGTCGGCGACATTCTGCATGTGTGTCACGTTGCCGATCAGCGCGCGCAGTTTCTGTCTGATGCGCGCCTCCATCTTTGTTTGATTTGTTGTTTTCATAACTTTAAGTTTTAATGGTTGGATTTTGTGGGGCTCGGGGAATCGAACCCCGATGCGAACAACCAGTGCCCCGCGTGTCTTTCCACGCCGCCACCCGTCTCTTGACGCCTTCCGGGTTGTCACGCTCGGTTTATCTTTCAATTTTTTTCACATTGTTCCTCCAGCATTGATCTGATGTGCTTCTTGTCCTCTTCCCAAAGGGGCAGCCCCATTTCGATGGTCTTCTTTACCACTGCCGACTCCCCGATGAATCTGACCGCCTCATTGCGGAAGTCCGTATCGTCATACGCATGGGCTTTGCCGAGAAGAAACCCGGCCATCTCCTCGTTGCGGAATTTCATCGCCCTTTTCAAGGTTCGTATTACATCTTCCAGATAGACCAGTCGCTTGCCGATTTCACGGAGGCACTCCCGCAATTCTATCTCGCCGTTTTCATAGACATAAGCGCACATCGCTTTGAACTCCTTGCAGAACATAATTTTATCCATATCCCCGGCCGCCATATAGAGGCTTTCTATGACTTTGTAATCCTCCGGTTTCACCACTCTCTGCGTAATCTCTTCAAATTCTTTCTGTGTCATGGCTGTTATTGTTTTACCGTTGTTTCCATGGAGTTCAGGTAATGCAGGAAGTTCTCACGGATTTCCTGTTTGACTTCCACCTCGAATGTGTGGGCAAGGCTCGTGGTCGCGCTTGTGCTGCTCAGTCTTGGGCTTCCATTCAGCAGGTCGTATGTGATATTCTTGACCTTGTTTTCAAGATATTGTCGTACTTCGTCGAGCGAGCCTGTGAGGACAACTGCACGGAACTTCTGGTATTCTGACAATTGAAGCATCACCTTATACATACTCTCTGAATACCAGCGGAAAAAGTATTCATAATCCTCGTTCATACGCTGCGAATAGTTGACCGCCTCTTTCGCAAGTCTGTCGATCTGATGTTTCACGCGCTTGGCTATCATCGCCAAATCTTCCTTCTCCAAGTCTTTCATTGTTTCGTCTTTCATATTCTTTAATTCTATATTCTCGTTAATTTCCAGCCATTTTCGTATATTTGGCCGCTGTTTACTAGTTAAACACTCTGCAAATATACAGAATTTCTGAATTAAACAAAAGAAAAATACAGATTTTTTGAATTAAATAAATGAATGATGGACAAAGACTCAATAAACAAACGTTTTATACAGGCCGTTTCTACCTTATTTCGAGATAAAGGTCTAACAAAAGCAGGAATAGCAGAGAGCCTTGGATTGAAACCCTCTAAATTTTCAGAAATCCTGAATAATCGAATGAGAGCCGGAACTGATACAATAGCCGCCTTATGTGACAAGTACAGTTTTTCTCCTTTTTGGATACTGATGGGACAAGGGACAATGCTTGTACCGGGAGAATTAAAAGGTAGATCCAAACCAAGTATAGCTATTCCATATTCTTATATTGAACGGCTACAAAAAGAGCAAGAGGCGTCACAAACAAAAAGTATTGGCCAGCTAAAAGCCAAACCTCTGGCAGCAATATGGGAAAACACAGACATAAAACCTATTCCCTTGGTTACCGAAAAGGCTGCTGCCGGCTTTGGGAATGGCAATTTCTCGATTGAGGAGAAAGATGTGAAGGAATATTATGTTATTCCCAAATTTCGCTACTGCAAGGTGGATTTCATGATCGAGGTGTCCGGCCTCTCCATGTACCCGCATTTCATTCCCGGCGACGTGATAGCCTGCACGATTCTTACCAACCGCAAATTCTTGCAGTGGAACAAGTGTCACGTCATCGCTACACGGGAACAAGGCATTATTGTAAAGCGGCTTATGCCGAGTGCGAAAGACGGGTATATTACAATGGTGTCCGACAACAAGGAATACCCGGCTTTCGATGTGCCGTTCGACGAGATAACAGGCATTGCCCTTGTCGTTGGATCCGTAGGACTTGAATAATAATTTGTATGGAGTTTATAAGAGATTTTATTATTAAGATTTTAATTCGTCTCTTTGAAGAAAAGAATTCTCGCAAGGCAACAGCGGAAGAAATATTGACAATACAACAGACGACAGAAGATAGCTTTGGATCATCTGACGATACAACATCTTTTCACGGTGATGAAATTTGCCAATTACTCCAAGAAGAAGAAATTAACGAAGTAGCACATGCCATAAGAATGGTTATAGTCTGTTACGTCGAATCAATAAATGAAAGGTCTTTCTATAAAATAAAGCAAAACATTGCCTTAATTAAGGAATTTCACCCGAAAGTCTTAAAGTATAGCCAAACAGAGTTATTCTCTAAAATCGTAAAATACGCAAGAGAAGATATGTTTACCGGAGACTTATGTATATTGGGAGACCAAACTCAATATTTAAATCTATTTGAGGAGTATACAGAGAATCCCAAAGCACTGTCATTGTCTTGTATAAAAGATAATAAACCTGAATTGGTTGCATACTTAGGCGATCCGCAAGTATTTGACCTTTAATTTCCCATACCTCGTGTTGCTATCACACACTACCATAGTATCACATGTAAGCCGCGCGCACACTTTTTTCAATGGAATACAACCGGATATTTATATAATATATTAGAAATCAATATATTACAACAACTTTATAACTGAAAATAAATGTCACTTTTCCCCCTCGAAAATGGGGAAAAACGGGACTTATTTGCATTTTAGAACATTTTTCTATGCTCTGGCGGGTGTTAATAATAGTTGTTTTCTATCCCTAAACCTATCCCTAAATACACAAAATTACTATCCCTAAATACTATCTCTTATACTATCCCTAAGTCAAAAAGGCACAAAAAAAGAGGGCGTTCAGCCCTCTCGATCAGCATTTATGGAATAACGTCTCTCTAACGACGTTACTTTATCATTCAAGTACCGGCTTTCCTGCCGCCCGAAATAAGCGTAGATTGCTTGATGATAGCCCTTTTCGTGCACACGGTGCCATTCCCGGACAGCCCGGCATGAAGCAGGTAATTCTTGGTCGCGCCCACCTGTTCGGCCGTTAAAACCGTATATACCGCCGATATGCTGCTGAAATACCAGTCCTTCTGTCTCGATCCGTCTATATTATGCAACAGATGCACATGTATTACCTTTGCCATATCGCAATTTTTACACCTGCAAATATACTAAATAACTATTATTTGGAATAAAATAGAGAATATAATTTGAGTTATGCCACAAAAAAACGGCTGCGAAACCGTCAAACCACCTTCCCTCGACCAGTGCGCCCCACGACGCTGATGGAGCGGACACAAGCCATAAAAACGCCCTATACCCCCCATTTGAACACTATTTACAACCCAATGTAAAGATATGGCCTCCCAAAAAGCCCTTTTCCTCTCGATTTTGTAAAAGTCATGTAAAGCCCATGCAAAGAAAAAACCGCTTCGAATTTCCAAGCCCCTTTTTACTCAACCCCGTAACCCCTTATAAACAAACGCTTTTCGCCCGTTTTCTCAAACCTCCAAAAAAACCGCTTCGAATTACGCCCCATATATAAAGTACCGTAGCAGCCAATCGAGGGTCTCGATTTTGATACATTTGGTCATCATTCATAGTTTCCGGATCGTATGGCACATATTTATCTCCCACTTTTACTTCAAATGCATCTACCAGATCTTGGGTGGGATTTGTGTGTCCATTCCCTTTCGAAAAACCATTAGGGACATTCATGAACTCCACATCGTTCCTGTTTTGATACTGACAAGCAAAAATAATCTCCGGGTCATAGACGGAGGAAAACACATTGGCAAATGTCGCATTCAATTTATAGACATCTCGATTGGTCTCACTGAATGTTATTACGTCCATGGCCGCATCGGCAGCCGACTTCCATTTTTCGCGATCATTCGTAGGATTGTTCAACGGGCTGGCCGCATATAACAGCACCCTTGATTTAAGCATTAAAGCCGCGCCTCGAGTCGCATGTCCTTTTGTAGAAGAGGAATAAGTATTCGGTAAATGCAACGCTGCCTCGTCACACCAACTTACTATGCTATCCACAATAACATGATACGAAGTTCGTGGCATATCGAGCACCTCGGGATCGGGATCTAATACAGAGTTGACAAAAGGGACATCTCTATACCGTTTGATCAACTCGGCATACATGAAGGCTTGAAGGAATAATGCCTCGGACTTCATGCGCTCTCTCATGTTCGAATTCTCGGTCGGTTTCCCGGTTATCGGGTCCAATATTTCATTATTCGATATAACCGGGCTCTCATCGATACAACTTAAAAAAAGTTGACATTTCCTGATCCCCGAATACAGCCGGCTCCATTGGTCGTCTATCACTTGTGTCGGGCCCCATGCCCCTTTCGTCATTTTATGAATCTCCGACGAAATAGACGATTCCATGCCATCGTCGGTAGCACAATCGAGCATTGCATCTCCTCCAATGCAATTAAAAGAGGCATCGTTTCGGGGCAAATCACTGTATGCCGCCCATAAAAGCCCACTCATCAAATCTATATCTTGTTTTACTTGATCAATCGTCAAAGTATCGTCAAATTCTTTTTCCAACATCGACTCGCAAGAGCAAAAAGAGACTCCGAACAAGAAGATAACTATATTAAAAATATATCGTTTCATATATCAATCAAGTCTTTATGGTTCTTAAAAGTTTAAATTCAATCCTACGGTGAATATCCGCGTCTTCCCATAACTTCCAATACAAGCTCCCGGATACTCGGGATCGCCGATACCGAGTTGGTCGTACAAAAGAAATGGATTATAAGCACTGGCATAAACTCTGATGTTCTGCAACCCTACTTTTTTGAGTTGAGCTTGACGGAAGGTGTATCCCAGCTCTAAAGTTTTAATTCTTATAAAATTGGCATCCCGGACATTCAGGGTCGAATTCTGCGTATTGTTTATCGATTTCTCCGTAAGTAACCGGGGATACTCTGCAATATCGCGAGTATCAATCAAGTTCCCTTCGGTATCGGTATAATAGGCCCAACGTTTATAAGCCTCCGAACCCAACTTCCCGCCATCGAATATTGCATTTCCAAATTCATTGGGCAACCAAACCATTCGGTCAAACAACCCAACGATCTGCATTTTGAAATCGAAACCTTTATACCCGAGACTGAGGTTGAATGCCGTAAAAATCGAGGGAATGCCTTCTCCTCCCAATCGAGTGGCGTCGTTGCTGTCGACAATACCATCGCCGTTTATATCCTCATACTTGGCATCGCCCGGAGCATATGCACCAAAATTTTGCGGTTTACTGTTGGCTATATCTTCTTCATCACGGAAGAATCCGATACATTTCAAGCCCCATGTCCCATACGACGGCTTGCCTATCCCCTTTTGATTCTCGTCCAAGCCAAACACCTCGCCGTTTTCTACAACAATATTTTTACTGTAAGAGGCTTGTATTTCGGCATTCAAGTTCAATTCTCCTATTTTCTTATCGATTCCCAAAACAAACTCTCCGCCTTGGTTATCGACAATTCCCACATTGACAAGCGAGAGATTCCCGCCATAAATATCGGGGATTTCACTAAACGGTGAGGTGAGAATATCGTATCTATGGTCCCAGTAGTAATCCAGATTCAAATATATCCCAGCTCGGGTCGTCACATCGAGTCCCACATTGGTTTGGCGAGCCTTTTCCCATGTAAACAAAGCATTTCCCGATTGGATTTCAATCGTTCCTTCGGCATTCGTCATATTGTTTCCAAACGTATATCCATTTCCTCTACCGTATTGGGTTTGATATAAATAGCGCCTGTTTTCGGAATTCTGCATATTGTTCCCTACCAATCCATAAGAGGCTCGTATCTTTAATCCCGATACAATTTTATTCTCTTTCAAGAAAGATTCCCGAGCTATGTCCCAAGCCCCCGAAACAGAATAGAATGTACCGAATTGTTTACCCGGCTCGTAATTATCGTTCCCTGAACGGGATATATTACCGCCAATGAAATATCGGTTGTCATAACCATAATGAGCCGATAACACATAATTCACATTAGAGTACGGTGAATACCGCGGTATGAATTGCCGATCGAAATATACCATACCCACGGCCTGTACCGCATGTTTCCCAAAACTCCGGTTATAGTTCAACGAGCCCCAACCCGACACGATATAATTCATGTCGTTACTCATATCGCTCCCTTCACCCAGCGGAGTATCGAGCCCATATTGGGTCTCTATATAATCTATGCCGTCATATTCCACCGAATATACCGCATATCCCTGCTGTTTTTGATAGCCATAAGTGTTATATCCGTTATAAGCCGCCGAGAGCGTGACAGAAAGTCCTTTGGTGATAAAATCGAGTTTTTGTGTGGCTTCGGCCATCGCCTGAACATTTCTGTTGTTTATTTCTCTATAACCCGAGCGCGACATCTGCCCGACCAGATTATTCTGTTTGGTACTCGTTCCGCCCAAATTTCCACTCGGCGTAAAGATCGGATAGGAGTTGGGAAGTTCGTGCATAATGGTACTCCATATCGAACTCGTTCCCACATAGGGCGACTTATTCCTCGTTATTTGCCCGGCCACGTTGAATTTCAAATCCAGTGTCTTGGTTATCTTCACATCGATATTGGTCCTCATATTCACCCGGAAAGAGCTGGCATTCGTTGAATACTTCGGGTCGTTTACCGAGTATTTGTAAAAACCGTCTTGCGAAATAAGGCCCAAATAGGCATAATATTGAGTGACATCATTGCCCCCTTGCAGAGATAGTGTATAACGCTGTATGGGAGTCACGGTCTTCAAGAACTGGCCGATATAGTCGACATTCGGATATAGGTAGACATTTGCTCCGGTCTGGTTGCGATAGGCGTCCAACACTTCGGCCGAATAAAATGGGGTTGTGGCTCCCTCATTAAATTTGGCCTCGTTAAACAATTTTCCATACTCATAGGAATCTAAAAAGGTGGGAAGTCCTTGCAGTTGTTGCAACCCGAAGTTCCCGTTTACCTTGATATTCAGTTTCCCGGTACGGCCACGTTTCGTTGTAACCAAAATAACTCCATTTGCGCCGCGTTGCCCATATATGGCCGTGGCTGCGGCATCTTTCAATATTTGTATAGTCTCTATCTCCTCGGGATTAAGGATTGAAAAATCGGCCGGGAAATTATCGACCAGTACCAACGGTTGCGAATTCGAGGTACTTAATGTGCGAAATCCGCGTATCAAAAAATTGCTCCCGTCATAACCCGGTTCTCCGCCCATTTGCTGGGCATAATATCCGGTAACAAACCCTCCTATCGCATTGGTCAAATTATCGGTAGGGTGCGATTCCAACTGTTCGCCTTTCACCGACGAGACACTCGAATTTTCACTTTCGATATTATACCCGATTGTGCATATTGAATCTAAACGAGAAAATAAATCGCTATTTCCGCTATCCTGTGCATACAACATGCTTGTGCCGGGAATAGTACTAAATAAAATAATCGCATAGATTATGTTATGTATGTGCGTCTTATTGCGAATCATATTCAATGGTATTGAGTTAAGCCTTATTAATTTTCTCTATAAATATCCATCCAGCCGGGATTCTGATCCAAGGTCGGATTGCGTTTGAGCTCTTCCAGATGAATCGGATAGAGAATATACTGATCGTGATTGTCATATTTCTTACGCTCTGGTCCTGCAGGCCATGTGAAGTCATACGTAAAACTGCCGTCGTCGTTCTTCGTCGCCATAACTCCATGCAGGTCTCTGGCCAATACTTCTCCGATATCCCAACGGCGCACATCGAAGAAACGCTGGTCCTCCACGACCAATTCGACAGAGCGTTCGTTTCTGAGACGTTTATCAAACTCTTCGGGAGATATTCCTCCGGGCAGATCGCTAATCCCGGCTCTTTTACGCACCTCGTTTATGGCCCACAACGCTGTCTTCGACGGATCGCCGGCCGAACTATTGGGACCACCTACATGGTTCTGAGCCTCGGCATACATAAGAAGAATATCGGCATAACGCAGATATATCCAGTTGATATGAGGATTACCTTGCCGGGGAACTCCATTCATTGTCGTGAGCAAAACCTGTTCGTCCCAATATTTCACCAAATTATAACCGGTATAATACGCTCCTTTCAAAAGCCCTGTCGCATTTTCCTGATAGCCCCATCGTCCGCCTTTATAATAGTCGCATGTCACACCTTGCCATGTACTTCCGTTGTACAACACGATAGCCGAGAAACGTGGGTCCCTGCGGTCTCGATTATACATATTGGCCATGTGATCGGCGTTATTCCGATCAAACGGTTCATATTCATCGGTATCGGGATTCTTAATTTCGAAACAGTCGACAAACTCCTGTGTGGCCTGCCAGTTTCCGTAGGTGTCGCCTCCAGCCGCCGAAGGCGCACGCAAATACAAATCCCACATCATTTTGGGTGCTGTATTCTTGCAATAAATCACCTCCGAGTTGAAGGGTTCAAGAAATATATCCCGATAGTTGCCTTGATAAAGAGAATATACGTTCAAATTGATTACGTCATAAGCGGCATCGGCAGCTTGTTCCCATGTGTATTGGGAGCCATGCTGCGCCCAATAGGGACTGGCGGCCCACAACAAAGCCCGGGCTTTCACCCCCAATGCCGCACCTTTCGTCGCACGTCCCAACCACTCGGCATCGACTGTCGTATCGAGCATCGATGCCGCTTTGTCACAATCCGAGACAATCAAATCTATGCAATCATTAAAATCACTTCGCGGAATGCGAGTATCGTCATCGGGCGAAAATACTTTCGTCACCAAAGGCACTCGCCCCCATCGCTGAACGAGTTCCAAATAATGATGAGCCCGCAAGAAATAGGCCTCACCTACCATGTGTTGCATTTCCAACCGCTCTTGTGCGTCGGCCAATGGCACTTTTTGATAGTTTTCTAAAAAGATATTGATGGCTCGAATGGCGTTATACGTATATTTCCATTTGCACGCGACAGCCAATGCATTGCCCCAACCATGATTCTCGCCCCATTTTTGCCAACCGCCAGTAATCAAATCGAAGGTACTATTGTCCGATTTAGAACCCATCACATGATCGTCCATATTGGAAATCTGATCATATCCCCAATCCTCGTTAAACTCATTCCGGTTGAACTCCCAAAGCCCGCCTCTCAACGTCTGATACAAAGCCAATTGATACTCACGGGCCAATGTAAAGTCGGAAAATGTCTGTTCCTCAGAGAGATTTGAAGTCGGAGCCCGTTCCAAAAAATCATCGGTACAGCCATATCCGCCCAACAAGGCTAAAACGAAAAAATATAACTTTATATATTGTTTTGCGATCGTTTCCATAATACTTCCTTATTAAAAGTTTACATTAAGGCCAAAACTAATTACTCTCATCTGTGGATACATGGTTGCCGCTCCGGCAGCCGTCTCAGGATCGAGATATTTAAGATGGTCTTTCAGAATAGCCAAATTCGTACCATTGGCAAAAACGCGAACCGAACTGATGCGTAGTGGTTTCAACCACCGTTGCGGGAAAGTGTAGCCGATCTCTGCATTTTTAAGTTTAAGGTAAGAGCCGTCATAAACATTTGCCGTTACACCGAAACATGAAACAGAGTTGTTTTTCGAGCCGCCACTTCCCTCATCGGAATGCAATGTCGGCCAAGTAGCCCCAGCATTTTCTTCGGCCGTCTTGAAGGGGCTCCATCGGCCTTCCAAATCGGCAATCTGCCCTTTCCAGAAATCGACAGTTACATGAGCTACGCCTTGAAACAGGATACTAAAATCAAATCCTTTCCAATTTAAGCCCAAAGAAACGCCATAAGAAATTTCGGGTATATCGGTATAACAGGCCGCAAAAGCATCGAATGCATCGATTACTCCGTCTTGATTATAATCCAAATATTTTCGATCGCCCACACCGGGAGTTCCAATGACCGATTATGAAGGAGATTCGGCTATCTCTTCCTCCGATTGGAACAAGCCTATACATTAGTAAAGAAATCGCTGGCCAATGGGTCGTCCTTCTTGCCGTTGCCACGGGGCAATCGCCGAGGTAGGTTCGTCGATAGACAATATTTTATTGCGGGCAAAGGTGTAGTTCCCTTTCACCCAATAGCCTACCTGCCCGATTTTGTTCCGGTATGTCAACTCCATTTCATATCCGCTATTATACGTTTTTCCTTTGTTGACTGCCGGCAATGTCGCACCTACGATATTGGGAACCGTAGTTTCCTGCGAAATTAAAATATTGGAACGATATTCTTGAAATATATCACCGGTAAAACTCAGCGAAGAATTGAAAAACGAGGCATCGATACCGATATTCGATTTCCGGGCCCTCTCCCAGGTTACATCGTCATTACCGATACGGCCTTCGTGAATACCGCCCCACCAAACATAATTTTCTCCAAAACGACTTCCATAGTTAACTCCCCAACTTTCGTTCACCCGGGTATAATCGCTATAATACAAAAAACGCTGTTCTTGTCCTGAAATATAAAGTTTATCATTCCCGACCTCCCCATACGATCCCCGGATCTTAAAGCTGGAAACGAAATTAACGTCTTTCATGAAGGGCTCCTCAGAAACCACCCAACCCAACGAAAAAGCAGGGAAAAAACCGAAGCGTTTTTTTCGGGCAAAATTTTCGGAGCCATTGTAGCCGATATTTATCTCTCCCAAATATTTCCCTTTGTATGCATAGGTCAGACGTCCCACCAATCCTTGATAGCAATACGGGGTATTGGCTCCATTTCTATACTCCTGCTGGTTGTATAGGAATAACCCCGTCACGCTGTGTACGCCAAAATCGCGGCTATAATCCAATCCGTATTCTTGATACAGTTTATTGGTGTTCCAATAACTTTCACCGGAAAAGGCAAGCGCCGTGGCTAAATTTTTCTGTTGAAAGGTAAGAGGCTCAAAATTCCATAGCGGCTGGTAAGTGGCATATCCCTCCCAATATCTTGCCTGATTGTTGAACTGGCTGTCGAAACTCACATTGGCCCGAACACTCAACCCTTTGGTTATGAAATCCAATTTATGCCGAAGGATAATCGACGATTCCACCGTACTTTTTTTAGTGTTATAATAGCCGTTTTGTGTCAACATGGCTGCCGGATTATCTCCATTGGACAAAACAGCAGCCCAACCTTCGGTTCCATTTCCGTCAATATCGGGATAGCGAATGGGCGACGACAAACTGCCCATTCCATACAAGTAGGAGTATATCGCCTGCGTCTCAACCGGCGGCGTATTTATTTGCTCTATCCGCCCGGCCAAATTAAATGTGGCAGTAAAGTTTTTATTTATCTGTATATCTACATTGGAACGAAAGTTATAACGATCAAACTTATAGTTGGAATCATAATTTTTAGTCCCTATATAATACTCGGACAAATCCTTAAAATAGCTTCCTTGATTGAGATAGCCCAACGAAATAAAATATTTGACGACTTTGGTTCCTCCTCGTACATTGAGGTTATATTGTTGTTGCGGAGCATTCGAACGAGTAAGTTCATCGAACCAGTTATTATTGGGATACTGCAATTTTTCCAACTCTGTTCCATTCCCTTCCACCACCCGACGGATTGCAGCGAGTTGCTCCTCGGAATAAAAAAACTGACCGCTACCATCGGCATTTTTATGATCATTATAATAGGCCTCTTGCGTCAACTGCGATTGCAAAATAGCATCTCTCCATACCGGTTTGCGCGTGGGATTCTGGAATCCCACTTGTGCCGAAAACGACACTTTCGCCCGTCCCTCATCGCCGCGCTTGGTCGTGACGATAATAACACCGTTGGCCCCCCGCACACCATAAACCGCGGTTGCCGAAGCATCTTTCAAAATAGAAATGGACTCTACTTCGTTAGGGTCTATGTGAGAGAAATCACGCTCTACTCCATCTACAATGCATAGAGGGGTTGCCGCAGCTCCCTCCAATGTCGATTTCCCCCGAATATAGAGGTCGGCGGCATCACTTCCCGGTTCACCTTGACGCTGCATGGCAATAAGTCCCGGGAGTCGCCCGTTCAAAGAATTGGTAATATTGGCAGCAGGGCTCTGCACCAACACATCGGACTTTATGGCGGCTACCGATCCCACAAGTGTCGCTTTCTTCTGTGTCGAATATCCTACGACCACTACATCATCGAGCATTTTGGCATCTTCTCGCAGGCGGATATAAAACTGCGATTGATCTCCCACTTCGATTTCTTGTCGCACATACGAAAGACTGTTTATCAATAACGTGCTATGCTCGGGGACTTTCAGACTGAATTTCCCATCTAAATCTGTAACCGCAACAATACTGCTATCTCCTATCACTTGGATATGCGCACCTATGACGGGTGTATCGCTCCCGTCCACTACTACGCCGTTTATCTCCCTGACTTTATCTCCATTATGAGATTGGGACTTCGGCTGTTGCAACACGATAATGTTTTGTTGCTCAAACCGGAACTGTAATCCTGCAATCTTCGATATTTTATTTAGAACCGACTCTAAACTCTCCCGATTCGAAGATATTGAAAGGAGTTGCTTGGTATCGATCGTATTTTCATTGTAAACAAAAAGATACCCTGTGATCTTCTCTATTTCCTTGAAAACAGTAGAGAGTGGCACTCGTTTCAACGATAACGAAATTGCATCGGTCTTGGGCGAAAAATCAGAAGCGTATATCGGTCCGGCACTTATCATTTGAAGTAATACAACTATACAAACAGCCATATACCTCCATCGTCCTCGAATCGATAAACGAAAAATAGTTTTTATCATAAATATAGTCTTAAAGTTAATAAATCGGTGTATTACAAGCATATAGCGAATATGCCACTCTCTCTTGTTCAAGATATGGGAATCGTGCTTTTATCTTTTGAAGACAAAAGAAAAGACACAAAATCAAAACGCCGGCAATAAGATTTCTACTTATTGAATATAGATTGTGGTACTATCTTTGCTTATTTGATATGTAAAATTATTTACCTCTGCCAGTACTTTCACAATGTGGTTAATATCGGAGGTTATCGAGAATTTCCCTGTACAATGGAAATTGTCTATCTGATGCGGGTCAAATATGAACTTCACCCGATAATATTGTTCCAAACATCGGAAAACCATAGGCAGCGATTCATTGTTGAATGTGATAATTCCGTCTTTCCATGAAGTTTCATCGGCTATATCGACAACCGAAATAGTCAATCCTTCGCTCTCTGTATAGGTTGCTTTTTGCAAAGGCCTTAATCTCACACTATATTGGTTGTCTATACTACTCATTTGAACCGAACCTTTTAACAATGTTGTTTCCACAGTATTCAAATTGGAATAGGCCATCACGTTGAAAACGGTGCCCAATACCCGAATGTCAAACTGTTTGGTCCTGACGATGAATGGATGGTCCGAATGATGCCGAACTTCAAAATAACCCTCTCCATCTAAATCGACAATACGGCTGTCTTTCCCAAAAGTCATAGGGTAAGAAAACTTTGAATTTGAATTGAGAAAGACAACCGTACTGTCTGGCAAGGTAAGTTTCACTTGCTGACCTACTCCAACCTCGACTACTTGTAATTTAGGAATTTCGGTTTCGACTCCTCGATAGGCCGAATATTCATATATCGCCCAAACAAGAAGAGCGCATGCAAACACAGCAGCAACCGATATACCCCAACGAAGAAGCGGTTTGAAGGCGTGATCCCGAGGAATATCTTCAGATTGTTCTTTCTCCGAGATAAGAGCTATGTCATACAATCTGCGAAGGCGGAGATACTCCTTTCGATTATCCTCACTCGATTCTACCCATAAAAGGACCTCTTCTCGTTCTTCGGCCGTTGTATTTCCTTCGAAATAACGTTGAAGTAAATCATTATCCATAATCGTTCATTTAACAAAGTTAGAAAAACACAAATGGAAGATAGTCTTGCAAAGATATACGCAGGGCCTTTAATGCCCGAGCTATGTGATAATCCACACCTTTTACGGAAAGTTCGCATAGCGAAGCTATCTTTTTTACCGACAAACCTTCTTGCCTGCTCAACAAAAATATTTTTCTCGTTTGAACCGGAAGGCTTTCCAATGTCCGATGGTATATCACCAAAATCTCGTTTGAAAATATATATTCGGGATCGAATGACTGTAAAGAAGAAATTCTCAATTCCAATTCTCGTTGAGCCGTCGAACCCAAAATCTGGCTGGCCAATAACTCTTTTTCCTTGTGTTGCAAATAATTCAAACAGCTATTCTTCACCAATGTAAAAAGATAGGCTCCATAATTTTCAATATCATCTTCCTCGATAATCCGTTGCCACAATTGTATCATCACATCTGATACGACATCTCCTGCCACCTCCGGATCATGAAGATAAGATTTGGCAAAGGCCAAACAACGTTCTCTCCATTTTGTATAAATACTATTAAATTGTCGTTCTGTACTTTGTTTCATGATTTAGAATTTACAATATGGTCTATATGGAGGAGCGTAACAGACCACAAAGTAAGATATATTTTCTAAATATCAATTAGTCAAAAGCCTTTAACAACGACTTTTTTTGATACACCATCTACACAAACGACATAAATTCCTTGCGTCAGCGGTTTAGAGACAAAATCGCCTGTCCCGTTCTCGGTTTGTACGAGCATACCGGCGCTGTTGTATATCGTCACGCTTTCACTCCCGTCAACTTCAATACAATTCCCATTGACACGAACAATCGGGCTTTTATCGTTTGCCACACTCATATTCGACGAGGTTCCGTAAGTCATCGAGATATTTCTCATTTGCAACCAATAGCCCGACGATACATTTTCCAGCGAAAAGCCTACATAATAAGTATATGCAGCCGGTAGTGTCACGGTTGCCGAAACGGGAGTCCAGTCATTCCCTATATTCGAATGGGGTATTGCCTCGGAGAGAAGAATATAATCCGACGATTCGGGCAGCGGATCTCCTGCGCGACATTCAATTTTGATGACCGGATCTTCGTCACCGACGAAATCTCCGCCTTTCACTTCGAGCGAGATGGTAACATCACCACCGGTTGGGGCGGCTATTTCTTGATAAAACAACCGAGAATATTCTGTTTGTCGTCCTTTGAACTCCCATGTAGCCCACTCTGAATTTCTTTCCAAAATGAAATCGCCCCATTTCGTGACACCGGCATCATAACCCGACTCGTCATCGACCAGTTTCACGATATTCCAACCGGTCGGCATTTGCATTTCCTGACTATAACCTTCTCGATTCACTATGCTCCGAGTTTCATACTGCTCAAAACTACCGTTCGTTATCAGATTCTGAGCCATAACTCCTCCTGCTCCACACATGAAGGCCACAAAAAGTAAACTTGACTTTTTCATAAATGTTTTTCATTAAAATAAGATTAATACTAATTGCTCACTATTGACAAATCCTCTTTTCCGACTTGTTATTAATAAGACAAATAAATGCCGGGGTTCACTAGTACAATCCAAGAAAAAATTTCATTCAAAAGGGAAATATTCATCGAATACACTTGTTTTCAATCGCTTATACATCTGTCACGATTTACTCCTCATGATATTTTTTACAAAAAAAGAGCCGGCGAGGATTGAATTCCTCGCCGGCTCCCGTTATTGAGGTTAAATCGGCTTTTGTCAATATCCTCCGCCCAAAGCGTGATAAAGATTGATCACACCCTGTATTTCGTCGAAGCGGTCGGCTACGGCCGAGAGTTCGGCACTCAACAGCGTTTGTCGGGCGGTAAGCACTTCGAGATAATTCTGCGAACTGTGCCGCATCAGCAGTTCGGAACTTCGTACGGCCGATTGCAGCGAGGCGATTTGTTGCCGGTCAAGTTCCAACCGGCCGCGGGCCACCTGCCACTGCAACAGGGCATTGTTGACTTCGGTCCCGGCATCGAGCAACGACTGGCGGAAGGTGAGCAATGCCTCCTCTTGCTGTGCCTTGGCGACTTTGAGGTTGGCGATATTTTGCCCCCGGTTGAAGAGGGGTTGTACCAAAGAGCCTACGGCCGAAAAAAGCCATTCACCGGGATTGGTGATGGCAGCTCCCGCCGCGTTGGTCCAACCGGCCGACCCACTGAGGGTAATCGAGGGATAGAAAGCGGCATAGGCTTGATTGGTCACATAGAATGCCTCGGCCAAAGCGGCCTCGCTCTGCCGCACATCGGGCCGACGTTGCAAGAGCTGCAACGGTATCCCTACCGACAGGGTATCGGGGAAGGATTGCTCGGCCAGCGTGGAGCGCTCGATTTGCTGCGGGACAACTCCCAAAAGCGTCGAAAGCGAATTTTCCATCTCAGTTATCTGCTGTTGCAACGACAAGACCGAAGCATCGACCGCCAGCTTGCTGGCCTCGATTTGGGCCACGGCCATTTCGGTGGTCTGTCCGGCTTTCTTCAACGCCTTCATCACCCTCAGGTTTTCGGCCCAGTTCTCGGCGGTACGCCGGGTAATATCGAGTTGCTCGTCGAGCATCAACAGGGTATAATAGCTATCGGCGATGGTAGCGACCAACTGTGTATGAACAGCTTGTTTATAGGCTTCACTCTGTTCCAAAAAGGCTTTTGCCCCGCGCTTGGCGTTAGTTATGCGGCCGAATATGTCGATTTCCCAATCGGCCGAAGCTGCCAGATTGTAGGTCTTCGTCGTTGCGCCTCCCTCCACACTCTTGATTGTCCCTTGGGGAGTAAGGGAAATGGAAGGCAAATAGGCCAGTTTAGAGGCGGTAAGCAGAGCTTCGGCCTCGCGCACCTTCAACCGGGCGATATTCAAATCGGTATTTTGGGCGATGCCAGTCTCGATGAGTTGTTGCAACAACGGGTCGGTAAAAAGCTCTCTCCACGACAAATCGGCAATCGATGCGGTATCGCCGCCGGCTATCGCATGACGGTACAAACTGTCGGCCTGCGGCATTTCGGGGCGTTCATACACCCGGTATTGACACCCGGCCAACCCGATCAACAACCACAAACCTATCATTATCTTTTTCATATCGAATCGTAATTCTTGGTATCGTATCATTTGTTTTCTTCTATTTTCGGCAATTTACGTGCGGGCATCCACCGCTCCTGCAAGGTTTGGAAGACGATAAAGAGCACCGGGACGATAAACAGCAGGGCTATTGTCCCGATGAGCATACCGCCCACCGTCCCCACGCCGATGGAGATATTGCCGTTCGCTCCTACTCCCGAGGCAAACATCATGGGCAACATACCGAATATCATGGTAAGCGAGGTCATGAGAATAGGTCGCAACCGCACTTGTGCGGCCGAAATAGCCGCCTGCGAAATGGTCATGCCGTGGCGGCGACGCTCCGAGGCGTACTCGGTCAAGAGAATTGCCGTCTTCGACAACAAACCGATAAGCATGATGAGTCCCGTTTGCAGATAAATGTTGTTTTCCAATCCAAACATTTTGGCAAAGAGGAAACTGCCGGCCAATCCAAAAGGCACGGAGAGAATCACGGCCAACGGGATAAACAGGCTCTCGTACAGAGCGCACAGAATGAGGTAAATAAAGACTACACATATCACAAATACTACGGTAGTGGTATTGCCGGTATTCGACTCCTCGCGCGACATGCCGCCGAACTCGAAACCGTAACCCGTAGGCAGGGTCTGCGCCGCCACCTCCTTCACGGCTTGAATGGCCTGTCCCGAACTGTAACCGGTGGCCGGGGCCCCGTTTACCTGAATGGCCGAGAAGAGGTTGAAACGGGTCAACACCTCCGAACCGTAGATGCGGGTGAGTGTCAGATATTGGGTAATGGGGCTCATTTCGCCCGAATCGTTACGCACAAAGATGTTGTGGAGCGCCTCGGTATCGAGCCGGAATTGGGGAGGAGCTTGCACCATCACCCGATAGAGTTTGGAGAAACGGTTCATATTCGAAGCATAGTTACCGCCGATATAGCCCGAAAGGGTACTGAGCACCTCGGTGGGCGACATGCCGTTGCGCTTGCAACGGGCGGCATCGACCTCGACGAGGTATTGCGGGAATTTGGTATCGAACGAGGTGGTGGCTCGGCCTATCTCGGGACGTTTGTTGAGCTCGGTCAAGAAATTACGTGTGTACTTCAAAAGGTCTTCAACCGACCCGCCTTTCTGGTCCTGCACATAAACTTCAAAACCGCTGCTTGCTCCATATCCGGGAATCATGGGCCGGGTGAAAGCCATGATGTCGGCACTCGATATGAAGGCCGTGCGGTTCTGTATCTCTGCAATGATGGCATCGACGGCGTCCTCCTTGTCGGGTCGTTCGCTCCAATCTTTCAACCGAATGGTAAACATACCGTTGCAGGCACCTTGACCGCTCAACATCGAGTTGCCGGTGATGCTCGAAAGCACCTCGATTTGTGGTATCGTATTCAAGCAACTGTCAACCTGCTCGATGACCTTGCGGGTTTCAAACACACTGTTGCCGGGCGAAGTGCGCACATCGACAAAGACTGTTCCCATATCTTCGTTGGGTACAAGACCCGTCTTGGTTGTCTTCAACAACACGAAGAACCCGACACAAGCCACCACCAGCAAGACACCGGCCAGCCACTTGCGTTTGAGCATAAAGAGTACACCTCCCTTGTATTTCATAACCAACCGGTGAAACGCTGTGTCGAAAGCCATGTGGAAACGGGAAGAGAAACTCAGTTTCCCGTTCGTTGCACTCATGTGAGGGGTCATGATTAGGGCACAGAGGGCGGGACTCAGGGTCAAAGCATTGATTAGCGAAATAGCCACAGCAGCAGCCATGGTGAGACCGAACTGGGTATAAAAAGTACCGGTGGTTCCCCCGATAAAGCTCACGGGAATAAATACCGCCATGAATACAAAAGTAGTGGTAACCAAGGCCGAAGTGATTCCTCCCATGGCATCGACGGTCGCCAGATAGGACGACTTATATCCTTCGTCGAATTTCGCCTGCACCGCCTCGACGACCACTATCGCATCATCGACCACCGTACCGATAACCAACACGAGGGCAAACAGGGTGAGCATATTGAGGCTGAACCCTACCAGATAGAGGAAGGCAAAGGTCCCTACCAGCGAAACGACAATCGACACGGCCGGAATAATAGTGGAGCGGAAACTCTGCAAAAAGACATAAACCACCAACACCACGAGGATAATGGCTTCGAGCAGGGTCTTGACAACTGTCTTGATCGAGGCATCGAGAAAATCTTTGGTGCTCATCAAATCGACTATCTTGATACCTTTGGGCAAAGTTTCGGAGATTTCTTCCAGTGAACGGTCGATATTTTTGATAATCTCGTTGGCGTTCGAGCCCGAAGTCTGCGAAATCATAATGATACAGCCCGGGTGGCCGTTCACCTCGCCGATGTAGTCGTAGGAGCGCGTGCCCAACTCGACCGTCGCCACATCTTTCAAGCGCAATACCTCACCGCTGGGGAGCGATTTGATGACCATATTCTCATAATCGACTTCATTTTCGTAACGCCCCCGATATTTAAGCACATATTGGAAGGTGTTCTCGGCCTCGGCACCCAACGTACCCGTAGCGGCTTCGATGTTTTGTTCGTCGAGCACACCCGTAATATCCGAAGGTACCAGCCCATACTTTTGCATTTTACTGGGATCGAGCCAAATGCGCATGGCATATTCATAGCCAAACACATTCACCTCGCCCACCCCGGCGATACGCGAGAGGCGCGGCTCGATGTTTATCTTCATATAGTTGGCCAAGAAAGCCCGGTCGAACGAGTCGTCGGGACTATATACGGCCAATTGCTTGATGTTGCTCGTCTGACGCTTGCGCACATTGATACCGCTGCGGGTCACCTCGGCCGGCAACAGACCTTGCGCCGAAGCGAGTCGGTTCTGCACGTTGACGGTCGCCATATCGGGGTCGGTACCCTGACGGAAATAGACGGTGATACGGGCCGAACCGTTGTTGGACGAGGTTGAAGTCATGTAGGTCATGTTCTCCACACCGTTGAGCGCCTCTTCGAGAGGGACGACGACACTTTTCTGGACTGTCTCGGCATTGGCGCCGGTATAAGAGGCCGATACGCTCACCGTAGGCGGAGCGATTTCGGGGAACTGCTCAATGGGCAGTTGAGACAAACCGATAAATCCCAATATGAGAATCAATACCGAAATAACTCCGGCAAGAATGGGCCGGTCGATAAACATTTTTATCTTCATAAGGCTCTATTCGTTTGACGGGGTTGACGATTGTTCTACATCGACGGCGATACCTTCGCGCAACAGTCCGGCTCCCTCGGCCACAATCACGTCGCCGGCAGTGAGACCCGATAGGACGATATAATTCTGTCCGTCGTTATATTTATATACGGTAACAGGGGCCGACTGGGTCTTGCCATCGACTACTTTCCACACAAAGATGCGGTTTTGCAATTCATAAGTGGCCGACTGCGGAATCACCAGACTGTTTTTATAAACCGTAGGGACAACGACCGATGCGCTCCCGCCATTGCGCAACAGGCGGTCGGGATTGGCAAATGTGGCCCGCAGACTTACGGCACCGGTGCCTTCGTCAACCGTCCCGCTGATAGCGTCTATTTTCCCCTGTTGGGCATAAAGATTACCATTGCTCAACATAAGTTGCACATCGGGCATTTGCTCTTTGGCCTTCTGTAACGAGCCATACTGTTGGAGCAAATCGAGAATTTGGTTCTCGGACATCGAAAAATAGGCATATACCTCGGCATCGTCCGATACGGTTACCAGCGGTTCGGTGATGGAACTGCTCACCAAGGCTCCTACCCGGTAAGGTATCATACTGGCGACACCATCGACCGGGCTTTTCACTTCGGTATAAGACAGGTCGTTGCGGGCATTGGTCTCTTGGGCCTTGGCCTGAGCCAAAGCCGCCTCGGCCTCGGCCAGAGCATTTTTGGCAGTTTGCAGGTCATACTCCGATACGACTTGTTCCTTGAAAAGTTCTTCTTTACTATCGGCCAAAAGTTGGGCCGTAGCCAATTTGGCCTCGGCACTCTTCACATTGGCGATGGCTGTTTCAAGAGCAGCTTTATAGGGCACTTGGTCGATGATGAAAAGCGTTTGTCCTTTGCGTACGGCATCACCCTCGTTAATGCGTATATCGGTAATCATGCCACTGACTTGCGGGCGTACCTCTACAAATTGACGGCCGCGAAGGGTAGCCGTATAATTCGAGGTTAGTGTTTGATCGACAGGTTCTACCGTAAAAATCCTGTATTTCTCTCCTTCGCTCTGTCGCTGTTCTTTACATGCCGCAAGCAAAAGCAATACAGCCGTAGCAATAAAAAATCGTTTCATTTTTCGTTTTTATGTGATGAAGTTATCAAAATTAATCTTTTTCCCTTAAAAAGAGTTTCTCAAATGTATAAATTATCCCTTAATAAAATAAATAAGTATTGATAAACGGTCAAAAAGTGATGCCGAACGGCAAACCGGTATGATTGACAGATTCGCCCAAATGCCCTATCTTTGTCTCGAATGATTTTCCGGGGAAAGTATCGGTATGCAAAGGTACCTTGCCCGCTTAAAGGCTACGCTATGAAATATACTCGCATAGGCATATATATCGACCTGATTTTCTGCCTCGTCATATTGCCGCTCATCATCATGTTGGTTCCGGTCGAGAAGTGGATTATCTACCATACCCGTTTCATGCTCACCCTCATCGTCTATATCTACCTGCTCTATTTCACCTACCGCAAGGCCAATATCCCGGCCCTCATCATGAAACGCAAATACGGGCAGGTAGTCCTGCTGATGGCTGTGCTGCTGCTTGTCACATGGGGCATCAGCCAAATCCCTATCCCCAAAGACACTATTCCAAACGCCAAGCTCGACTGGGGCATACGTCAACACATGAGGACACTGAGCGTATGGTTTTTCTTTTTGGTAGTCACCGGATTCAGCCTCGCCATAGGGTTGACCGTAGAACTGTTCCGGCAAATCATCTCGAAACAAGAAATCGAGGCCGAGAAAAACAAAGCCGAACTGGCTCTCTACAAGGCTCAGATTAACCCGCACTTTCTCTTCAACACGCTGAATGCTCTCTATGGATTGGTCCTTACCAAGTCGGACAAAACGGAATCGGCATTCATCCAATTCTCAAATATCCTGAAATACATGTATGCCCAGACCACGTCCGACACGATTCCTATCTGTAACGAAATAGATTATATCAGGCAATATGTCGATCTGCAATCGCTACGGCTAAACAAACATACCCACATCGATTTCTATACGCAAACCGACGACGAGCAGGCTCAAATTCCGCCTATGATTCTTATCACCTTTGTAGAGAATGCTTTCAAATACGGGACCTCGTCGGATATCGACTGCTCCATTGTCATTAAAATCATCGTGGAAAACGGGCATTTGCTTTTCGAAACCGAAAATACCATCATGAAAGAGAAACTCGACAATACTCCGGCCATCGGCATCGAGAACTGCCGTAAACGACTGGAATTGCTCTATCCCGACCGGTTCTCTTTAACGACCGTCGAAGAGAACCGACAATTCAAAACCCGACTTACCATTCAACTGCTATGAAAAAGACAACTTGTATCGCTATCGACGACGAACCTCTGGCCCTGCTTGTCATCTCACAATTCTGCGAACGATTCGGCGGCCTCGACTTAACCACGTTCAGCGAACCGCGCGTAGGTCTGGAAGAAATTCGGCGTAACAAACCCGACTTGATCTTCCTCGACATAGAAATGAACAGCATCAACGGCTTGGACATAGCCCATGCTTTGCCCAAAGAGTGTTGTTTTATATTCACTACCGCCCATGCCCAATATGCCCTTAACGGATTCGACCTCGACGCCGTCGATTTCCTGCACAAGCCATTTGCTTACGAACGATTTGCCAAAGCGGTCGAAAAAGCACTCCGACGCATCGAAACCACCCGTGAAAAATCGACCGACAGCATCGTCGTCAAACAAGAGTACAACAACGTAACCATTCCCGTAAACGATATCTTGTATATCGAAGCCATGGAGAACTATACCAAAATATTCCGGGAGAGCGGCGGATACATTTTGTCCCGCACCAACATGAAAGCGATTCAAGAGCTGCTTCCCGAAGGCAACTTCCTCCGCATTCACCGCTCTTACATTATCCCCATCGAGAAGGTAGAAGTTTTCTCCAAAAAGAAGATAAAACTCATCGGACAAGATATATCCCTTCCCATAGGTCGCCAATTTGCCAACCATATCTACGACACCCTCATCGCCCACAACTCGGGTAGCTCACCCTCCAATGCGTGATTTCCCCGGCACACCCGGACCAATCGTCACGTCCAAGAAGAATCCCGTTTTTTAGCAAGAAGGGCGACATTTTTGTGTACGCATAACACAAAAAACATTATCTTTGTGCAAAACCAATTAATCACGCGCAATGAAACACACCTGCATCGCTGCCGCAACTCTTGCTTTATTGCTCATGAGTTGCCAAACGAGTAAAAACCAGTATTACGAAAAGCATCTCGTCTTCCCCGAAGGGGCTACTGTCGAACAAAAGGCCGAAATGGCCGCTCACCTTACCCCATCGCCCCAACAGTTGGAATGGCAAAAGTTGGAATTAACGGCGTTTCTCCATTTCGGGATAAACACCTTCACCAATCGCGAATGGGGCGACGGCACGGAAGACCCGGCTCTCTTCAACCCGACCGAACTGGATGCCGAGCAATGGGCTCGCACACTGAAAGAAGCCGGCTTCAAAATGGTAATTCTCACCGCCAAACACCATGACGGATTCTGCTTGTGGCCTACCGAAGCGACACGCCACTCGGTTGCCGCCTCCCCGTGGAAAGATGGGAAAGGCGACGTAGTGAAAGAACTGAAAGAGGCCTGCGACAAATATGGGCTTAAATTCGGCGTTTACCTGTCTCCGTGGGACCGGAATGCCGATTGTTATGGCGATTCGCCCGAATACAACAAATTCTTCATCAAACAACTTACCGAGCTCCTCACCAACTATGGCGAGATTCACGAAGTATGGTTCGACGGGGCTTGCGGCGAAGGTCCCAACGGGAAAAAGCAGGTATATGACTGGGAAGCGTTCTATGCAACCATACAAAAATTACAACCTAACGCCGTCATGGCCATCATGGGTGACGACGTACGATGGGTAGGTAACGAAAAAGGATTCGGCCGAGAGACCGAATGGAGCGCAACCGCCCTCGTTCCCGGTATCTATCTGCGAGCCGACAGTATAAACAATGCGTTGGGATTGCGCAACAAGTCGGAAGACCTCGGCAGCCGCGAAGTATTGGCCCGGGCGACCGAACTGTTCTGGTATCCATCGGAAGTCGATGTATCCATCCGCCCGGGGTGGTTCTATCACTCGGCCGAAGACAATCAAGTGAAATCGCTTGCCCACCTTGTCGATATCTATTTCGAATCGGTCGGTTATAACTCGGTATTGTTGCTCAATATCCCGCCCGATACAAGAGGTTTGATTCACGAAAACGATGCCCAACGGCTGAAAGAACTGGCTCAATATATCGAGCGCACTTTTGCCACCGATTATGGTGAAAACAGCAACCAGACAAGAACCGGCAAAGCCGGCGACTCCTTTGAAATCGCAATCACCGAGAATGTCCCGGTCAACACTCTGTTGCTGCAAGAGAATATCGCCAAAGGACAACGGGTAGAGGCTTTCACCGTAGAGGCCTCGATAAACGGCATTTGGGAAAAGATTGCCGAAGGAACGACTATCGGATACAAACGCCTCGTACGATTCAACGACGTTGTTGCCGAGAAATTGCGCGTAACCATCGACCAAACAAGGGCCGACTTCGACATATCGCATACCGGCATATTCTATGCAAGTCCCGTTATTGAAGAGAATGGCGAAGGCGATGTAGCCATCTTCATGCCCCAAAGTTGCATGATCGGAAACCAAAACGCCCCCGAAGCCATCGACGGGAAAGCCTCGACTGCCGCCTACCGCAACGGACTCGCACCGGTCCTCATCGATCTCGGAGAGAAAAAAACGGTAAAAGGTTTCTGCTATACACCGGTTGCCGAAGGGAATACCGACGGGACCATCTTCCGCTACAACCTGTATCGCAGCGACGACGGGAAAAATTGGGAAAACGTTATCCATAATGCCGAGTTCAGCAACATCAAGAACAACCCCATTCCCCAATTCGTATCGTTCGAGAAACCCATAGAGACAAAATACCTAAAACTGGAACCTATCGAAGAGATGAACGGGAAGAGCCACACATCGGTCGCCGAGTTTGGCGTAATGATTCCTTAATGCAAAAGGCTCGTTGAACCACATACCACAAACACCCGGGGCAACCATTTCCCCCGGGTGTTTGGCTTATATGACCTGCCAATACTCCAACGCCTTTTTCACGCCGTCGTCATCGACCGAAGCGGTTACATAATCGGCCACAACTTTGAGCGGCTCGTTGGCATTCCCCATAGCCACCCCTACACCGGCCACCTGCAACATGCGGGTATCATTGCCCCCGTCGCCAAAAGCCATCGTCTCGGCTATCGTAAACCCAAAATGCCGGGCGACACACTTCACCCCCTCGCCCTTATCTACCCCCCGGGCTGTCACATCGGCAAAAGCCGGATACCACCGACTTGACTCGCACGAAGGCAACGCAGGCATAAGCTCGGCCTCGACCTCGGCTGTTATAATAGGAGTCATTTGGATTATGCGCTGCCGCAACAAGCAATCGAGAGAAACAGGAGTCGAAGTGTCCTTCAAATCGAGCAAACGGTGGAAAAACGCTTCGACCTCGCGGGTCGGGTTATAAAGCAACGTGTCGCTCTCACCTACCAATATGCAAGGGAATTTGCGTTCATCGGAGAAACGCATCATCGCGCGCACATCCTCGACAGGAATCTGGTGACATGCAATCACCTTGCCGTCGATGACGATATAAGCTCCGTTGGTAGTGACATAACCATCGATAAGGTGTTTTACATCACCGAGGTTGTTGATATAAACCAGCGGACGCCCCGTGGCAATGAAAATCTTGATTCCCCTTTGTTTGGCGACTTCCAGCGCCTCGACCGTCGAGCGAGGTATGCGATGCGTGTCGAAACTGACAAGGGTGCCGTCTATATCGAAAAACAAAGCTTTTATATTCTGTTCCTTTTCCATGCTGCAAAGTTAACACCAAAGGCGGCCAAACCGTATCGATGTAACCTTTTTTCACGTTCCTGACGGAACTCGGCCAACAGGAAACGATATGAAAAAATCCGCCTAAGCGATAGGCGGATTTTCCCAAAAACAACATCAAATAACTTATATAACGAAGTAATCACTCCTCACGGTTGTAAATAGAATCTTTGACATCATCGATATCTACAAATTTGTTGACTATGGCATAAATCGTCAACCCGGCCGGGCTGTGTATCTGCAACTTCCCGGCAATATTGCGCCGATGGGTAATGACCGTATGTGCCGACAGACACAGTTTCTCGGCAATCTGTTTATTGGTCATACCCTTGACCACGCCCACGATTATCTCTTTTTCCCGTTCGGTAAGCGGCTCTTGCCGTTCGGCCTTTTCAGAGTCGGCATATATCAATCTATCGAATTTCTCCTTAATCTGCTCGGCCGAATCGTACACCGAAATGACCTCGTCATACAATTTCAAAATAGAAGCATCGACCAGCGAATGTTGCAAAACGACACATTTCGGAGTTCCTCTTTCGCTACCCTTCTTTATCTGCGAAAGCGAAACGGCTCCCACCAGTCCGGGATTGATGATGAGGACATCGGGACGATGCCACGAGAGCGACGCGGTGAGTTGCTGTATATCGGCCACCTCGGCCGTTTCGATATGGAGCGTCGATAATTTTTTCAACACCGAAAGTAATCCCTTGCGGATAATCAACGACGGCTCTGCTATTACTACTTTTACAACAGGCTTCATTTCGCTCTCTCTATTTTACTTTCCAACGCCTGAATGGCAGGGATGAAAAGATAATCTTCTATATAATTGTGCGAAGCCAAATCCTGTTCGCACGTGAATATATCGAACAACACACCATTCAACTCGTTGCTCCCCGATGCCGGATAATATTTTATAAGAATATTTTTCAACTCGGTCAACTTGGCTTCCACTTGGTCGTGCCGCTTACGAAATACATCGATACTGTACATCTCGGGCTGCTCGCCGTGCAGCAAGGTAGTGACATAGGGAAAAACAGTTGTCTCTTCGTAACGCATGTGTTTCTGTACCTCGGCTACATACTCGTCGAAGAAGCGGAGAATGACTATCGAAATATCCTTCGCTCCGCAATCGATTGCCCCCAACAGATTGCGGCGAATCGTCGGCAACCTGAAATTGAGAAAATAGTCGTGCGAATTGTGCAGATAGTCCAACAAGGCCCCTATCGATATATTGTCCTTATAATCATTGGCTTCCCCCTCGTCCAACAACAGATTGACAACGGCAAGAAAAGTGCCGACATGAACACCGTTCTCTTCACAAACCTCGCCGATGCTTTTGTCTCCAAAACCCAATGCGATGCCAAATCGGCTCATGACCAACAACACAGGGTAATTGTCACAAACCAAATCGCTCATGCGAGTATCTCTATGGTAGGTTCCGTGAATATACATCTTTTCCTTTCTTTTTATTACTACTGTGGCAAAGATAACGAAAGGTGAGTGCAGAGGCAAATGAAAACACAGTTTTCAAATTTAATCATACCGAGCCAACTCCTATCTTTTATGACAATAGCCAATCATCGTTATTGCGACACGACAAAGAAACTACATTCCCAAAGCCCCTGCAATCCCCTTTTTAGGTGAAAAACGGAGCCCGCCGTACCTAAATGTTGCGATTCTGTATCATCACGCCATAACCGGCCGCCCCGTACAAACTACATTTGCCTTCAAAATAAAAACAAAAAAACGATGATTAAAATTCTGTTGGACAACGGCCACGGGAAAGATACTCCGGGGAAAAGATCACCCGTATGGCCCGATGGTTCCCAACTGCTCGAATGGCAATTCAACCGTGACATCGTAGCCCGAACGGCAACGATGCTCCGTGAAGCAGGGATTCCCGTCGAATGTTTGGTCTCCGAAAGCCACGACATTCCCCTCGCCGAACGATGCCGACGAGCCAATGCCTTTGCCAGCCGCGGCGACTGCCTGCTCATATCCATACACGCCAATGCCGGAGGCGGGAGCGGCGGCGAAATATTCTCCTACCCGGGAGCTCAACAAAGTAGAAGATACGCCGGGATATTCGGCGACACATGGGGCGAACATCTCCCCGAATTCCGGTTCAGAGGCTGCAAGGAGGCCAACTTTGCCATACTGCGCGACACCCTCTGTCCCGCCATACTTACCGAAACCCTATTTATGGATAATCCCGACGACTGCAAATTCCTGTTGTCGGATACCGGGCGTGAACGTATAGCCCGTTGGCATGCCGCTTCTATCAAAAATATTTTGAAATAATTTCACTCTCCCGATAAACATTTTCTTCATGCGATATGTTATTCAAGAAAAACCAATATACAATTGACATGAAAAAAATTGTTTTTACATTGTTCGCCACGGCGGCTCTCTTGGCTTGCCAATCAAACAACAAACAGGGCGAGATCATCGGTGAAGGCGAAGCCGTAGAAATGGTAGGTACCGACTCGACCGGAATGGTTGACGTTTTTGCCTATGAAGGTATGATTCCTACAAGTTCGGGCAAAAAAGACAGTATTGACTACTTGGTAATCATTACGCAACAAATTGACAGCGTAAACGGGGTATATCAAATGACTACCACCTATATTACGGCCGATAACAACAACGGGAAGACCATTAACAGCAAAGGCAAGAAATTTGCCCAACAGGGAACTCCCAAGAACAAAATGGCCAAAGTGTACAAACTGGTACCCGACAGCGGTTCGAACCAAACCGTGAACCTTTGGGTAGAAAGCGACACGACCGTCGTGCTGCTCGACGACCAGATGAACGCACCGGCTAAACCCGAAAATTACCGGTTAAAAGCGGTACACCATAAAAAATAAAAGAGATATATTGTTTTAGGTTTATAGTGTGAAGAGACGGGAGGCGGCGATTTCAACAATCGGGCCTCCCGTTTTTATGAACATCGGTTTGGAATAGAATCAAAGCGAATCGGCGGCAAATCGTTGTCGCACAACCTCGTACATCATCACGCCGGCAGCTACCGAGACATTGAGCGAGCCGATGTTTCCCACCTGAGGAATAGCCACTATCTCGTCGCACAACCGCAAGTTATCGGCATCGACTCCGGTATCCTCGGCCCCCATAACCAACGCCACAGGCAATGTGTAATCGGATTGTGTGTAATTAGTTGCAGCTTTCTCCGATGCAGCCACCACCTTCACCCCACTATCTTTCAAATAGCGAATAGCGCCGTGGATAGAGCGTTCGCGACATACCGGGATATGCAACAATGCCCCGGCCGAGGTCTTTACGGCGTCGGCATTCACGCTCACGCTGCCCCGTTCGGGCAGGACAATGGCATCGACTCCCGTACACTCGCAGGTGCGGGCTATCGCCCCGAAATTGCGCACATCGGTAACCCCGTCGAGCAACACGATAAACGGCACTTTTCCCGCCTCGAACAGCGAAGGGACAATATCGCCCAGCCGTTGATAGGGAACCGACGATATAAAAGCGACCACCCCTTGGTGATTTTTACGGGTGATCCGGTTCAATCGCTCGACCGGAACCCGTTGCACCAAAAAGCCACGGCCTTTTATCAAGTCGAAGAGTTCTTTGGACAAATCGCCTTGCAAATCTTTTTTGATGAGTATTTTATCTATTTCTTTCCCGGCCTCGACCGCTTCGATAACGGCCCGAATGCCAAAAATCATTTCATTCTTTTCCATTTTTCAAATCATTACGTTTCAATAATTCCCGGGCATTATCCAATGCAGCCGAAGTCAAGGAGGAACCGCTCAACATGCGGGCAATCTCCTCGACCCGCTCGTCGTCGGAGAGTTTGACCAAATGGGTCGAGGTCGATTCCTCGGTATCGCTCTTGTAAACCCGATAATGGGTATGGCCCAATGAGGCTACTTGCGGCAAATGGGTGATGCTGATTACCTGCATGCAGCTCGACATCTCCTCCATAATACGTGCCATTTTATCGGCTATCTCGCCCGATACGCCGGTATCGACTTCGTCGAATACGATCGTCGGCAAGGCCATGGCATGGGCGATAAGGGCTTTCAACGAAAGCATCAACCGAGAGATTTCACCGCCCGAAGCGACTTCCGAGACGGGTTGCAACGGTTGGTTTTTATTGGCCGAGAAAAGGAACTGTATCGTATCGAATCCCGTCTCGTCGAACCGCTGACGGGGCGAAACGGCGATTTCGAACTGTAAATGGGGCATTCCCAACGGTTTTACCCGCTCGGTGAGTGTGCGGGATATTTGGACTGCCCACTTCTTCCGTGCGGACGATAGGCGTGAGGCAATGGACGTCACCCGCTGCTCCTGTTCCGAAACCCGCTTCTGCAAAGCCGCCAACTCCTCATCGAAGTTCTCTATCCGGGAGAGTTTTCCGGCAAAGGTATCCCGCAAAGCCAGCAATTCGCAGGTATGGGATACCCGGTGTTTTTGCTGTAACGAATAGTAGGTATCGAGACGGTTCTCCACCCACACCAGCCGCTCGGGGTCTATGTTCAACCGCTCTTGCGAGGCATCGACGGTCGAAGCTATATCTTTCAAATCGATATAGTCCGACTCTATACGCTCAACCCACTCGCCCACCTCGGGATAGATGCGGGACAACGACTTCATGCGGGATATAGCCGCATTCAACAGCGTCATCACCCCCGTCTCTTCTCCATGCAGATACTCTTGTATAGCGGCCAACTCGCCTTTTATTTCGCCGGCATTTTGCAAAGTTTGTTGCTCGGCCTCCAACTCTTCTTGCTCTCCCTCTCTCAACCGAGCCTCGTCGAGCTGAGCCAGTTGGAAGCGCAAATAATCCTCTTCGTCCCTACCCGACCGATTCTCGTTTTGCAATCGCTCAGACTCTTGCAACAGTTCGCGCCACAACCTGTATTCCTGCTGATATTCTTCGAGCAAACCAAAATTGTCGGCCATCGTATCAACCACCTTCAACTGGAACCGGGAATCGGCCAGCAAAAGATTTTGATGCTGGGAATGTATATCGATAAGCTGCTCGCCCAACGTTTTCAACTGGGCGACCGAGACCGGAGTGTCGTTGACAAATGCCCGGGATTTGCCCGAAGGGAGAATCTCACGCCGCAAGATACACTCGCCGGCATCGTAATCCAATTCGTTCTCCTCGAAAAACGGTTGCAGGTTGTATGACGATATATCAAACACGCCCTCGATCACCGATTTCTCATCGGTATGTTTGAGCGCTTTCAAATCGGCCCGTTGCCCGAGTATCAGCGACAGCGCGCCCAATATAATCGACTTCCCGGCACCCGTTTCTCCGGTGATGACCGAAAAGCCCGAATCAAATTCGATATGG
This sequence comes from uncultured Barnesiella sp., assembly GCA_944320995.1. Taxonomy (GTDB): domain Bacteria; phylum Bacteroidota; class Bacteroidia; order Bacteroidales; family Barnesiellaceae; genus Barnesiella. Next base: position 9,330 of record CALUJQ010000007.1, on the reverse strand, counting down.
AGCTCGTCGATAAGCGTGTAATTGCAGATACTCAATTTTTTAATCATAATACTCTCCTTCTCTTATTCGGTCTGACGTATCTTTTCGAGTATCGCATTATCGGTGGGATACATATCGCTTAATATTTCATAGACGGTCTCTTTCTCGGAAGAGGGGGCTTTGGAGTAAACATTGACCAGCTCGTCGATCTTGGCATCGCGGAAGAGCGGAATCAATACCGACATGGGTGCCGCTTCATAGACTTTTTGCAGTTGTTCGATCGTGTCGGTTATCTTGGCTCGCCCCTTGTCAACACTCAATGCCATCTCGTCCAACCCGCCTCGGTGATAGTCGTACCACAACTGACGGAAGCCGGCGGTACTCTGCTCGATAAACGCCGATAACAAGGCATGGCGGTTACGGGTATCTTCAAAGGCTTTCCAGCCGGCCTCCATGGAGGACTGCCCGAGGTTGACCACCTGTTGTGCCAACTCGTAAAAGGGGGTTCCTCCCATCGGCGAGAAACTGTCGAAATCGATGCCGAGAATCATATAGACATAGAAATTGATCACGGCGGTGAGATTGCTCTCGATATTGGTTTCGGAAAAGACGAGAGGTTCGTATTCTTGATAATTGAACTCGACTTGGGTATCCTTGAAGTTGATTAGCGTAGTCGTATAAGAACTGTTGTAAACCGGCCGTCGCGACTGTACTTGCAAATCGCAAACGAAACGGTTGTCGGCATACTCTTTCACCGTGAACATCATCGAACAGTCGATCCGCTCGATGGGCGAAATTTGTGCCGTTGACCATTTACGGTCATTGATATACTCGGTAATAGCCTCTTTCAAGGTGGTGAACACCTCTTTATTTGTACCTTGTATCTGGTCGCTGTTCACCTCTACACGACAATTCAACTCCTGCGCCGAGGAGACAAAGGGGAAAAGGAGAAGCACAAAATACAAGAGATTCTTTTTCATATCCTCATCTTATTGAAAAGTAAAATCGGAAACCCTCGAAACGGGAACTTTCATCACGCTTTATCCGACAGGTACCGGACAAGAATATCGACAATATCGGCAGCCACCTCGGCTTTCGGTTTGCAAGGGATTTCCACGACAGTACCTTCCCGCCCGATTACGGTCACCTTGTTGGTGTCGCAGCGGAATCCGGCACCGGCATCGCGCAACGAGTTCAACACGATAAAATCGAGATTCTTTTTCTCCATCTTTGTGCGGGCGTTGCTCTCCTCGTCGTTGGTCTCCAAAGCGAACCCTACCAAAAGTTGCCCGGCACGCTTGCGACGGCCCAACTCGGCGGCAATATCGGGATTGGGTTTGAGACGCAGCACCCGATCCTCACCCGTCCGTTTCAACTTCACGTCGCTCACTGTCTCGGGAGCATAATCGGCAACGGCCGCGCACATGATAGCGACATCGGCATGGTCATACTCGGCAACTGTCGCCCGATACATCTCCTCGGCCGATTCGACATCGACACGACGAATAGCCGCATGTTTCTCCCGCAAACTTACGGGGCCGGCCACCAAAACGACATCGGCTCCCGCTTGGGCACAGGCCTCGGCCAATGCAAAACCCATTTTCCCCGACGAATAATTACCGATAAACCGCACGGGATCTATCTTTTCATAGGTAGGTCCTGCGGTGATGACTACCCGCTTCCCCCGCAACGGTTGGGGGGTGTCGAAGAATCGGTCGAGAGCGGCGACAATCTGCTCGGGCTCTTCCATACGTCCCTTCCCGGTAAGATGGCTGGCCAACTCGCCGGTTGCCGGTTCTATGATATAGTTCCCATACGAACGCAACAAATCGAGATTCCGCTGTGTCGAAGCATGGGCATACATGTCCAGATCCATTGCAGGAGCCACAAAGACAGGTGCTTTGCAAGAGAGATAGGTGGTCACGAGCATATTGTCGGCAATACCGTTGGCCATTTTCCCGATAGTCGAGGCTGTTGCTGGAGCAATGACCATGGCATCGGCCCAAAGGCCTAAATCGACATGGCTGTGCCACTCACCGGTGTTTGCCGTAAAGAACTCGCTCACCACCGGTTTCCCGCTGAGCGACGACAGTGTCACAGGTGTGATAAACTCCTTGCCGGCAGGGGTCATGACCACTTGCACCTCGGCGCCCTGCCTGATCAACAGGCGTAACAGATAGGCGGCTTTATAGGCGGCTATACTGCCCGTGATACCCAATATGATGTGTTTACCTTTCAACATGGCTGAACCTTTATTTTTGCTTCATTAAAAACGGCGGCGCGCCCGGGTATATATCTCGGTGATGACATTCTTGGTGTTCAACGGGAAATCGCCCTGCATCATCCAACTGTAATAGCTGGGTTCGAGCTGGAATACCTCTTCGACCGAGCGGCCCTTGTATTTCCCGAAATTGAATACGGCCACATCATGTTCATTGAGAATGATACGCCCGGCAAAATCGACATTGCGGTTTTGGGTCGAGAACGACACCCATGAGTCTATGTCGTTGGTCAGGTATTTCCCTTCATACTCGTCTTTCACCGCCTCGGTATAGCGGTCGAGCTGCGCCTTAAAGACTTCATAGGTTGCCCGCGTATCGGCCAGAGCCGAGTGTGCATCGACCAACGGTGCGCCGCAATAGAACTTATAGGCGGCTTTGAGCGTACGGGGCTCCATGATGTGGTAGATGGTCTGTACATCGACAAACTTGCGTTTCGATATATCCAGATTCACCCCGGCCCGAAGCAACTCTTCGATGAGGAAAGGGACATCGAAACGGTTTGAATTGAAACCGGCAATATCGGCTCCCTCAAACACCTTGGCGATATTCCGCGCCACATCCTTGAAGAGGGGCTTGTCGGCGACCATCTCGTCGGTAATGTGGTGAACGGCTGTCGAGGCCGGCGGAATGGGCATACCGGGATTGACGAATATATCTTTTTCCTCCACCTCTCCGTTGGGAAATATCTTCACATAGGCCAATTCGATGATGCGATCGGTCGTTATGTTGGTTCCTGTCGTCTCCAAATCAAAGAAGACAAGCGGATTTTTCAAGTTCAACTGCATGGTTTACGATTCAATAGCTTCGACTTTATCAAAAATCGTTGAGCATCATCGGCATCAACAGCATCAACAAATCTTCATTCTCTTTATTTTCCAACGGCAGGATCACGCCGGCACGGGTGGGATCGGACAACTCTACCAGCACCTCGGTGGCCGGGATATTGTTCAAAATCTCGATCAAGAACGAAGCCTTGAATCCGATTGTAAGATCGTCGCCCGTATAATTACAAGCTACTTTTTCCTCGGCCGAGATGGAATAGTCTTTGTTTTCGGTCGAGACAAGCAACTCGCCGTTTCGCAACTGTAACTTGGCCAGACCCAAAGCGGCATCGGCAAATACCGATACGCGGCGCAACACATTGACAAACAATGCCCGGTCGATAATGAGCCGATTGGTGTTGTTGGTGGGGATTACCGAATTGTAGTTGGGGTAGTTCCCTTCGATAAGACGACAGTTCAAGACAAAATCGGAGAGCTTGAAGCAGGCGTTTTTCGAGTCGAACGAGAGCTCTACGTTCCCGCTCTCTTTCGGGAGTATCGTCTTCAACAGGTTGGCCGGTTTCTTCGGCAAAATGAACGAGGCGCGTACACCGGGAGCCACTCCTTGATTCTTGAAACGGACCAGCTTGTGGGTATCGGAGGCGACAAAAGAGATGCTGTCCTCGAATATATCGAGATATATACCGTTCATGATAGGACGAAGCTCGTCCTCGGCCGTAGCAAACGAGGTACAACCTATCCCGTTGAGCAGTTGTTGCGCTTCAATAGAGAGCGATACGGCCGACGGGTCCATAGGCATCTTCGTGGGATATTCGTCGCCATTGACGCCAATGAAGTTGTATCGTCCGTTTTGGAAATAGAGGAATATCTCCAAATTATTATCATCGATTTCAAAAGTCAACGGTTGGTCGGGCAACTCTTTCAGCGGCTCGAGCAGGATTTTTGCATTCACGGCAAAAACACCATGGCCATCGGCCTCCATGACATCGATGGCGGTAGTCATCGTCGTCTCTTGGTCCGAAGCGGTCATGGACAAACGTGTACCTTCGAGGCGGAATAAAAAGTTGTCGAGAATAGCCATCGAGTTTTTCGAGTTGATAACCCGGCTGATGGTTTGCAAATGCGATAGCAACAAAGTGCTGGATACGATAAATTTCATAGATATATCTTTTTGTTTATTTGTTTCTTCTCCTTTTCCTACGACGAGCATCGCACGGGTACCGGCCCTGAAAACACGTATTGCCGCCGCAGCAAACTTTCCCTATCTCTTTAACGAACAAATGTAATGAAAATTTTTGGCTCTATCGATTAATTCACGAGAATAAATGAAGAAGTTATTAACAACGGGAATACAAGATTCTCAAATCTCATTCAGATTCCGACTGAAACAGACGCCGTTCTCAAATATTTAGCCATATTTGGATTTCATAGAATCGGTCTCGACCCAATCAAAATCCGAAAACTTCGTTTCTCTTTTGTCCTTGCACTCGACTTTTCTTTCTATCTTTACGAAATCGCTGTTAAATATATAGTCCATAAAGAGAGTAAGGTAGTATGAAAATCGTTTTTTTAGTCGCTGCTTTTCTTGTGTCGATGGGGTTGCAGGGCCTTCATGCTCAAAGAAAAGAGATACTTCTGAACGCCGACTGGCAATTCAGGTTCTCACATCAGGTGGAGAAAAACTCGCCCCGAAGGGTAAATCTCCCGCACACATGGAACGCGCAAGATGCCCTTTCGGGCAAACTAAATTATAAGCGGGGAATAGGCAACTATGAAAAAACACTTATGATTCCGCAGGAGTGGAAAGGGAAACGTCTTTTTCTGCGTTTTGAAGGAGCCAACAATGTTGCCGACCTGTTTGTGAACGGATTCCATGCCGGGCAACATAAAGGCGGCTACGGAGCCTTCGTTTTCGAGATTACCGACAATGTCGTCTATGGGAAACAAAATTCGATCCTTGTACGAGTGTGTAATGCGGAAAACTTAGAAATTATGCCGCTTGTAGGGGATTTCAATATTTACGGCGGGATATACCGTGACGTTCATTTGGTCATTACGGGACCCGTAGGCATTTCCCTGCTGGACCATGGTTCGTGCGGAGTACGTCTGGTTCAGGAAAAAGTAACAAGGAAACAGGCTTCCATAAAGGCGCTGATACAGTTGTCCAATTCTACGGGAACAATCCAAGCAGCCGAGTTGAAAGTAAAAGTGTTTGACGGAGACAATCTGGTGACCGAAACATTCGCCCCCATCTCCATACAAGCCGTTGACAACGACACACAGGCACTTTCATTCAGTATTGAAAACCCCCGCCTGTGGAACGGTGTTAAAGACCCGTTTATGTACAAAACAGAGATTTCCTTGTGGGCAAATGGAAAGTTACTTGATAAGATAGAGCAACCTCTTGGGTTGAGATATTACCACATCGATCCGTCCAAGGGCTTTTTCTTGAACGGAGAACATCTGCAACTCAAAGGGGTCTGCCGTCACCAAGACCGGCCAGAAATAGGGAATGCTCTCCAAGCGGAACATCATGAAGAAGATGCAGCAATTATGGCCGAAATGGGTGTGAATGCCGTGAGGTTGGCACATTACCCTCAGTCTGAGTACATGTATGATCTGATGGACCGTTATGGTTTCGTCGTATGGGCAGAGATTCCATTTATAGGACCGGGCGGATATGCTGATGAAGGTTTTGTAAATACCGATGCTTTCAAAGCTAACGGGAAGCTGCAACTTGTCGAGTTGATACGACAACATTACAACCATCCTTCCATCTGTCTCTGGGGCATCTTCAACGAACTATCCATGCGCGGAGACAATCCAGTACCATATCTCGAAGAGCTGAATTCCTTGGCCCATGAAGAGGATCCTACAAGGCCTACAACTTCGGCATCGAATACCGACGGAGAACTGAATTTCGTGACAGACGCTATCGCATGGAACAGGTATGACGGCTGGTATGGCGGGATTCCCGCAAACCTCGGCAGATGGCTGGACCATACCCATGCCGCACATCCTGAACTGTGTATTGCCATCAGTGAATATGGAGCCGGAGCCAGCATATATCATCAGCAGGATACGATAGTGAAATCAAATCCTGCAAGCTGGTGGCATCCTGAAAACTGGCAAACCGAGTATCATATTGAAAACTGGAAGGAGCTCTCTTCTCGTCCGTTTATATGGGGAAGTTTCGTATGGAACATGTTCGATTTCGGAGCGGCTCACCGCAGAGAAGGCGATCGCCCGGGAATCAATGACAAGGGATTAGTAACATTCGACCGCAAGGTCAAAAAAGATGCATTCTATTTCTATCAGGCCAATTGGCGCGATGATATTCCGGTCCTTTACCTAACCGGCAGACGCTGTACAGAACGGACACAGGAAATACAGACTTTCAAAGCTTTCACCAACTACCCCGAAGCCGAACTCTTCATCAATGGGGCAAGCGCCGGCAAGGCACAAACCGACAGCCTGCACATAGCAAGGTGGAGCCGTGTCAGGCTTTCCCATGGTATCAATGAAGTGAAAGTGGTTGCCAAAGGGGATAAAGGGGAAGTTACAGATTCGTATATATGTATATTAAAATAACAGATACTCGAAACTTTTCTACAATATTCCCAATAAATACCTGTTTTTTATCTGTTTTCTGGTTATATTTGTAAAAATAGGAGCCGGGGGGCGGCATAACCAAACTTAAAACCTTCGTTTTCGTTTGCCTCTGCGCGCTCTTTTCGCTATACTTTATAAATCATGCGGGCTAATAGCATCAATAAAAAGAACATCAGTCTCATCTGTATAGCCTTGTGCCTTATCTTTTCAGGGGGCTATATTTTCCAACAGAATTATCGGGTCGGCAAGATATATGACGAAGCCGGACCCTACGACTATATTCCCGCCGAAGAGAGTAAAACGATTCTCGAAATGGATTCCGGCATGCCTATCGACTCGATTACCGCTGTCGTCCCGGTATTTTCCAGAGGAATTGCCCTGTTGCGTTTTTGGGAAGAGATTCGCACCTCGGCCCAATTGCCCGACATAGACCGCGTTATCCTCTCTTTCACCGAAAATGGCGAGTGTGCAATCTGGCATCGGGCTACCCGGAAAGAGCAAAAGAGGCTGGTAAAACTTCTCCCTCGATTGGTGTCGAACAATTACCCGCCTGTAAACGAAACCGAAGGCGAAATTACCGTCAACCATTATGCCTTGCACGACGGGCAATTCCTCCACACCCTTTCGGCGCCGGGGGTTATCGCATTTTCATTCGAGCCTTCGCTATTTAAGGAGGCCCAGCAGACAATCGATATATTGAACCGCCGGGAGCGTTTCGTCAAGGCATACCGGTCTCTCGACCCTAAGGCTCCGGCCCGACTCTTACAACAGATTTCCGACAGAAGTCGTCGCAGTTCGGGTCGATGGGAAGGCAAGAGCATCTACTCCCGCACTACCGGGCCCGACACTATCCCCACCCTGCCGACCGACAGCCTCCCGTAGGCACAAAGCGTCCCGCCCCCTATCAAAGGGAACGGGACAGCACGGTCGCCCCGAGAGAATAGCCGAAGCCACGCCTCGTGGAATATTTCTTTAAAAGCGCTTGAAATCGGAGGTCCGACGGTTTTTCACACCGGTATCCTTGCGGCTCACCCACGACTCTTCACGCCGGGTCTTCACTCGTTGATGGCCACAATGGCGGCACCGGTACAACTCCTTGATTTTCTCGACACATACCCGGTCAACCCACGTCTCGACCTCCTCGTTGTAATGTTTCTCTTCCCAATCTTTTTCCCTTCTCTCCTCAACGCCGTTTCGAGTGTGGACGGTATATCCCGTCGTCGTATCGGTGTGTGTACGGTTCTTGACATACTCGCCTTTCCGGTTCTTGAACTTTTGTCCTATCACCTCCGAACTTACCAGTTCATGATATTCGAGCCGCTTGCAACGAGGACATCTCAATCCACGATAAAGCCCCAAGAAAAGGCCCGCCGACAAAATGGTAATAACCCAAACAATCGGATAGGACGACAAGAAAGAGAAGCCCCGCAACAACATCAGTTTGGGCCACAAATATGAAGCGAAAAAGAGACAACCGACAATCAATAAATTGACTATCCAGTTGGGCACATAGTAGAGCGGACGCCGCCATGCCAGCAACAACAGCAAGATACACAACAGCAAGAAGGGAACCATATTCAAAAGAATACCCGACAACAACCAGTTGGACGACACCGCCGGGAACTCGGGGCGCGAAATAAGCCACGAAAAATGGTCGGCCAGCCAAGCGCGCCAGCCACTGCCGCCCATCATCGGCTCATACGAAGTAACGGCCGAAACAAGACGGCGGAAAGAGGTAGGCCAATAATGCGAAGCGATATACGACCCATCGGGATTGAACGTAAACGAAACCCTGAACATGTTCCACATGTCATCGAGAAGAAGATAATTGGGCACCACGACAACCGAGTCGGCCGTCGTTCTCACACTGTTGATGGAAGTCATGGCATACAATTTCTCCATCGAAAAATCGGGGTCATCGATTATCCGGAGATATTTACGGAACGAAATCTTATGGTCCTGTTTGAGCGAGCGCTCCGGCAATCCCTCGGGAACAGCCACCACCCCGGCCGGAATCACGCCACGGAAACGGCCGTCGGGAGTTTCGGCCCAAATCATCTCACCCAACCCGGCAAGCAGCCTGAGCGAATCGCCCGGGACAATGTGTATGGTATCGGACAGGTCGCCTCCTCGCCCTACAAACATCGGTCCTTCTCCCTCGGCTGTAATCATGTAATCGGCCTTATGCCCGAAACTGGCGGTCATCAGCACAAGAGTTGTCAACGAAATAGCAATGAGAATCGACATTTGTCCCCACAAAGGCAGTTTCATAAACTTCGAAAAGGTCCAGACAATTGGCTTGAATATCAGTTTGAACATAGTATTTTGTTTATGGTGCGACAATCTTATCACACCCTTGGTTATACAGCCCCTATAAACGCTGGGTACAAATATAGGAAGTGGAGAGAGAAAAAACAAATGGAAGTTTCCGTACCTTGCTTTGCCAAACCGATATATTATCCCAATGCCGTAAGAAACGTGAGCGAAAACAGACTTTTTGAACTTTTGAATTCTACATCGAGCCATACGATGAAGCCCCCAGCACTACCTCGGAAAAAACAAAAAAAGGTCGGCAACTAACAAGTTACTGACCTTTCCAGTGTCCGAGATGAGATTCGAACTCACACGAGCCAACGCCCACTACCCCCTCAAAGTAGCGTGTCTACCAATTCCAC
>CALUJQ010000006.1 GCA_944320995.1 uncultured Barnesiella sp. | reverse complement strand
TTAGTCCTCGATAGCAGCTTGTGCGGCAGCTACGCGTGCGATGGGCACACGGTAGGGGCTACAAGATACATAGTTCATACCCAGTTTGGCGCAGAACTTAACCGAAGAAGGTTCACCGCCATGCTCGCCGCAGATACCTACTTTGAGTGTCGGTTTCGTCGAGCGGCCTTTCTCTACACCCATGCGAACGAGTTGTCCCACTCCTTTTTGGTCGAGTACTTCGAACGGATCGGTTTTGAGGATACCTTTCTCTTTGTAAATCTTCAAGAATTTGCCGGCATCGTCGCGCGAATAACCGAAGGTCATCTGTGTCAAGTCATTGGTACCGAACGAGAAGAAGTCGGCAACCTCGGCAATCTGGTCGGCCGTAACGGCGGCACGGGGTACTTCGATCATCGTACCTACCTTGTAGGCTACCGTATCGCCGCGTTCTTCAAATACTTGTGCGGCTACGCGGTGGATAACTTCGGCTTGCATTCTCAATTCTTCTACCACGCCTACGAGAGGAACCATGATTTCGGGGTGAACGTTGATGCCACGGGCTTTTACGTTCAGAGCGGCCTCGATGATAGCGCGAGCTTGCATCTCGGTAATCTCGGGATAGGTACAACCCAAGCGGCAACCGCGGTGTCCCAGCATGGGGTTGAACTCGGCGAGCGAGTCGCAAGCCAATTTCACCTCTTCGATAGTCATGCCCATCTCTTCGGCCAACTCTTTTTGGGTAGCCAATTGGTGGGGTACGAACTCGTGTAGAGGAGGATCGAGCAGACGGATTGTCACTCCCAGACCGTCCATGGCTTCGAAGATGCCTTCGAAGTCGCCGCGTTGCATGGGCAACAGTTTGTCGAGAGCGTGGCGACGGCCTTCTTCGTCTTTCGACAGAATCATTTCGCGCATGGCTTTGATACGGTCGCCTTCGAAGAACATGTGTTCTGTACGGCACAGACCGATACCTTTGGCTCCGAATTTGCGGGCTACGGCAGCGTCGCGCGGAGTATCGGCGTTGGTACGTACATCAACTTTGGTATATTTCTCGGCCAGATTCATGATGGCAGCGAAGTCGCCGCTCATATCGGCATCTACGGTAGGCACTTGCCCGTCGTAAACTTCGCCGGTCGAGCCGTTCAAAGAAATCCAGTCGCCTTCTTTATATACTTTGCCACCCATTTCTACGGTGCGGGCTTTGTAATCGACTTTGATTTCGCCGGCACCCGATACGCAGCATTTACCCATACCGCGGGCAACTACGGCTGCGTGCGAGGTCATACCGCCGCGAGCGGTGAGGATACCTTGTGCTACGTTCATACCGCGCAAGTCTTCGGGCGAGGTTTCGATACGAACCATGATTACTTTTTTGCGTTTCTCGGCCCAAGCCTCGGCGTCATCGGCAAAGAATACGATTTGGCCGGTAGCGGCACCCGGCGAAGCGGGCAGACCTTTGGCAACCACTTTCACACGTTTTACGGCGTCTTTGTCGAATACGGGGTGGAGCAACTCATCGAGTTTTTGAGCTTCCATACGTTTCAAGGCTGTCTTTTCGTCGATGATGCCGGCACGGAGCATATCCATGGCGATTTTCACCATAGCGGCGCCGGTGCGTTTGCCGTTACGGGTTTGCAGCAACCACAATTTGCCGTCTTGAATGGTAAATTCGAGGTCTTGCATGTCTTTGAAGTAGTCTTCGAGTTTCTGTTGGGTCTCGATGAGGTCTTTGGCACACTCGGGCATGGACTCTTCGAGCGAGGGATATTTAGCGGCGCGGACTTCTTCGGAGATGCCTTGCAGGGCAGCCCAGCGGCGCGAGCCCTCGATGGTGATTTGTTGCGGCGTGCGTACACCGGCAACTACGTCCTCACCTTGTGCATTGATCAAGTATTCGCCGTTGAAGATGTCTTCTCCGGTAGCGGCATCGCGGGTGAATGCTACACCGGTAGCCGATGTGTTGCCCATGTTACCGAATACCATGGCTTGTACGTTTACGGCAGTACCCCATTCTTCGGGGATTTGGTTCATGCGGCGGTAGAGGATAGCGCGCTCGTTCATCCAGCTGTCGAATACGGCGCAGATAGCTCCCCAAAGTTGTTCCCACGGAGAGGTGGGGAAGTCTTTGCCTGTATTCTCTTTTACAGCGGCCTTGAAGCGTTTCACCAATTCTTTGAGGTCTTCTACCTGCAACTCGGTATCGCTCTTGATACCTTTGGCCTCTTTCACTTTGTCCATTACTTCTTCGAATGGGTCGATGTCTTCTTTGGTTTTGGGTTTCATGCCCAATACCACGTCGCCATACATTTGTACGAAACGGCGGTAAGAGTCCCAAGCGAAACGGGGGTTGCCCGATTTCTTAGCGATAGCCTCTACGGCATCGTCGTTCATACCCAAGTTCAACACGGTATCCATCATACCCGGCATGGAAACGCGGGCTCCCGAACGAACCGAAACCAACAGAGGATTGGAAGCGTCGCCGAATTTTGTCCCGGTGAGGCTTTCGATATGAGCGATGGCTTGTTCTACATCGCTTTTAATTTCTTTTACAACAGCGTCTCTTCCTTGCTGTGTGTAGGTGGTACAAACCTCGGTCGTGATGGTGAATCCGGGAGGAACGGGTACACCAATAAGATTCATCTCCGCCAAGTTGGCTCCCTTGCCACCCAGCAGGTTTCTCATGTCGGCACGGCCTTCTGCTTTGCCGTTGCCAAAAGTATAAACTCTTTTCATAAATAAAGTAAGTATATGATATGTATATAATTGTTGTTTCTCTTCCGCCGTAGATATGACCCATTTTGGGGAATGAGATAAAACATTATGCAAAAATATAAGATTCGTATAAACCACAAAAATATTTTACTACAAATTTTAACGAAAGAATCTATTTATTTGTCTATCGCGACTCTTTCATGAAAAAACCGTATCTTTGTTTCGCTTTATACTTATTTAATTATTTGACTATTTATTTTGGCACGGAAAAAGAAAGAGCTTCCTTTGTTGGAGCAGGTTGAGATAACCGGTGTTGCCGCCGAAGGAAAGGCGTTGGCACGGGTAAACGATTTGGTCGTATTTGTTCCTTTTGTCGCTCCGGGCGATGTGGTAGATTTACAGTTGACTCGCAAGAAACACAATTATGCCGAAGCTCGTGTGGTGAAATTTCACTCTTATTCGCCGTTACGGGTAACCCCTTTTTGCGAGCACTTCGGTATTTGCGGAGGGTGTAAATGGCAGCATGTGTCGTATGATTACCAGTTGCAGTTCAAGCGGCAGCAGGTGGAGGATAACCTTACCCGCATAGGCAAGATACCTCTGCCCGAGATTCTTCCCACGAAGGGGTCGGCCAAGCAACAGTTTTATCGGAATAAACTCGAATTTTCATTTTCCAATCGTTCGTGGCTCACTTACGAGCAGTTGCAGTCGGCACAGGAGTTTGATTGTCGCAATGCGCTGGGTTTTCATATCCCCGGTATGTTCGACAAGGTACTCGATATAAAGAAATGTTGGTTGCAGGACGACATATCCAACCGCATACGGTTGTCGATACGGCAGTTTGCAATTGACCACGATTACCCTTTTTTCGATTTGAAGGAACAGACAGGATTGATGCGGAATATGATTGTGCGCACGTCGTCAACCGGCGAGATTATGCTCATTGTCGTCTTTTTCGAACCCGACACGGAGCGCATCGAGGCGATGATGCAGCACATTGCCGACTCTTTCCCCGAGATAACATCGTTACTCTACATTATCAATCAGAAGCACAACGATACCATTACCGACCAAGAGGTACATATGTTCAGAGGCCGGGATTATATTTGGGAGCGCATGGAGGGGTTGCAGTTCAAGATAGGGCCCAAATCGTTTTACCAAACCAATTCCGAGCAGGCTTACGAGTTGTACAAGGTGGCCCGCGAGTTTGCAGGTTTGACCGGCAATGAACTTGTTTATGACCTTTATACGGGAACAGGAACTATCGCCAATTTCGTGGCTCGGCAGTCGGGCAAGGTGGTGGGTATCGAATATGTGCCCGAAGCAATCGACGATGCCAAGGAAAACGCCCGCATCAACGGGCTCGACAATACCCTGTTTTTCGCCGGTGATATGAAAGATATTCTCACCGAAGGGTTTATCGCCGAGCATGGACGTCCCGATGTAATTATTACCGACCCGCCCCGGGCCGGCATGCACGACGATGTGATCAAGACCATTCTTTTTGCTTCGCCCCGCCGTATCGTTTATGTGAGTTGCAATCCGGCTACGCAGGCTCGGGATTTGTCGTTGCTCGATGCGAAATATCGTGTAGAGCGCGTGCAACCGGTCGATATGTTCCCGCATACCCATCATGTGGAGAATGTAGTGCTGTTGGTACGGAAAGAAGAGTAGTATTTGAGCGGATACAAGAGCAGAAAGCCGGTTTTTATAAAATCGGCTTTTTTTATGGACAAAAGTGCAAGGAATGGATAAGAAAGTATTTGTATCGACTTGCAGGAGAAGGGTATTTTTGTCGTAAGAAAATATCTAATAATTATCTCCATGAAAATGTATTCTTTAATAGGCCTTTTCTCATTAGTATTCTTAGGGCCTTTCTCGGTATCCGCACAGACAGCAGATTCTACAACTCCGAAATCGTATGGTTTGACTCGTATGACCGATGTGTCGCAACTCCCGGTATTGGATAGGGATATGAAGGTAAAATACGAGGGTAGCATCGATAAACGGGGCGGCAATGCCGATTGGGATTGGTGTTTGTATCAAGATCATCGGGGCGAGTGGGTAATCTTCGATGTCGCCGGAGCCGGTTGTATCTACAACATGGTGCAACATCGCTATCTGAGTTCCGAAGAACCCATATTCCGTTTTTATTTTGATGGCGAGGAGGAGCCTCGCTTCACGATAAGGTTGTCGGAGTTTGGCGAGAAATATCCTTTTACCGAGCCTCAGGCCTCGTGTTACATCGGGCCGTTGGACAATGGACGGGGACCTATCCGGGTCGTACGCAGCTTTGTGCCGATGCCTTTCCGCAACGGGTGCCGCATCACATCGAGTGTTAAACTCGAAGGGGCTCAACGCGAGAAAGGCGAAGGCGGTTGGGGGCATATCGTCTATCACAGTTATACTTCGCCCGAGGGAATCGAGACCTTTACCGGGAAAGAAGATTACAGCCGGTTGGTACGGCAATGGAAACAGACGGGTAGCGACCCCGGAGAGGCCGCTTCTCGACAGATACGTCAGCCGGAATCGGTTTTGGCTCCCGGTCAATCTTTGTCGTTGGCCCGTATAGGTGAGTGTGGAACTGTTCATGCGTTGAGGCTTTATATCGCCGATATGAAACCCGAATGGTTGCAAAATCTATGGATACGCATGAAATGGGACAACCACGAAAAGGACGATGTCTTGTTGCCTATCGGTTGTTTTTTCGGCAATTCGCTGGGGTATAACAATACCCGTTATCTGTTGATGGGTACAACCACCGACGGTTGGTTTTACAATTACTTCCCGATGCCTTTCTGGGAGAGTGCCGAGATTGCTTTGGAGAACCGTAGCGAAGAACCCGTGACACTGGGTTTTGCCGAAGTGGGAGTGGGCGAGAACCGGTACGACCGGGAACGATGCGGCTACTTCCGTTCTTCCGATTACTATCCCCGCACCCATACGCCGGGAGCCGATAGCCCTATCGCTTCGATAAAGGGGACGGGAAAGATGGTGGGAGCCCATGTGACTTGTTATGCCGAGCGGCCCCATATCATTACCTGCGAAGGCGATGTGCGGGTTCATATCGACGGGAACAGAACTCCGCAGGTAGAGAGCGACGGTTCGGAGAGTTACATTTGTTATGGGTGGGGATTCCCCACACCAGCCGAAGGTCACCCCTCGGGCGGGTATGACGGGTTGAGCGATAATCCGTGGTCGATGACCCGTTTGTGCTTGGGCGACAGTTATCCGTTTTATTCGCAACTCGATTTCGGGATAGAGTCGGGCGAGAGCAACAATCAATACCTCGAACACTTGGGTGCCATATTTTATTACGGACAGGATAAAAGTTCTTTGGTAAAGAGCGACAGTGTGGATATGGCGGTGAAAAAATCGTTGAAACGCCACGGATACAAAGCGCAGGGAGATGCCTCGACCGAATCGTTGACGGCCTGTTTCGAGGGTGATGACGATGATAAGGAGATAACAGGCACGGTCAGCCGGTTTACAGGTAGCAGTACGTTTGCGGTCAATATCCTTCCCGATAACCGCGGCGTGCGGTTGCGCAGGCTCAGTGACCAACAGCAACCGCGGCAATGCGCCCGGGTTTATGTTGATGGGCAGGAGATAGGCGTTTGGTATTTGGCCGATAGCAATCCTTATAAACGTTGGATTGAAGATGAATTTGAAATACCCGCAGAACTTACCCGGGGGAAATCGGAGTTGAATATACGTATCGTTCCCGAAGCGAGGGAAGAGGGCAGTCCGGTAAGTTGGAACGAAGCGGCCTACGATGTATTTTGTTATACCGAATAACGAGACAGAGAGGGGAGAGTAAAAAAAGAGAGACGCTTTATGCCATCGGGTGTAAAGCGCCTCTCTTTTTTATTTATTTCTTATCGGGCATATTCTCTTTGACCCACTGCATCACGTTGGCCGGCGGTCGTTGGTTGTCGAGTTCCCGTTTCATGAAATCCATGTAGGGCGCCACATGTTTGAAAAAACGGTGATAGCCGGCGCACAGGTAGTTCAGCCCCGGTTCGCCGGCAGCGGTCTTCATAAACCGATTCTTGGGACATTCGCCGTGGCAGGCAAAGAGGAAATCGCACTGTTTGCATTGAGAGGGGAGTGAATCGCGTTTCTTCTGCCCGAAAGCAATTTGCCGGGGACTGTTCATCATCTCGATGAGCGATTGGGTGTAGATATTTCCCAATTTATATTCCGGGAAAACGAAGTGGTCGCAACTGTACACGTCGCCGTTAAACTCCATCACTCCGGCGTGTCCGCACGTCTCGGCCATCGAGCATATACCCGGCAGGACCCCGGCCCAGTTGGCAAGGGTGGCATCGAACAGCTGTACGAAATATTCGCCCACATCGTTGCGTACCCATTCGTCGAAGATGGCACAGAGAAATTCGCCCCACTGTTCGGGAGAGACCGAAAAATCGGTTACCTCTGTTGTCGCATCTTCGCAGGGTGCGGCCAAATGGCGGCCGTCGTCGTGCGGATATATGCGCTCGACAATGGGGGTGAACTGTATGTATTTGCACCGTATGTCTTTGAAAAAATGGTAGAAATCGAGTGGATAGTCGGCGTTGAAGTCGTTCACTACGGCCAAGGCATTCCACTCGACACCGTGTTTGTTGAGCAAGTTTATTCCTTGCATCACCTTTACGAAGGAGGGCCTTCCTTGTTTTGTTAATCGGTATTCGTCGTGAAACTCCTGCGGCCCGTCTATGCTCACGCCTACCAGCCAGTTGTTCTCCTTGAAGAAACGGCACCAACTGTCGGTCAGCAAGGTCCCGTTGGTCTGTATGCTATTTTCGATCACCCGTCCCCGGCCGTATTGATCCTGTAATTTTACCACTTTTTGGTAAAAGTCGAGAGGCCGCATCAGAGTCTCGCCGCCGTGCCACGTGAATAGAATATGGTCGTTGGCCTGACTCTCGATATACTCCTTGATAAATTTTTCCAACAGGCTCTCGCTCATGATATGTCGGGGCGTATCGCGATATAGTTTTGCCTTTTCGGTATAGTAGCAGTATGTGCAAGCCAAGTTGCAAAGCGAACCTACCGGCTTGGTCATAATGTACATTACCCGGTCGAATGGTGAGTAAAGCGGTTGTTCCATGAGTCGTGTCGGTAATTGGATTTTGTGTTGATGTTTCAAAAGTAGTAAAACGGCCGGGAATAAGGATTAGATAACCCGAATTATTTTTTTGAGAATCGAATTTTACAAACCGGAAAATTCGTCTTATATTTGGTACGTAAAGAGGGAAAGACATCATTTCTGCATATATCGAAATCATAAAATTTATGGCATACAAGAGTAGATTGTTTTTTTTAGGAGGCGGATTGTTGGCCTCGGCCTTTACGGCATTCCCAGCGGGGAAGGGCGACAAGCCCAACATTATTTTTATCCTGTGCGACGACATGGGGTATGGCGATTTAGGTTGTTACGGGCAGCGTTATATCGATACGCCCAATCTCGACCGTATGGCCTCGGAGGGAATGTTATTTACGCAGGCTTATGCCGGTAGTCCCGTGAGTGCGCCTTCACGAGCCTGTATCATGACCGGCCAGCATTCGGGGCATGGCGAAGTGCGCGGGAACAAAGAGTATTGGAAAGAGAGCGGAAAGGTGCGTTATGGCATCAATGACGACTATGCCGTAGTGGGGCAACACCCGTATGATGCCGACCGTATTATTTTGCCCGAGGTGATGAAAGACAACGGCTATACGACCGGGATGTTCGGCAAGTGGGCAGGCGGTTACGAAGGCTCGGTATCTACGCCCGACAAACGGGGGGTCGATGAATTCTTTGGGTATATCTGCCAATTTCAAGCCCATCTCTATTATCCCAATTTCCTGAATCGCTATAATCCGGCGTTGGGCGATACGGCTACGGTACGCGTTACCCTCGAACAGAATATCGACTATCCCATGTGGGGGGCCGGTTATGGCCAGCGTAAGCAATATTCGGCCGACCTTATTCACCGGGCCGCCCTTGACTGGATAGACCGGCGGGTGGCCGATGAACCCTTCTTCGGCTTCTTTACTTACACGCTGCCGCATGCCGAGCTGGTGCAACCCGAAGATTCTATCCTCAATAAATATCGTGAGCGGTTGGGCGACAAAGGGGTCTATAACGGTAGCTATTGGAGCCGATATAATCCTGTGACTCATACCCATGCACAGTTTGCCGCCATGATCGAGCGGCTCGATACTTATGTGGGTGAAATTTTGGCCAAACTCAAAGAGAAGGGGCTCGACGAGAATACGGTAGTCATCTTCTCGTCGGACAACGGCCCTCATGAGGAGGGTGGGGCCGACCCGACTTTTTTCGGCCGCGACGGTAAGTTGAAGGGGTTGAAACGTTCGTGTCACGAGGGGGGTATTCGCATTCCCTTCATCGTGCGTTGGCCGGGCCATGTACCGGTATCGGTCAACGACCATCAGTTGGCATTTTACGATATTCTCCCCACCTTCTGCGAGTTGGTTGGGGTGAAGAATTACGTAAAGAGCTATGGAGAGAACCGAGCCGATTATTTCGACGGACTATCTTTCGCACCGACCTTGCTGGGACAAGACAAGAAACAGCGACAACACGATTTCCTCTACTGGGAGTTCTGCGAGACCGACCAGATAGCCGTCCGTCAGGGCGACTGGAAACTCTTTGTCGAGAAGGGTGAGTGCCATCTCTACAATCTGGCCGACGACATTCATGAAGATCATGATTTGGCAGCCCAGTATCCCGAGC
This sequence comes from uncultured Barnesiella sp., assembly GCA_944320995.1. GTDB lineage: Bacteria > Bacteroidota > Bacteroidia > Bacteroidales > Barnesiellaceae > Barnesiella. Next base: position 79,955 of record CALUJQ010000006.1, on the reverse strand, counting down.
GTGTAGAGGCGATGAAACAAATCATATATGAGCAACACGAGGATAATCCCTATTTCAAGGTGACGTTGCCGCAATAGGGCAGACGGGCTGTTGTATTACAATAGAAGATAAAACGCGAGGCTGTTTTTCCCGAACCCGGGAGGACAGCCTCGCGTGCTTTCAGTCGAGAATCGTTTATTTATTTCTTCTTTTTTGTGGTGATGATGAGTACTTTATCGTTATCCTTGGTTCCATATTTCTTTTTAGCCTCTTTGCCCTTCATCACCTTGATGCTGGCAATATCGTCCGGGAGCAGTTTGTTGAACTCCTTTTCCGAAGCCTTTTTACCGTCGATGACATAGATGATGGCCGGGATCTGTTGGGCGTAGGCCATCAGTGAATCGGCCTTGGCGATGACTCGGGCCGAGAGTACATTGATGCCTTTCTCGTCGATGGCTCGGGTGATGGAGTCGGCATTGGCACTTATCCGGGCCGAGAGGGCCTCGATGCGGGCCATGGCTTCGGGCGACAGTTCTTTCCCCTCTTTGGTGGCGGCCACCTCTTCACGAATGGAGTCGGACAGGGCTCTCACCTGTTGCTGCCAGTTTTGTAGCGACGACTGTTGCGAATGGATAATGACGGTATTCTTTCCACTGTCGTTGCTGTTGAGTATCGAGATGTTTCCGATCTGGCCCGATAGGTTGAGCTTTTCCATATCCTCGGCCGAGATTTCCTTGCCGTTGATGACATAGGACATTTGGGAGTCTTGTTTCCCATTGTTAGAGAGGGTTATCTGCATGTGCCGGGTTGCGTTGTCCGGCTCTTTCGTACTGATGAGCAGAACGCCCCTTTGGGCTTCGTCGCCATACTCCTCGACAGCCGCTTTCCCTTTGAGTACCGTGACACTCTTTATTTGGTCGGCCGAGAGTTTGTTGAGTTCTTCCCGCGAGATTTTTTTGCCATCGACGATGTAGAGTGCGCTATCCATCGATGCCGGTTTCCCGTTTTCGGTGATATTGATGTTCAGTTTGTTTCCCGATGATGAGTCGTTCGATGTGTCAATGTTGATGTTCTGTCTGCTTGTCTGGTTCGAGATGTTTGCCGCGATAATGGCCATTTGTTTTTGGCCGGTGGTCGATTGAGAGCCGGCTTTGTCGAGCAGGGCCATCAGGTCGGTCGAGGCGATTTCGTCGAGGCGGTCCGACACTTCGGGACGGGCAAATACCGTAATGGTACAGAGTGCGACGGGTATCACATAGAGGTATTTCAAGGCCGCTTTACGGGAGGATTTCTTTTTGAGCATCATGGTAATACGTTTATTAAGTTTGTTGTGATTGAAATGGTTGGTCACGCAGTAGAATTTCGAACCTGCCGATCGTTTGATGAGCAGCAGTTGGTATTGTCGGGCATCGATGCCTTGTGCCAGCACTTCGGCATCGGCTTCGTATTCGTGTACGGTTTGCAACTCGCGTTTCAGCAGCCATGCGGCCGGATTGAACCATTGTACCCATGTGCAGAGGTCGGCCGCCAGCAGGTCGAGCGAGTGACGCTTGTGTATATGGGCCGACTCGTGCAGGAGTATCTCTTGTCGGTTCTCCCGGTAGTCGGCTTCGGAGAGTACGATTTTCTTGAACCAACTGAACGGGGCAATCGGTTGGGGGAGGACGATGATCTGCCGCCCTTCGTCGTCGGTCACGGTGCGACCGCTATTCATGAGCCGCAGCAGGCGGACGATAGTGGCGATATAACGGGTGATGAAAAAGAGTACCCCGGCCCAATAGAGTATTATGGCCATGAAGAGGGCTACGGCTATCGGTGAGGTTTGCACCTCGGCCTCGTCGGTCACATGGCTGAATGCCGGCAGCGTGTCGAGCATCACGATTGTCGGGGTTGCTTCGCTTTCAATCCCGGGAGAGGGCATCGGTAGCGGTGAAAGGGGCAGTAGAAAAGAGATGGGGATAAGGCACAACAGAGCCACCCGGTTGTAGCGATAGAAGGTCTCTTTGCTCAGCAGGATACTGTAAAAGAGATAGAGCAGCACCAGACAGGCTGCCGATTGGAGGATATAGACAAAGAAAGCATTCATGGCCGGTCGTTATTTTTCGTTCCCTTTTTCTACCTTTTCGATAAGCTCTTTCAGCTCGTCGAGCGAAATATCCTCTTCTTCGATAAGTGACGAGACAACGCCTAAATAGGAATTGTTGAAGTAGCGGTTGACAACCTGTTTCAGAGTCCGTTTTTTGAACGACTCTTCGCTCACTGTGGCAAAGTATTGGAATGTTTTGCCATAGGCCTTGTGCGACAGGTAACCTTTCTCTTCGAGACCCCGTACGATGGTCGAAAGGGTGTTGAAGTGGGGTTTGGGATCATCGTAAAAATCAAGTAACTCTTTTACGAATAGCGGCCCTTTGTGCCAAAAGTAGTTCATGATTTCTTCTTCTTTTGCGGTAAGTGTTTTCATAACCTTTGTTTTTTGTCGATACAAATAAACTAAAAGTTTTAGTTGTTAAACTAATATTTATAGTTAATAAAACTAAATGCAATAGTTTTATAACTATATTTTATAGTTTACGAGGGTGAAATGAAATGCGGCTACCGAAGAATATATCCCGGTAGCCGCATTCAGGTCTCTTATAAAAAAGGTATTATATAGGTTTGATTATTGTTGGATATTGGGCTCTTCGAGACCGTATCCCCGTTTTTTATCTTCGACTTTCAGCCACAACCCGAAGAGGAGAGCCAACACGCCCAAGCTGGCAAAAATGAGCATCGGGGTGGTGTAGTTGTATTGCAACGGGTCGGTAATGCCGGGGTTCGACATACGCAGGGCGGCACCGATAATCATAGGGAAGGAGTAGAGTCCGATGTTTTGAATCCAGAAAATAACGGCATAGGCCGAGCCCAACAGTTTGCTATCGACCAGTTTGGGAACCGAAGGCCATAACGAAGCCGGTACCAGAGAGAAGGAAATACCCAGCAAAATAATCGACAGATAGGCGACGATGACAGCCGCAGTTGTTCCTTTGAGTGTCGGCAGTACCAAAGCGAAAACCAAGTGGCAGGCAATCATGAGCAGCGCACCGAAGATGAGCATCGTAGCTCCTTTTCCGCGGTGGTCGAGAAAGTTGCCGAGGATAGGCGTAATGGCGGCAGCCCCCAGCGGGAAGACGAAAAATACCCAGCCGGCTTGTTCGGCCGTGTAGCCCAAGTTGCATTGCAACATGTTGATGGCATACTTTTGGAAGGGGAAGATAGCCGAGTAGTAGAGTACACAGAGAAGGGCTACCAGCCAAAAAACCTTGCTGGAAAAAATATATTTGAGGTCCGAAATTTTGAAGGGGTCGTCTTTCTCTTCACCGCTTTCGCCCATCTGCTGCTCGAGTTTCTTATCCATGAAGGCGTATGTGATGAAGCAGATGAGGCCGATAGCCAGCAAGATAACGGCCACGAGTACAGGGCGCGAGACATCGACCGGGGCAAATTTGGTGGCCAGTACCGGAGACCCCAATACGACCACGGCTACACCCACACGGGCAATGGCCATCTCCACACCCATGGCGAGAGCCATCTCTTTGCCTTTGAACCATTTGACGATACCGCGCGAAACGGTGATACCGGCCATCTCTACACCGCAGCCGAAGAACATGAACCCGATGGCCGACATCTTGGCCGAGGCGGGCATGCCGTCGTAGAACGGGGTGATGTTCCACCACTCCAAGGGAAGGTTCATGAAGCGATTCATGAATGCCTCGGCACTGCTGCCTGTAAAAGCACTGCTCACGGCAAAGTAGTTGATCGAGGCTCCTACCAGCATGACGGCCCCCGAAAGGATTGCGGTAAAACGCACACCCATCTTGTCGAGAATGATACCGGCGAAGATGAGGAAGAATACAAACACGTTCAGGAAGGTTTCCGAACCGGCGTAATGGCCATAGGCATCGGGCGACCAGCCTCTCGATGTTTGCAACAGTTCTTGTAGCGGCGAGAGTATATCCATGAAGATATACCCGAAAAACATGGCACTTGCCAATAAGATAAGGGCGGTCCAGCGTATGGCCGGGACGTCCTTCATCAATTGAGTCATTTTTTCAGTCATCGTATTATGTGTTTTATTATTGATTGCTTAGAAATAAACCGACAGACCTATTTTCAATCCGTATTGGTCGTATTTGTCGGTAAAACTGTGTTTCCAGTAGAGTGCCGGATCGAGTGAAATATTGTGGCTCACGAAGATGGCATATCCCAGTTCGGCACCTATATACAAGTAGTCGCGGCACGACGAGACACCCTCTTTGGGTTTGAACCAAGCGTGGGTGTATCCTGTATTTACACCGATAAACAGGGTGGTGAGGGTGTAGTATCGGATACTTCCCATCACATCTATGCTGTTGTCTTTATATTCTTTATTCCATGCGAAGTCACCGCCGAGACCTACCAATACGACCAGATTGTTGGCGATGAAGTTACCGGCTTCGACTTTCAGTCCGAGGTCGAATGTCTCATTCCCGGTCTCTTGTGTGTGGGTACTGCCCAAATTGAACCCGCTCACTTGTGGGTTGACAATCCATGTATTTTTAAGAATTTGTGCCGGAGCAGTTATTGACAAGGCTCCGAGAAACAAAAAAGCCAGTATAATTTTCTTGATCATGATTCGATGCGTTTAGAGGGTTTATGATAGTTTGTCGTTTCGGAATATTCTTCGTTCCGAAGCATCTTGTTGTTTCCGACGTTCCTCCCTGATTTTCTCCCGTCGTTTCATAGCCCAGCGCAATGCAATGATAATCAGTAACGTGATGACGATGATGCTGAAATATTCCCAATAATTCCCGCTGAGAAGCATACCTCTGCCAAAGTAGGCCATGACAGCTAAATAGATAACCAACAGTAAAGGTATGATATTGTACCGTTTCATATATTTATAACGATGAAGGGTGAAGTAATAAAGTTTGGTCTAAGGGAGATATGAAATTTCCCTTTTGTAAGATTTCATATATTTTGATACAACTCCATGCGTCGGTGGCGGCGTAGAGTTGTTGGCTTTCGCTCAGGTGGTCGGCTTCCCAGTTGGACAATCGCTGTCCTTTGGAAATTTTTTTACCCAATACGATGGCATAGATTTTTTGCAGACTTTGGTCCTCGATGCCGAATTTTTTGACGAACTTCTGTAATTCTATGAAGTTGCGGGGGGTGAATGACTCGTTGTTGAGGCGGTTCAACATGCAGAAATCATCTTTGAGCGAGATGCCCACCTTCAACAGTTGCTCGTCTTCGAGCAGATTTTTCAGTGCAGGGGCAAATCCCATACGGTTGATTCGAAACAGATAGCAGGTGTCGTGGGTCGATAGCTGTATGAGAGAAACGTGGTTGCTTTTACCTTTTTTGAAAGTAGGGCGGGTTTCGGTATCGAAGCCGATAATTTTTTCGCGTCTCAAATCTGCGATGGCGTTTTCGACCCCCGTTTCGGAATCGACCACGACAATCTTGCCCGGGAAGGATTCCACGGGTAGAGTGGCAATGGTTTCCTTGCTTATTTTTATTTTGTCCGGTATGTTGTTTTCCATAAATTTTTTTTAATCCAACTCGTCGTTCAGCCTGTCGAAAATATCTTCTTCACTCTGTCGGTGGCCGAATATGTCGGTATAGTTGTCGGCTTGTGCGTGGTGGTGATGCCCGCAACCGCAATGGTCGTCGCACTCCTCCTCGTCCTCATTTTCGGTCGAGTATTTGATATTGTGCAGCGCACGTAACACGTTGACCAACTGTTGTCCCCAGTATGATACAAAATTCTCGTAGCAGAGGTACAAGGCTTCGAGCATTTGAGGCTCGTTGCCCAAACGATAGACCGAAATGAAGTCTTTCAAGTCTTGATAAATGTCGGAAAGTCCCTCCGAGATACTGGCGGCCAACGGTTCTTCGCTGTATTTCATGTCGGTTTGGAATACTTCCAGATAACTATCCTCTTCACCCAACAGGCTTTCGATGCCTATACGGATACTTTCGTAGATATTTTCGGTTACAAATTTTTCGGGATAGCTCTCTTCTTCGGGTTCTTCGGGCGACAACAAAGTCGCTTTCAGATAGAGGAGCGGGAGTATTTTGATGATTTTGTCGATAAACTCTTCTTTTTCCAGTTCGGGAGTCCGTTCGATAAATGCGCAATATTCGGCGCTGACCGTGACAAATTCGATGATATTTTTTGAATAAATACGTTCGTCCATGATTTGTTATTTTTGATAAAGCCCGAGGCTGGTTATGTAATCATATACCGACTGTGGCACAAAATAGTTCATGTTTTTCCCCGCGGCGATGCCCTCTCTTATTTGGGTGGAAGATATTTCGACGATGGGCGCATGGCAATATCTTACGGTAGTGGGGAGTGCTGTTTCGTCAACCTCATAGCCTTTTCGGGGATAGATGCAAATGCGGTATTCTCCGATAATTCTTTCGCTCTCTTTCCACCGGTTGAACCGAAGCCAGTTGTCAGCTCCGATAACGAGGGTAAATTCTCGTTCGGGATATTGCTCCCGCAGGAAATCGAGCGTCTGTATCGTATAGGAGGGGAGGGGCAGCGAAAATTCTATATCGGTAGCTTTTATTTTGGGATTACCGGTTACCGCCCGGCGCAACATTTCGATGCGGTGCTTGTCGGCTTGGTCCGACAACTTTTCTCGCAGCGGATTTTGCGGGGTCACCGAAATCCATATCTCGTCGAACTCCTCGTATTCGCACAAGTAGTTGGCCAGTATGAGGTGACCCGAATGAATCGGGTTGAAAGTGCCGGAGAAAAAAGCTGTCTGGATCGGGTGCATCATTGTTGGGGATTATCGAGAAATTGCCGGATAAGGTGATAGGCGTCGGCTTGGGCTTTTTCCAAAATGTCGTTGACGATGATCTTGTCGAACCGAGGGGCGAAAGATAGTTCGTATTCGGCCTTGGCAATACGGTTGGCGATGACTTCGGGAGCATCGGTCGCTCTGCTTTTGAGCCGCTTTTCCAACTCCTCGATGCTGGGCGGCTGTATAAACAAGGCGAGGGCTTGGTCTCCGTAATATTTTTTGATATTGAGTCCGCCTACTACATCGACATCGAAGATGACATTTTTCCCCGAGTTGAGGATTCGTTCCACTTCGCTTTTCAAAGTCCCGTAGAACTTGCCGGCATAGACCTCTTCGTATTCCAAAAACTCATCGTTGGCGATACGTGCTTTGAACTCGTCGGGGGTGATGAAATAGTATTCGACCCCGTTTTGTTCTGTCCCTCTCGGAGCCCGGCTGGTAGCCGAGATGGAGAATGAGAGGTTCAAATCTTTATTCAGCAACGATTGTATAATCGTCGATTTTCCCGAGCCCGAGGGGGCGGAAAATATAATCAGTTTTCCTCTTTTTCCCATTACATTACATTTAATACCTGCTCTTTGATTTGTTCCAGTTCGTCTTTCATGCGCACGACGATGCGTTGCATCTCGGCGTGGTTTGATTTGGAGCCGAGCGTATTGATTTCACGCCCCATTTCTTGGCTGATGAATCCCAGTTTTTTCCCTTGTCCCTTGCCGGTTTGCATGGTTTCGAGGAAATATTTCAAGTGGTTGTCGAGCCGGTTTTTTTCCTCGTTGATGTCGAGTTTTTCGATATAGAAAATCATCTCCTGCTCGAATCGGTTTTTGTCGTAGTCGAAGTTGTCGATTTTGGTCAGGGCGTCGATGATTCGGCCTTTTATCTTTTCGATTCGCTCTTTTTCGTAGGGCTCGACCTCTTTCAACAATTGGGCGATATTGGCGATTTTCTCTTCAAACAAGTGCTGCAACATGGCACCCTCTTGTATGCGGAACTCTTCCAACTGTGAAATGGCATCGTTGACGGCCTTTTTGAGAGCTGAAATTTCGGTCTCGTCGATTTCCTGACTCTCGGTGCTCAACGCATCGGGCAAGCGCAGAAGGGTGGTAAACCAATCGCCGGGCAGAGCGATACCCAGTTTTTCCGAAACCTCTTTGACTTGTTGTACATAGCTCTCCAATACGGGAATATTTATTTGAGCCGAGGTTCCTTTGCCTATCGATTCGCTATATATGAGAAAATCTACTTTCCCACGTTCCAGTCGTCGGGCAATTTCGGAGCGTATTTCCATTTCCAGCTCCCTGTATTGCTGAGGAATGCGGGTTGACAAATCGAGCTGTTTGCTGTTCAGCGATTTTATTTCAACGGTTATTTTTTTGTGCGGCAGTTCCACCACGGACTTGCCGAAACCGGTCATCGATTGTATCATAAGTTTGTAAATGTTTTTGCAAATTTAATCTTAATTCCGTTGAGAAAGCAACAATATTGAAAAAAAAGCGCTAATTTTGTACACTCATTAACGCTATCATATCGTTTGTTTGTCTCTTTGCCGGACGAGGGTAGAGAGGGAATTTGTTTTATGGGTAAAATTATGCCGAATATCATACATATAGAGACTTCCACGTCGGTTTGCTCTGCTGCACTTTCGTGCGACGGCGTTGTACAGTGTCATTTCGAGAATTTCGATGGTCCTTCGCACGCCTCGTTATTGGGTGTGTATGTGAAAGAAGTCATGGATTTTTCGAGAGAAAAAGGGTTGAAGGTCGATGCGGTTGCCGTGAGTAGCGGCCCCGGTTCATATACCGGATTGCGCATCGGGGTATCTGAGGCCAAAGGGCTTTGTTTCGGGCTGGGAGTACCCCTTATTTCGGTACCTACGTTGGAATTGTTGGCCTGTGCGACCATGTTCCGAAACTATTTCGAGGAAGATGTGTTATACTGTCCGATGATCGATGCCCGTCGCATGGAGGTCTATGCCGCTGTTTACGACAATGCGTTGAACGGTGTCGCTCCGGTAGGTGCCTATGTGGTCAACGAGCATTCGTTTGCCGAGTTGTTGGACAGTTGCCGTATCGTATTCTCGGGCGACGGTTCGACCAAATGCAAAGAGGTGATTAAGCACCCCAATGCCATATTTGTGGACGGTATGGTACCTTTGGCTACCGATATGCTGGCACTGGCCGAGCGGGCGTTCCGCAATGAGAAATTTGAAGATGTGGCCTATTTCGAACCGTTCTATTTGAAAGAGTTTATCGCCACGACACCTAAAAACAAAGTATTATAAGCTAAAAATCAATCATAAACTTATGCAATATACATCGGAACTGAAAAGACTTGTGCTGCCCGAGTACGGCCGCAATGTGCAGCAGATGGTCGATCACTGCATGACGATCGAGGACCGTGCCGAACGTACCCGTTGTGCCAACACGATTATCAATATCATGGGAAATCTTTTCCCCCATTTGCGTGACATCGAGGATTTCAAACATAAATTGTGGGACCATTTGGCTATCATGTCCGATTTCAAGTTGGACATCGATTACCCTTATGAAATTATTCGAAAAGAGAATTTGCATACGTCGCCCGATTCGATTCCCTACCAGATGTCGCCCATCAAATATCGCCACTATGGCAAGATCATGGAGGAGATGTTGAAAAAAGCCGAGGAGATGCCCGAGGGCGAAGAGCGCGATGCCCTTGTTTCCATGTTGGCCAACCACATGAAAAAACTGTTCTACCAGTGGAACAAGGACTCGGTGGAAGACGAGAAGATATTGAAAGACTTGAAAGAATATACCCACGGCGTAATCGACCTTGACGCGGCGACCTACCATCTGCGCGATGTGAAAGAGCCTGTGGTACAGCAGTCGCGGAGCAAGTCGAAAAATAATTCAAAAAAAGCGGGTAAATAACCGCTTTTTTTTGTACCTTTCCCTCATTAACCTTAATAGAGAAAGAATATGGCATCTTTTATTATCGAAGGCGGACATCGCCTGAACGGAGAATTGATACCGCAAGGAGCTAAGAATGAGGCTTTGGAAGTTTTGTGTGCGACCTTGTTGACCCCTGAGGAGGTAAAGATTTACAATATTCCCGATATTCTCGATGTAAATAATTTGATACAACTGTTACGGGATTTGGGCGTAAAGGTAAAACGCATTGGATTGAACGCATATAGTTTCAAGGCCGATAAAATAAACCTCGATTATCTCGACAGCGACGAATTTTTGCAGAAAGGGGCAGCCTTACGTGGGTCGGTCATGATCATCGGGCCGTTGGTTGCCCGTTTCGGTTATGCCGTTTTACCCAAGCCGGGAGGCGATAAAATAGGTCGCCGCCGATTGGATACCCACTTCCTCGGCATTCAGAAACTGGGGGCGTCGTTTACCTATTGCCCCCAAGCGCAACGTTATGAAATCAAGGCCGAGAAACTTACCGGCAGTTACATGCTGCTCGATGAGGCTTCGGTGACGGGTACGGCCAATATCCTTATGGCGGCGGTATTGGCCGAAGGCGATACTACCATTTACAACGCGGCGTGCGAACCTTATCTGCAACAACTCTCGAAGATGCTCAACCGCATGGGGGCAAAGATCGAGGGTATCGGTTCCAATCTGCTCACCATACACGGTGTATCGTCGTTGAAAGGTTGCGAACATACGGTCCTTCCCGACATGATCGAGGTGGGTAGTTTCATCGGTATGGCAGCCATGACCCAGTCGGACATCACGATCAAGAATGTCTCGTACAACGATCTGGGCATTATTCCCGACAGTTTTCGCCGTTTGGGCATCACCGTGGAACAGCAAGGTGACGATATTCACATTCCCGAACATGAATGTTACGAAATAGAAACCTTTATCGACGGCTCGATCATGACCTTTGCCGATGCCCCGTGGCCGGGTCTTACGCCCGACTTGCTGAGTGTGTTTCTCGTGGTGGCCACGCAGGCGAAAGGAAGTGTGTTGATTCACCAAAAAATGTTTGAAAGCCGTTTGTTCTTTGTCGATAAACTTATCGACATGGGGGCACAGATAATCTTGTGTGACCCGCACCGGGCCGCTGTTATCGGACAGGCTCACGCCCATACGCTGCGGGCGGCCAATATGGTGTCGCCCGACATTCGGGCCGGAATCGCTCTGCTTATCGCCGCCATGAGCGCCAACGGTACGAGCCGTATCCACAACATCGACCAAATAGACCGAGGTTATCAAGATATAGACAAGCGGCTCAATGCCATTGGAGCCCGTATCACCCGGTTGTAAAAACACGAGAAACCAACATGATTGAACGAGAAGAGTTGATAAAAATAGGACGGTTCAATAAACCGCACGGCGTAAAAGGAGAATTGTCGTTTACCTTTACCGACGATATATTCGACCGAACCGATTGCCCCTATATCGTGTGTGAGATCGATGGCATATTTGTCCCTTTTTTCATTGAGGAGTATCGTTTCAAAAGCGATACCACAGCCTTGTTGAAACTCGAAGATGTGGACAACGAGCAGGAGGCCCGAGCCTTTTCCCTGCTCGACGTCTATTTCCCCAAGAGCTATTACGATACGGATGTCGAAGAGGAAGCCCCGGGCGATTATTTCATTGGGTTTACACTCCTCGACAATGAAACAGGGGAGTTGGGGAAAATCGTTTCGATCGACGACTCGACCGAGAATATCCTCTTTGAGGTCGATCATGACGGGCGACTGTTGCTTATCCCGGCGGTCGATGAGTTTGTAAGCGAAATCGACGAGGAGAATCGCAAGTTGTACATGAATATTCCCGAAGGATTATTGGATTTGTAATCAAAAAAATAGAAGACGATGAAACGAGTTTTATTTATTTTTCTGGCTGTATGGTTCGTGTTTTCGATTGTTTTGGGAGTGTTTTATTTCCCTGCCGGTAAGTCGGAGGGCGCATCGGGCGAGATGTCGGTACTCGATGCTATTTATACCCGTACCAGCGTGCGTTCCTATACCGATCAACCTGTTGAACCCGAGAAAATCGAGCAGATTTTACGGGCCGGAATGTCGGCTCCTACGGCTCGCAACCAACAGCCGTGGGCCTTTGTCGTCGTTGACGATAAAGAGGTGATGACCCAGTTGGCCGACTCCCTGCCGTATGCCAAGATGCTGGCTTCGGCACCGGTAGCGATTGTGGTGTGTGGCGATATGAGCCGTACGCTCGAAGGTGAAGGGGCTGCCTATTGGATACAAGATGCTTCGGCGGCTACCGAGAATATCCTGCTGGCGGCTCACGGTCTGGGGCTGGGTGCCGTATGGACCGGAGCCTATCCCACGATGGATCGGGTTCGGGCCATTCGTTCGGTGCTTGACTTGCCGGCACAGATTGTCCCGCTCAATGTGATTCCCATGGGTTATCCGCAGGGCGAGACCGCACCCAAGGATAAATGGAAACCCGAGAATATTCGTAAAAACAATTGGGCGGCTGCCTATTGAGTTTCGATAGATTCGACGCAAAAAAAACGGACCGTAATAGTTGCGGTCCGTTTTTTTTACTTATCCTTAAAGGGTTATCGATTAATCTCTATGATTTCGTGTTGCAGCGAGAGCAGATCGGTCAAATAGAGTTTGCTGCTCAATACCTCGCCGCAGCCGGTGATAATCTTGATAGCTTCGGCGGCCTGCATGCAACCGACAATTCCGGGGATTGCACCCATTACGCCGCCCGGTCGGGGTTGCGGCATCACTTCGGGACGAGGGTAGAGGTCGCAATATCGAGGGCCACCCCGGTAGTTGAACACCGATACTTGTCCCTGAAATCCGGCAATAGCTCCATAGATATAAGGTTTGCCTTGTCGGGCGCAAGTCTCGTCGATGAGGTAGCGGGTGGCCGCATTGTCGCAGCCGTCGATGACGAGATCATAACCGGCGATTATCGAGTCGGCATTTTGGCCTGTGAGTCGGGTGGGGTAGCAGACGATTTGAGTTTCGCTGTTTAAGGCCGACAAGCGGCGGCGGGCACACTCCACCTTCGACAATCCTATTTCGCATTCGGTATAGAGTACCTGCCTTTGCAGGTTGCTTACCGATACCGTGTCGCCGTCGATCAATCCCAAGCAGCCCACGCCGGCCGCCGCAAGGTAGAGGGTAATGGGCGAACCCAGTCCCCCGACACCGACTACCAGCACCCGGGCACGCCTCAATTTCTCTTGCCCCGTTTCGCCTATCTCGGGGAGCATTGTTTGCCGGCTGTATCGCTCGTTCATCAGTCAAAGATTTTATCCCAGTCTTTCCACACTACCTCGTACCCCATGGCTTTCACGGCCCGTTCTACCTCGGCCGGGGTACGTTCGTCGCTTACGGCAAACTGTTCCAATGCTTGCGGATAGGTGGCATAGCCTCCCGGGTCGGTCTTTGAACCGGCACTTATCGAGGTAGCCCCGAGGGTGGCGATATGGTCGCGGAAATGTGGATTTTCGCGGGTCGATACCGAAATATCCACGTCGTGGTCGAAGATACGGAATGCAAAAATCAACTGTGCCAGTTCCCGGTCGCTCATCACCACGTTGGGTTGGAAATGTCCCTCCGACGGGCGCATACGGGGGAAGTTGACACTGTATTTCGTCTGCCAATAGTGTTTGCGCAGATATTGCAGGTGAATGGCCATCAGGGTGACGTCGGTGCGCCACGGTTCCAATCCGATGAGTACCCCCATGCCTATCTTGTGCACGCCGGCCTGTCCCATGCGGTCGAACCCGTTGACCCGCCAGTCGAAAATCGATTTCATGCCTTTGGGGTGATAGCATTTGTAGCGCTCTTTGTGGTAAGTCTCTTGGAAACAGACCACACCGTTGAGGCCCGATTGGGTGAGCCGATAGTAATCTTCACTCTTGAGCGGCATTACCTCGATCGAGAGGTTGGCGAAGTAGGGGCGGGCTATCTGCAATGCTCGTTCCAGATAATCCACACCGGCATCGCGGGGATTCTCGCCGGTAACGATAAGCAAGTTTTCAAAAGGTCCCAATTTGCGGATAGCTCGGCATTCGTTTTCTATTTCCTCTTCGGTGAGAATGATACGGGCGATAGGGTTGTTGTGGTTGAATCCGCAATAGACACAAAAGTTGTTACATGAGTTGGTGATATAAAGCGGTACATACATCTGTATCGTTTTACCGAAACGCTCTTGGGTATATCGCTGGCTCAGGGTCGCCATGTGTTCCAAATAGGGAGCGGCGGCCGGAGAGACAAGCGCCATGAAATCGTCGATGGTCAAGTGTTCCTTGCCCAAGGCAATCTCTACATCGCGGCTCTGTTTCGAGTCGATGCAGGCGGTTATGTCGTCCCATGAATATTTTTCTAATTCGTTGGAAAACATCTTTCTATAAGAAGGTTAAGCAGTTAATCGTATTGTTGGTTTTCTATACAGTCGGTAATATCTTGCGACAGCCGCATGGCACAGAAGTTGGGCCCGCACATGGTGCAATAGTTGCCGTCGTGGAATGAACCTTGTTTGTAGTATTCAAGGGCACGTTCGGGGTCGAGGGCCAAGTTGAACTGGTCCTTCCAACGGAATTCATACCGGGCTTTGCTCATGGCGTCGTCGCGCACTTGTGCGCCGGGGTATCCTTTGGCCAAGTCGGCGGCATGGGCGGCAATCTTGTAGGCGATGACACCGTTGCGCACATCCTCGCGGTCGGGCAGTCCGAGGTGTTCTTTGGGGGTCACGTAGCAAATCATGGCCGTCCCCAGCCAAGCAATCTGTGCAGCTCCGATAGCCGAGGTAATGTGGTCGTATCCCGGGGCGATGTCGGTGGTCAACGGCCCCAGCGTATAGAAAGGAGCTTCGTGGCAGCTACTCAGTTGGCGCTCCATGTTTTCCTTGATTTTGTGCATGGGAATATGGCCGGGACCCTCGATGATTACCTGCACGTCGTGTGCCCAAGCCTTTTCGGTAAGTTCGCCCAGCACGTCGAGTTCGAGGAACTGCGAGCGGTCGTTGGCGTCGTGAATCGAGCCGGGGCGCATGCCGTCGCCCAGCGAGATAGCTACATCGTACTGTTTCAATATTTCGCAAATTTCGTCGAAGTGTGTATAGAGGAAACTCTCTTGATTGTGAATCACGCACCACTTAGTCATGATCGAGCCGCCGCGCGATACGATACCGGTGAGCCGGTCGCCCACCAAGTCGGCATGAGCTTTCAGCACTCCGGCGTGGATAGTGAAGTAATCCACTCCTTGTTCACACTGCTCGATGAGTGTGTCGCGGTAAATCTCCCAAGAGAGGTTTTCCACCTTGCCGTTTACCTTTTCGAGAGCCTGATAGATGGGAACTGTACCCATCGGCACGGGGCAGTTGCGGATAATCCATTCGCGTGTCTCGTGAATGTGGTCGCCGGTCGAGAGGTCCATGAGCGTATCGCCGCCCCAGTGGCAGCTCCACACGGCTTTGTCCACCTCCTCTTCGATGCCCGAGGAGAGAGCCGAGTTGCCGATGTTGGTGTTCAGTTTCACCGAGAAGTTACGTCCGATAATCATCGGTTCGGCTTCGGGGTGGTTGATGTTTGCCGGGATAATGGCGCGTCCGGCGGCCACTTCCTGCCGTACAAACTCGGGGGTGATGTGGCTCGGGATACCCAACTGTTCGTTTTGCAGGTTCTCGCGTATGGCTACATACTCCATCTCGGCGGTAATGATTCCCTTGCGGGCATAGTACATTTGGGTAATGGCGTGCCCCGGCTTGGCCTTATAGGGGAGCGGGGTGTTTTTGAAACGGATTGCATCGAGCGACGGGTCGTCGCGACGGGCACGGCCATATTGCGAGGAGATGTCGTCGAGTCGCTCCACATCGCCGCGAGCGGCAATCCATGATTCGCGCAGGCGGGGCAGCCCTTTGTTTATGTCAACTTCTATCACTGGGTCGGTGTAAGGGCCGCTGGTATCATATACGTAAACCGGTGCATTGGGGCGGTGCACCCGTTTCCCGTTTTCGATAGTCACGGTGTCGGTCAGGTTTATTTTCCGCATACCCACCTGTATGGGAAAGAGTTTCCCCGGTACATATACCTTTTCGGAACCGGGGTAGGCGTCTTTGATTATCTTTTGCGTGTCCATTCTGCGGGTGAGGTTTAGTCCAAAAATGAGGTGAGCGGGCTGCTGGCTTGTGCAAAATTGTATTGCGCACCCAATCCGGCTTCATAAGCACGGCGGCCGGCCTCGACAGCTTGTTTGAAGGCGATGGCCATCTCCACGGGGTTCCCGGCCACGGCAATGGCGGTGTTTACCAGCACGGCGTCGGCACCCAGTTCCATGGCTTCGGCGGCATGCGACGGAGCTCCGATGCCGGCATCGACGATGACGGGCACGTTGCTCTGCTCGATGATGATTTGCAGGAAGTCTCGGGTGCGCAGTCCCTTGTTTGTCCCGATAGGAGCGCCCAGCGGCATGACGGTGGCGGCACCTGCCTCTTCGAGCCGTTTGCACAGTACGGGGTCGGCTTGGATATAGGGGAGTACCACAAATCCCATTTTAGCCAGTTGCTCGGTGGCCTTCAAGGTCTCTACGGGGTCGGGCAAGAGGTATTTGGGGTCGGGGTGAATTTCGAGTTTAATGAAATCGGTCCCGAAGCATTCGCGCGAAAATTGTGCGGCGAGAACAGCCTCTTCGGCATTTCTCACCCCCGAGGTGTTAGGCAGGAACTGTACTTTGCTGCGGTCGATGTGGGTGAGCATATCGTCGGTTGCTTCGTTCATCATGTTGATGCGTTTCATGGCTACGGTAATCATTTCGGACTCCGAAGCCTCGATTGCTTTTTCCATTAATTCGTTCGAGCTGAATTTGCCGGTTCCGACAAATAGCCGGGAGGAGAATTCACGTCCTCCGATTACTAATTTTTTCATGCTTTACGATATTGGTTTAATAAGTCTATAATCTTTCGAGTTTCGGCTTCAGGGTCTTCGGCTTGCAGGATTGTTCCCGACAAGGCGATACCCGAAACGCCTGTCTCCATAAGGGCCGGAATGTCGTCGGCCGTGATGCCGCCAATGGCGACTACGGGTATTTTCAGGCCGTTGTCCCGGCATTGCTGCATGATGCGGGCATACCCTTCGAGGCCGAGAATGGAGCTGAGGTTCTTTTTGGTCTCGGTATAGCGGAAAGGGCCGAGCCCCACATAGTCGGCGTCTTGTCGTACCAGAGATTGAATATCTTCAAACGTATTGGCTGTCCCGCCGATGATATATTTCTCGCCGATGAGCAGTCGGGCTTCCGAGACCGGCATGTCGAGTTTCCCCAAGTGAACGCCGTCGATGTCGAGATCGGCCGCCAGTTGGGGATAATCGTCGAGGACGAGAATGGCCTCATGCTCCTTGCAAAGGGGGATAAGTTGCCGGGCTGTTTGCTCCACGGCATCGAGCGGAGCCTCTTTCATGCGCAACTGTATCCATTTGCAGCCTCCTTTGAGGGCGGCGACTGCCCCTTCGACAATGCCGAAGCGAGGCGTTTGGTGTGTAATGAATTGTAACATATTCTGTTCGGTTTAAATATTTCGTATTTGGTCGAGACGTTCGATCACTCCGGCCTCGGTCGGATTCTGCCAAAGGAAGCCGAGCAGGGCCGCTCCGCCGAAGTGCCACGTTTTCAGGTCGGCAATCCGTTCGGGGATAATCCCGCCCAATGCAATCACCCGTTCGCCGATGATTCCTTTTTCGGCCGCCTCGGTCAACTCTTTTGGGGTGAAGGCTGAACGGTATCCCGACTTGGATATGCTGTCGAAGATAGGGCTTAGAAATTGATAGGCATACCCTTCGTTGTGAGATAACTCTTCTATCGAGTGGCACGAGCGGGATAGGGCGGGGGTATAGTTGCCGGTTATTGCGGGCGGCACGGGATTCCTCCGGTTAAGGTGGACTCCTGCCAAACGGTATTTCACTGCCAATTCGAAGTGGTCGTGGACGACGATGCGGTCGTAGTAACGAGAATCGATGGTTTGCAACAACGCTTCGGTCTCCTCTTTTGTGAATGCCGGTTTGCGCAGGTGCAGCCGGTAGAGGCCGTTATCGAGCAGGACCGCGATTAACCTTGCCTCGTGAGGCAATACTCCTTCGGTGGTTATTCCTATAAATTTCACGGTCTTACCCTCCGAATGCGGCACGAATGACCGTTACTTTTTCTCCGTCTGCCAAGGTTCGGCTTTCCCAATCTGCTTTGGGTACCAGTTTGTTATCGACAGCTACGGCTGTTCCTTCGGCCGGGATTTGTTGCCGGTCGAGTAGTGCTTTGACCGTGAGCCCGTCGGGTACTTCGTACTCTTTTTGATTGACGTGGATTTTCATATAATCTATATTCGTTTGAATATGCTTTTTACTTTTTCGGTTCGTTCTCTCCATCGATATTTTTCGATGCGGTTAAAACGTTGGGCGCGAAGAAATGGTTTACGCTGCCGTGCCCGTGTCCGATCGAGACGTCGGCACCGGCTTCGAGCGCCCGGGAAAGGTATTTTTTTGCTCGGGCAATAGCCTCGGGCAATTCCTCGCCCAAAGCCAAATAGGAGGCGATGGCCGACGAGAAAGTGCAGCCGGTTCCGTGGGTGTTGCGTGTGGCGATGCGCGGTGAGGTGTAACGTACGGGAGCGGAATGAGGTGTAAAGAGCAGGTCGCACGATTCTGCTCCGTCGAAATGTCCTCCCTTGATCAAAACCGCCTGACAACCGGCTTCGAACATTCGGCCGGCAGCCCTATGCATATCGTTTTCGTTGGTGACGGGCAGACCGCTCAGTATCTCGGCTTCGGGTATGTTGGGGGTGACGAGTGAAGCCCGGGGCAGTAACAATGATTTGACGGCTTCGATAGCCTCTTCCTCGATAAGACGGCAGCCCGAGGTCGATACCATCACCGGGTCGAGTACGATATGGTCGAGCCGATAGTGCGACAGGCATTGGGCAATTGTCTCGATGGTGGGACGGGCATAGAGCATACCCAGTTTTACGGTGCGACAGGGCAGGTCGTCGAGTACCGCTTCGATTTGTTGGCGTACAATATCAGGCTCGACGCCTTGTATGGCACGCACTTCGCAGGTGTTTTGTGCTGTGATGGCTGTAATGGCCGATGTGCCGAATACACCGATAGCCGACATGGCTTTCAAGTCGGCCTGTATTCCGGCACCTCCGCTACTGTCGGAGCCTGCAATGGTCAATACGACGGGATAAGTTTTCATACGGTTTGCTTTATCGAGGGGTAGCTTAAAACCGTATCGAAACAGATAGGACTATGAACAATTCCTGCGCCGGCATTATCCGTATCAGGTTCATAGGGTATGATCTCAGCCGTTTTTAGGCACCCCTTTGTTACACGACAAAGTTATGTATTATTTTCTTACCGATGGTAATGCCCGGTGGTTTTAATAAAAATTAAGAGGAAAGGTGCCTTAATTTGTAAAAAAGAGGGATCTCCCGTTGGGGCAATGGTAAATTTGTATCGTACTCTCTTCGGACTGTTAAATTAAATCTGTACATTTGCCCATTCATAATGAGGAATATAAAAATAAGGTGTTTATGATAAACATACTCTTTTTGCTGGTGGGACTGGCCTTGATTTTGGCAGGAGCTAATTTTTTGACAGATGGGGCTGCCGCATTGGCCAAGCGTTTCAATATCTCGTCGTTGGTAATAGGGCTTACGATTGTCGCATTCGGCACGTCGGCTCCGGAGCTGACAGTCAGTGTCGTATCGGCACTCAACGATAGTGCCGGATTGGCTATCGGTAATGTGGTGGGAAGCAATATTTTCAATATTTTGATGATTGTGGGTGTGACCGCAGTCGTAGCTCCCATTAGAATTACCCGGGGGACATTGACCAAGGAGATACCGTTGGCAATACTCTCTTCGGTGGTCGTGCTTATTTGTGCCAACGATCTCTTTTTGGGAACCGGTACCGAGAATGTGATTAATCGTGCCGACGGGCTATTGATGCTTTGCTTCTTCTTGATATTTCTCGGTTATACGTTTGCCATTGCACACAACCACAGTGAAGAGGAGTCGGCCGAAATCAAATCGTTACCTGTGTGGCGTTGTATCCTTTATATTGTAGGCGGGCTTGCCGCTTTGATTTTCGGTGGCCGGCTGTTTGTCGATGGGTCGAGTGAGATAGCCCGTTCGCTGGGAGTGAGTGAGTCGATTATCGGTTTGACCTTGGTGGCCATGGGAACTTCGCTACCCGAGTTGGCGACCTCGGTTGTTGCCGCATTGAAGAAAAATCCCGAGATCGCCGTGGGCAATGTGATAGGCTCCAATCTGTTCAATGTCTTTTTCGTATTGGGTACCAGTGCCGCTATCTCGCCGCTCCCGTTGGGTGGAATCACTAACTTCGATTTACTCTATCTGTTGGGGGCCTCGTTGCTGATGTTTTTTGTGGGAAAATACCACAAGGTGCGTACGATCACTCGTGTCGAAGGCGTCGTGATGGTCTTGTGTTATGTAGCCTATACGGCATATTTGATTTACCAGTTGTAAAACGATGGCTAAACAGGTATGCTTTTGTTGTAAGGGTAGTTTTGGATATGGAATTACTACCGGGGTCATTTACTCCCGGCAGTTTTTATTTGCTTCGATAGAAGTGAGTTCGTCTTCGGTGTGGCAGCCTGAAAAATGGAATTCCGTTATGGCTTTCTCTTGGGAAAAACAGAAATAGGTGAGTTCTCCTTGTGAGCATACTTGATGGTCATGGATAATTTGAGCCGATATGAAAGCAAAGTTGTGTTTCATCTCTTTAATATGGGTACGGATTTCTAGGGCAACAGCACTGCCGGTGGTGATAGATTTCTTGTATTTGACTTCCAATTGGGTAGTCATGCCGGTCGTTTGCAATTTCCGGGCGACCAGCCAACCTGCCACTTCGTCCATCAAAAGGGCCTGAATTCCTCCATGGAGGGTATGTAACCAACCTTGATAATTATCGGTTGGATTCCAATAGGATACAATTTCGTCACCATCTTCGTAAAATTCCATTTTCAGCCCGTATGGATTGTTGGGGGCACATCCAAAGCAATTATATCCTTCTTTTTCAAGTTTGGTCCACGGGTTTATAATCTTTTTTATCATAGAAAGATTGGATATAAATTTTATTCAAAGGTAAGAGTTTGTTCCTTTCTTTTAGGGTCAAATTATGTTAATTTATCAATTGTAACAGAATTCTTCTTCTATGTATTTATTGTTTGAAGGGTGTATATTGCCTGAACAAATTTGTCACAAGACTTGTTCCTGATAAAACTACAAAAAACAATGATTATGATTGGCTGATTGAAATTTAATAAAATATTTATAAATATTTCTATATTATCTGTTTAAGTGAATCTTTATGCCGACATAATGTTTTTTGTGAGATTTTGATTTTGTTTTTTAATAATTGTAAGTACCTTTGCGAAAAATGTAAAAAATAGGCTATACTTTGTGTTAAATAGATTTTTGGCTTTTAGTTATC
The DNA here is from genome assembly GCA_944320995.1 of uncultured Barnesiella sp. Classification (GTDB taxonomy): domain Bacteria; phylum Bacteroidota; class Bacteroidia; order Bacteroidales; family Barnesiellaceae; genus Barnesiella. Next base: position 58,713 of record CALUJQ010000006.1, on the reverse strand, counting down.
CTATTTTTTCAAGATATATGATCTTTTTAGTCAAATAAGGATTTTAGATTGTAAGATTCTATTTGATTCGATATAATAAGGGGTTATATTTCTGACAGAAATGACTTTTGTCTTCTGAGATAGGGATGAAAAGGCATTTGAGTATAATTGGAGTGTTGACGCCGAGAAAATTTTTCATCGGTGACCCCAAGAATTGTGAAAAATAAAGATTATATCGATGATTTTTATAATAAAGAGTTATAAAATTTCTGCATAGAATTGGGTCTATATTGGGAAGTTTATTTAGTAATGAGGATGGTGTGTTAAATCTAATATTTATGGATTATATTTGGGTTTTGTTATTGTCATTTCTTATTAGTCTGGGATTTTCATTTTTTATTATTCCAAGGATTTTAGTGATTTCGTTTAAGAAACATTTGTTTGATATACCGAACGAACGCAAAGTACACCAAGGGGTAATACCTCGATTGGGGGGAGTTTCATTTTTCCCGGCCGTTATCTTTACCTTGTCGTTTATGATAGGGTTGAATCAGATATATGGGTCGGACTTGTTCCCCTCGATTATAGCGGCGAACGACACCTCGGTATTGTCGTTTGGCCTGAGTAGCTTGCTGTTGTTGTATTTGACTGGTATTACCGATGATCTGATAGGTGTGCGTTACCATCAAAAATTCCTTGTCCAAATATTTTGCGCCATTTTATTGGCCTTTTCAGGAATATGGGTCAATAACCTTTACGGGATATTCGGGATATATGAATTGCCGGTTTGGGTGGGAGTACCGTTTACTGTTTTTATCATAGTCTTTATTACGAATGCGATTAATTTGATTGATGGGATAGACGGTTTGGCTTCGGGATTGAGCGGTATAGCTTTCTTGTTTTTTGCGGTTTTGTTTATATACCAACAAGAGTGGCTGTATGCAGCACTCGCCATCATAACACTCGGGACGATCATTCCGTTTTTTTACTATAATGTTTTCGGGAATCCTAAACGAGGTCGGAAAATTTTTATGGGAGACACCGGCTCTTTAACAATAGGATTCATATTAAGTATCTTGGCTATCCGATTTAGCATGTATGACGAGATTGTGCCTCATCGGATCCCCGATGCTATTGTAATTGCATTTTCGGTTTTGATAACACCTGTGTTCGATGTGGTTCGGGTTATTCTCCATCGAATTCGTTTCAAGAAGAATATTTTTAGTCCCGATAAAAATCATATTCACCACAAATTCCTTGCTTTGGGGTATTCTCATCGGACGGCGATGATTATTATCTTGTTGATTTCTTCGGGATTTGCGGCGATGAATTTGCTGTTATTGACCCATGTGAATATAAATGTATTGTTATTTTTGGATATTCTGATTTGGACTTGTATGCAGCTTTATTTGACTCGTCGAATAAATCGGAAAAAGGTAAGTTAAAAAGTTAGTATGTTAATAGTTATCTTTTGACAGATGAAATATATTTCGAAAATCTTAATGGCTACGGTACTCGTGGGATTGGTGTCGTGTGTCCCTTCTAAAAAAATGATTTATATGCAAGGTGCCGATGCCTTGAATCAAAATCCTCAAACAATTGTACAAGATTTTGAATTGAAAATCGAGCCCGATGACCAATTGCTTATTACGGTAAGTAGTAAAGATGGAGAATTGTTGGAGATCTTCGGCAATAATCAGATGCTGGGTAGTTCGGGCGCTTCGACAACGATACAAGAAGCTATCGGTTTGAGGGTCGATAAAAACGGAATGATCGATGTGCCTATCTTAGGCGAAATGCAAGCTGGCGGATTGACGCGGGCAGAATTGGCCGAATCGATTAAGAAAAAACTTATTGAAGGGGAATATGTGAAAGATCCTGTGGTTTCGGTACAAATGAGAAATTTCAAAGTCTCGATAATGGGCGAAGTGAATAATCCGGGTGTACAAACCATTACGGGAGACCGGGTGACTATTCTCGAAGCCTTGTCGATGGCTGGCGACCTTACACCGTCGGGAAAACGGGAAAATGTTTTGGTTATGCGCGAGGAGGGAAATCGACGTACAACTTATGTCGTGGATTTAACTTCGAGTGAGAAGGTTTGGAATTCTCCCTGTTACTATTTGAAACAAAATGATGTAATCTATGTGCAACCCAATAAGTCGATAGGAGTGAAAGGTAGTTCTACGTTGTCGTTTATTTCGGCAAGTAGCAGTATTTTATCATTGGTAGCCTCGGTGTTGTCGATTATATCTATGATTATTGTGTTAAAGGATAAGTAATATCTATATATGGAACTCATTCAAGAAACTAAAAACGATAAAAAAAACGAAGGGGGAATAACCCTACGGGATATTGTCGAGTTGGTATTCGATAATTGGTATTGGATCGTGCTGTCGGTTGTAGCATGTGTATCGATTGCGTGGTTCTACTTGGCTATGCAGACCCCATTGTATAAACGGAGTGCCGTTATGCTGGTCCAAAGCGAGACCAAATCGGGGAATGATATGTCGGCTGCTTTGGAATTGACCGGAGGCATATCGGGAAGCGGTGTTGAGAACGAAATTTATATATTGCAATCGCGCCAATTGATGCGGGAAGTCGTCGAACGATTGAATTTAGATGTCTTCTATCAGGTAAAAAACTGGTTGCACAATGAACAATTGTATGCCGAATCTCCTATTCGAGTAAGGTTCTTAGAGCCTTATACTGTTCCAGTATCGATGAGTATAAAGCCATTGGACGAGAACCGTTTCTTGTTTAGCCATGTGAAGACCGGCGGTATCGAAAGTGACGAAAAAGGACAGGTCTTCTCTTTCGGCGATACGATTGTGTCGGCAGTCGGGCGTATGGTCATAGAGTCGGTTCCTAATCGTTTACCGGCCTATTACAATATACCGGTTGAGGTATCTCGTATCGATCTAAATGTGGCGGCGAATATATATCATTCGTCAATCTCGACCTCTTTGGCCGGAGATCGTACGACGCTGGTACAAATAAATTGTGTGGATTCGAATATTTCTCGGGCTGAGGCTATTTTGAATACATTGATCGAGGTTTATCGGGAAACGATTATTGAGGATAAAAACCGAATCGCTACCAGTACCGCTCAATTTATTAATGAACGAGTGGAAATTATTAGTAAGGAGTTGGGCGATGTCGAAGATGAATTGACCGATTTTAAACAGAAAAACCGTATTGTCAATATCGACGCAACTGCCTCTCAGTTTATGAGCGAAAGCAGTAAAATGAGAGACGAATTGGTACAATTGGAAACGGAGTATGCCATTGCACAAGCTATTCAACGTGATATAACCAAGGGAGGAGAGGGAAAACATCTCATTCCTAATGTGTCGGGTGTAGGAGATAGCGGGTTGCAAGGTCAAATAACGACTTATAACGAGATGTTGTTGCAACGCGAACGATTGGCCGCCAATTCGGGGGAGAACAACCCGTTGGTAAAAGATTTGGACAACAATCTGGCTTCCATGCGGGATATACTTGCAGCTTCCATGGACAACTATATGGCTACGTTGAAGTTGAAGGTAAAAAGAGCCCGGGAGGTTGAGTCGCAGGCGTTGACTCAAATAGAGTCGGTACCTCAACAGGAAAAGCAGGCATTAGGGATTATTCGACAACAGAGCATTAAAGAATCGTTATATACCTTCTTGTTGAATAAACGGGAGGAAAATGCTTTGCAATTGGCGATTACCGAAGCTAATATACGTGTAATAGAAGCCCCGTTCGGGTCGTCGGCTCCGGTCGCTCCAGCTCGGAGAATGGTTTTAATGGTAGCTTTCATCGTCGGACTTATTATTCCGTTGGCTATCCAATTGTTGCGCTTGTTGTGGAATACCGGAGTGAGAGGCCGCAAAGACGTAGAGGACTATACTTCGATGCCTATTTTGGGAGAAATACCGAAATTGAAAGACGAAAAGGAGGAACAGCCGATTGTCGTAGCAGAACATAAAACCAGCAATGTGGCGGAATCATTCAGATTGTTGCGTTCTAATATGGATTTTGTAGCCCCCAAGGCACGAGTCATTATGTTTACCTCCACCATGCCGGGAGAGGGGAAAAGTTTTGTATCTCGTAATTTTGCCGTAACCTTGGCCATGACAAATAAGAGAGTCGTTTTACTCGATATGGATTTGCGTAAACGTACTTTGAGTAAGACCCTCGATTTGACGACGAAAAACGGAGTCTCCACATGGTTGTCGGGTAAAGATGACAAAATTTCCAGTCTCATTCAGCCCAGCAATGTACATGATATGTTCGATATGATCTCTGCGGGTATCGTTCCACCTAACCCCTCAGAATTATTGATGAGCGATCGTTTCCCGCTTTTGATAGAAGAGTTGAAGAAACAATACGACTATATCATTTTGGATTGTGTTCCTGCCTTGATGGTAGCCGATGCCGGTATTGCCGGGCGGGTAGCCGACCTCACAGTTTATGTCATTCGCAATGGTATTTTGGATCGTCGTTATCTTCCTGAATTGGAGAAACTCTATAAGGAGAAAAAATTCAATAACCTTACCGTCGTAATCAACGGCATCGAAATGGAAAATAAAAAATACGGTTACGGCTATGGTTATGGCTACGGTTATGGCTACGGTTATGGCTACGGTTATGGCTACGGCTATGGAAATGAACCGGTTAAGAAAAAACGCAATATAGTTTATAAATTGGCACATAAAATAGCCCGAATTTTTAGGGGATGATAATATTATGGGTCATATCTATTTTTGAGTAGGAGAATAGTTTTCTATGCCTCAACAAGAATCGCGGGTTAAAAAATCACTATTGAATGCGAGAGTCAACCTCATATTCTATTTTTTGACCCTAATACTCTCTTTCTTTTCCCGAAAGATATTTCTCGATACGCTTGGCGCCGATTTTGTAGGTCTCACCGGAACCCTGCAAAACCTCCTCGGTTTTTTGAACTTGGCCGAATTGGGTATCGGTAGTGCCATCGGATATGTATTATACAAACCCTTGTTTGAACATAACGAGGAAAAAATAAACGAGATAATATCCGTATTTGGCTATCTCTACCGGTGGATAGGTTTTATTATTTTGGGCGCTGGCCTTGTTCTTGCCTGCTTTCTCCCATTGATATTCCCCAATACCCAATTCGAAATGGGTGTTATCTTCTTTGCCTATTTCGGATTTCTAACCTCTTCGCTAATCGGCTATTTTGCCAATTATAAACAAACCCTTTTAGGAGCCGATCAAAAGAATTATGTAGTCACCGCCTATTTTCAAACAGGGAATATTATAAAAGTTCTTGTTCAGATGGCGAGTGCCTACTATACCGGTAGTTACTATCTGTGGGTAGCCATAGAGTTGATATTTGGTATTATTTATTCTTTTATCCTCAATTGGAAAATCAATCAAGTCTATCCATGGCTTCGCAGTGAAGTCCGCTTGGGCAAACGACTGTTCAAGAAATATCCCGAGGTGATGAAATATACCAAGCAGTTGTTTGTGCATAAGATAGGAGCTTTCACTCAGTGGCAAACTACTCCATTTCTCATTTATGCCTTTGTTTCGTTGCAAACGGTAGCTTATTATGGAAACTATACTATTATCACGGATAAATTAGGCCAACTATTGAATAATTTGTTAAGTAGTACAGGGGCAGGAGTTGGGAATTTAATTGCTGAGGGTAATAAGAAAAAAATAGAACAGATATTTTGGGAATTAATATCTGTCCGTTTTTTTGCTACGGGAATTTTAATATTTGCAATATATCAACTTTTACCGTCATTTATTACTCTTTGGATTGGATCTCAATATGTACTTTCCAATTCAGTCTTAATATTGTTGCTGCTGAGTTTCTTTATAGGAATGACACGAGGCGCTACGGATCAATTTTTATATGGCTATGGATTATTTTATGATACATGGGCCCCGGTTGCTGAGTCTATTATTTATATTGTAGTGGCAATAATGGGAGGTTTCTTTTGGGGATTAGAAGGCGTGTTATCGGGAGGGATAATTAGTTTGATAATTGTAGTTGGAATTTGGAAGCCTTATTTCCTCTTTTCTAAGGGATTTAAATTATCTGTGTGGAAATATTGGAAAGGTATATTATTATATGTTTGTCTTATGATAATATCATTCTTTTTAGTAAGTTTTGGGATAGATTTTATTATAGATCCAGCCTGTCCATTTAGAAGTTGGTTTTATTGGATTTTATATGCAACTATTGTAACAGGAGTTTTTTCTTTGGTTTATCTATTTTTACTTTATATAGGAACGAAAGGAATGAAAAGTTTTGTAAACCGAATAATCAAACGGAGGAAATGAATCCATTATTAAGTATAATTGTTCCGGTATATAATGTGGAAGAATATCTTCCTCGTTGTATAGATAGTGTTTTGTCACAGACATTTACCGATTTTGAACTGATATTGGTGGATGATGGTTCTCTTGACAAGAGTGGTGAAATTTGTGATGAATATGGTCAAAAAGATAGTCGAATAGTTGTTCTTCACCAGCCGAATAAAGGTGTTTCCGCTGCTCGAAATAGGGGGGTAGATATTGCAAGAGGAGAATATATAACATTTTTAGATTCAGATGATCGAATAGGGACAAATACTACATATGAAGAAAATATAGATATTATAAAAAAAGATTTGCAAATAGATATTTTACAATATCCCGTTTTTTCAGTATCTAAAAACAATAAAATTTCTAAATCAATACCGTCATCTCAATATATAGTGGGAGAAAGAGATTTATTTTTAAATTGGTATACAGGGACATTAATCCGTGGATATGTTTGGGATAAAATTTTTAAGAGATATATATTTGAACAGGTTCGTTTTCCTGAAGGGATGCACCTTGCGGAAGATGCTTTTTGTATTGTTGATTTTGTTAAAATTATCAAATGCTTATATATATCGGAGTTAGGACATTATGATTATTTCTATCGAGAAAATGCGGCAACAGTTGAATATACACCTAAAAAATGTTTAGATTCATTTAACTGTAAATTGAAACACTTTATTTTTTTGTGTACATTGGAAAATGTGGATTCTGCCAAGTCTAATTATTTTCTCTTTTTATATAGAGAATATTTGAATACTTTAATAGCGTATAAGGGAAAGATAGAACTCAAAAAGCAGTTTTCTTTTATAAAACAGCACATACCTCAATGGAAGTATATAAAACAAGGAAATAGTTTTAAAGACATATTGTGGTATTTGTGTATAAAAATATTGGGCCTGCATGTATATTCTATTTTTTATGTGCAGTTTATTTTGATAAGGATAAGTATGACAAATAAACTTTTTCAGAAAGGTTCTTAGATTTGATAATATAATGGAAAGAGCATTTTGGTAAATTTTTCCTTACAGTCTGTATGGACTAAAAGTCTAATTAGTAAAAATTGTGTATAAATAATCAGTAATATTTGGCAATATGAATATTGAATTATCGGTAATAGTTCCAGTCTATAATGCAGAGAAGTTTTTACATAGATGTATTGATTCGATTTTGAACCAAAATATTTCTATGGAGTTGCTCCTTGTAAATGATGGAAGTTCTGATAAAAGTGGAAGTATTTGTGATGAATATGCAGAAAAAGATAAGAGAGTAAAAGTTATACATAAAGTAAATGGAGGACCAAATTCTGCACGTAATATGGGTCTTGATCATGTGAGAGGTAAATACATAACATTTGTAGATGCCGATGATGAGATAGCACCAAATACTTTTATACAAAATATTGAGATTTTAAATAGTCTGCCCGATGTAGATATTTTACAATATCCCGAAATTGGGATACGGGGAAATGAGCGAAAAATATGGTATAATTATCCTACTCATGAACATGTAGTAGAGGGATTGGATAATTTAATGAATGCATTATTGGGAGAAAATGCTATAATCCCTGGTGGATTATGTGGAAAAATCTATAAAAAAGAGATATGGGAGAATATTCGACTCCGTACAGATTTGCGTTTCTGTGAGGATATGATTATGTTGCCTATAGTATTTAAAAAGATACAAAAATTCTTTATCTCTACGGTGGGAGAATATAGATATATATGGAATGACGAATCTGCTTGTCATTCGGAATATACTCCTGCAAAATGTTTGGATGTAGCGCGGAGTGCTTATGAATTATATAAGGTTCGTTTAGAATATCGAGTAAATGTATTAGCATCTTGGAATAATGCCGTAAAAGCTTGTATTAATGCATGGTCATTTTGTGGAAAGAGTGAAGAGTTGAAATCGTATCTTAAGGATTTAGAACAGAATAAAGATTGTATGAGGTCTAAAAGCCAAGTGCAGAGAATGGTAAAATTATCAAGGATTTTGTCCCCATTAAGTGCCGCGCGTATCAAATGGCTTTTAGTAAGAGTTCTTTTCTTAAATAAATATTGAAATGAACATAAAACAATATCACTTTCTTATTGTTGGCGCAGGCTTGTATGGGGCTACGTTTGCTTATGAGGCGACGCGGCGAGGCCTTCGATGTCTTGTGATTGAAAAAAGAGAGCATCGAGGAGGGAATATATATTGTGAAAATATAGAGGGTATAAATGTTCATAAATATGGCGCACATATATTCCATACTTCAAATAAAGAGGTTTGGGACTTTGTGAACGCAATAGTCCCTTTTAACCGTTATACAAATTCACCTATTGCCAATTATAAAGGAGAACTTTATAATTTACCTTTTAATATGAATACATTTTATCAGATGTGGAAGGTAAAAACTCCCGGTGAAGCTCAATTAATTATTAATGAACAACGACAGAAGGCTCTCGATGATATGCGAAGTAGGGGATATTCTTCGCCTCGGAATTTGGAAGAACAAGCTTTATTGTTAGTCGGGAAAGATATTTATGAGAAGTTGATTAAAGGTTATACCGAAAAGCAATGGGGGCGTAAATGTGTTGACCTTCCGTCGTTTATAATTAAACGATTGCCTGTGCGGTTGACATTTGACAATAATTATTTTAATGACAAATATCAAGGTATCCCTGTCGGAGGTTATAATCGTTTGATTGATGGTCTTCTAACTGGAATAGAAACAAAAGTGAATGTCGATTTTTTTGAGGATCGTGCATATTGGGAGTCGATAGCCGATAAGGTTGTCTATACGGGGCCAATCGATCAATATTACAATTATCAATTTGGTCATTTACAATATAGGACAGTGCATTTTGAGACAGAACTCCTCAATATCTCCAATTATCAAGGGAATGCCGTAATAAATTATACCGAAAAAGACGTGCCATATACTCGTGTAATTGAACATAAGCACTTTGAAATGTTTGGTGCAGATGTTGATTCAATTCATAAAACGGTTGTTACAAAAGAGTCTTCTACAGAATGGCAGCCGGGCATGGAGCCTTATTATCCCGTTAATGATGAAAGGAACAATGCTATATATGAGAAATATAGAATTTTGGCCGATCGTGAGACGAATGTTCACTTTGGTGGGCGCTTGGCCGAATATAAATATTATGATATGGCGCCCGTGATAGAAAAAGCATTCCATGATGTAAATTCGTTGGTAAAAGAATAAATGCGATGAATGATAAGATATTGACTATTGTTATTCCTGCTTATAATATGGAACAGTACATTATCCGTTGTTTGGAGAGTGTGACTGTGAATATAAGAGGGATTGATGATTTAGAGATTATTGTCGTGAATGACGGTTCAAAAGATCGGACTCTTGAACTTGCGCAAACGTTTGCTGTAAAATATCCTCAAAGTGTTCGTGTAATTGATAAACCCAATGGCGGATGGGGTACCGGAATAAACCGGGGTATCGATGAGGCTACCGGGAAATACTTGAAAACTTTGGATTCTGATGATTGGTTTGACAGTCACAATTTAGACGAGTTTATAAATCTCCTTAAACAATTGGATGTAGATATGGTATTGACTTCCCTTTCTGAAGTTAATCAAGAGGGATTTGTTAGAGAAAAAATCTATCCGGAGAATTTTTGTGGAAAAGAAATGCAGATAGATGATTATTTGATTCAGAATAATTATTGCATGGGGGCTCCCATTCATTCAATTACATATAGAACCTCGCTATTAAAAAATTCGGGATTTAGAGTCTGCGATCGGTTTTATGGTGATTTGGATTATATTATTACGCCATTGATTCATGTAAATACGGTATATCTTTCAACGCTTAATATTTATCAATATTTTATCGGACGAGAAGGCCAAAGTATCTCAATTGAGGGTTATAATGCTCATATAGATGACTATTTAGAAGTTTGCAAAAAAACAGTAAAGTTTTGGATAGATTATAAAAAATCTTTTTCACAACCTCTATTCCATTGTATTTTGAAATCTGTTGTCGATCGTATTGAGTGGGCATATATGTTACTATTATCACCTTTGTATAGTGGAAATAAACCGGAAAGTAAATATAAATTGAGACAGTTGGATCATTTGATAAAAACGGATCGAATGCTTTATTCTTTGACGAATAAAATAAAAGTGAAAAAGATTATTCCTTGGATTTATGTTTGGAGGAAAACGCGAATAAATGTATTTAAATTAATAAATAAGAAATGAATATCTTATTTGCATATATAACTCCTTTTCATCCCAATAAAGGTGGTATAGGAAGGGTTACACATGAATTGACGCTCGAACTTATTAAGAGAGGGTATAATGTATATTATTTGATATATAAGTGCGGCATAACTGTTATGCATGAATATGATTATCCAGCTCCCCTGACATATTTACCTTCACAAGAGTGTCTCTCGAAAGAGAATATAGAGGCCTATCATCGGTATTTGAAAGAGAATAAAATAGATATTGTAATCAATCAGAGTGGAAACTTTGAGGATACTCGTTTATGGGTAAATACAGGAAATCCTGCAATAAAAGTAATATCTGTAATTCATACAACACCATGGGTTTCGTATAAACATCTTTGGAAAGAGTTGTATCCACTTAGAAATAATTCTAGAATAGAAAAATTAAAAAGGATTGCTCGGCTGATTTTATATCCTCGAATTAAATATAGATTCAAGAAAAGTCGTATTGAACATTACAAGATGATGCTCCCAAGTACAGACTGTGTTTGTACGCTTTCAAAAAAATATTTTCTTGATATTACTGAAATATGTCCTGGTTATGAATATAAATACAAAGCTATTCCTAACCCAAATTCATATAAATCGGAAGAGATAGATCGGCAATCGGTTCCCAAGAAAAAACAATTGCTTTGGGTAGGGCTTTTTTGTACAGAGAAGAATCCTACATTGGCAGTAAAGATATGGCGGCGATTGTATCGAGATTATCCAGACTGGGAGTTTGTGATTGTTGGGTATAATAAAAATGGATATTGGCGAGAGCGAATGGAATATTTAGCACAAGGCATACCCAATATTCGTTTTGTCGGTTATCAAGATCCGTTATCTTATCAATTGGAGTCGAGTGTATTTTGTTTGACAAGCCTTTATGAAGGTTGGGGTATGGTATTGACAGAAGCTATGCAGTGTGGTGCCGTTCCGGTTGCATTTAATAGTTTTGCATCGGTGACCGATATTATAGATGATGGCCGTAATGGAATATTGATAAAGCCATTTTCTATAAAACAATATGAGGAGGCATTAAGACGCTTAATGGATAATCCCGATTTATTGTCTCAAATGTCGAGAAATGCGAGAGAAGATATTAAAAAGTACTCGGTTGAGAATGTGGTAGATCAGTGGGAAGATTTGTTTAAAGAGGTGGTGAGATTTGCGATATAATGTTTTGAGAGGATTGATCGTTTGAAAAGGATTAGATATAAGATTGTCTTTTTATTTGATTAATGGTGTTATTACAACTCTGTATGTATAAAGTTTAAGCAAAATATATTTGAAATTCTAAGATAATGATACCTAAATTCATTCACTGTGTTTGGCTTAGTGGTGAAGAAAAGCCAAAAATATATCAAGATTGTATTCGGTCGTGGCAAGATAAAATGTCTGATTATGAAATTAAAGAGTGGTCTTTGGTAAATTTGCCCAAAGAAGTTTTAAATCATTCTTTTGTCTCTTCTGCAATCCAAGCAAAGAAGTGGGCTTATGCTACCGATTATATAAGGTTATGGGCCTTATATAATTATGGTGGTATATATATGGATATGGATGTAATGGTTTATAAGCCATTTGATGATTTCCTTAAATATAGAGCATTTAGTTGTATAGAGTTGGACCCCCGTTTTTTATATAAGACGTTACGCAAAAAAGAGATTATAGGTCTAGGTATCGAGGCTGCAGTATTGGGAAGTGAGAAAAATCATGAATGGATTAAAGATATTATGGATTATTATGAAGATAAAGTATTTATCAATGATCCAAAATATTATGAAGATTTTATTATGCCCCGTATTTTGACCCGTGTTTCGAGAGAGAAATATGGTTTTAAGATGGTTCCTATATATCAAATTCTGGAGAAAGATATCCATATATTTTCGTGTGATGTATTTTCGAGTATATATAATTGGAATACGGTCAAAACCTCAGAATTGAATATGTCGAAATCTGACTTAGGAGAAAGTCCAACGAGATATGCATATCACATTTGTGCACATAGTTGGTATGAAGATTTTTCTACACAAGGAATTTGGTATAAGATAAAAAGGCTAATTCTAAATATATTTGGAAAATCACGAGTGGCAAAGGTAAAACGTATTTTAAAAAAGGAGGATATTACTAAGTGATTTAGAAATTTAATAAATCATACAATTCTCTTGCTGTAAAATTTATATGGTACAAATTCTTCAAATAGCATCGGGTGATTTTTTCTCTACCTATGGGGGAGGACAAGTGTATGTAAAGAATATTGTTGATGAGATGATTCGCCAACAATATTCTGTGCAAGTTGTTTCTTTTGTCCAGCGAGATTGCAGTATAGAGAAAAAACAATACAAAGCAATAGATTTGTATGAAGTAGGAAGTCGAGGCATTGATCAGTTACAATCTTTAATATCCGAGATTAAACCCGATGTGATTCATGCTCATAGCCATAAGGCTCAGATGGTAGAGATAGGTAAGTCATTACATATTCCTGTCATTGTGACGGCTCATCATGGGGGAATTGTGTGTCCTGCGGGGGCTTTATTCGATTGTAAGGATAAAATTTGTAATACAACGGTTTCGCATGGGCACTGTTTGGCTTGTTGTTTACGGAATATTCGTAGTGGAAGGTATTGGTATCCATTTATGCGGATGCTTCCGCAGAAAGTATATAAAAGATTGGGGATTGCTCTTGAGAAATTACCTTTTATTCCCTTTATTACTCCTATCGGACAAACGGCTTTGTATATTGAACGAAAGCAAGAGGAGTGGAAGAACATTATAAAGGGGTGTACTCGAATGATAGCGCCATGCCATGCGATTGCCGAGGCTATGCAGCGTAATGGATTGGATAGAGAGAAAATTACGATTTTACCACACGGCATTCCTTTACCGGGATCGAATCCCAATTTCCCATCGGTTGTTGAGGCTAAAATCAAGTTCTTTTATGTGGGGCGTATTTGCTATGTGAAAGGACTGCATGTTTTGTTAAAAGCTTTTTCTCTTGTAAAAAATCCCAACATAGAGTTGCATTTGATAGGTGGTGCCGGAAATAAATCGGAAAGACGATATGAACAATCTCTTAAAAAGAGATATGCTTCTGATCTTCGGATTGTGTGGCATGGGAAAGTTTCACCGACAGAAATATATGAGAAAATGAAAAATTTTCATATTGCAATACACCCAACAATTTGTTTAGAAATATTTGGCCTAAATATTGCCGAAGCATTAGCAATGGGCAAGCCGGTACTAGCTACGCGTTGTGGTGGTGCAGAGATGCAAATCGAAGATGGAATAAATGGTTGGTTAGTAGAACCTAATAGTGTAGAGTCGCTTGCTAACAAACTAAAGTGCCTTTCGGATAACTTTATTAATTATGATGCGGAGACTTCTACAAGACAGGTTATATTTATAGAAACGCATTGTAAGTCATTAATGCAAATATATGAAGAAACTACTCATTGATATAAATTCGATAGTCCCTTATTATGTGACAGGAAGGGTAACCGGTATAGGGCGCACTACGTTGGAATTGATACAGGCATTATCAAAAGTGGATAATCTACCTTTTGAGGTGGTTCTTTATTCCCAAAACATGAAAGGCATAGGGGGGCGTAATACGGGTTTGCCATTCAAAAATAGGCATTTGTATTTGCCTCATCGAGCTAATATCGATAAATTGTTATCTCGTTTTCCGGTGAGAGAGTGTTTGACGGGATATGACCTAATGCATATACCCCACAATTTTGAGTATGTGTATCGTCCCGATAAATGTGTGGTGACATTACACGATGCGTTATTCATGAGGATACAGGAGGCGGCATTTGAGCATGAAACGATGAAACAAATAGTCCCTCCGTTTATACATCGGTGTAAACACATTATTACTTGTTCTGAAGCATCTAAGCGGGATATTGTTGAAACGATGGGAGTTGATCCTGAGAAAATTACGGTAATTTATTGGGGGGTAAAACATGATTTATTCTATCCTCAATATGATAAATTGAGTGTCCGAAATAAGTTACAGTCGAAATTTGAGTTACCAAGGCCTTATTTTTTGAGTGTGTCTTGCAATGCTGAACGAAAACGTACCGATGTTTTGGTGAGAAGTTATATAGCGTTGTCGAGGGGGCAAACAATATCTCATGATTTAGTATTGGTTTGGGGAAATCCCCCCCAATCTTTATTGGAAGAAATTGAGAATAGTGGTGTCGCGACTCGAATTCATTTTTTGAAGAATATATCCGATGAAGATTTGGCTTTGTTGTATAATGGCGCAGAGGCTATGTTTTTCCCTTCCTCATATGAAGGATTTGGATTGCCGATCGTGGAGGCTATGGCTTGTGGAACGCCAGTAGTTACGTGTCGTAACAGTTCTCTTAATGAAATAGCAGGTGACGCTGCGATCTACTTGGACGAACCGATTATGAATAGCATAATAGATGTTATGAAGCAGTTTGAACAGCATAAGTTTGTCGTAGATTCTATTATTGAAAAAGGGCTAAAAAGAGCAGCTTTATTTAATTGGGCAAAAACAGCAAAAGAAACGATTCGAGTTTATTCAGATATATTAAATAATTAATCTTTGTCCTGTTTGTGGTGGATAGGCCAACAGGTATATAAACTTTATATTAAGGAAATAAATTCGACTGATGTATTAATTGAAAGAGAGTGAATAAAAGAACGATATTACTGGTATTTGGAACACGGCCAGAGGCCATTAAGATGGCTCCGTTGGTAAAGACATTTCAGCACGCTACGGATTGTTTTAAGACGGTCGTTTGTGTGACTGGACAGCATAGGGAGATGCTGGATCAGGTATTGCATATTTTTGATATATGCCCCGATTATGATTTGAATATCATGCAAAAGGGACAAGATTTGTATGATGTGACAGCGCGAGTGTTGGTAGGGTTGCGTGATGTATTGAAGTCTGTTTCTCCCGATGTGGTATTGGTTCATGGTGATACTACGACATCTATGGCGGCAGCCTTGGCGGCGTTTTATCAACAGATACCGGTAGGACATGTCGAGGCTGGATTACGTACTCGCAATATATACAGTCCTTGGCCCGAGGAGATCAATAGGCAGTTGACAGGCCGTATTGCAACCTATCATTTCGCTCCGACATCATTGAGCCGTGAAAATCTGTTGCATGAGGGGGTAGATGAATCTCATATATTGGTAACGGGAAATACGGTAATCGATGCCCTTTATTGGGTCGTTGACCGGATAAAACGAGATGAATCGCTGGCCCGAACGTTGAGGGTGGAATTACAACGCTGCGGTTATGATATAAACCGATTATCGCAAGGAAAGAAATTGGTCTTGATAACAGGGCATCGGCGAGAGAATTTTGGCGATGGGTTTATGCGGATATGTAAAGCCATAAGAACCTTGGTGGAGAAGTATCCCGAAGTGGATTTCGTTTATCCCATGCATCTAAATCCCAATGTGCGGAAACCTATTCATGAGGCTTTTGATGGACGGGTATATGACAATATGTATTTTATTGAACCATTGGAATATCTGTCGTTTGTCTATCTGATGGAGCTATCGACTGTTGTACTGACCGATAGCGGCGGAATACAGGAGGAGGCTCCGGGATTGGGTAAACCGGTATTGGTTATGCGAGATACGACAGAGCGCCCGGAGGCATTGGAGGCCGGGACCGTCAAATTGGTGGGTACAAACTATGATAAGATTGTGCAAGAAGTCTCACGGTTGATTGAAGACCCGCTATATTATCAAACTATGAGCGAAGCCGTGAATCCTTATGGAGATGGAAAAGCGTGTGAGCGAATTGTGCGCTATTTTAAGGGGCAATTGTCGGAGTAGGCATACCCTTTTATGTGGGAAGGAATTATAAGATTAAATAGGACATGACTATCCTCGTTTGCATACCTTGTTTATTGACAGGCGGCACTGAAATACAGACGCTGAACTTGGTGCAGGCGCTTGTCGCCGGGGGACATCGGGTCGTAACGGTCTGCTATTTTGAGTATAGTGAGGATATGGTATCCCGATTCCGTAAATCGGGGAGTGAAGTGGTCTGTCTGAGTGCAACGAGTACGCGCATAGGCGGTTGGAAAGGAATCAGGTTTCTTTATAAAGGTCTTCGAGGTGTATTAAAACAATATAAACCGACTGTGGCTCATGTGCAATATATGGCACCCGGAGCTATACCCATATTCCTTTTGCGATTGTTGGGGATGCGGCAGATTATTGCTACGGCACATACGGCAGCCGACATATATCCTAATTTACGATTAGTCCATTTCATTCAACGACATTGCGTACGGGCATTTACCTGTATTACCGAGTTAGCCGAGCAATCGTTCTTTGGGAATTCCCAGTTATATAAAGAGGGTATCCCTTTGCATCGGCGTAACCATTTTACCATTTATAATGCTCTACCACTTGGCTTTTCTGTATCAAAAGAGTCGCGAGAATTCAAGCGCCCGATGACGATAGGAGTCGTCAGCCGATTGGTAGAGATTAAAGGCATGGACTTAGTCGTCCCTGCTTTTGCCCGGGTAAGGGAGAAATATCCCGATACTCGTTTGATTGTAGTGGGAGAAGGCTCCACGAGAGAGAAGATGCGGCAACAAGCCCGGGAGACAGGTTGTGCCGATGGTATCGAATGGGTGGGCCGACAACCACAAGGGCGATTGCCGGAATGGTATGGCCGAATGGATATTGTGTTGATGCCTTCTCGGAGCGAAGGCTTTGGACTTACGGCGATCGAAGCGATGGCAAACGGATGTGTCGTGGTCGCTTCTCGCACAGGAGGACTTCCCGAGGTCGTACGAGATCAGGAAGTGGGGCTGTTACATGAAGTAGGATCGGAGGACGATATGGTCGATAAAATTACATTGTTGATTGCGAATCCCGATTTGTTACGGCAATATTCTGCATGGGCCATGCAATATGTACAACAATATAGCTTCGAACGCTATTCGCTTTTGTTTAACGATTTGTATAAGCGGTTGATACCGGAGGAAAGATAAATATGTATTTGCTTAATTATTTATACTTCTTGATAATAACCCTGTTAGGACTGAAATTCCTCACCATGAAACAAGGTGTGATGGTCAATCCATTGAATCGAGAACAAAAGATGCTGATGGATGGCCCCGAAATGTTTTGGGTGTTGACCTTTTCGACCGGGTTATTGGCATTGTCGGCACCGGGTGCTTTAGATTTGATGGCCATTCGATTGATGGTATTGGAAATATTCTGTTTTATCGGATTGTTTATCTGTAAACGGTCACCGCAATGGAGCATGGCGATTGTATTCTATCTGTTATATATTGTTTGGTTGGTTGTGGGATTAAGTTATACACCAGCTCAGGGATATGGATTCCGGGTAATCCTGAAATACCTTTATCCCCTGTTGGTCATGTTATTTGCTTCGGCAGCCGTACGCGATAAGGAAGTATTTCTCAAAGCAGGATTAGGGGCTCGACTCGTAGCTCTTATTTCTATTGCTGTCGCATTTATCCCTTATATCGGCTTGCTTTTTCCGGGGGTGTTTTGGTATGGGACAGCGAGTGCAATACACTATATATCCATGTCTATTTTTTCTTTGGCATTATTTTATTACACCAATGAGAAGAGAAAAAATCTTTTACTGTGTATTCTTTTTATGTTACCTTGTTTCTTATGGGTATTCCGTACCAGTATTATGGGAACGACATTAGCTTTGATGACTTTCTTTTTTTTCAAATATAAAATGAAGTCGTTACCGGTAATATTATCGATACTTATTTTGTTCCTTATAGCGGTATTCGCAATACCATCTGTACGAGAGAAGATGTTTTATGATGATAGCGGAAAGAATATGGAGCAATTAGGTACTGGTGAGATTTCAATGGATGATGTTAACAGTAATGGCCGATTCTCTATGTGGGAATGGTCTTTGGATAAATTCTTTCACGATGCAGAATTAACAGGTGCAGGTACTGGTAATTTACAGGAAACATTTTATGCATTGCGTCATCCATTTGGCTCTATTCGAATCTGTCATAACGACTATGTACAGATATTGTGTGATAATGGCCTAATAGGTATAATTCTTTTTGGAGGTAGTTTTTTAGCATTAATTTTTCATTGCTTTATGGTGTTTCAGAATAAGCGCTATCCTATTGCGATACATATATGTGCTGTTGTTGCTGGAGCTTCGGCTGCAGGAACCCTATTAACCATGTACACAGATAATGTAATCAATTATGTGATGGCAACACTCTCTTATCCATGTGGGTTTTATGGTATGATGTTGGGATTAATTGCCGGATATAAACAAAAATAGTAATATGCTTTTCAATACCTTTGAATATCTGTTCTTTTTTTGTGTCTTATTATTTTTCTTTATATTAACAAATAGAAATAATACGCTGAAAATAAGGAATATTTTACTGTTAGCCGCATCGTATTATTTCTATGCACAACTACATATTTGGTTCGTTGTATTATTAATATATACAACTCTTGTCAACTATTTTTGTGGGCAATGGATTGTAAGAGCCCAGTCTCGAGGACGGACAGGGAAAACAGCCGTAACGGTATCTGTGGTTTTGTCAATAGCACAGTTAGCTTTTTTCAAATATGCTTATGTAATAAATCCTTCGATCCTGCTTCCCATAGGGCTTTCGTTTTTTACTTTTCAAGCCTTGTCATATAGTATAGATATTTACAGGGGGAAGATGAAAGTTGAGAAAAACTTTATAAATGTCGCTTTATTTATAGCTTTTTTCCCGACATTACTATCTGGACCAATAGAGCGGGCAAGGAACTTAATACCTCAATTAAAAGAAAAAACGCCGATTTGTTGGGATAATTTTACAGCAGGAGTTGGACTCTTTGTTTGGGGATTATTTAAAAAAGTCGTTATAGCCGATCGTTTGGCCGAGTATGTCAATGCTGTTTATTTGTCTCCAGATTCTCATACGGGGAGTACATTAGCTCTTGCGGCAATATTTTACAGCTTTCAGATATATTGTGATTTTAGTGGATATGCCGATATGGCTATTGGATCGGGGCGGATAATGGGATTTAAGATTATGCAAAACTTTAATTTCCCGTATTGTGTAAATACATTTAAAGAGTTTTGGCGAAGATGGCATATTTCATTAACTTCATGGTTCACAGAATATGTTTATATCTCATTAGGCGGCAATCGGGTGAGTAAAGTGCGTTGGTTGTCAAACATCTCGATTGTATTTTTGTTAAGTGGCATATGGCATGGCGCTACATGGTCGTTTATCTTATGGGGGGCAATACATGCAGTATTGTATTTAGGTGAACATTTTGCAGGCCCTAAGAAACCTAATATTCTATATCATTTATTTGTGTTTGTAATGATTACCTTTGCTTGGATATTTTTTAGGATTGAGAATAGTATGGAGGCATGGTATATTGTTACACGAATATGTTCCGACCTTATCTCTCCTCTCTATTGGGGTAGTTCTATGTTTAGTACACTGCTTACCATTTTTTTATTGGGAATATTTATTATACGGGAATATTTATTATATCGAAATATTCTTCCTCAAAAATATGTGTGTGAATATATACTACTTTTGATAGCTATATGCTTGTTCGGAGTATCTAGTGACCAATTTGTTTATTTCCAGTTTTGATGAGAAAAAAGATTCTGTATATATTTTTGGTGCTTCTGATCTTTATTGGGATAGATAGATTGATCGGAACAATCATAAATGGTGGTTTAAATCGTTACTTTGGACTCAATCAGCATTCGGCTGTTTTGTTGATAGGCCACTCTCATTTAATGCTCGCCGTAGATAAAATTAGTCTTGAGCAAGAGATAAACCTCCCTGTTTCTAAATATTGTCGGGAAGGAGTAAATGTAGCTGATAGATATGAAATGGTTAAACAATATTTGTCATCTCCATATAGTGATTCTTTGAAAGTAGTCCTTTATGGCGTAGATCAATTTATGTTTACAGGGGCTGGGTTGAGTAAAAATTCTTATAAATTGTTTTATCCGTTTATCGATGAAAAAAATATGAATCAATATATTCGAGAATCTGCCGATATTTCAGACTATTGGTTACATAAATTAATTTGTACTACACGCTATTCCGATGCGTTGCTTAATAGCTCAATTCGAGGCTATCGAGGAGATTGGAGTAACTATAAAGAGGGGCATCTTGATGTCGATGTTTTGAAAAAGCAGATTAGTAAAGGTTTGCAAAGGCATATTCATTTTGAACAGGATTTAATGGATTATTTTGAGCAAACATTGGCGCTTTTAACGCAAAAAGGAATAAAGGTGGTTTTAGTCAATACGCCGATAGCAACTCCATTGAATGAATATGAGCCTGATTTGTATCGACGAATTATCTCATATTTCCAAGAAAAAGCCGAGTCTTCTCCTTTGATTTATTATTGGGATTTTAATCCTCGATATTCTTCTGAGTATGAACTGTTTTTTGATCCAATACATCTCAATTCAGATGGCCAAAAAGTGATTAATGCCGAGATAATTTCTCGGTTTAATAAAGAAATAGAAATATGATATCCGTTGTTATACCTTTATATAATAAGGAAAAGCAGATTGCACATACGTTACAGTCTGTTTTTAATCAAACATTTCAAGATTTTGAGATTATAATAGTCAATGATGGTTCTACCGATGGAAGTGTAGCCGAAGTAAAGAAGTTTGCCGACTCTCGCATTCGATTGATTCATCAGAAAAATGCAGGAGTCTCGGCTGCTCGGAATAGGGGAATTGAGAAGGCAAAAAGTGATTTAATTGCTTTCTTGGATGCCGATGATGAGTGGAAACCCGAATATTTGGCTACGCAATATCACCTCTATCAAAAATATCCCGAATGTAGTGTTTATGCGTGTAACTATGAATTCCGAGATTTGGAAGGGAAAGTGACACCTACCATCATTCGGAAGTTACCGTTTGAGGGTGAAGATGGTATTCTTTCCAATTATTTTGAAGTGGCCAGTTGTTCACATCCTCCTTTATGGACTTCTGCTGTAATGGTGAAAAAACAGGCGATACAAGCGATCGGAGGATTCCCTGAAAAAGTAACATTAGGGGAAGATTTAATTACTTGGGCAAAACTTGCTGTATTTTATAAAATTGCATTCTCAAAAAAAATAGTAGCAGTTTATAATTTTAGAACAACGAAGCAACTTGTTATTCCACGTAGAGCTCCAGATAAAATTGATAAAGTAGGTGAGGCTTATGAGCAATTGCTAAAGAAATACGATAATCAATATTTAAGAGAATCTATAGCCTTATGGCACAAAATGCGAATGGTAACTTTTGTAAGATTAGGAATGAAAAAAGAAGCAAATTATGAATATAGTCAAATATGCAAATTTATTCATCTCAACAAAAAAATATATTTTTGGTACTTTCTTAATAAATTGCCGTTACCAATAAGCCGTTTTATATTATATCAATTAGCAAAGATTAGAAAATGAATATTACCCATATTACCTCTGCCGAAAACAGTTGTATAGGGTGCGGTGTCTGTGTATCAACATGTCCTACGCATCATCTACAGATAGAGAAAAATGAATATAATCAATTATCTATCGTTGAACAGGATAATAAATGTCTTGAAAAATGTTCTATTTGCCTTAATGTATGTCCATTTTCAAATCAATCAATGAATGAAGATACGTGGTCAAATAAACTTTTTCATAAAAGTGACCAACAATATCATAATGAGATTGGATATTATATAAATTGTTATGTAGGATTTCATCCAATCGAACAACGAAGATTAAATTCGGCCTCTGGGGGATTAGTATCTTATTTATTAGAGTCTCTTTTGGAAAAGAAAATTGTTGATACGGTATTAGTTGTTGGGAATAAAGAAAAAGAACCTTTTTTTAGTTATCAATTATGTCATAAGTCTGAAAATGTGTACAATTACTCACGCTCAGCTTATACGATTATAAATATTACACAGGCTTTAGACCTGATTATCAAAAACGACTCTATTCAAAATGTTGCTATTGTAGCTTTACCATGTGTATCCAAAGCTTTAAGAAATGCAACTAAGCATAATCAAAAACTCAAAACAAAAATTAAGTATATTATTGGGCTCGTATGTGGACAACAAAAATCCAATAATTTTATTGATTATTTGGCTCTAAAAAATGGCATAAGCAATTTGTCAAAAATAACGTTTCGTGTAAAAAAAAGAGGTCGAACAAATGGCGATTTTGGAGTAGAAATGATTAACTCAAAAGGAGAAAAGAAAGAGATAACATTTTCTGATTATGCCAAAGAATGGTCATTCAAACTATTTACAGTCCCTGCTTGCAACTTTTGCGATGATATTTTTGCGGAAACAGCCGATATTGTGTTTATGGATGCATGGTTGCCGGAATATCGATTATCGGAAAAAGGAGAAAATCTAATTATCACAAGAAATCAAGAACTTGACGAAATAATTTCTAATATAAAAACAATTAAGCCTATCAAGGTTAATCGTATTGTTGAGAGTCAATCCACAGTTATAAATAATAAGAAAAAAGGGAGTTGGACTGCGATAACACTCTCAAACAAGGAACTCAAATATACACCATTAAAAAGAACTAATAGATTAATAAAACCGAATTTTGCAGAAAGATATTTATACAAAATAAAGTATAATATATCGATGAATGCTGATAAATTATGGATTGAATCTGGTAGGAATAACAATTATTTCTACACCAAAATGAAAAGGATTTATGGATATAAGATCTTTTGGGGATTATTGTTAAATAAATTAGGTATAATTATTAAGAAAATAAAAAATGAGAAATAATAGAATTGTATTTATGGGTAATGGATCGCCTGAAAATGAAGGATGTGAGGCGATTACTAAAGGTACTATAGAGATTCTAAATAAAACTTTTACTAATTATTTATATATTGATGCATATTTCAATTATAAAAATAAAATTCAATCCTCCGACGAAAACAATTATGTACAACCTGTTGATTATCCTAAAAGATGGAGTTTAAAATGGTTGATTCTACAAGTTTGTCTTTATCTATCGAATAGATTAACAGGTAGTCTATTATTTCATAATCATAAAGATATTATTGATAAAGCATCGGCAGTATTATCTTTGGGAGGAGATAATTATTCTTTGGACTATGGAATTCCCCGACGTTTTATTGCGATGGGTAAATATGTAAAAAGATTCAATACTAAATTTGTAATATGGGGGGCTTCGATAGGTCCATTTGAAAAAGGATCCAAATTTGAGAAGAAAATAATACAACACTTCAATCAAGATGTAGATTTGATTTTAGTTCGAGAAGAAATTAGTAAACAATACCTTGATTCTATAGGTGTAAGAAATAAAGTCTTCGTTGTACCAGATCCTGCATTTATGATGAACCCAGAAGATTGTTCACACAAACAAGAACTGCCTTCTAAATATATTTGCATTAATTTTAGTGATTTAATGGCTAAATATGTTACGAACGGAAATCTTGATTTGTGGATCGATATGTGCGCCCAAATTATAGATACACTTTATGAATCTATTTCAGAAGAGATGGTTTTTATACCACATGTCGAATCAGATTATGATTTATGTAAAAAAATAATGATAAGATGTAAACATAAAGACATTGTTACTTTGATAGATAAGCATCTTAATGCAGCAGAGATGAAATGGATTATATCACAAAGTTTATGTAATATTGCATGTCGAACTCATTCAACCATTGCTTCGTTTTCAACAGGGGTTCCTACATTAAGTCTCGGTTATAGTATAAAATCCAAAGGATTAAATTTGCAAATGTACGGACACGAGGAATTTTTGTTATATAAAGAAGAAATAGGTTTAGAATCTGTTATAAATAGTACAAAGGTAATATTTAAAAATCTTGAGAATATTAAATGCCATTTGAAAGAGCGTTCAGAACAAATAAAGAAAGAAGCTTGTAAAGCTGGTATAATGTTATCGGAATTAATTCAATAACGAGATGAAAATAGTAGCTTTACATACAGACTTTCGTATTTATTGGCCTGCACGGTTAAATGCTTTGAATGACGCATTAAATAAACGTGGAGATATATTGGAAGTGATTGAAATTGCTGGGGAAGGCAGTCACTATGCGTTCTCAAAGAAGGATAATCAAACAAACCTTCATTGGCACATATTGTTCCCAAAAGAGAAGCCGGAAAATTTGAATGGAAGTACTGTTCAGAAACAATTACTTCCTCTGTTAAATATACTCCAACCAGATGTCATTATTGCTGGAGCTATAGCTTTCCCGTCAGGAGCATTAGCTGTTGCATGGGGAAAGAAAAATAATAAAAAAGTTATTGTTTTTGATGATGCTAAAATTGACGCTGTAAAACGTAATTCATTCATTAATTATATTAAACAAGCAGTTTATAATGGAGTAGATGCGATGTTTTATCCAGCATCGGATTGGGAGGAAACCGGAAGATATTGGAAATTTGCCCCCCCCCAACTGTTTTATGGCGTTGATGTTGTAGATAATGATTTTTGGGGAGTCCCGTCTGATTTAAAAGAGCAATGGGGAAGATATTTTGTTTCTGTGGGAAGACAAATACCCAAAAAGAATTATTTCCCAATTGCTCAAGCATATGTACGCTACAGAAAGGAGATAGGTAATGATGCTTTTAATTGGATTTTGATTGGAGATGGACCTGAACATGAGCGAATAGTCAAGTTCATACGAGAAAATCATTGTGAAGACAAAGTCTTTTTTTTACCGTTTCTCCCACAAAAGGAATTACCTGCTATTTATCAACATGCAGAAGCTTTAATTTGCAGTAGTAGTAGTGAAACATGGGGGTTGGTGATTAACGAAGCGATGGCCGGAGGATGCCCTGTAATAGCCAGTATTCAATGTGGTGCGACCAATACATTGGTTCATGAGGGAGTCAATGGTTTCCAATTTTCATGTGAAGACGTTGATAAGCTAACAGAATTGATGCTTGCTTATCATAACCTTCCTCTAAATAAAAAGGAAGCAATGAAGAAAGCTTCCAAACAAATTATATCAAATTGGGGACTTGATCGTTTTGCCAAAGGGTGTTGTGAAGCCATAGATTTTGTCACAGCCCAGCCTAAAAGAAAAACATCAATTATAGATAATCTGATAATACGTCTTTGGAAGGGGCGTTATAGACCTATATAAAATTATGAAAATTCTTCTTGTTCATAACAACTACGGGAAATATAGCGGAGAAGAGGCTGTTGTCGATAAGATGGCTGCGATGCTATCGGCTCATGGTCATGAGGTGGTGTTTTATCGCCGTACGACCGAAGGGGTGAGAGAGTCGGCGTCTGGGAAGATCACCGGATTTTTGTCGGGCATCTATTCTCCTTCTGGGGTTCGAGGTATGCGAGAGGTCTTGCGCCGGGAGCGTCCCGATGTGGTGAATGTGCACAATCTTTATCCCTTTATTAGTCCGGCCGCTCTTTTTGAATGTAGAAAGGCGGGGATACCGGTGGTGATGACTATTCATAATTTCCGATTGATTTGTCCTACGGGACTGTTTATGCGCGACGGTATGCCTTGTGAGACTTGTTTGGAGCGGGGCGGCGAGTGGAGTTGTGTGCGATATAATTGCGAACATAGCAGGTTGAAATCACTTGGATATACCCTTCGCAATGTCTATGCCCGCTGGACGGGCGCATATCGGAAGAATGTCGATGTATTTGCGTGTATTACCGATTTTCAACGACGGAAGTTAATTGCTGCCGGATATGATGCACAGAAGATAAGGGTGATTCCTAACAGTATGGATGCGCCGGAGTCTTATCAACCGATGATAGGAGATTATGTGGCTTATATAGGACGGTTGAGTTACGAGAAAGGATATGATTTGTTGGTCGAGGTGGCTCGCCGAAATCCGACGATACAGTTCCGATTTGCTGGTGCTAAGCGCGAGCAGACTGATATAGAGATTCCAGAGAATGTCCGGTTTATGGGATATTTACAAAAAGGAGAGTTAGCCGATTTTATTCGGCAGTCTCGTTTTGTTGTGATGTCCAGCCGCTGCTACGAAGGCTTCCCGATGGCTATTCTTGAGGCCGCTTGTTATGGTAAACCTACGATTGGCCCGGCTCACGGTGGATTTACTGAGATAATTGGACAAGGAGAATCGGCAATAGGTGAATTGTTTGAGCCGAATAATCTCGATGACTTGGAGCGAAAGATAGTTTCGTTGTGGAATAATTTCGATCGAATTGCTTCATTGGGGAAAAATGCATTTGAAAAGTTGCAGCAGGAGTATTCGTCGGAGGTGGTATATAACAAATGGAATGATTTATTTCAAAGAATTACAACAAAATAGTTATGTCAGCAATACAAATTAAAGAGAGGAAAAATCGGATAATCGGATTGGATTTACTCCGGAGTTGTGCGATATTATTCGTAATAGCTGGGCATTTTTTTGTGTTGAAAACTCCTTTTAAGAGTACTATTTTTGACGGTTTCTCGATGTTTTTACAAGCATCGGTTTTCCCTTTGTTCTTGACAGGAGTCCCACTTTTCTTGATGTTGACAGGATATTTGAATACGAATAAGACGGTATCGAAGCAATATTATAAGGGGGGCATTCGGGTATTGGTGGCCTATCTCTTTTTTTCGATTGTGACGATTTTGTTTCGCAAGTATTGGTTAGGGGAGGATTTTTCTTTTAGGCATGTAATAGGTTCTATATTAAGGTTTAATGCCATACCCTATGCATGGTATATTGAGATGTGGATAGGACTGTTTTTGTTGACTCCTTTTTTGAATATGATGTACAAGGCGATACCCACTCAACGGCAGAAACAGATTTTGTTATTGACCTTATATGTCATGACGGCTTTACCCGATTTATGTAATCGATATGGGTTACATTTGGTTCCTGGTTTTTGGGATTCATGTTTTCCGTTGACCTTTTTCTTTGTAGGAACATATATTCACGAATATAAACCTCGTTTCAAAAGTTGGAAGTTATGGGTTTTGATTTTGTCGATGTGTTTGATAAATCCGGTATTCAATGCGCTGTTTGTACAGAATCATACTCTTATTCAAATTGCTGGTGGTCCGTGGGGGGTATTTGGAACGGTTATTGCCGTCGCGTTTTTCTTGTTATTTTATCAGACCGATTTTAAGTCGCCAGCCATACGCATGAGCTTGACAAAAGTATCGTTGTTGTCTCTTGATATGTATCTTTGTTGCTATATATTTGATGCATTAGTCTATCCCTATTTTATGGACCATTATTTTGTTAGCCAATCGCAGTTTGGAATCTATTTCTTTATCATAATTCCTATTCTTTTTGTCGGATCATTCTTAATGGCATGGTTGAAAGATTATATGTTTCGACTGTTAAAAATCGCGTAAAAGAATTGTTTCAAATAATAGATTGAAACAATGTTCCATTTTGTATAAATTAAGTGAAAATACGGTCGCCTTATTGATTTTATAATCAAACAGGGAGGAAAGATTGTTAGATAATTTAGGGATAGGGGAGCCCTAATGGTAAATTATAAATCAATTTTTATGGAGAATTATTTCAACATTAGGTATGAATTTGACAAACATGCTGTTCTTCGAGCGATCGACGAGGCGTTGTTGTTGAGGAACCCTGAATATATATGTGTGTCGGACGGCGTGATTTTGACAACGGTAAATCGTGATTTGAATTATCGTAAGGTTGTCGATGGCGCTATGTTTTCGATATGCGACAGCGGATATGTGCCGTTGTATTTGCGTTGGATCTATGGTATCGAACGTCGCCAATATTGCGGTAGTGAGATATTCATGGATATTATCCGTATGAAACGGTATCGTATGGCATTTCTTGGGACAACGCAGCCTACGTTAGATGGATTGAAGCAACATTTGTCGGAAGTCGATCCGCGTATCAACGATATGTGGTTTTATTCATTGCCCTATAAGAAGGTCGATGAATTTGACTATCCGGCGATAGCCGAGATGTTGGACCGAGATGGTGCCGAGATTATCTGGGTTGCTTTGGGGGCTCCCAAGCAGGAGATTTTTATGAGCAAGTTGAAACCCTATTTGAAGCATGGGGTGATGATTGCCGTGGGGGCTGCCTTCAAATTTTATAGCGGGACCGATGTAAGTCGGGCACCGCATTGGATGGTCCGGGTTCATTTGGAGTTCGTGTATCGTATCTATTGCGAACCCAAGAAACAGTTGAACCGTTGTTTGATGATTGTCGAGTCGTTGCCTAAGTTGCTTTACCAAGAGTGGGGACGCAAGAAAAGAGGCGAGAAATTGATGATTGAATCGGGGAAATAGAGTATTTATTTCGGATAAATTCTTTTTTCGTTGGAGGTTCTCTTTTATTTAGATATTTTTGCAATTCCAATATAGTTTTACCCGATAAGGGATTAAAGAGAATAAATTAAATAACACAGATATACAGATATGAAGACAGCTTTGATTACCGGCATCACGGGACAAGATGGATCGTTCCTTGCAGAATTTTTGTTGGAAAAAGGTTATGATGTGCATGGTACGATTCGTCGGTCGTCGGTCGATTACCGTGAACGTATTGCCCATTTGGAGGGACGCCCTCATTTCCACTTGCATTATGCCGATTTGGGTGATTCAATGAGTCTGATTCAAGTAGTGGGGAAGGTAAGACCCGACGAAATATATAATTTGGCTGCCCAAAGTCATGTACAGGTGTCGTTCGATTCGCCCGAGTTTACCGCCGATGTCGATGCGACCGGTGTATTGCGTATCTTGGAGGCCGTCCGTCAATGCGGGTTGGCCGAGACCTGCCGTATTTATCAAGCATCTACCTCCGAGTTGTATGGTAAGGTAGAGCAAGTTCCCCAAAATGAACAAACCCCGTTTCACCCATACAGCCCTTATGCGGTTGCCAAGTTGTATGGCTACTGGATTATCAAGGAGTATCGCGAGGCTTACAATATGTTCTGCTGTTCGGGCATCTTGTTCAATCACGAGTCGGAGCGCCGAGGCGAAACATTTGTAACTCGTAAAATCACGTTGGCTGCTGCCCGTATCGCCCAAGGGAAACAGGATAAACTCTATTTGGGCAACCTCTCGTCATTGCGCGATTGGGGGTATGCCAAAGATTATGTCGAATGTATGTGGCTGATTCTGCAAAACGACAAGCCCGAAGATTTTGTGATTGCCACCGGTGCACAACATTCGGTTCGGGAGTTTTGCCAGTTGGCTTTCCATTACGTAGGCATCGAATTGGATTTTGTAGGTGAAGGTGAAAACGAGAAGGGTATCGACCGGGCTACCGGCCGGGTACTTGTCGAGGTATCGCCCGATTTTTACCGTCCGACCGATGTGGTGAATTTGTGGGGTGACCCGACGAAAGCTAAAAAAGAGCTGGGGTGGAATCCCATGAAAACTTCTTTTGAAGAGTTGGTGAAGATTATGGTCGATGCCGATATGGCAAAAGTGGCTGTCGAGCGTGCCGGTGACGAAATTCGTATGAACTTGGCCGAATATTTGGAGAAAGGAATTGTTAAGTAGGAGATGACTAGTTTTAATTTTAGAGCGAATAATCTTAATTTTATAAGATTATTCGCTGCATTCCAAGTTATGATTGGGCATTTACCTGCTCGTTTTGATATACCTCCTTTTAACTATTTTAGTTGTTTCAATGGAGTCCCAATATTTTTTACAATAAGTGGCTATCTTATTTTTTGGTCTTTTAATAATAATCCAAATATAAAATCATTTTTTAAAAATAGGTTTTTACGAATTTATCCCGCATTAATATGTTGTTTGATAATAACAATTATCGCATTATTTATTTTTAAAATAATAGACTGGTCAGTATTGACTAATAGTAGTTTTTACTTGTGGATTATAGCTCAATTGACCTTTTTCCAAGAATTTACACCTGTAATATTACGAGGATTTGGTGGTGGATCTTCTCCAAATCCATTATTATGGACGATAAGTGTAGAAATGTTATTATATATTTCAATCCCCATTTTATATTATACAGTTAAGAGCCTAAATAAAATTAATAAGAGTATTGTTATTATTATCTTGGGTATTATTTCTTATATTCAAAATCAAACTGGATTTCTAAGTAATCTATTATCTTCTTTCTCTGGGAATGGATATTATCAGATTTTCTTGCATCCATTTAATCAGTTCTTTAGCTTTTTCTTCTTTTTTAGTATAGGTTTTATAGCTTATTTATACAAAGAAAAGATAATGCCATTTTTAGAGAATAAAGTTCTTTATATTTTTATTTTATATTTAATAACTTCTGGGACTTTATATTTGGGGGGAATGGAACCCGGGTCATATTCTCCTAATATAGTAGAGTTGTTGAATCACTTGATACTTGTTTCTTTAATATTTAGTGTTGCATATACAAGGCCCGGACTAACAGAGAGGTATATGGGTAATACAGATATTTCATATGGATTGTATATTTTTCACATGGTAATTATGAATATTTTTGTGGAATTAGGCCTTATAAATAATGTATATATAGTTTTATATATAATTTGTAGTTTTTTTGTAGCTTGGTTATCTTGGAAGTATATTGAGAGACCAGCGCTTAAATTGAAACATAATTCATTGTTTAAGATTCTTCATCATAATAGTAGTTTTTAATAATTTATCATGGAAAAAGATGCCAAAATATATGTGGCCGGCCATCACGGATTGGTGGGATCGGCCATTTGGAAGAACTTACAGGAAAAGGGATATACTCGTTTGGTAGGTCGTTCGCACAAGGAACTCGATTTACTCGACGGGGTTGCTGTGAAGCGTTTCTTCGACGAGGAGCAACCCGAGTATGTAATTCTTGCTGCTGCACATGTTGGCGGCATTATGGCGAACAGTATCTATCGAGCCGATTTCATTTATCAAAATTTGCAGATTCAGCAAAACGTGATTGGCGAGAGTTTTCGTCACGGGGTGAAAAAGTTGCTCTTTTTGGGTAGTACTTGCATCTATCCGCGAGATGCCCATCAACCGATGAAAGAAGATGCTTTGTTGACTTCGCCGTTGGAATACACCAACGAACCGTATGCCATTGCCAAAATTGCCGGATTGAAAATGTGCGAAAGTTTCAATTTGCAATACAGTACCAACTACATAGCCGTCATGCCGACCAACTTATACGGGCCTAATGATAATTTCCATTTAGAGCGTAGTCACGTATTGCCGGCGATGATCCGGAAAATCCATTTGGGCAAATGTTTGATGCAAAATGATTGGGATTCCGTGCGCAAGGATTTGTCGTTGCGCCCTGTAGAGGGTGTCGATGGAACAGCATCGGACGAGGCTATTCTTACCGTGTTGGGCAAATATGGTATCTATCCCGATTATGTCGAATTGTGGGGAACGGGTAAACCGTTACGCGAATTTTTGTGGAGCGAGGAGATGGCTGATGCATCGGTCTATATACTCGAGCATGTCGATTTTGCCGATGTGAAAGGGGATAATCCCGAGGTACGGAATTGTCATATAAATATCGGTACCGGTAAGGAGATAACCATCGCCGCACTGGCACACCGCATTCAAGAGGTTGTGGGCTACAAAGGCGAGATTCGATTTAATCCCGAGAAACCCGACGGTACGATGCGCAAACTTACCGATGTTTCCAAGTTACATGCTCTGGGTTGGCACCATAAAATTGAGATTGAAGAGGGTGTACAAAAGATGTACGACTGGTATATTGCCGACCATGCCGAGATGTTCCGATAATAAGAGATGTTTTTAATTGATAAAAGGGAATGCCCCGAAGAATTTTTCTCTTCGGGGCATTCCCTTTTTATTGTTGTTTATCTTTTGCGGAGATTAATCCCAACCCATGAGGTTTCGCAGGTAGGGGGTCAATTCGTCGGCCATACGCTGTTGTTGCAATAGGCTGGGATGCCAACTTGCGCCATATCCTAAATCGCCGGTTTGAGGAGTCATGTCGAACCGATATACTTCTCGGTCGCCCGCTTTGTGCAGAGCCTCAGTAAGTTTGTCGAGCGTTTTCTTGACTACCGAGAGCGATTCTCCGTTGAGCATACTGCCGGTAAGCAATACGATTTTAGCTTGAGGATAGTTATGACGTATGGTTTTGAGAAAGTTGGCGTAAGCGTTGTACAATCGGTCAACGTCATATCCCGGAGTACTGGTGTCGTTTGTGCCGAGGTTGATACAAACTACGTCGGGGGTATATCGGGAGAAATCCCAAATTTCAGTAGAATCGTTGAATAAAGTTTGGTTATACATGGCCGGCATACAATCGCGACTTCCTTCGCTTGGCCCGTTGAAATTACGGTAAATGCCTATTCCGCTGCGAGCTATGGCATAGTGTTGAGCATTGAGGTTGCGAGCCGTAATGGCCGCATAGGTGTAATAGTGGTTTTCGGTCTCTTCGGTAAAAGGGTCGGCGGAATCGATGCTCTCTATTCCGTAACCGCAGGTAATGGAGTTTCCGATAAATTCAATTTTGCGTTGTGGCATGGCAGGCGGAGCGACCAATGTTTTCCCTTTATCGAGCAGGAATCCCTTGAATTCGGGTTGACGGTGAAACGCTTCGATAACGTTCATGATATTTACGGTATGCGTCGTATCGCTCAATGCCGCAGCCAGTGTGACGATCGAATCGGTCGGCGAGTTGAACGACACTTTGAAAGGTGTCGTATTGTCGATTGTTACCATGAAATATCCGCTCATGGGTTTGGCATACATTTTCAGGGACGTGCCTTCGAATACCGCTTGTATCTGTACCCCGGGGTAATTGAAACTGGGAGCCTCCGGATTTTTGAAATTTACGCGACCTATGTATTGAATATATTGGTGAGAAGGACTTATGAACTCGCCTTGCAGGGGGAGGGTTGCTGCGAAGGTGGCGGCTATTGCCCAAAGAATGAAGTTGATTGATGTACAAACTCTTTTCATCGCTTTTTCTTGAATAAGTATTATTTTTTGGCAAAGGTAATATTATTTTGCTGTTTTTGCAAGTGGAGTTCGATAGGAGTGGAGCATAAAAAAAGAGGTATCCTCACGGACACCCCCCGTCTGAAATTATAAACATCAAAAATAAAAGTTCCTTTGTTGGTTCGTTATTTAGTTCAAAGATTCTGGACGATTATAAGTAAACGAGAAATATTTGCTGGTTTCGTCTCCGCTCAAAGTCGTGATATTGGAAGTCTCGGCATGGTATCTGATGACAACATTTATATCGGTATCGAGCGGATATTGAGGCAATTTGAATGATATATAGTCCGAGGTCTTAGAATTTTTAGCATTTTTCTTGTCATAAACGAGGTAGAGCGTGTCTGTTTTCGCTTCCGCATTGTAGGCTTTTGGTTGGACGAGTTTTAACGAGCCGTCTTCACCGCTTTCCACGTCGTATTTGATATATGCAAATGTCAGTATCGTATCGTCTATGCGGTAGTTGATAAACGGTTCTATCGTGTATAGCGTAGGCAGTGTGTCGCTCACGAATGTCGATACCGATGGGTCTGATATGCAATCGACACAATCGAATTGGTGTATTCCCGAGATTGTGGCATTGTATATATAGCTTGCTAATTGTGTCCCTTGATTGTCAAAATCGACAGTTGTCGATGCCAATAATCTGTCGCCCTCTGAAAAATCTTCGCTTTGTAGTTCTGCGCTGGTCACCGATATGCCTGCACGGTCGATATACATATAGGAGGTTCCTGTTTCTGTTTTGAAGATGCTGCCGGTGGAATATACCGATAATGTATTTCCGCCGTCACCTAAACAGCTCGATAATGATAACATGCCGCAAAATAAACATAAAACAGATACAAATTTCAGTACTTTCATTGTTGTTCGTTTCTAATGTGTGAATGATTAGTTATTAAAATCCTGTTCTTAAACCCAAAGTCAATCCGAAATTAAATGGTTTGTCTTTCCATATATTGTGAATGCTCGAATTGTTTTCGATATAGTATGCAACGTGAGGCTCTAAATAGAGTTCGAGTTGCTTGTATAGCGTGAGTGCAGCTCCTACGTTGGCATGTACGGAGAATTGGACGTTCTCGTGTTCGAGTTTTTTGTATCCCGAGCCCGAAATTCCTTCATCATAACCTTCGTCTTTCTGTCGCCCGGTAAGGTAAAAGTCGGCTTGTCCTCCGACAGCGGCATAGAATGAGGCTCGTTTAATGCGAGCAAATCGGTAAATAATGTCGATGGGGACTCCCAAATAATGCAACTCTTGGCTACCGTTTCCATTGGTCGAACGGTATTTGGAGTATAGATAGGTATATACAACTCCCGATTCGATTTCCCAGTTCTTGGCAAAACCTTTCGAGGCGGTGAGTCCCACCGAAAGAGGTATGCTGTGGTCAAATTTATAAACCGGATCACGACGCGACATTAATAACGGGTTTTTCGTGCGTACGGCTGTCGCCGAGTTTTTGCTGTTCCCCGATGTCGAGTTTGAGGCCATGAGTCCCACTCTTATTCCATTGTTCCCTTGTCTCTTTTTTATGGGAGTCTCATCTGTCCACTTTGCCTCTTTCAATTCTTTGCCGGCTTTTTCGAAGGCCTCCATTTCCCGTCGATAAGCCTCGGTCTCTTGGGACGCTTGTGTTGGATTGTCGAGCTGGTCATTTTCGGTCGTTTTTTCGACCGAGGGTGTTGCGACGGCAGCTACTGGTTCCGATTGCACTTGTGCAATCGGTTCCCTCATTTCTTCTGTGGGCGAAATCGACAGTTGTTCTTTCCGAGGTGTTTTTTCTGCGGCGGTTATCCACTCATGGGGCTGCACGCTTTCGGGTTGTGTGGTTTTAACCTCGACAGTTTCGTCGGTTACGAGAGGTGATTGCATTACTTGTTCGGGCGACGGCCACAAGATGATGGTCGCAACGACACCTGCCGCAACGGCTGCGGCCGAGTACCATAAGATGCGACGATACAGCGCTACCTTTTTCGTAACGGTACTTTGAGGCAATTTTGCTTCAATAGCGGCCCACATGTCATCTCTTACGGGAGATTCATGCGATTCCAGCTTTGCGCGTATTGCTTTTTCAAATTTCTGATCGTCGATCATTTATTCCTATCTCTTAATTATTTATTCCAATTCGTTGATCCACTTTTGAAGCAACTTTTTAGCTCGGGTATATTGCGATCTCGATGTGCTTTCGGTGATGTTCAACGCTTGGGCTATTTCTTTGTGCGAATATCCTTCGACTGCAAACATATTGAAAACCGTTCGAAATCCCGATGGTAATTGTGCGATAAGTTCCATGAGCTCGTCGGCCGAGATTTTATCCACAGCCGAGTAATCCGCCTCTTGTTGCGGATCTAAGGAGTCTAAACCGATCCCGTTTCGTAACAGGTCGTTTTTACGTAGCGATTCCAATGCCGTGTTCACAAAAACCCGTCGCATCCAACCTTCGAAAGAACCCTCGTAGTTGTAACTCTGTATGGAAGAAAAAACTTTGATGAACCCTTCTTGTAAAAAATCCTCTGCCATCTCGCGGCTATCGGCATATCGCAGACATACCGACATCATTTTACGCGCAAAAGTCTCATAAAGTAACTTTTGCGCTGAGGCGTCGTTGTTTTTACAGGCTTCTATCAGCTTTTTTTCATTCATACCGATTTTGCTCGGCCTGAATTACATCTACCTAATAATAGATGCAATCAAGGCCTTTTTTGCTGCATGGGATAAAAAATAATATAGCAGTTCTTTGTTAAATAATATTATCCCAAAGAACCGCTATATATACGGGGTGTTTGGTTCTATTCTCAATCCAGTTTGTGAATGATGAGTCCCGACCTCAGTTTAGGTTCGAACCACGTGGTTTTGGGAGGCATGATATTGCCTGTATCGGCAATATCCATCAATTGCTTCATCGATACGGGGTAGAGGGCCAAGGCCATTTTCATTTCTCCGCTATCTACCCGGCGTTTCAACTCTTCGAGGCCGCGTATGCCACCTACGAAATCAATACGTTTGTCGGAACGCAAGTCGATGATTCCCAAAATATCTCTGAGAATCAAATCGGAAGATATGGTTACGTCGAGTACCCCGATAGGGTCATTGTCGTCGTAGGTTCCTTCCTTGGCGGTTAATGAATACCATTTCCCGTCGATATAGAGTGAGAAGTTGTGCAGTTTCTCCGGCTTGTATATTTGCGAGCCTTTCTCCTCGACGATGAAATTCTCGGTTAGTTTTTCGATAAATTGGGCCGGAGTCAATCCGTTCAAATCCTTGACAACCCGGTTATAGTCGATGATTTTGAGTTGTGAGGCGGGAAAACATACGGCTAAGAAATAGTTGTATTCCTCGTCTCCGCGGTGATTGGCATTTTGTTGGGCCTTCTCGTTCCCGACCAATGCGGCGGCTGCCGTGCGGTGATGCCCGTCGGCAATGTATAGGCTGGGGATTTGAGCAAAAATCTCGGTGATTCGGGCAATCGTTTTCTCGTCGTTGATTACCCAAAAGTGATGCCCGAAACCATCGGGTGCGACAAAATCATATTCGGGAGCAACGGCTGTCTCTTTTTGAATGATCGCATCGAGTTCGGCGTTATCGGGATAGGCAAAGAATACAGGTTCGATATTGGCATTGTTGATACGGACATGTTTCATGCGGTCTTCTTCTTTGTCACGACGTGTCAATTCGTGTTTTTTAATAACACCCGACATGTAGTCTTCGACATTTGCACCTACGACCAGTCCGTATTGGGTATGCCCGTTCATGGTTTGGGCGTAGATATAATAATGTTCTTTGTTGTCTTGTACCAACCAACCTTTTTCTTGGAACATGTTGAAGTTCTCGACAGCCTTGTGATAAACTTCGGGGCTATGCTCGTCGGTCCCGGGCGCAAAATCGATTTCGGGTTTGATAATGTGGTAAAGCGATTTCTCGTTGCCTTCTGCTTCTTGACGAGCTTCTTCGGAGTTCAATACATCGTAGGGACGCGACGCCACTTGTTCAACAAGATTTTTCGGGGGACGTATCCCTTTGAATGGTTTAATTTTTGCCATAGTAATAAATTTTAGGTTATTTATTGGAAAGGATAATCGTTTGTTCGCGATCGGGACCTACCGATACGATTTGGATAGGAACTTGCAGCTCTTTTTCCAAGAATGCGATATAGTCGTTGAATTCTTTGGGGAACTCTTTTTCGCTGTGAATCTTGGTCATATCGGTTTTCCAGCCCGGCAGTTCTACATAAACCGGTTCGATATTTTCTTCGATAGAATAGGGGAATTCGGTGACTTCTTCTCCGTTTATCCGGTAAGCGACGCATGCTTTGATGGTCTCGAACGAATCGAGGACATCGCTTTTCATCATGATCAGTTTTGTCACGCCGTCTATCATGATCGCATATTTCAATGCCACTAAATCTATCCAGCCGCAACGACGTTCCCGACCGGTAACCGCGCCGTATTCGTGACCGATAGCCCGTATGGTTTTTCCTGTCTCGTCGAATAGTTCTGTGGGGAATGGTCCGCTGCCTACACGTGTGCAATAGGCTTTGAAGATACCATAGACTTCACCTATCTTGCTGGGGGCGATTCCTAAACCGGTACATGCTCCGGCACAGATGGTATTTGAGGAGGTGACAAATGGATAAGACCCGAAGTCGACATCGAGCATGGTGCCTTGGGCTCCTTCGGCGAGAATCGATTTTCCCTCTTTGAGGTAGTTATTGATGACATGTTCGCTGTCGATAATCCGGAATTTCTTCAAATATTCGATGGCTTCGAACCATTTGGCTTCCAGTTCATCGATGTTATATTCGTAGTTGAGCGAGCGTAGTATGTTTTCGTGTTTCGCTTTTGCGGTTGCATATATCTCCTTGAAGTTGAGAAATATGTCGCCTACACGAACCCCGTTCCGGCTGATCTTGTCGGAGTAGGTGGGACCGATGCCTTTACCGGTAGTCCCTATCTTTGAACTGCCTTTTGCCGCTTCGTATGCCGCATCGAGAATGCGGTGGGTGGGCAAAATGAGGTGAGCTTTTTTCGAGATGTAGAGACATTGTGTGAGGTCGTGTCCGCTTGCCGCCAAACTTTCGGCTTCTTCTTTGAATAAAACGGGGTCCAACACAACGCCATTCCCGATGATATTTATTTTCCCTCCTTGGAAAATGCCCGACGGAATGGAGCGTAATACATATTTCTCTCCTTTAAATTCCAAGGTGTGTCCCGCATTGGGGCCCCCTTGGAAACGAGTGATAATATCATAATTGGGGGTTAATACATCAACGACTTTTCCTTTGCCTTCGTCGCCCCATTGCAGTCCTAAGAGAACATCGACTTTCATAATTTGAATGTTATGTAACGTTTGACTCGGTTTATTTATTCTCGGGTTTAGTTTGTCCTTTTTTGTTTTTATTGTTGCATCGGCTGCAAATGCCGTACACATACAGGGTGTAATACAACGTATTGAATTTGTTGAATTTGCGGGTATTTAGCGTCTCCATTAAATCCAAGTCTTTTACTTCGCGCACTTTCCCGCATTTTACACAGATGAGGTGGTGGTGGTTGGTGTTATACACCCGTTCGTACTGGGCCAGATTTCCGCCGAATTGGTGTTTGCGCACCAAATTGGCTTCGAGCAATAGGTCTATCGTATTGTAAACGGTGGCTTTGCTCACTCTATATCCGTTTTGAATCATGGCTTCGTACAAGGTTTCCACGTCGAAGTGTTGAGTCGTGGAGTATATTTTTTCCAATATGGCGAAACGCTCGGGAGTTTTGCGTAATTTCCGAGCTTCTAAAAATTGGATAAACAACTGTTTTACAGTTTCTTTCGACTTCTCTTCTGGCATGGTCAAAAACCTATGTTACAAATTTAGCGATTTTTGTATTACAAGCAAAACAAATT
The DNA here is from genome assembly GCA_944320995.1 of uncultured Barnesiella sp. Lineage (GTDB taxonomy): Bacteria > Bacteroidota > Bacteroidia > Bacteroidales > Barnesiellaceae > Barnesiella. The sequence goes on along the minus strand of CALUJQ010000006.1, from coordinate 19,343 downwards.
CAGCGGGAATCGTCGACCGATAATTCTTTGAATAAATCCCGCTCTTGGTTTAGTTCATCGAGTAGGTCGATGTATCGGTCGTTTTCATTTGAAAGGTCTTTCAACAAAGGCAGAATGTGTTCCGAGAGGGTGTCATTATGTACGGCCTGTTTCAAAAACGTGATGGCGGCGAATGCCAGATTGTGATGGGGGTCGAATACTGTGGGTATGGCCACTTCGGCGATTGATTTGAAAATGGTGATTTCATCTTCACCGGGGTGGGCGATAAGTCGGGCCGAGGCCAGTTGAAGTCCGGTATATTGTTGCAGTATTGGGCCAGACTGACTCCACGTCAGTGCCTTTTCTGCCGCAAACGGGAGTTGGGCGAACAGGTATTTGCAGCAGATGTCGGCCACTTCGGTATTGGGCATTTCGCTTATCCATTGGTTGGCGTCCGTTTCGCCAAATTCCTCGACGGGATAGACCATAGGGGCGAGCATCATCGATTCTCTCACGGCCGTGTCGTTCCACAGTGCTGAAGCCAGTTGTGCATCGGCAGGGGTTTCGCGGGCTATTCTTCGCAGGAGCGGTAGGGTCAAGCCGAAGTTTATTTTATAATGGGCACCTTGTTCTCTCATGTGGTGAGATACGACACCATTCATCGCTTGCCTGAATTTGAGTTTTATCTCTTTGATTCTTTGTTGCATGTCTATTTTTAATTTTTGCGCAAGATACGAATAAAAGTTAGCGGGTAAAACCGATGATGTAAAAAAAAAACGGCCCGGCTTGTTTCAATGGCCGGGCCGAGATGTATGTATCGGTAATTGTTATTTACTTACCGGTATAGGTGTGCAGATGGGCAGGGGAGAATAATCTTTGGAGTATCTCAACATTTGTTCGGCATAACCTTCGTTGTAAGAGATTTGTACATCGGTGATGTTGCCATTGGCATCGGTTACAAGTGTATATACCGGATTGACAAATCCTTTGTAGGGTGCGATATGGAGATTCTCGTAACGGGCCAACACCTCTTTGTGCAAGTCTTGATCGACGATTACGCCATACTCTTCGACCAGATTTTTACCGCTTTCGTAGTCGCCTTCCGATTTGATGCGTTGAACCTCGGCCAACAGTTGACCGAAAAGGTTTCGCAATTTTTCGTAGTCATTGACAACGACATAGGTTTTCCCGTCGCGTTTGGCAAATTCGACGACGTTGTCGGCCTTGCCGTGTTCGTAGGCCCAGCGAGCGATCAATTGACGATTGCGCATGTGTGATTCCTCGATGTTTTTACCCGGTTCGATGCGGGTGAGTTGAGTCATCAGCCCGTTCATCATATATTTGTAATAGGCCGATTTATAGGCGTCTTTCGAGGGGAGGAGCCCCAATTCCAAGATTTTGGGATCGGCCATGTAGTAGAGGGCGAACAGGTCGGCACGAGCCTCTTCCAATGTCGAGCTGTATGCTTTCAGGGCGTCGGGATCTACGCCGGGGAGCAGCTTGCCGGAACCGTGGCCCAGACATTCGTGCAGGTCGGTGTGCAGGTTGTCGGCTTGGAACAAGTATTCATTCAAGAGGTTCCGCTCGGTGTCGCTCCATACGAACTCGTCGTTGAAACCATTGCCTTGTGCCGCTTTTTCATAAGCCTCGGTAATGTTTTCGATAGTTACCGATTTGGAGCCGTGTATGTGGCGAATCCAGTTGGCATTGGGTAGATTGATGCCGATCGGGGTCGAGGGGTAACAGTCGCCGGCGAGCATGGCCGCGGTAATCACTTTGGCCGATACACCTTTTACCTCTTCTTTCTTGAAGCGGGAATCAACCGGAGAGTTATCTTCGAACCATTGAGCATTGTCGCTGATGATGTGGGTTCGTTCCGAGGCTTCGAGGTTTTTGAAGTTTACGATCGACTCCCAGCTGGCTTTCATACCCAGCGGGTCGCCATAGGTCTCGGTAAACCCGTTGACGAAGTCGATTTGCGAATCGAGGTCTTTTACCCACAAGATAGCGTATTCGTCAAAGAGTTTCAAATCGCCAGTTTGGTAGTATTCGATAAGTTTTTCGATTACGGCTTTTTGTTGTTCGTTCTCGGCCACTCCGGCTGCTTTGTCGAGCCAATAAACGATTTTCTCGATAGCTTCGGAGTAGAGTCCGCCCACTTTATAGGTCTCTTCCATGATCTTGCCGTCGCGTTTTACAAGGCGGCTGTTCAACCCGTAGGAGATGGGTGTTTCGTCTTTGGGGTCTTTCATTTTGTTATAGAAAGCCTCGGCTTCGGCCTGAGTCACACCGTCGTAATAGTTGCAGGCCGAAGTAACGATAAGGTCCTCACCGGCAGCTTGGTTTACCCGTTTGGGCATTACTGTGGGGTCGAAGATAACGGGAACCAACGTGTTGAGCAAGTCATCTACACTGGCCCCTTCGGTCAACGGGAGTTTTTGAGGGTCGAGCGACTTGACGGCTTCGATAAAAAATTCTTGTGAGAATTCGGGGACGAATTTGTCACAACCGTAGTGGTGATGGATACCGTTTGAGAACCATAGCCGTTTCAAATAGACTTCGAAGTTCTTGAAATCATTGCTTTCCCGATCGCCGGCATAGTCTTGATAGATTGCTTCGAGCGTGCGGCGGATAGCCAAATTCCATTTCCCGTTTTGATCGTACAGAATGTCGCGGCCATAAGCGGCAGCTTCCGACAGGTAGTAGATCATCTCTTTCTGTTTCAGCGACAGTTCCTCAAATCCGGGAACTTTGTAGCGCAGGATTTCAAGGTCGGCAAACGACTCTACCGTGTAGTTGAAGCCGTCTTTTTCTTGTTTTGTAGCACAAGAGGCCAAAATAAGCAATGAAGCCATTGTACAAACGATTTTTTTCATATAATGTGATTTTTGAAATTTAGTTCATTCGACATAGAGTACCAGACCCTTCAAATATTCGCCTTCGGGGTGATAAATGTTGACCGGGTGGTCGGCCGGTTGGGTGAGTTGGTGCAGAATGCGTACATTGCGACCCGATTGTGCCGCAGCACTGAATATGGCCAACCTGAAATTTTCTTTGCTTACCACTTGTGAACAGGAGAAGGTAAACAGTATACCGCCCGGACGAATTTTTTCGAATGCCTTGGCGTTCAATTTGCGATAACCCTGCAAGGCATTGTTCAGCACCTTTTTATGTTTGGCAAAGGCTGGGGGATCGAGAATAATCAGGTCATATTGGTCTCCCATGGTGTCGAGGTACTTGAACGCGTCTTCGGCAAAGGCTTGGTGGCGATTGTCGCCGGGGAAGTTCAACTCCACGTTTTTACAAGTTAGATCGATGGCTTTCGACGAACTGTCAACCGAGTGGACTAGTTTGGCATTGCCCCGCATGGCATAAAACGAGAATCCTCCTGTATAACAAAACATGTTCAAGACCGAGCGGCCGTTGGCGTAGCGTTCAAGCAGGGCCCGATTTTCCCGTTGGTCAACAAAAAAGCCCGTTTTCTGCCCGCGTACCCAATCGACATAAAATTTCAATCCGTTTTCCATGGCAATGTTTGGAGCATCGCCGCCCAACAGGTATTCGTTCTCGGCGTCCAGTTGTGCCTTGTAGGGAAGGGTCGTTTCCGATTTGTAGTAGATATTGTCGATGGTGTCGCCCAAAACGATTTTCAAGGCATGGGCTATTTGATGCCGGGCGAAGTGCATGCCGGGCGTGTGGGCTTGCATGACGGCCGTGCGGTCATACAGGTCGATAATGAGTCCCGGCAGGTTGTCACCTTCGCCGTGGACCAACCGGCAGGTATTGTTATAATCTTTGCTGAGAAGTCCAAGGCTCATTCTCACCTTGTATGCCTCTTGCAGTCGCCGGGTATAGAAATCTTCGTTTATCTCTTCGGGCTTGAACGAGAGTATGCGTACGGCAATACTGCCGATTTGGTATTGCCCGACACCGATAAAGTTGCCTTGGTGGTCTGTTACTTCGACAATATCACCCTCTTCCGGTTGGTTTTCAAAACGGTATATTGCCCCCGAAAATACCCACGGGTGGAATCGGTGGAACGAATCTTCCTTACCCGGTTTCAGTGTTATTTTAGTATAGCTCATAATCTGTTATTTGAAGAAAAAGCGGAATATATCGTTACCATTGGCATAAATCAGCAGCAAGAGCAGGAACATCATGCCGGCGATTTGGGCATATTCCATGAATTTGTCATTGGGTTTGCGCCTTGTGATGACTTCGTACAGCAGAAACAGTACGTGTCCGCCGTCGAGGGCCGGAATGGGTAGAATATTCATGAAGGCCAAGATGACCGAGAGAAATGCGGTCATACTCCAAAAGGCTTCCCAATTCCACGTATCCGGGAAAATACTGCCGATTGCTCCGAATCCTCCTAAACTTTGTGCGCCTTCTTTGGTGAAGACATATTTCATGCTGTTTACATAGCTTGTTAGTTTGCTCACCCCCAATTCTATGCCTTTGGGGAATGACTCCCAAAATCCGTAATGCTCGGTGACGGTCACATAGCTTTCGGACAAAGGAGCCACGAGGATACCCAAGTTCCCCGCAGAGTCGGTCATGACGGTGGTAGTTTTTAATTCTCCGGCCCGCAGAAAGTCAACGGTGACGGCCGTATTGGGTTTGGTAGCCAACAGTTTTTGCATTTCGCTCAGAGCCGGTGTTTTTATGCTGTCGATTGCCTCTATGCGGTCGCCTTTTTGCAATCCGGCCCGCTGGGCTCCCATGTTGTCGGCGACCTCATACACGACCGGGGGAATGCGATACATGGCAAACAGTTCTTCCTTGTCGATAAGACGTAACATGAAATTTTCGGGAATGGCAATCGCCAAGGTATCGTTATCGCGCAATACGGAAACTTCTTTGGCTTCTGCGATTTTTTGCAGTGTCTCGCTCGACATGAATTCGAGCTCGATGCCATCGGCCGAGAGGGGTATATCACCGTCTTGGAACCCGATTTCTTTGGCCGACTGGCAATACTCCATACCTGCATAGGCATTTTTGAAAGGGATATAGGAAGTACCCCATGTATAGGCAATCATCGAATAGATGAAAATAGCCAGTATGAAGTTGAATACTACACCAGCCACCATGATGAGTAGCCGTTGCCATGCCGGTTTCGACCGGAATTCCCACGGTTTGGGGGGCTGTTGCATTTGCTCGCGGTCCATCGACTCGTCGATCATACCCGCTATTTTTACATATCCGCCGAACGGGAGCCATCCGATACCGTACTCGGTATGGCTGTTTTTAGGCTTGAACTTGAACAGGGAAAACCATGGGTCGAAAAAAAGATAGAATTTTTCGACACGAACTTTGAACATCCGGGCAAATATGAAATGGCCAAATTCGTGGACGATAACCAGTATAGAGAGGCTTAACAGCAGCTGTACGGTTTTTATAAGGAATGTTTCCATTGAATGTTATAGAGTTTAATGTATGGATTTAACGAGGGTCGCGGCATGTTCGCGCGCTATTTTATTGGTGTGTACGTAGTCTTCGTATCGGGGAGATTTGATAAACTCGATATGCGACATTGTTTCAAGGACGATGCGGGCTATTTGGGGATAGGAGATCGCATCGTCGAGGAAAGCGGCAACGGCGATTTCGTTGGCCGCGTTCATGATGCAGGGCATATTTCCACCTTCGGCCACAGCATCAAATGCATATCGGAGTAGGGGAAACCGTTCGAAATCGGGACGCTCGAAGGTGAGTTCGGCGTACTGTTCGAGGGTCAGTTTTGATGATGCGCTCTCCAATCGGGCCGGATAGGAGAGCGCATATCGAATGGGGAGCTTCATGTCTTGGGCGCCCAGTTGTGCTTTGATAGTCCCGTCGCTAAACTGTACCATCGAGTGGACGATCGATTGCGGGTGTACGGCAATCTCGATGTTTTCGGGAGCCACGTCGAACAGCCATTTGGCTTCGATCATTTCAAACCCTTTGTTCATAAGCGTAGCCGAGTCGATGGTAATTTTGTGCCCCATATTCCATTTGGGGTGTTTCAATGCATCGTTTTTGGTGACGTGTTTCATCTCTTCGGCAGTCAGTTTTCTAAAAGGTCCTCCCGAGGCAGTCAAGATAATTTTTTCTATGGGATTGTCCCACTCGCCTACCAAACATTGGAAAATGGCCGAGTGTTCCGAATCGACCGGAATAATGGGGGTATGATATTCGAGGGCGAGTTGTTTGATGAGGTCACCGGCTACTACCAAAGTCTCTTTGTTGGCCAAGGCGATTGTTTTATGGGCTTCGATTGCTCGTATGGTAGGTTTCAATCCGGCATATCCGACCATGGCGGTCACGACAATATCGATTGGGGCCGCCTCTACGATTTCGGCGATAGCGTTTTCTCCGGCATATACTTTTATGGGAAGGTCGGACAGGGCCTCTTTCAACCGGTTATAATGCGCTTCGTTTGCGATTACGACCGAGTCGGGGTTGAAACGTTTGGCTTGCTCTATCAGCAGTTCGACGTTATTATTGGCGGTCAATGTATATGCTTCGAATAGGTCGGGATATTCGGCGACGACCTCTAATGTTTGAGTGCCTATTGAGCCGGTGGAGCCTAATATTGCTAATTGCTTTTTCATTCGGTTTATTCAAATGTCAAATCCTCGGTTTAGATTGTGCAAAGGTATAAAATAATGCGTATCATCTATGAATCGGGATTAGAAAGTGATATATTTTTCGGGATCTAACGATTGTCCCATGTGCCATAATTGAAATTCGGCTGTGCAAGATTGTTTGGAAGATTTCCCCTCTTCCCAACCTGTCACGGCTATTTTTTCGCCACCCAATACTTTGTCGCCGATATTTTTAAGCAGTCCCGAGTTGTATTTATAGATAGAGAGATAGTTGTTGTTGTGTTGTATGGCAATGACGTAGCCGTAGGCAAGGGTATATCCTGCCGAAACGATTGTCCCGTCGAGGACGGCCGAGACGGAGGTGTTGCGAGGGCATTGTATATCGACGCCGAAATGTCCTTCCTTGGGATCGTATTTCCTTACGATTTTACCTTTTAGTGGAGGATAGAATAGTTTTCCGTCGATAGGAGTCGTAGGGGTGAAAACATTCAAGTTATATTTTTCTTCCTCTTCGTATTGTTTGACATAGTCTGCGGCCAGTTTAGATTCGGGCAGGAGAGTATCGCGACGTGTGGCGAGCAGGCTGTCGGCCTGTTGTCCGATGGAATCTATTTTAATTTCTCCGGTGAGTATGGCCGAAAGATTCTTGATGTAGGCATCTCGGCGTTGAACTTCTGCCGCCAACGAGTCGACTTGAAGAATCTTGTCGACCATTTCGATGCGCTCGTCTGTTTTGAGATAGCCGGGGAGCAGGTTCTTGACCGGGGTTCCTACGATAATCGAGAGTATGGCGATGACAATGAATGCGACGAGGAGTATGGCGGTCATTATGGCTCCGAACCGAGAAAAACAGATAGTCCACACATCTTCCAATGAACTTTCGTTGAAAAATGTAAGTTTATATTTCGACCGTTTTTTAGAAAAAAAATCGGTATTCCTTTTATTTCGTTTCATAAAATAGGCTCTCTGTCATTAAACTTATAAAAGAATGATATTCATCGAGTATTGTGCAAATTTAGTAATTTATTACTAACCGGGGTAGTCTCTTTTCATTTTTTATAAAAGCCTTACATACCCTAAATAATATGGAAAATTCCTATTCTTTTTTCGCTACTCGGTGAACACATTCTTTTATCCGGTTGTTCTAAATAGCAAAAACGGATAATGGCTTTTGTCCAGTCTCCCGATTTTTTGAACAGTAATTTGAAAATTGTATAACTAAAACCAATTAAAATGAGAACAAAATTCGTTTATTTAGCGGTAGCTTTGGCTACAACGTCGCTTTTCTGCTACACCGAATCGGCAAAAGCTCAGGCGATTATTGTCGAAGAAGATGTCTCGGTAACCGAGGTTCTTCCCGGTAAGCCCCGGTATTATTCCGACAGTCATAAGAACAACTGGTTTATTTCGGTAGGTTCGGGTGCTCAAACTTTTTTCACCGAGCATGTAGGCGATCAACACTATACGTTGGCCATGGATTTTGCCATTGGCAAATGGATTAGCCCTTATTTGGGATTTCGCTTGTCGGCAATGGGCGGGGCTCTACATACCAACTGGCCCATGGCCGATGGGGTGATGACTCACATGCGGTATGCGGCTGTTTACGGCGACCTTATGTGGAATATGTTCAACACGTTTGCCGGTTATAATGAGGATCGTGTATTTTCGATCATTCCTTTTGCCGGTGCCGGTGGTATCTATTCGTTCCACAATACACCCTACGATAATAAGACGTATGCTTTCCCGATAACAGCCGGTATTAAATTGAACTTCAGACTGTCACATTATGTCGATTTCTTCTTGGAAGGTCGGGGAAACTTGATTGGCGACCACTTCAATGGCATCGTCGAAGGTGTAGAGGTTGAGAGTGTCGTATCGGCAATCGGAGGTTTCACCATCAAATTTGGAAAAGATCGTTTCAAAGCCTATGATGCTTATGCCGATAGAATGGTTATCAATGAATTGAACAACAGAGTCAATGTGTTGAGAGGTCAATTGAAAGCCTGCGAGTCGAGAGTCGTAGAGTGCCCTCCTTGTCCCGAGCCTGTTGTCGAGGAGGTGACTGTGGTAGAGCCAGCCGGTTGCAACCAAGAGTTGACGGGGGTAGTTCGCTTCACGATTAATAGTGCAGTCGTTTCGAACGAAGAGATGGTAAATGTATATAACATTGCACAATGGTTGAAGAGCAACCCTTCTTGCAATATTTCGGTTATCGGATATGCCGATAAAGAGACGGGGACTCCCGAATACAACAAAGAGTTGAGCCAACGTCGGGCCGAGGCTGTGGCCAATCTGTTGATCGGAACTTATAATATCGACAAGAACCGTATCCAGATTGTCGCTAATGGCAGTGATTCCCAATTGTATCCAAAAAACAATAATTGGAACCGTATCGTCGTCTTTGCCGGAACGGCTCAATAAAAATGCTGAAACAGTATCAAAAAAACGGGTGGCAATCGTTGCCACCCGTTTTTTTCTGATTAAAGGCGAATCAATGTTTCTTAATCCAATCGACAATCCATTTCCCCACTTCGTCGGTATGGTAGGCTTTGCCTTCTGAACCGGCAATATCCTCGGTAACGATACCGGCATTCATCGATTCCGAAACAGCTGTTTGGATTAATCGGGCTTCCTCTTTCAGCCCGAATGCATATTCAAACATCATGGCCGCCGACAATATGGTCGCCAAAGGATTGGCAATATTTTTTCCGGCAGCTTGGGGATAGGAGCCGTGTATAGGTTCGAAGACCGAAGTGTGTATTCCTATCGATGCCGATGGCAGCATGCCCAGTGAGCCGGTAATGACCGATCCTTCGTCGGTGAGTATATCGCCAAACATGTTCTCGGTAACGATGACATCGAAACTTTTGGGCCATTGTATCATGCGCATGGCCGCATTATCGACAAATAAAAATTCGGTTTCCACCTCGGGGTATTCCGTGGCAATTTCTTGTGTGACTTCTCTCCAAAGACGCGAAGTGGCGAGAATGTTCGCTTTGTCAACCATCGTCACTTTTTTATTCCGTTTCATAGCGTACTCATAGGCGAGTTGGACGATGCGGGTAATCTCTTCACGGCTATATACACAAGTATCGTAGGCTACATTTCCATCTTCACTGCGGCCTTGCGGACGACCGAAATAGAGACCGCCTGTCAATTCACGGATACACATGAAGTCGGCACCGTCGATGATGTCGGGACGGAGCGGCGATTTATGGATCAAGCCGGGGAATGTCGTGATCGGGCGGATATTGGCAAATAGTCCCAGTTTTTTCCGCATAGCGAGCAAGCCCTGTTCGGGGCGTACGGTCGCATTGGGATTGTTGTCATACTTGGGAGAACCGATGGCTCCAAACAGAACCGCATCGGAACGCATACACAATTCGTGTGTAGAGTCGGGGTAGGGCGAGCCGGTCTCTTCGATAGCGCAAGCACCTACCAATGCAACTTGATATTCCAGCGCATGGCCGAATTTTTTACAAACGGCTTTTGTCACGTTCAAAGCCTGTTCTACTACTTCCGGGCCTATTCCATCTCCCGGTAATACTGCGATATGTAAATCCATATTATTTTTGTTTTAGTTTTCTTCGGTATGATTAGTAGTTTTATCTTCTATTATATTGAGCATTTTGATGGTGGCTTGTATAGCGGCTTCCATCTGGTCGGCATCCAAGCCTTGTGTTTTCAAGACGTTCCCGTTGTAATCCCATGAGATGACGGTTTGAACTAACGCATCGGTACGTCCGCCGGGCGGGATATTAACGGTATAGTTTGTCAACAAAGGGAATGTCCGCCCCAGTTGCTCCTTGTATATTTTGCGAACGGCTTTTACGAATGCGTCGTATTGGCCGTCGCCGGTAGATGCTCCTTCGTACACGTTCCCGTTTATCTCGATGGCGATAATGGCAACGGGTTTCAGCCCTTGGGAGAGATTCAGCGTATAATTTATCACTTTGACATGTTGAGCAATGGTCTGGTGTTTCAATACGTCCGAAATGATGTAGGGGAGGTCTTCGGGTGTGACAATCTCTTTTTTGTCGCTCAATTCGACAACCCGCTGGGTTACCCGTTGGATCGATTCGTCGTCGAGTTCTATCCCCAACGCTTCGAGGTTTTTACGGATATTGGCTCTCCCCGAGGTCTTCCCGAGTGCATATTCGCGTTTCCTGCCGAATCGTTCGGGCAATAAATCGTTGTAATAAAGATTGTTTTTATTGTCCCCGTCGGCATGGACTCCCGCGCATTGGGTAAAGACCGATTCCCCGATGATGGGTTTGTTGGCGGCCACCCGTACTCCCGAATAGGATTCTACGATGCGGCTCACCTTGTTGACCATGTTTTCGGTCACTCCGGTAGAGGCCTTCACGTGGTCGTGCAAGACAGCCAAAACGCTGGTGAGGGGTGCGTTTCCTGCTCTTTCGCCCAATCCGTTTATGGTGCAGTGGACACCTTGTATCCCGGTGAGTGCTGCGGCAAAGGTGTTGGCTGTCGCCAAGTCGTAGTCGTTATGGGCGTGGAAATCGAATCGTAAGTGGGGATAACGCCGGCGCATGGCTCGGCAAAACTTCAACGTTTGGAGCGGATTCAGAATGCCCAGTGTATCGGGGAGCATAAATCTTTCGATGGCCTCGTTTTTCAGAGCGTCCATTAATTGATAGACATATTGCGGGGAGTGTTGTATCCCGTTGGACCAATCTTCGAGGTATAGGTTTACTTTAAGCCCTGCCTCTTTGGCTTTTCGGACCGTTTGTTTAATATCCTCGATATGTTCCTGTATGGTCTTTTTCAATTGAAACGTGCAGTGTTTCTCCGACCCTTTGCAGAGCAGGTTGATTACTTTTCCGCCACAAGTGCGAATCCAGTCGATGGAGGCTCCCTTGTCGAGGAACCCCAATATCTCTATTTTGTCGATGTGCCCCCGTTTTTCGGCCCATTCGCACAGCTGTTTGGCCATTTCATATTCTCCCGAGGATACTCGGGCCGAGGCGATTTCGATGCGAGGAATTTTCAAATCTTCGAGAAGTAGCCGGGCAATACTCAGCTTTTCTTGCCGGGCAAACGAAACCCCCGAAGTCTGTTCTCCGTCCCGCAGGGTCGTATCCATAATTTCTACAACCATAGTACTTCTCGATTGTTTATTGATGTTTTTCTTCCCAATCTTCTATTTCTTGTTTTTTACTGAGCAGATAGTCGATGTCGTCGTATCCGTTGAGCAGACAGTTCTTCTTGTAGGGGTTTATCTCGAAGTGTTCCGAGGCACCGTTGGTGTTGTCGGTGATCGTCTGTTTTGGCAGGTCAACGGTCACTGTCGATTTCGGGTCGGATTGGATATGGCTGAATAAGTCGGCCAAAAACGATTCCGAAACGACAACCGGCAACACGCCGTTGTTGAGCGCATTGTTTTTGAAAATGTCGGCGAAAAAACTGGAAACAACCACTCGGAATCCGTATCCGGCAATTGCCCAAGCTGCATGTTCACGGCTGGATCCGCTTCCGAAGTTTTTCCCGGCGACCAAGATTGTCCCCGTATATTTAGGGTTGTTGAGAACGAAGTCGGCGATAGGTTGTCCTGTTTTGTCGTAACGCCAGTCGCGGAACAGATTCTCTCCGAATCCTTCACGGGAAACGGCTTTCAGGAAACGGGCCGGTATGATTTGGTCGGTATCTACATTCTCTTGTGGAAGGGGGATACACGAAGATGTTATAATATCGATTTTTTGGATCATGACAGTATATGATTATAAAAATGTTCTGGGATCAGTTATTTCGCCGGTGATGGCTGCCGCTGCTGCGACCAATGGGCCTGCGAGTATGGTGCGGGCTCCGGGGCCTTGCCGGCCTTCGAAATTGCGGTTTGAAGTCGATACTGCATATTTCCCCGCGGGGACTTTATCCTCGTTCATGGCCAAGCATGCCGAGCACCCGGGTTGCCTTATCTCGAACCCGGCTTCCGACAGTATGTGGTCGAGCCCTTCTGCTTTGATTTGACGGGCTACGGCTTGAGATCCCGGGACCAGCCATGCGGTTACACGACTATCTTTTTTGTGCCCTTTTACCAAACTGGCGAAAGCTCTGAAATCTTCGATGCGGCCGTTGGTACAACTGCCCAAGAATACATAGTCGATTTTCTTCCCGAGCAACGCTTCTCCTGCTTCGAAACCCATGTATTGCAATGCCCGGCGGAACGATATTTTCCCGCTTTCATCGATCGTTTCTTCGGTAGGAATCTCTTCGTCGATGGCGATGCCCATTCCGGGATTGGTCCCATAGGTAATGCGGGGGGCGATGTCGGCGGCTTGGAAGGTCACTTCCCGGTCAAATACGGCATCGGGGTCGCTGTGCAAGGTTTTCCAATAGGCGAGGGCTTTATCCCATGCCTTGCCTTTGGGTGCAAATTCCCTACCTTTGACATAATTGAATGTGGTTTCGTCGGGGGCAATCAGTCCGCCGCGGGCTCCCATCTCGATACTGAGGTTGCACACGGTCATTCGTTCTTCCATACTGAGGGCACGGATTGCTTCTCCGGCGTATTCGACAAAATATCCGGTGGCTCCTCCCGTGGTCATTTGGGCGATGATGTAGAGGGCGATGTCCTTGGCAGTGACTCCGGGTGACAAGCGTCCCTCGATGTTGATGCGCATCGACTTGGGTTTGGGTTGTAAGATGCATTGTGAGGATAGTACCATGGCCACTTCGCTGGTGCCTATCCCGAAGGCGATGGCGCCGAAAGCTCCGTGGGTGGAGGTGTGGCTGTCGCCGCAGACGATGGTCATTCCGGGTTGGGTCAATCCATATTCGGGCCCGATGACGTGGATAATTCCGTTTTTCTCATGCCCTAAGCCGTAGTGAGTCAGTCCGAATTCCCGGGCGTTGTTGGCCAACGTTTCCACTTGGTTGCGCGATACCGGGTCGGCGATGGGCTTGTCTTGATTCAGCGTGGGGATATTGTGGTCGGGCGAACAAGTTGTTTTCTCCGGTCGGAAGACTTTCAACTGCCGCTCCCTCAATTCGTTGAACGCTTGCGGGCTGGTCACTTCGTGGCAATAATGCCGGTCGATATATAATTGATCGGGACCACCGGTGACCGATGTGACCACATGGGCGTCCCATATTTTGTCAAATAATGTATTCATGGAGCTGTGTTATATGATAAATTTGTTGATTGCGTCGATAAAGGCCTCGGCCGATGCGGCTACAATATCGGTATTGGCCGAGAATCCGTAGTAGGAGTTCCCATTGTGGAGGACGGTCATGTGTACTTTCCCCACATCGTCGCTTCCTTTGGTAATCGCCTGTATGAGGAATTCGTTGACTATCATTTTGCGGTGTATGATGCACCGGATCGCATTTATGGCTGCATCGACCGGTCCATTACCCGAAGCGGCTGCTTCGAATTTTTCTCCGGCAATATCCAGTCCGATACTGGCGACCGACTTGATTCCCACGCCGGCGGTAACTTGGAGGAAATCGAGCCGGATCCGTGCATTGGCGGTGCGCTCTTTTCCTACCAGCATGAGTATATCGTCGTCGTTGATGTCTTTTTTGCGGTCGGCCAGTTTGAGGAATGCGTCGTAGGCTTTGTCCAAGGCCTCTTTTTCCAGTTCGATACCCAGCAGGTGGAGCCTGTGTTTCAAAGCTGCCCGTCCACTTCGGGCGGTCAATACGATAGAGTTTTCGTCGATGCCGACATCTTTGGGATCGATAATTTCGTAACTTTCCCGATTCTTCAAAACACCGTCTTGGTGGATTCCGGAAGAGTGAGCAAAAGCGTTGCGGCCTACGATCGCCTTGTTGGGTTGTACCGGCATGTTCATCAAGTTGGAAACCAACCGGCTTATTCCGTAAATCTTTTGGGTATTGATGTTGGTCTCTATCCCCAGATTATGGTGGCATTTACAAATCATGGCGATTTCTTCGAGAGCCGTGTTCCCGGCTCTTTCGCCGATGCCGTTTATGGTGACTTCGGCTTGTCGGGCTCCGTTCTGTATGCCGGCCATGGTGTTTGCCGTTGCCATTCCGAGGTCGTTGTGGCAGTGGGTGGCAATCGTGACGTTGTCTATTCCGGCCACATGTTCTTTCAGGTAAAGAATCTTTTGCCCGAACTCATAGGGGAGACAGTATCCCGTGGTGTCGGGAATATTGATGACGGTGGCTCCGGCTTTTATGACGGCTTCGACCACTCGGGCCAAATATTCGTTGTCGGTGCGGCCGGCGTCTTCGGCGTAGAATTGCACGTCTTCCACATATTTCTTGGCGTATTTGACAGCGGCAACAGCTCTCTCGATAATTTCTTCGCGAGTAGAGTTGAATTTATATTTAATGTGATAGTCCGAGGTCCCTATACCGGTATGTATGCGCTTGTGTTTGGCATATTGAAGGGCCTCGGCAGCCACTTTTATATCGTTTTCTACGGCACGGGTGAGTGCGCATATCGTAGGCCATGTTACGGCTTTGGATATTTCGACGACAGATTCGAAGTCGCCGGGACTGGATACGGGAAATCCTGCTTCTATAACATCGACACCGAGTGATTCCAATGCTTTGGCGACTTGTATTTTTTCAACCGTGTTGAGTTGACACCCGGGTACTTGCTCGCCATCTCTTAATGTAGTATCAAAAATAAATAATCTGTCAGACATAATCAATTGTATATATAATTAATAAAAAGCCTTTCTCGACATTCATGTGAGAAAGGCTATATCTTTTTTACGTTTTTACGTTGCAGATTGCTCAACACTATTTCTCACTTCTTGTCGGTGTTATTCGATAGAAGGTCAATAATTAGACTGTTTAGCAATTCGATAGTCATGATTGAAATGGTTTTGTTTTCAGTGCAAAGGTAATCATTATTTTGAAAAGACAAAATAAAATGTTTTATTTTGTTCGATTTTCTTGATGATTTGTAATTGTTTTTGATAAAAAGGCGGTTATTTGTAATAATCTTTTGGGATTTTAGAAGCTAATTCCCAACCGGATAGATACCAAATGACAGCCATTGATGTCTTGATAAACCCCTTTCTCATCGGTAAAAGGCGATAATTGGTAGAAGTTATATCCGATAAGAATATGTGAACCGAATTTCCTGCTGACCGATAGATTTATGCCCAATCCCGCTGCACCGAAGAACCCGCCTTGATGCTCTTTTTTGTGCATTTGGTTCATGGAGTAACCGGCTCTAAAATCGACGAAAAAGAGTGATTTGTCGCTGAACAAGTTGCTGCGGAATAGCGCATAGATGGGCAGATAGTACCGATTGTTGGAGAACGAGTTGTGCAGTCCTGCTCCTAAACCGAAACATTTGATGGTATGGGAACGATACCCGCCGAAGATGTCTATATCGAAAGAGGAAAGGTCATTCCCCGACATATCGATTGAAGCTCCTGCCTCGGCTCCGAAAGTAAAAGGTTTGAGGGCCCGCTGGGTTCCTATATCCGACAAATTGCTTTCGCGCATGACATATTGATTGTTCCCGTTTTCAAAATCCGTAGCCGCTTCTTGCGCCGAGAGTTTTTGCACGGGGAGACAAAAAGTAATGAATAACAAGGTTTGGTATAAGTATTTGACCATGACTTTATGTGCTTTGTTTGAAAGCGAAGATAAATGATTTATTGCGATTAAGCAATTTACTTAGATTTAAAACGAAAAAACCGACCCTGTGTGCAGGTCGGTTTTCCTGTCCTGCTGGCGGACAATCCAATACGTTTATCCCAAATAAGTTTTCAACAACTTGCTTCTCGAAGCGGTACGGAGTCTTCTGATGGCTTTTTCTTTAATCTGGCGCACACGTTCTCGGGTCAATCCGAATTTGTCGCCGATTTCTTCGAGGGTCATCTCTTGGCAGCCAATCCCGAAAAACATTTTGATGATTTCGCTTTCGCGGGGAGTAAGTTGTTTAAGTGCGCGATCGATCTCTTTCGAGAGCGATTCGTTGATTAACGAACGGTCGGCAATCGGGGAGTCGTCATTGACCAATACGTCGAGCAGGCTATTGTCTTCGCCTTCTACGAAAGGAGCATCTACCGAGATATGCCTTCCCGAGACTTTCAAAGTGTCGGAAATTTTATCAACGGGGATATCCAATTCTTCGGCCAATTCTTCGGGCGACGGACGACGTTCGTTCTCCTGTTCGAATTTAGAAAGGGCTTTGCTGATTTTGTTGAGCGAGCCGACTTGATTCAACGGTAAACGGACGATTCGCGATTGCTCGGCAAGGGCTTGAAGAATGGATTGACGAATCCACCATACAGCATAAGAGATGAATTTGAAGCCTCTCGTTTCGTCGAATTTCTCGGCTGCCTTGATTAGGCCCAAGTTGCCTTCGTTGATTAAGTCGGGAAGGCTCAATCCTTGGTTCTGGTATTGTTTGGCAACCGAAACTACGAAACGCAGGTTGGCCCGTGTCAACTTCTCCAAGGCGGCATGGTCTCCCTTTTTGATGCGTTGGGCAAGCTCTACTTCCTCTTCTACCGTAATCAAGTCCTCGCGTCCGATTTCTTGCAGGTATTTGTCAAGAGAAGCGCTTTCCCTGTTCGTAATCGATTTTGTAATTTTTAATTGTCTCATCTTGCAATATTGAGATTTTGGGAATGCAAATATAGTATATTTGTTGTTAATAAAGTTGTAAAAAATGTTTAATTTTGAACGGCTCTTGATAAATGTCTCGATTTATGGTTCAAATCGTTATATTTACCCTATTACAACATTTTAGGATAGATTCTGTTTCTCCCCTTTAATTATATTTGCAAATTAAGTAATTAGGGTTGGATATGGCTTTGCTGAGAAGCCATATCCAACTGTTTTTTTAGTCGGCCAAATCGACGGCGTAATACATCATTTTTCCATTGGGATAGACACCGGTAATGAACATAACTTTTTGGGAGTTATTCGATTTGACAATGGTGTCGTACATGGATTCTAAATCGCTCACCGTTTTCATCGGGGTATTGTTGATTTCGAGGATTACAAAACCGTCTCTCATGCCTGCGGCTTTGAACTTGCCGTCTTTCAGCCCGACGATTTGTACGCCATATCGAATGTTCATCTCCCGCAGGCTCTTGGCGTCCAGTTCTTTGAATCCGGCGCCCAATGAATCCATTCCGGCAATTTTGGTTATTTCGGTATTCCCTTGGCTGTTTTTCAAGGTCAACGATACCGTCTTCGATTCGGAGCCTCTCAACAGCCCGATTTTTATTTTGTCGCCGGGACGATATTTGCTCAACTGTTCGGAGAGCATGGCTCCGTTCTTTATTTTTACGCCATTGAGCGAGGTGATGACATCGCCCTCTTTTATACCGGCTTCCATGGCTGCGCTGCGGTTATACACTTCGCCTACATAAATACCTTCTTGTACTTCGAGGTTCTTTTCTTTGGCCAGATCGGAATTGATTTCCATGTACCCTATGCCCAATACCGCACGTTGTACCGTCCCGTATTCCTTCAAATCGGCAATGACCTTGCTGACGATACTCGTGGGAATGGCAAACGAATAGCCTGCATAGCTGCCGGTCTCGGAATAAATGGCGGTATTGATGCCGACCAGTTCGCCGTCGGTGTTGACCAGAGCTCCGCCGCTGTTACCGGGGTTGACGGCCGCGTCGGTTTGGATAAATGCCTCGATACCCATTTTTTGGCTACGAGGGTTCAACGCACTTATGCTGCGGGCTTTTGCACTTACGATACCGGCAGTAACTGTCGAAGTAAGTCCCAATGGATTTCCGACAGCCAACACCCATTCTCCAACTTTCAAATTGTCGGAGTCACCAAATTTGACAGTAGGTAATTCTTTGGCATCGATTTTAATGAGGGCAAGGTCGGTAGAAGGGTCGGTCCCAATCACCCGGCCGTTGAATGTGCGGTTGTCGTTGAGCGTAATATCCAGTTTGTCGGCACCTTCAACCACATGATTGTTGGTTACGATATATCCGTCGGGAGTGATGATTACCCCAGAGCCCAATCCGGTGCGGGGTTGTGGCTGTATATTGCGGCCGCCTTGCCCGAAAAAGTATTCGAAGAAGGGGTCGTTAAAGCCTCCTAATTGACTCTGTTTAGGAGTAGAAATCGATTTGATACTAACCACGGCATTGACCGTATTTTCGGCAGCCACAGTAAAATCGGTTTCGACAGCCGGACGGTTTACCACTCGGGTAAAGCGAGTGGGTTGTGCATATTCGGTTTCGAGCGATTGATCGTGTAAGGCTGAATCGGTCGAGTTATTTAACAAGCTGAATGCTCCGATGGTAATCCCGGAACTAAGAGCTGCAACTAAGGCAATTCCCATCAGTTTTTTTCCGTAAGAGTTCATAATCTATTTATTTTAAATGTTAATATTCTGTTGTATTTAAGTTTTTCAGACGTTAAATTTAATACATTTATTGTGCCGTTATTATCATTACAATCTCTTTTTAAGCTCTTTTAATAAGCCGAATAGTGCCTTAACAGGGGTTAACGTGTTGTGTAGTTATAGAACGAAAAAAAATGACACTTTTGTATGTTATATTGTCTGTTAAAATGGTCGAAAGGGAAAAAGCTACTGACAGAATTACATCTTTGCCATTTTTTATTCGTATCTTTGCGTCATACAGCAGGACGGTCTGTCGCTCGCCGTGTGCGGGAGGAAAGTCCGGGCAACACAGAGCGCCATACTTCCTAACGGGAAGCTATTCGTGAGGATAGAGTAGCGTAACAGAGAATAACCGCTGCGCAGGCAGTAAGGGTGAAAAGGTGAGGTAAGAGCTCACCGGGCTTTACAGCAATGTAGAGTGCCGTACGTCTTATGGGTTG
>CALUJQ010000005.1 GCA_944320995.1 uncultured Barnesiella sp. | reverse complement strand
GGGTGTAGCGCAGTCCGGTTAGCGCACCTGCTTTGGGAGCAGGGGGTCGTGGGTTCGAATCCCGCTACCCCGACAAAATTAAGGCTATCTTTCCTACGATAAGAAAGATAGCCGTTTTTATTTAATTGGCCGGGCGAAATAGGAAGATTTGCCTCAACAAGATAATACGCCTCTCGGTATCCTTTTCATCGGTTTGCAACCCGATATATTTATCCGGAGGCGTAGCTCCTTAATTCTAATATTTTTTAATATGTAGCAGCAAAAAGGGGGGTATTTAAATAAAAAAACTTACTTTTGCGAAGTATTCCATTCTCATATTTATTATATTAGGATTATTGTGTATTGACTTCAAAATAGAATTCTGAGTCTATGTTAAAAATTTCTTTTGAAGATATTCGAAATGCGGCAAAAAAAATAGGCCGTTACATAATACAAATCGGCAAACAAATTAGTCACATACCTCCCCGGACATGGATATATATAGGAATAGTCGTCGTTCTATTGGGCGGTGGATTGTATTGGCTATTAAAACCCACTCCCCCGGGGCCCGACCTGCCGATTGTCGAGGTCGAATCGGTTGTGACCGACGATATGGAAATTTACGGAGAATATGTAGGGCGTATCCGGGCACAACAATTTGTCGAGATACGGGCCCGTGTAGAGGGCTTCCTCGAAAGAATGCTTTTCGACGAAGGCACCTATGTCAAGAAAGGGCAACCCCTCTTTATCATCGACCCCAAACAATACCAAGCTCGGGCCAACAAGGCCAAAGCTCAATTAAACAAGAATAAGGCCTTGGCGTTGAAAGCCGAAAGAGACTTGGAACGCATACGCCCGTTGTATCAACAAAATGCTGCCAGCCAACTCGATTTGGACAATGCCGTAGCCTCCTACGAAAGTGCCAAAGCCGAAGTGGAAATGAGCGAAGCCGACTTGATACAGGCAGAAACGGCATTGAGTTATACTATTGTAAGTTCGCCTATCTCGGGTTATATATCGGAGCGCAATGTCGATATAGGCACCTTGGTAAGCCCCAGCGGACAATCCCTGTTGGCAACCGTCGTGAAGAGCGATACCGTGCGTGTCGATTTCAGCATGACCGGTCTCGATTATTTGAAAAGCAAAGCCCGGAATGTCAACTTGGGGCAAAAGGATACAACCCGCACATGGGATCCCTACATTACGATTACCCTACCCGACAACTCGGTCTATCCTCAACGGGGCCTTGTCGATTTTGCCGACCCGCAGGTCGATCCTCAAACCGGCACATTCTCGGTAAGAGCCGAAATGCCTAACCCCGACCATATCTTGCTGCCGGGACAGTTTACCAAAGTGAAGCTGCTGCTCGACGTGAGAGAAAATGCCGTTGTCGTCCCCAGCAAAGCGATTGCCATTGAGAAAGGCGGAGCCTACATATTTGTAGTGAGGGCCGACAGCATTGCCGAGCGGCGCATGGTGGAACTCGGGCCGGAAGTGGGGAACAACGTAATTGTCGAGCGGGGCTTAATCCCGAACGAACACATTGTCGTAGAAGGATTCCACAAATTGACGCATGGCGATAAGGTTATCCCTTTGACGGAAGAAGCAAAACAAGAAGCCCAACCCAAAAACTGACGTACTATGAAATTGGACTTCTTTATCGACAGACCTATATTTTCAATTGTCATTTCGACAATCATCGTTATCGTCGGGATATTGGGGCTTGTCTTACTACCGATAGACCAATATCCTCAAATCGTACCGCCGGTTGTCAAAGTATCGGCTTCTTATCCGGGAGCAAGTGCCCAAACCGTGACACAAGCCGTCGCCACCCCCATAGAGCAAGAGTTGAACGGAACCCCCGGCATGCTCTACATGGAATCGACAAACAGCAACTCGGGTAGCTTCTCGGCCACCATCACATTCGACATTTCGACCGACCCCGATTTGGCGGCTGTCGAAATACAAAACCGGGTCAAGGAGGCCGAAGGCCGATTACCCGCCGAAGTGGTACAAAACGGCATCTCGGTCGAGAAACAGGCTTCGAGCCGGTTGATGACCGTCACACTGCGCTCCAACGATCCCAAATTCGACGAAATATACCTCAGTAACTATGCGACCCTCAACGTGGTAGATATGCTCCGCCGTGTCAAAGGCGTAGGTCGGGTATCCAATGTCGGCGGACGTTATTATGCCATGCAGATATGGGTTCAGCCGGACCGTTTGGCCAATCTCGGCCTGACTGTCGAGGATTTACAGAAAGCCTTGAAAGACCAAAACCGGGAATCGGCAGCGGGTGTATTGGGACAACAACCTATATCCGACATCGATATTACCACCCCCATCATTGCCCAAGGACGACTCTCCTCGGTCGGCGAGTTTGAAGAGATTGTGATCCGAGCCAACCCCGACGGTTCATTGATACGATTGCGCGACGTAGCCCGTATCTCCCTCGAAGCCCAATCCTATAATACCGAGAGCGGTATCAACGGGGGCAACGCCGCCGTCCTCAACATCAACATGCTCCCGGGTGCCAATGCGATGGAGGTTGCCGAGGCTGTCAAAAAAGAGATGGAAGAGATCAGCCGCAATTTCCCCGAGGGTATCACCTATGAAATCCCGTTCGATATGACCTCTTATATCTCACAGTCTATCAACGAGGTATATCACACCCTTATCGAGGCTCTTATATTAGTGATACTGGTGGTATTCCTTTCGTTGCAAAACTGGCGGGCAACGCTTATCCCTATCATCGCCGTCCCCATTTCGTTGATCGGGACATTCGGGATCATGCTGGCATTCGGTTTTTCGCTCAACATGATGACTCTTTTGGGACTTATCCTTGCCATCGGTATTGTCGTGGACGACGCTATCGTAGTGGTCGAAAACGTGGAACGTACCATGAACGAAGAGCATTTGAGTCCGTATGAGGCGACCAAAAAGGCCATGCAAGGATTGGGTAGTGCCATTATCGCTACCTCGTTGGTATTGTGTGCCGTATTTGTCCCGGTCAGTTTTTTGGCAGGAATTACGGGACAGTTGTACCGCCAATTCACCATTACCATTGCCGTTTCGGTGCTTATATCGACCGTAGTCGCATTGACGTTGAGCCCAGCCATGTGTGCCCTCTTGCTCCGACCCGCCTCGGGAAAAAAGAAAAACAAGGTATTCCGCTATATAAACTTGTGGCTGGCCTTTGGGAACCGCCTTTACGAACGACTTATCCGGAAAGGATTGAAAAATCCCCGACGCATTTTGGTCGCTTTCGGTCTCTCCTTGATTGCAATATGGTTGCTCAACAAGGTTGTACCCCAAAGTTTTATGCCCCAAGAAGACCAA
This sequence comes from uncultured Barnesiella sp., assembly GCA_944320995.1. Lineage (GTDB taxonomy): Bacteria > Bacteroidota > Bacteroidia > Bacteroidales > Barnesiellaceae > Barnesiella. The sequence continues at coordinate 111,454 of CALUJQ010000005.1, read as the reverse complement.
GGATATTTTACCGTAGAACTGGAATTACCCGAAGGCGCTACACTCGAACGGACCCGCGAAGTCACCGATCGGGCAATGAACTATCTGACGTCGCGCGAAGACGTGGAATATGTACTGAATGTAACCGGATCGAGTCCTCGCGTCGGGACCAACCAATCGCGCAGCCAACTCACCGTCATTCTCAAACCGTGGGAAGAGCGCAAATCGTCAAACCTGCGTGAAATCATGGAGGAGATTCGGGAAGAGTTGAAACAATATCCCGAAAGCAAGACCTATTTGAGTACCCCTCCTGTTATCCCGGGATTAGGTAGCTCGGGCGGTTTTGAAATGGTACTCGAAGCCCGAAGCGATGCCAGCTACGCCGATTTGCAGCGGGCGGCAGACACATTGCTGTACTATGCCTCCCAACGGAAAGAAATCAGCGGATTGTCTTCTTCCATTCAAAACGACATACCCCAACTTTATTTCGATGTTGACCGCGACAAAGCTCAAATGCTGGGCGTAAAAATATCCGATATATTCTCGACCTTGAAGACATTCACCGGTTCGATTTACGTGAACGACTTCAACATGTTCAACCGCATTTACCGCGTATATATTCAAGCCGAGGCGCCATATAGAGCGCATAAAGATAATTTGGGGCTTTTCTTTGTCAAAGGCAGCAACAACGCCATGATACCCGTCACGGCACTCGGTACTACTTCGTACACCACAGGGCCGGGAACGATTCGCCGATTCAACATGTTCAACTCGACCACAATATCGGGCGAAGCCGCTCCGGGATACAGTTCGGGACAAGTCATGGCGATACTCGAAGAGATCGCCGACAAACATCTTCCACAGAACATCGGCGTAGAATGGAGCGGATTGTCCTATCAGGAAAAACATGTGAGCGGGCAAACCGGTTTAGTATTGGCTCTGGCACTACTGTTCGTATTCCTTTTCCTCGCCGCCCAATACGAAAGCTGGTCCATACCGATAGCCGTCATTCTCTCCCTGCCGATAGCGGGAGTCGGCGCCTATCTGGGCAACTGGATTTGCGGGCTTGAAAACAACATCTATTTCCAAATCGGGTTGGTTATGCTCATCGGACTGGTCGCCAAGAATGCGATTCTAATCGTCGAATTTGCCAAAGACGAAGTAGAAAAAGGGAACAGTGTGATAAATGCGGTCATCAAGGCTGCGCATTTGCGTTTCCGCCCCATCGTAATGACCTCGTTGGCTTTTATTCTCGGTATGCTGCCGCTCGTTTTCGCCAGCGGCCCGGGCTCGGCCAGCCGTCAAGGTATAGGTACCGGAGTATTTTTCGGAATGATTGTAGCCATCACGATAGGAATCATTTTTGTGCCCCTTCTTTTTGTTTGGGTGTACAAATTAAAATTTAAACTGACGAAGCGATGAAACCGATAAATGCAAGCCTATATATATTCATAATCGCTTTATTATTGAGCGGTTGTTCCATACAGAAGCGTTGCCCGGCTCCCGAGTTGAATTTACCCGACGAGATCATCGCCGGTGAAAATGATTCGCTGACGCTTGCCGACATGTCGTGGTGGGAACTCTATTCCGACTCGACATTGAGTAAGTTGATTCGCAAGACACTGAACAATAACCGGAATATGCGGGCCGCCGAAGCCCATATCCGACAAATGGAAGAGTTGTATCGGGTAAATAAGGCTTCCCAATGGCCCACAATCGGAGCCCAAGTGTTTGCCGATCGCGAGACAAACGCCTATTATGGAGAAGATGTGGACATTGAACCCGAGTTCAGTCTCAAAGCCTCGTTAAGTTGGGAAATAGACCTGTGGGGGAGTTTGCGCTGGGGAAAAAGGAAAGGTGCGGCAGAATATTTGGCCTCGGTCGAAGCGGCCCGTGCCATGCAAATGACGCTTATCGCCGAAACCGCAACGGCCTATTTCGAACTGGTGGCGCTGGACCAAGAACTCGAAATCGTGCTGCAAACGGTCAAGACCCGTGAAGAGAGTGTCAATCAAGCCCGCATACGATTCGAAGGCGGACTTACCTCCGAAACCGCCTACCAACAAGCACAGGTAGAGTTGGCCAACGCCTCGGCTCTCATTCCTAATCTGGAACAGAAAATAGCGCTGAAAGAGAACCAAATCGCCGTATTGTCGGGAGAATATCCGTCGAAAGTAGAACGGGGAGAGTTTGACCTCAATGCGACGATGCCCGAGAATATCCCTATCGGACTGCCCTCTACCCTGTTGCAACGTCGCCCCGATGTGCGGCAAGCCGAGCAACAACTGCAAGCCGCCATGGCTTCGGTTGGGATTGCGTATGCCGACCGATTCCCCCGGTTGACCATCAACTTGGTCGGCGGATTGGAAAACGATGCCGTAAAAGGATTCCTCGAATCTCCTTTTTCCTATATGGCGGGAAACTTTGTAGCTCCATTGGTAACCTTCGGGAAGAAAAAAGCTCAATACAAAGCCTCGTTGGCGGCTTACGACGAGAAACGGTTTGCCTATGAACAAAAGGTGCTCGAAGTCTTCCGGGAGGTAAACGATGCGGTCATTACCTATCAAAAGAAAAGACGTACTTCGGAGCTACAACTCAACCTTTTCGAAGCGGCTCAAAAATATGTCGATTTGGCGCAACTCCAATATTTCAACGGCGTCATTCGGTATATCGATGTATTGGACGCCCATCGAAACTTTTTCGATGCCCAGATAGGATTGAGCAATGCCGTGCGGGACGAATACCTTGCCTTGGTAAATCTTTACAAGGTGTTAGGAGGTGGCTGGGGAGCGACTGCGGCCAATTAGCCCATTTGAATTTACGCGGCATTTACAAAAAACAAGAACGGGATTCCTATGGGGAAATCCCGTTCTTTTCATATCAGTTCCCGGATAGCTCCGCTACCCTTTATAAGTCGTAAACTTCATCGACCGTATAATTGAGGAAATCGTTCAACGGTTTCATAATGCGGAAATCATGAGCCGTTTTCTCTATCCAGTCGGGAGAATCGAAAAAAATATCGGGTTTCACATTCACCACTACATAATCTTTCCGCTTCAACCAATCGGACTGCTCGCAATCGCGGGGAAACGGACGGGGTACTACTTTCAACGTCTCTCCCACCCAATCGTGATACAACGATTTGAATTGCCTGTTCCCTACAATACCTTTCAACTCGTCGTAATTGTCATAAACCGCTTGCCGCAAGGCTTTCAGCAATTTGGGCTCGGGACACCATATACCGCCACTCAACATGCAATTACCCGGCTCGAAGTGGAAGTAGTAACCGGCACGCAGGCTTTTGCGCCCCCCTTTGGCAATATAGGCCGACATATAGGCTTTGTAGGGCGTCTTGTCGGGAGAAAAACGAATATCCCGATAAATACGATACAGACAAGATTTTGCGTCCAATCCGGCAATATCATCATCGAATAACGAGATTTGGCGTATCAATGCCTGCACGTTTTCCACAAAGAGAGGCCGTAATCGGTCATACTCCTCTTTATGAGCTTGAAACCATTCCCGATTATTGTTATCTCGCAGTCGAGACAAATAAGACATTATCTCTTTCATAACGGTTCCTATTCAAATGGATAAAATCATTTTTCTTATAACTCTTACAAATATAGTTTTTTTTGTTTGTCCCACGATAAAAAATTGTCATTTATGACACTTGTTTTCAAAAAACCGGAGCGATAATACCGGCTATGTTCCCATTTTTTACTAACTTGCCACGATTTTGTAAAAAAGCTATCACAAAAACAGCAATAATATAAGATGGAAACAAACGAAAAACAACCTGTCGATTTACCCGAAAACGCATTTCGGGAATTGAAACCGGGGGAAGAATACAAGCCTATTCTCTCTCCCGACAAAGTTTATCCCGAGGTCAATGCATGGTCGGTCTCTTGGGGTATTGTCATGGCTGTCATATTCTCGGCGGCTGCCGCCTATCTGGGATTGCGCGTAGGGCAAGTTTTCGAAGCCGCCATACCTATCGCCATCATCGCCGTAGGTATGTCGGGAGCCGCCAAACGCAAGAATGCCTTAGGCGAAAATGTAATTATTCAATCGATCGGAGCCTGTTCGGGGGTTATCGTGGCCGGTGCAATCTTTACCTTGCCGGCGCTGTATATCTTGCAAGCCAAGTATCCCGAGTTGACCGTAAATTTCATGGAGGTCTTCCTCAGCTCGTTGTTGGGCGGTATCTTGGGAATCTTGTTCCTTATCCCCTTCCGCAAATATTTTGTTTCGGACATGCACGGCAAATATCCTTTCCCCGAAGCCACGGCGACGGCCCAAGTGCTGGTCTCGGGAGAGAAGGGCGGCAGTCAGGCCAAATCGCTGGCTTTGGCCGGTCTGGTAGGCGGTCTTTACGACTTCTGCCTCTCGACCTTCGGCTGGTGGAGCGAAGTGCTCACGACCCGCATTCTACCGTGGGGTACCGAGTTGGCCAATAATGCCAAGATGGTGTTCAAGGTCAACACGAGCGCCGCAGTTCTGGGTCTCGGTTATATCGTGGGGTTGAAATACAGCCTCATTATCTGCTCTGGCTCTCTTTTCGTGTGGTTCATCATCAACCCGCTGTTGGGTAGCGTTCCCCTTAGTGAACTGGCGGTCAACTCTCCCGAACAGATATTTACCAACTACGGCCGGTATATCGGTATCGGCGGTATCGCCATGGCCGGAGTTATCGGTATCATTCGCTCGTGGGACATCATCAAAGGGGCATTGGGATTGGCCACAAAAGAGTTTTCGGGGAAAAAAGGGAACGCAGAGGATTCCACCCCACGCACTCAACGCGACCTCTCGATGAAATTTATCATTACAGCCATTGTATTTGCATTGATCATCACCTTCCTGTTTTTCTATATAGGAGTTATCCATAATTTGCTTCAAGCCGCCGTTGCCTTCTTTGTGGTAGCTGCTATCGCATTCCTGTTTACCACGGTGGCTGCCAATGCCATTGCTATCGTGGGGACAAATCCTGTTTCGGGAATGACGCTGATGACCTTGATTTTGGCCTCGGTCATTTTGGTGGCTGTCGGGTTGAAAGGTACCAGCGGAATGGTTGCCGCCCTCGTAATCGGCGGTGTAGTCTGCACGGCATTGTCGATGGCCGGAGGTTTTGTCACCGACTTGAAAATCGGTTATTGGATTGGCTCTACTCCTCGCAAACAGGAGACATGGAAATTCCTCGGGACCCTTGTTTCGGCAGCTACGGTAGGCGGTGTTATCCTCTTGTTGAACAAAGCCTACGGTTTCTCGGGTGAAAATGCGCTCGTCGCGCCTCAGGCCAATGCCATGGCAGCCGTGATCGAACCTCTCATGATGGGACAAGGCGCACCGTGGTTGCTCTATGGAGTCGGCGCTATTCTTGCCGTGGTACTTACATGGCTCAACGTACCGGCTCTTGCTTTCGCTTTGGGTATGTTTATTCCATTGGAACTGAATACGCCGTTGGTTATCGGAGGTCTCATCAGTTGGTATGTAGGCAGTCGATCGAAAGATGCCGCCCTGAACAAAGCCCGTGTTGACAAAGGTACATTACTTGCCTCGGGATTTATTGCCGGCGGTGCGCTCATGGGAGTCGTAAGTGCCGGATTGAGCCTCGCACAATTTGAATATCATCACAATTTAAGCGAAACCACGATGCAAATTGCCGGATTGGTCATTTATCTGCTCCTTATCGCATTCCTGACCATATCGAGCATGAAAGTGAAAAAGCAAGCATAAACGACTTCAATACATGTAACAGAGAGGGGCGATGAAACATTTCATCGCCCCTCTCTATATAAATTGAACCGTTCTACAATTTTATTTTCGCACAAATTTTACGAATACTTCCTTCCCCAATAATGGGAGCATGTCCGTCTTCGGGAAAAACAATCAAAAACTGTCCGGGATATACGGTGAAATAGGTCGATGGCCTATCGGCATAAAAGGCTATATCTTTCTCTTCGGAATATGGCCGACATAACTCCGATAAGTCGCACAACGGTTTCCACCCTACGGTTTCAGCCGTATCCAGCGGTACATGTACGTCGATATACCGACGATGCACCTCGATAAGTTGTGCCGACTGCGGTTTCATGGCAGGATTGTCATTATTGATGAAAAGCGACTCCCCCTGCAACTCTATACGCCCGACCGGCCCGGACAAAAAATCGTGAGCCTTGATATACTCAAAAAGGGACGGCAATAAAGGGTGCAACCCCTCTACCCTTTTCGTATCGTTCAGATTTCCCAAAATCATGATCTTTTAAATTAAAAAGTTATCCAGTCTTACAAACTTTCGATTGTCAATCCGTCATAAGCAAAATGCACATGAGGAGGCAACTCCTTTTCTACCTCAGCCGTAAGCCCCATGTGGTGGCTCATGTGAACTAGATAGGCCTCCCGGGGGGTCACCCGCTCGATGACCCGCAAGGCCTCGTCCAAAGTTTGATGCGAAAGATGCGGCTGTTTGCGCAGCGCATTGATTACCAACACATCTACGTCTTTCAACTTCTCATACTCGGTATCGGGAATATTGAGAGCATCGGTTATATAGACCAATCCTCCGATACGATAACCCAAGATGGGCAACTTATAGTGCATGATCCGTATGGGGGTGACCGTTATATCGCCTATGGCAAAGGGGGTCGTACCTATCTCTTGCAATGCGATATTGGGGACACCGGGATAACGATGATCGGCAAAACAATAGGGCAACCGACTACGTATTCCCTCGGCCACCGCCGGTTCCAAATAGATGGGGAGCATGCTCCTCTCACCAAAGGGGCGCAAGTCGTCGATTCCCCCCGTATGGTCATAATGGATATGGGTTATCAACACCGCATCGACCCGGCGCAGATGAGAACGGAGCATTTGCTGTCTGAAATCGGGCCCGCAATCGATAAGTATGTTTTTCCCGTTTACCGAAATCATGGCCGAAGTTCTCAACCGATTATCTTTTGGGTCGGACGACGTACAAACCGGGCAGGTACAACCAATTTGCGGTATGCCGGTCGAAGTTCCTGTTCCTAAAAATGTAATCTGCATCATGCTCACTCGATATAATTTACCTCGGGATGTATGGCTATGCCATAAGTCTCTTGCACCGATTCCCGTATTTTTTCGGCCAACGTCACTACATCAGCCGGCAATGCGTTGTTTTTATTGACCAATACCAAACACTGTTTTTCATACACGGCAGCCCCGCCTACACTCTTTCCTTTCCAACCACATCGGTCGATGAGCCAACCGGCCGGGACCTTTACATGGGTTTCATCCACCACATAATGAGGCATATCGGGATAAGTACGTTTCAACCGTTCGTATTGTTCCACCGGAATAACCGGATTCATAAAGAAACTGCCGGCACTGCCGCACTCGTCGGGTTCGGGCAATTTGGAACGACGTATGTCGATAACCGCCTTGCGGACATCGGCGAGGGTAATGTCGCCCCCGGGCAACGAATTCCTCAAATTACCATAGTCCAAGTGCAATATGGGATTTTTTTGCAGCCTATAAGTTACCGCCGTAACGATATATTTTCCTTTCAATTCATGTTTGAATATGCTGCTGCGATAACCATACTCACATTCCGAATTTTGAAAAACGCGAGCCGTTCCGGTTGCAATTTCCAAGGTCTCCACCTCATGGATAATATCCTTTACCTCGACCCCGTAAGCGCCTATATTCTGAACGGCGCTGGCACCCACTTCGCCCGGGATATGCGACAGGTTCTCGGCTCCGCCCCAACCTTGCGAAACACAATGAGCCACGAAATCGTCCCAAACGACGCCCGAACCGACCTTTACAAAGACCTCCGATGCCGTCTCCTGCAAAATCGAGGTCTCTTTTATGGCCGAATGCAACAATACCCCCTTGTAGTGTTCCTGTACAAAAAGCAGATTGCTGCCACCGCCTATCGGGAGGAACTTGTTCTGTTTCAGCAAATCGGATTGCAACAGCGACACCAATTCATCGACCGTCTCATATTCCACAAACCATCGGGCATAAACCGGCATACGGAAGGTATGCAGATTTTTAATAAAATAATTCTCTTCTATTTTAATCATACTACAATCTATATTCGGTTAATAACCCATCGACAAAAAACAGATAAGCACCCGAGTTATATATCCATTGTTCTTTCAATCCGCTATACGTGGGAATTTTCTTCACTTCATTGGGATTTCCCAACGAAAGTTTACATTCATTTTTAGTCATGCCGGCTTTGACCCGGCCCAAAGTAATTTGCTCCCAGGCCTCGTCTTGTATCTCCTTGTATTGCAACCGCGGATTGTCAAAAGAAAAGAGCCTGTCGAAGGTAATATATTGAGAACGAGACGAAGAGAGCAACGACATGAATACGCCGGCCCGGTTGCCCTTATCGTCTTCGAACCACACTTTGACCGGAAGGAGGTTATTCCCCGGGAGTATATCGAGAATCTTTACCGGTATCAACTTACGGCCCTCTGTCACCTCGTCGTTCCCGTCATACCACACCGATGTTTTTATATAGAGGGTCCTATCTTTCAAGAGAGAACGGGCCATATTCAAATCGTCCATATCGATAAATGGAGGTATTAACGGGGTGTATTTCATCTGCCGTATCTCGTCCCGTGTCTTCCCAGTCTCGTATCGGAACTTATATCCTTCGCAGTCAAATATCAAAACCACCTCGTTAGCTCCGCCGAAAGGGCTCTCCTCTATACTTCCCTTGTATGTGAAAATCTTTCCTTTCAAAGAGATACTATCGGGGAATGTGGGTTTCTCGGGCCGAAAGACGAATGACAGCTTTTCATCTGTATAATAGAATGGCTTGTCCATACGCCACGTATCGCACCCTTGTTGCACGAAATAGGATTCGATAAAAGCGTCTTCGGCACTTTGAACCGTAGATGCGCTACCCTCCGGTACTGTTATCTTTTGGGTACTCTCTACCCCGGTAAAACACGAGGTCAACAGAATACTCAATATCGTTGCATAAAACAAAGTTATCCTCATACCATATTTACTCTTAATCGATCCAAAGATAGCGCAAACCTACCGCAAGGACAAGCACCCTCGGCAAACCGATCATACATCGATACCGTGTGTGAAGCAAAGATACAAAGAAACTGCCAATGTAAAGAAGAAAGATTTATTAAATTCTATCGACACAATCGATAAGGAATATTATTTTTTGTACTTTTGTCTCGATATGCTATTTGCATCTTCCATATCGCCCCGCTGTTTGCGATTCCGCCGTTGGAACCGCCATGGCTATTCTACCTTTTGCAGCATAGGCAAATGTGTGAATATAGGGAGTGTACGCAAAGAGATTGCCGACAAATCGCTGAAAAAAGGCCAATCGGCAATTATTCCCGACAAGAGTTCGATGAAACGTTATCTCGAGGAGCAAGAATCGCAACAGCATGAACCGGGCCTTGCTCTCGAAGTCACCGCCCCAATAGATCTTGCCATTTGCATGAACCTATCGCAAGACCCGACGGCACAATCGGCCGGGCGGCGGCCTGTACCCCTATTTGTAACCTCTTATTCCGAGATAATGCGGTACCCCCGTAATTGTCCCGGACTTTTTTTACTTAAACATCTGTGATTATGGACCATTTCGATACCGAACATTTGTGGCACCCCTACACCTCGACAATCAATCCGTTACCCTGTTACCCGGTCAAACGAGCCGAGGGTGTATATATAGAACTCGAAAGCGGAGAACGGCTCATCGACGGCATGTCATCATGGTGGGCTGCCGTTCACGGCTACAACCACCCGGTCTTGAACAAAGCGGCCGAGGAGCAATTGAAATCGATGTCGCACATCATGTTCGGAGGACTCACGCATCGCCCGGCCGTCGAACTCGGGAAACTGCTGTTGCAAATCGTACCCCCTTCGATGCAACACATATTTTATTGCGATTCCGGGTCGGTATCGGTCGAAGTTGCCCTGAAAATGGCGGTACAATACTGGTATTCCCGAGGAGATAGCCGGAAATGCAATTTTGTCACCATTCGTTCGGGCTATCACGGCGATACATGGAATGCCATGTCGGTGTGCGACCCCGTGACCGGTATGCATTCCATTTTCGGGAGTGCGCTCCCCATTCGCCATTTTGTTGCCTCGCCCACCTGCCGGTTCGATGACGTATGGGCCCCCTCGTGCATCGAAGAACTCGAAACCACGATTGCCGCACACCACAGCGAGTTGGCCGCACTCATCCTCGAACCGATCGTACAGGGCGCCGGTGGGATGCGGTTCTATCACCCCCAATATTTACGCGAAGCGAAAAGGTTGTGCGAACAATACGGTTTGCTCCTTATATTCGATGAAATCGCTACCGGATTCGGCCGTACCGGGAAACTGTTCGCATGGGAGCATGCCGGTGTTACCCCCGACATCATGTGCATAGGCAAGGCGTTGACCGGAGGATATATGACCATGGCTGCCACCCTCACGACCCATGAGGTGGCCGACACCATTTCGCGAGGCACTCCGGGCGTATTCATGCACGGCCCCACATTTATGGGCAATCCATTGGCTTGTGCCGTCGCTCTTGCGTCGGTCTCGCTGCTGTTATCTTCGGGCTGGAAGGAAAAGGTGGCTGCCATCGAAACACAACTGAAACAAGAGTTGCAACCGGCCGCCGCATTTCCGCAGGTCGCCGACGTGCGGGTATTGGGGGCTATCGGCGTCATCGAGACGAAAAAGCCCGTCGATATGGCCTCCATACAAAAACAGTTCGTTGAACGGGGTATATGGGTGCGGCCTTTCGGAAAACTGGTATATATCATGCCTCCTTTCATTATTACACCTGCCGAACTCACCCAATTGACATCGGCTTTGCTCGACGTCGTAAAAACGCTACCGCAATGAATAGCTTTTCATCACAATTGCAACAGCTTTCCCTACAAGGCAATTTAAGACATTTGCCCGAAATGGAATCGCACGGGACCTATGCCATTCGCAACGGCAGGAAAATGCTCAACCTGTCATCGAACGACTATTTAGGACTGGCCGACGACATCGCGTTGAAAGAGGAGTTTTTACAAAACTTGAATCTGCAAGAGTGCCGATTCTCCTCGACTTCGTCGCGACTACTTACCGGGAACTTCCCCATATATGCCCGACTGGAAAAACGGTTGGCCGAATTGTATGGCGCCGAAAGCGCCCTCGTATTCAACAGCGGGTATCATACCAACAGCGGCATCTTGCCGGCTGTGACCGACAACCGCTCGTTGATTCTGGCCGATAAGCTGGTCCATGCAAGCATTGTCGATGGCATAGGCCTCTGCAAGGCCCGCTGCATACGCTTCCGGCACAATAATTACGAACAACTGGAACGGCTGGTGGCCGAGTCGGCTTCGCAATACGATAAAATTTTCATCGTCACAGAAAGTATTTTCAGCATGGACGGCGATGAAAGCGATTTACAGCGTCTGGTCGAGTTGAAAAGGAAGTATGACAACATCTTTCTCTATCTCGACGAAGCCCATGCTTTTGGCGTAAGAGGAGTGCAAGGACTGGGGTGTGCCGAAGAACAGGGACTTATCGGAGAGATTGATTTTTTGGTAGGCACATTCGGGAAAGCTGCGGCATCGGTCGGGGCTTTTGTCATCTGTACCGAAGAGATAAAACAATATTTGGTCAACAAAATGCGAACGCTCATTTTCACCACAGCATTACCTCCCATCAACCTCGCATGGACTCTCTTCATCGTCAACAAGTTGTGCCGAATGCAATCCCGGCGGGAGCATCTGGAAACAATAAGCCGCAAAGTGCGCGACGTGCTGAATCCCTTAAACGGGAGCATACTCAGCAACAGCCACATCATTCCCTACGTATTGGGCGACTCCGAGCGGGCCATACATACAGCCGAGCAATTGCAACGCGAAGGGTTCTATCTCCTGCCCGTACGCCCGCCAACGGTGCCGCAGGGGACCTCCCGGCTGAGAATATCGCTCAATGCCGGGTGTACCGATACCGAAGTAGAGAATCTTGTTCGAGCCTTACAAAACTGTTCGTCAAAGCTATGATACAGACATTCATCTCTCGCAGACATACCCACGATTTAGTCCTCTTTTTTGCCGGTTGGGGCATGGATACCCGCCCATTTGCCGAGTTAAGAAACATCGGTTGCGACTGTTGTATCTGTTACGACTATACCCGGCTCGATTTCGACCCTACGCCGCTACTCGATTACCGTCATATCGAGGTATATGCTTGGTCGTTCGGCGTATGGGCGGCATCGATTGTACTGCAAAACAGTTCGCTGCCCATACGACATGCAACTGCAATCAACGGTACGATATACGGAATCGATTCGGAGAGAGGCATATCGCCCGAAATTTTCCAATCGACACTCGAACATTTGGACATGGTGAACCTGAACAAATTTTACCGCCGCATGTGTAATGACCGGGAAATGTTGAATGAGTTTCTCGACTCGGCTCCCGACAGGGATATACACGGTTTACAAGTCGAATTGGAGAGTATCGGCAAAGAAATATCCCGGAATCCGAGACCTCATTTCCATTGGGACAAGGCTTTTATCGGGAATAAGGACCGGATATTCCCGCCCGACAACCAACGAAATGCATGGCAAGGAGATGCCGAGGTGCGGGAAATCGATGCCGCACATTATCTCCACTTCCGCCCGATTGTTTTAGAGAATCGACTCGACAAACAGATCATACGAAAGTGTTTCGAGAACGCGGCCTCGACCTACGAGAGCGAAGGACGCATACAGAGTTGCATAGCCGAGCGATTGAACCGCTTGATTCCCTACACGGAAGAGGCCCGAAAGGAGATTCTGGAAATCGGTTGCGGAACCGGGAAACTCTCCCGGCTCTTAATCGAACGTTTCCCCCGAGCCCGTTTTACCTTGAACGACCTCTCGCCCGAGATGCAATCGTGCATAACGGGATTTCCGTACGGTTCCTGCCGATTTATCGCCGGTGATGCCGAGAAGATGGATTTCGAGGGAAGATACGACTTGATTGTTTCGGCCTCGACCATTCAATGGTTCACCGACTTGGAAGATTTCTTGAAACGTATAACCGGGAATCTGTCGGATAACGGGACTTTGGCCCTCAGCACCTTTGCCGCCGGGAATCTGCCCGAAATCAAAGCATTGAGAGCGGCCGAAATGCCCTATTGGGAATCGTCCGAATTGAAACGCCTGTTCGAAAAATACTTCACAGTCGATCTATTCGAAGAGGAAGAGTACCAACTCCGTTTCGATACACCCGTCGAGCTGCTCCGTCATCTTAAACTCACCGGGGTGACTGGCGTATCGGGACCTCCCCGGCAACAAGGGCTCAACTTCATCAGGCGCTACCGCGAAGCCTTTGGCGAAAAACAAGAGATCACCCTCACCTATCGTCCCGTTTATATCATTGCACATAAAAAATAAACCGCTATGAAAGGAACTTTTTTCATTACCGGCATAGATACCAACATCGGCAAAAGCTATGCCACCGGCTGGTTGGCCCGTGAACTGAACCAGAAAGGGCTCAAAACCATTACCCAAAAGATGATTCAAACCGGCAACACAGGCCACTCCGAGGATATAGACCTGCACCGGGAGATTATGGGAATCCCCTTTACCGAAGAGGACAGAGAGCAAATTACCTTCCCCATCGTCTATTCCTATCCCGCCTCGCCCCACTTGGCAGCCGAGATAGACCACCAGACAATCCCTATCGGAAAGATAACCGAGTCGAGCCGAATCCTTGCAGAACGCTACGACGTAGTCCTGCTCGAAGGGGCTGGCGGATTGATGGTCCCCATCACTCGCGATTATCTTACCATCGACTACATTGCCGAACAGAAGCTGCCCACAATACTCGTGACCTCGGGACGATTGGGCAGTATCAACCACACCCTGCTCTCGATCGAGGCTTTGGATAAGAGAGGAATCACCTTGTATGGGGTTATTTATAACTCTTTCCCCAAAAGCGATGAAACCATAGATAAAGATACCGAATCTTACCTGAGAACTTTTTTAAAGAAACAATATCCCGATACTCGGTTTTGGATATTACCCGAAATCCCATTATCCCGATAACGAACAGTCTCGAATATTTATCGAACGAAAAATACGACATGTTAAGTTTCATTATTATTTTTGCAATACGTTGTATTCTCTGATAAAGGACTTGACCCATGCTCAAATCGATACTAAATATTTTCTGTTCCATTCTGCTAATTATTCCTGTCATGGCGAACCCTCAATCGAATTTCGTGCAAACCGCGATAGAAGAGATAGGGAAACAGTATGCCCCCGATGCCCGTACGGCGATCTACACCCTATCGGGCGAATGGGTGAACGACTCATGCTGCCTATTGAAGGGCGAATGCGACAATCGCGTGGCCGTCAACGCCTTGCTCTGTCGGCTCGAAAATGCCGGAATACCCTGTATAAACGAAATAAGAATTCTACCCGACCCACAACTCGGCGACAAGACAAGAGGAATCGTCACCGTATGTTGCGCCCATTTGAGAAGCGCACCCGGCCATGCTTCCGAAATGGTTTCGCAAGCAATCCTCGGCACACCGCTACTCATCTTGGAAAAACAAAAAGATTGGTACAAGGTACAGACTCCCGACAATTACATCAGTTGGATTATTGCAAACTCCATTACCGTGCAAGACGAGGAGACGTGGAATCGTTGGAAGAGTTCGGCCCGCTATATCTATACCGGCTATCAAGGATTTGTATATGAATCGCCATTCAAGAATTCCGGAATCGTTTCGGATATTGTCGCCGGGGCCATTTTGCAAGCCGATGGAAAAGCGCACAAAGGTTTTGTACCCGTAATGTTTCCCGACGGAAGGAAAGGGTTCTTGAAAAGCGATGAATGCTGCGAGTTTGCACGCTGGTCTTCTCAACCGTTGAACATGGATAAAATCATAGAAACGGCCAAAAAGATGATGGGATCGACCTACTTGTGGGGCGGGACTTCGGTAAAAAGCGCCGACTGCTCGGGGTTTGTCAAGACGGCCTATTTTTGCGGTGGAGTCATCTTGGCGCGCGACGCTTCACAACAGGCCCTCACGGGAGAATTTATTCCGACCGATCGTTGGGAAGAGTGCCAAACAGGAGACCTGCTTTTCTTCGGGAATGCCAACGGTCGGGTCAACCATGTCGCACTTTACCTGAACAGCGGTAAATATATCCACTCGTCGGGACAAGTCAAAATCAACAGTATCGACCCCGAAGCCGACGATTATCTACCCAATAACTTCATTAGCATCAGCCGAATCAAAAACAAAATAGGAACACCCGGTATCACGGCGGTCAAAAGACACCCGTGGTATTTCAACCCCAAATAAGAGCATGGATAGACGAGACTTTTTACGTAAAAGTGCAATCGGCACGCTGGGATTAAGCATTGCCCCCACCCTTTTTACCAATTGTGGGAACGCTTCCCCGAAAACGACCGGGAAAGATCGGTTGGAACTTACATTCGAGCCCTATGACCTGAAACTGAAACACGCTTTCAACTTGGCAAAAAATTCCCGCACACACACTCCCGATGTGCAAGTACAATTACGTTACGGCGATTATGTCGGATACGGCGAAGCCTCCATGCCACCCTATTTAGGAGAGACCCAAGATTCGGTGTGCCGATTCCTCGGCCAACTCGATCTGTCGCAATTTACCGACCCGTTCCGTATGGAAGAGATTCTCGATTATATCGACTCGGTCGCTCCCGACAACCGGGCGGCCAAAGCATCGGTTGACATAGCGCTGCACGATCTGTTGGGCAAAATCATGGGACAGCCGTGGTACAAGATATGGGGCTTGTCTCCCGAAAAAGCACCCGACACCTCATTTACAATCGGTATCGATACCGAAGAGGTCGTCCGCCAAAAACTAAAAGAGGCCTCGTCCTACCATATCCTGAAAATAAAAATGGGATTGGACAACGACAAAGAGTTGGTAAAAATCATACGCTCCGAAACCGACCGGCCCATTTGCGTCGATGCCAACCAAGGGTGGGACGACAAAGAGTATGCACTCGAAATGATCGAGTGGCTCAAAGAACAAAACTGCCTGTTTGTAGAGCAACCTATGCCCAAAGAGATGATCGACGAACAGGCTTGGCTACACGAACGGGCCTCGTTGCCCCTTATCGCCGACGAATTCCTGCAACGCCTGCCCGACGTGCAACGGGCTTATGGACTTTACGACGGGATAAACATAAAACTGATGAAAAGCACGGGCATGCACGAAGCCTACAAAATGGCCATATTGGCCCGAGCATTGGACATGAAAGTGATGATTGGCTGCATGACCGAGACCTCTTGTGCCATCTCGGCTGCGGCCCAACTATCGCCTTTGGTCGATTGGGCCGATCTCGACGGTAATCTGCTTATCTCGAACGACCTATTCGACGGGGTAAAAATCGTCGATGGAAAGATTACCCTTCCCGACCGTCCCGGCATCGGGGTCATTCCGCTATAAAAACAGCCTCTTATAAAACGACATTCGTTCTGTATGAAAATCATATCCTCCTACGGGACTTAAAGGAGGACTATTCACGGTTACCGACACGACATGATCTGTTTCGATGTTGTGAGCCCCGAGTCTTTGGGTTTGACAACTTTCAAGTTTCGATATGTTTCATTTCGAAATATATCGAAACATTTATTTCCCTATAATAAATTTTCATAATGTTCTTAATATCAATTTTTTGCATTTTTATTCAAGCCTAAAAATGTTATAAAACACCAGAAATGAAGGGGCAAAACTATACGATTTCAAATAAATTTATAATGAAATTCATTAACACAATATGCTATGAAACAGAAATTATCTTTTTTAATGTTACCGTTCATTATACTGACGGTCAACAGTTGGTGCGGCGCTGTGAACAAATACGTCGCAGCCGGTAGCGATGGAGATGGATTATCTTGGGCTACTGCAAAAGGCTCTATTAAACCGACCGTGGAAAGTTGCCATGTGGGCGACACGGTATTTGTTGCTTTGGGTACATATAACGAGTATATATCCATCGTCGATGGTGTGACCATTTTGGGTGGATATAACGCAAGTACCGGAGAACGTGACATCGAACGGTTCGAGACCATTCTCGATGGAACCGATTTGGGGAAATATTTGCTTGTCAAATATGATAACCCTTGTGAAAACCCCACTCTTATAGAAGGTTTTACCCTGCAAAATGCCGAACATGGCAGTGACGGTGGCGGAGCTTATATCCGGGCCAACATCACCCTGTCGAAATGTTACATCAAGAATTGCAAAGGAGCCAACGGCGGTGGCATATATAATGATGGAGGTGTCGTGAAAGACTGTATCATCGAATTGTGCTCTTCCACAAGTTCTGGTGGAGCCATACGCAATGAAGGCGGTATCGTCGAGAATTGTATCATGCGGGGCAACCAAGGGAAATATGGGACTATCCGTAACGAAGCCGGCGGTATCGTGCGCAACTGTATTATCCACAACAATGCGGCAACGGTGAGCGGTTGGCCCAACAGCGGCGGTATCTATAACCCGGGAGGTATTGTGGCCAACTGTATCATCGCTTGTAACTACGGTTCGCAATATGCGGCCATTCACAGCGAGGGTAAAACGATCAATACCATCTGCTGGAACAACAAAGCCGAAGAGGGGTTCGGCGACCCGATCGCCTTCATCGAAGGGAATGGATCGAGCCACAACGCCGCAGTAAGCGGTTTTGATGATGCCAAAGACGCGTTGACACTCAGTGCGGTGAATACCGATGCGACCGGGCCCAATTTCAAAGCTCCTACACAATTTACAGGTCTGCCCAACTCGGCTGCCGATATTGAAGCCATGCGTGCTGCCGACTGGACATTCTCTGCAAACTCTCCGTGTATCGACATAGGTTTTGCCGATAGCGACGCTCCTGCCTACGATATAAAGGGAACTACGCGGCCCAAAGGCGCAGAGTACGATCTGGGCGCTTATGAATATGATCCCGATGCACAAAATATTGCCGTAGAATCGGTATCGCTGACTTTAAAGACACTCTCTCTCGAAGAAGAGGAACAAAAATGGCTGTCGGCCATCGTATCGCCTTCCGATGCAACCAATAAGAGGGTGACTTGGCACTCCTTGGACAACTCGATTGCTACGGTCGAAAGCGGATTGGTTACGGGAGTCGCTGTGGGTGAGACAAAAATTATCGTCACTACCGAAGACGGAGATTTCACAGATACTTGCGACGTAACGGTTACCGAAAAACCGATTGTCATCATACACCCCGATGTGATAGAAGCCGATAAACTGTTGCAAGAGGACTACACAATACCCTCTTTCATCAAGATGCTCGTTGCCAAGGAAGCGGCAAGAGCCGACAGCAGCGAAACCAATTTACAGGCTTTGCAAACCGAAATCGGCAACCTCATTCCCAAAGAGTATCCCTACTGCGTCGTAGCCAATATCAACGGTGATCCTTCTACCCGAATGGCGTTTGCATGGTTCACAAACAGCTCGATCACAACAGGTAAAGTACAACTGGTCGCCAAAGC
Source organism: uncultured Barnesiella sp. (assembly GCA_944320995.1). Lineage (GTDB taxonomy): Bacteria > Bacteroidota > Bacteroidia > Bacteroidales > Barnesiellaceae > Barnesiella. Next base: position 92,959 of record CALUJQ010000005.1, on the reverse strand, counting down.
GAACGCTACCGAAGCAGATTTCGATACACCTATCGAAATAACGGCAACGGCCCAGGCCGCCAATAAGTTGAATTATGCGGTAAGTACAAGCGGAATACTGAAAGCTGCCGCTCTCGCCACCGGTACAAAATTTGACTATACCAGCCATAAAGCTTTGGCCACCGACCTCACGCCCAACACCGTCTACTCCTACCGCGTAGGATACGACAGCTATTGGAGCGACATTAAAACTTTCAGGACGGCCAATCCAGAAAGCGATGAGTTCAAATTCTTATACATGACCGACTCGCATATCATGGATGCCGAGTATGTAGAAAATGCACGCTGGGCTTCTATTACGGCAGCCAATCATGCTCCCGATGCCGGATTCTTGTTATTCACCGGCGATTTCGTAGAAACCGGGACCGAACAGAACTCGGAATGGGAATGGGAACAATGGTTCGAAGTAAGCATGAATTCCATATTAGGGAAAATGGCGTTGGCTCCTACCGATGGAAATCACGACGACTCGTCCAATTTGAATTACACCTATCACTTCAACACCGACAACTCGTTTAACGAAACTGCCTCCGTAAAACCTCAATTCGACGGGATTACCTACTCATTTGTCTATGGCGACGCCCTGTTCATGGTATATAGCCACCAAGATTTCTGGCGCGGCGATTATAGCTATGAAAACGGGACAAGCGCATATTTAAGCAACGACGTAGCCAACTGGTTCAGAGACCAAGTAGAGAAACACCCCGATACGAAATGGAGAATAGCTGCCGTCCATAAAAATTTATTTACCGGCAGCGGTCACCAAACCGATGAAGACGGAGCATTGTTCCGGGCCGTGCTATTGCCTGTATTCGACGAATTGGATATTGATTTTGTGATTCAGGGTCACGACCATATCTACGAAGTGATGGGACCCGTCGATAATCTCACCAAAACAGTTGTTCCCAACAGCGTAACCAATGTAGAATCGGTTACCCCCGACGGGAACAAAAATCCTAAGGGCCAGCAAGGTGGTACTTTCGACGTAAAAGACGGAACTCTCTATTTCGTGAATGGGACCAGCGGGCGGAAACGTTACTATCCCTACACTCAAGAGCAGATGGAAGAAGGGTTCAATAAACACAAAGTCGAAAATTATTGGGATTTGTTCACCGGGAAATATGGGCAACCGGGGGCTCCGGCATTCAGTGAAATCAGTGTAAGCAACTCTCAGATTGTGGTAAATACATACACCTCAGATGCCGATGCCAATGCCACGCTATTCGACTCGTTCACGATTGTCAAGGGCTCGGGTAGTTCGGAAGTAGAAAAGACCAAACAAAATTCCAAACTATATCCCACTTATGCCTCGGATAGAATCAATGCAGCAATCGACAATATTGTCCGCGTCAATGCCATCGACCTCACCGGGCGAGTTTATCCCCTCTCTTTCGATCGGCAAAGTATCGATGTTTCGGGATTAATCGACGGAGTTTATCTCGTACAAGTGTTCACCGACGGGAAAACAATAACTCAACGAATTATTAAATCCTCAAATTAAAGATCATTCATAAAGCAAAGAGAGGCGCCCCCCGTGATGGAGGGCGCCCCTTTTATTAATCGGTTAGTTGTTTTCTCGATAACAGGGGAAAGGCAATAAACCCCGATATGCTTCAACAAACGCGGCATCAGGATTCCCCGGCTGTTGTTATCGAATGGAGCGGAATCTATTTCCGAGTCATTTCGGCAATCACCGCCATTACCCCGGCAGCAGCCTCTTCGGCCAGTTCGGGAGTTTGGGCCTCGGAATAAACCCGAATAATAGGCTCGGTATTCGATTTACGTAGGTGTACCCAACGATCGGGGAAATCGATTTTTACCCCGTCGATATCGGTCACATCATATTGGGCATATTTAGCTTTCACGGCAGCCAGCAAGGCATCGACATCAATATCGGGCGTCAACTGTATTTTTTGCTTGGCAATGCTGTAAGCCGGATAGGTAGCTTTCAACTGGCTGACCGTCTTCTTCTCTTTGGCCAAATGCGACAGGAACAAGGCAATCCCCACAAGTGCATCGCGGCCATAGTGGCTGGCCGGATAAATTACACCACCGTTGCCTTCGCCGCCGATTACGGCTCCGGTCTCCTTCATCAAGGTGACCACATTGACTTCGCCCACGGCCGAGGCGTTGTATTGTTGTCCGTATGAACGGGTGACATCGCGCAAAGCCCTCGACGAGCTAAGGTTCGATACCGTATTGCCCGGTGTATGTTTCAGCACATAATCAGCTACGGCAACCAGCGTATATTCTTCGACAAACATATCGCCGTTTTCACAGACGATAGCCAAACGGTCCACATCGGGATCCACGACAAAACCTACGTCGGCACGCCCCTCTTTCATCACACCGGCTATCTGTGTGAGGTTTTCGGGCAGAGGCTCGGGGTTGTGGGGGAATTTCCCGTCGGGAGTACAGTTCAATTCGACAATCTCCTTTACCCCGAGGGCTTTCAACAACGCCGGAATAACGACTCCACCAACCGAATTGACACAGTCGATGGCCACTTTAAATCCGGCGGCACGAATGGCCTCGACATCGACCAAGTCCAACGCCAAAACACTTTCGATATGTTTCTGTGTATAAGTGTTGTTCTCGTACAACTGTCCCAAATGGTCAACATCGGCAAAATCAAATGCCTCGGAAGCAGCGATATTCAACACCTCCTGCCCTTCGGCCGCATTCAAAAATTCACCTTTCTCATTCAACAATTTCAAGGCGTTCCATTGTTTGGGATTATGGCTGGCGGTCAATATGATACCTCCGCAGGCCTTTTCCATCGTCACGGCAATCTCGGTGGTCGGGGTTGTCGCCAATCCTATATTCACCACATCGAAGCCCATTCCCATAAGAGTACCGATAACGGTATGTTTTACCATTTCGCCAGAGATACGGGCATCACGGCCCACCACGATCTTGTTGGTTTTTACCGGCGAATTTTTACGAATAAAGGTAGCATAGGCTGCCGTAAACTTAACGATATCGAGCGGATTGAGCCCTTCTCCGGCTTTTCCTCCGATCGTACCGCGGATTCCTGAAATAGATTTAATGAGAGACATAAACTTTTATTTTGATTTGTTATATTGTATGCGATATAAATAGGGCATTACAGTTGCTGTCTCGCTGGTAAAACCGAGTTTGGCGCGAACCAACAGGTTTACCTTGCATTCGTCTCCGAGGAAATACATGGGATATTGCAACCCCGTCCCGTATTGCGTGGTCGAAGGCAATGTTGTCTCTCCAAAACGAATGGTGATATAATCAGCAGGGTTGGTATTTCCTACTGGTTCGGGATTCTCGCCATTCATCAAGGCTTTCAAATCGTACCGGACGAAACGTATGTTTACGTCATTCCCCTTTTCAAAACGATTATTCATATCACCGGCATCAAGGACCTGCATATAAACATTTCCATCACTATCCAATCGATAGTAAGGGACTGCCAATGTATCGTTATCCGGCACATCTTGCAACGTAACGAATACCGAATCGGCGGGAATTTCATTAATGACTATTTTGTCTGCTAAGAACGCCTTCACAGCATTGTCTTCTTCTTTCAATAAATCGGCATACGATTTCCCGTTGTTACACGACGAGAGCAGGGTTATGCCTGTCAAAAAAACAAATAAAATTCGTGCTAACTTGCTCATATTTATCAATAAAATTAATCTTTATCTTTTACCATATATTTATCATACAGCGGCAATATACTCCGCAGGAGCGCTTGGGCCTCTTCCATCGTGCCGTAAAACTCTCCTCCGGCCGCATTCAAATGGCCGCCTCCGTTGAAATGTTCTTCGGCAATCTTGTTCACGGGGAAAAATCCTTTGGAGCGCATCGATACTTTTATATACTCCTTGTCTTCTCTGAAAAAGGTCGAGAACCTTATCCCCTCGATTCCCAACGGGACATTGACCAAACCCTCGCTGTCACCCTTGTGATAGTCATACTTTTTCAACTCCTCACGGGTGAGCGAAATCATCGCGGCTTTGTACTCGGGAAATACCTCCATCTTTTCACTCACGGCAAAACCGTTTAACCGCACCTTATCGACCGAGTTGGTGTTATATACCAGTGCGTAAATACGGTCTTTGTTTATCCCCAACTTTACCAATTCGGCTATAATGTAGTAAATATCGGGGGTATTCGAGTTGTAGGTAAAATTCCCCGTGTCGGTCATCATTCCCGTATAGATAGCCTCGGCCGAATACAAACCCATGCGGTCAAACATGCCCATACGGCAAATAAGCCTGAAAATCAACTCACTAGTAGAAGCCACCTCGGGGTGTGAGATGATAATGTCGCAAAACTCCTCGGGGGTCAAATGATGGTCGATAAGGACTTTTTTTGCCTCGGAAAGGGAGAGCGACTTTTGCAACCGATCGACACGGCCGATCGCATTGAAATCGAGACAGAAAATAAGTTCGGCTTCCTGAATCAGTTTCTCGGCAAATTCGGGATAACGCGTATAGACGACTATCTCTTTTGTCCCTTTTAGGAAGAGTAAGTTTTTGGGGAGCAAATCGGGAACAACCACATTTACCTCTTTACCCAGCCCGTCGAGGAAATGATACAATCCCAACGATGCGCCTATGGCATCGCCGTCGGGAGAGACATGGCAAGTAATTACGATTTTCTCTTTTTTCTCCAAGAGCTTACGCACTTGCTGTATATTCTCTTCTGCAATTATCTTGTTGATCATTTGCTGCTATTATCAGATTCTTATTCCTTGCAAAGATAGTACAAACAGAAGTACGGTCAAATAAAAAATTTCACGATGCCAAACATGCCTATTTCTACTATCTTGACAAAGGTAAAAATTATTATCCACATAGCGAACACTATTTTTGTTCATCTACATATTTTATCTATTATTTCCAAAATCATATCGCTCAATCGGTTCTCGATTTGACAGATATACGTTATCTTTGTGGCCGAAAAGCAAAAAGGAGCTTGACTCCGGAAATAGAAGTCTCCCCCGTTTGCCCTATTGTTGTATCATTTAATACGTCAAATATGAAAAAGTATCTATTTTTACTGATAATCAATCTGTTTTTCTATACAGGAGGCTATGCCCAAATCATAGAGCCTGTGAAATGGAAAGTCTCTATGCAAGGCGAAGAAAAAGAAAAAGAGATTGTTTTCCACGCTTTCATCGAGGAGGGTTGGCACCTGTATGCGACCGATATTCCCTCAGGAGGCCCTATCGCAACTACTTTTTCATTCGACGAAATATCCAACGTATCGTTGCAGGGAGAAATCACACCCTCGAAACACCCGCATGAAGAATACAGTAAACTGTTCGACATGAAACTGGGGTGGTTCAACTCGAATATAGATTTTAAACAAGCTGTGACAATCGACAATCCTGATAATTTTAAAATCACCGGTTACATAACCTATCAGGCGTGTAACGATGTAACTTGTTTGCCCCCGACGAAATATGAATTTTCTTTTGGCGAAAATAAAGCCGGAGAGAGCCCGGCTGTGGTTATGACACCTGTCAACTTCAACAAGGCCGCTTCGTCGAATATTACCTCCCAACCCGGATGGCAACCTGTCGTGGAAGAAATTCGGGCCATGAGTACCGAGGAGATCGCGACATCGGGCTCTCTGTGGTTCATTTTCATATCGGGGTTCATCGGCGGGCTATTGGCTCTGTTGACCCCTTGCGTATGGCCTATGATACCGCTGACCGTCAGTTTCTTTCTCAAAAAGCAGCAGAGTCGGCACAGAGCAATCAGCGAAGCCATTCTGTATGGGCTCTCCATCATTGTTATTTACGTGGGTGCCGGATTAATCATTACCCTGTTGTTCGGAGCCAGCGCATTAAACGATTTGGCGACAAATGCCCTTTTCAACATTTTATTCTTTGCGTTGCTGGTCCTTTTTGCCGTCTCGTTTTTCGGAGCATTCGAGATCACGCTACCGGCTTCGTGGAGTAACAAACTCGACCGAAAAGCCGATACGGCAACCGGTATCATTGCTATCTTTTTCATGGCATTCACGCTGGTACTGGTTTCGTTCTCCTGTACCGGTCCTATCATCGGGACACTCTTGGTCGAGGCGGCTTCGTGGGGAGGCACACTTGCCCCGGCAGTAGGCATGGGCGGATTTGCCATTGCCTTAGCCATACCGTTTGCGTTGTTTGCCATGTTCCCTTCGTTGATGAAACAATTGCCCAAATCGGGAGGTTGGCTGAATACCGTGAAAGTTGTGCTGGGATTCTTGGAACTGGCATTGTCGCTTAAATTTCTCTCGGTCGCCGATCTCGCCTACGGGTGGCACATTCTCGACCGGGAAACCTTCTTAGTGCTGTGGATCACCATCTTTGCACTTTTGGGATTCTATTTGCTCGGCAAATTGAATTTTGTTCACGACTCGCCGGTCAAATACGTTTCGGTCCCCCGGTTGTTCCTTGCCATCGTCTCGCTTTCGTTTTCGATATACATGATTCCCGGATTATGGGGAGCTCCGCTGAAATCCATCAGTGCATTTGCCCCTCCGCTATACACACAGGATTTCAATTTGTACGAACAAGAGGTACATGCCACATTCAACGACTATAACGAAGGACTGGCCTATGCCCAGAAAGAGAAAAAACCCATACTTATCGACTTCTCGGGGTATGGCTGTGTAAACTGCCGGAAAATGGAGGCTTCGGTATGGACCGACCCGACCGTTAAACAAATTCTCGAAAACGAGTATGTACTCATCACACTTATGGTCGACGACAAAGAAAAACTGAATAAACCCATTGTCGTGGAAGAAAACGGGAAATCGGTAAAACTGGAAACCGTAGGCGAAAAATGGAGTTTCTTGCAACGCTACAAATTCGGGGCAAACGCACAACCTTACTACGTCATTATCAACGATGAAGGCAATCCTTTGGCTGCACCCTACGGATACAACGAGAGCGTACCCCAATTTATCGATTTCCTACAAAACGGATTAAAAGCATTCAATAAATAATATGTCACACACACGAGAAGAAAAAATGGAGGCTTTCGGCCGCTTTATCGATATTCTCGATATTTTGCGGGAGAAATGTCCGTGGGATCATAAACAGACCAACGAGAGTTTGCGTCCCAATACGATCGAAGAGACGTACGAATTATGCGACGCCCTCATTCGCAACGACAATGAAGCCACCAAAAAGGAGTTGGGCGATGTTTTGTTGCATATCGCCTTTTATGCCAAAATCGGCGAGGAAAAAGGAGTTTTCGACATAGCCGACGTATGCAACGCCCTTTGTGAGAAATTGATTTACCGTCACCCCCATGTCTTCGGGACAACCCATGTTGACGGGTCGAACGAAGTGGAACAAAACTGGGAACAACTGAAATTGAAAGAAAAAGGCGGGAACAAAACTGTCCTCGAAGGAGTTCCCTCGGCTCTCCCGGCTTTGATAAAAGCTTATCGAATACAAGACAAAGCCCGCAATGTGGGATTCGATTGGGAAGAGAGAAGCCAAGTATGGGACAAGGTCTATGAAGAATTCGGCGAACTGAAAGACGAAATAGAGAATATGGCCCCCGATAATATCGAAAGTGAATTCGGCGACCTGTTTTTCAGCCTTATCAATGCAGCCCGGTTGTACGGCATCAATCCCGAAAATGCGTTGGAACGGACCAACCAAAAGTTTATCCGTCGCTTCAATTATCTCGAACACGAAACTTTACAGAAGGGCAAAAACCTGAAAGAGATGACTCTCGCCGAAATGGACGCCATTTGGGACGAAGCAAAACACAAAGGTCTTTGACCTCCGCATCGAACCGATTACAGCTCTCATTTGTTAATTCGCTATATCACCATATAACGAATTCTCAATGAGAGCTTTTTTATTCCTCCTCCTTTCCCTGCCCGCCTTGTCGCTCCGCGCCGAGAGCATGGTCGTCAACCCCGCATGGGAAGCCCGCAACACTCCACTCGTAACCGTTGACAGTATTTTGTTGCGTGATACCGTAAGCCGTTTCTATATTACACTGAAACAACTACCACACACCTCGCTGACCCTGTACGACGACTGGATTGTCACAGACAGCACCGGTATCTTCTGCGGGCGGGCAAAGGATATAGACGGGGTCGATTTCAATCGCACCTTTCAATTCGACAGCGACAGTGTGGTTCATATAGAGATGGACTTCCCGGCGCTTCCCCCGAACATCGGCCGAATAGATATGGTAGGGAACCAGAAATCGAATGAAATAAGAATTATCAATCTCTCTCTAACCGAAGAAAGAAAAACCGAATCGGAATACCGTCAACCGCAATCCTCCCCGCGCCCAAAATCGGCATCGCAAATTCCGGAGATCACATTTGCTATCGACTCGGCTTGGCTTCGGGGCAAACTCATCGGCTACCACAAACGGCTCCACATTCCCGACGGAAAAATCGCATTGACCGACCTGTTCTCTCACCAGACAACCGACATCAATGTCCCCATTGCAGACGATGGCTCATTCGCCATTAAAATTCCCCTGCGGCATCCCTCCCGACAAAAACTATTCTTCAACGAGCGATATATCCCCTTTTATATCGAGCCGTCAGATACGCTCTATATACAACTCCCCTTGGACGAACTATTCTCCCCCTACCGGTATTCGGGCAAAATGGAACAAAACTACTTTCACTTGGTTTACCAAGGACGAAACGCCTCTATCAATGACGAGTTACGGAAGATAAACGTACAGGATACCACCGAAACGGAAGATTGGCTCAAAGCCCTAAACCGCCTCTCTCCCCCCGAATATTATATATCGGAAGAGATGAAACTTAAAGAAAAACTTGAACTGCTGGACAGCCTATATCAACAGAAATGTATCTCGGAAAAGAGTTGGCAGTTGTCTGTTCTAAATGACTACTATAAATTTTTATATCATCTATTTGTATATAAAGAGTTTAAATCAATAAATATCGAAAGCGAATATAGCAAAATAAAAACAACAAATAGATTATTCGCAAACAATTCTCCCACAAATATGGCCTTATCTGCAACCTCGGAATACTATCTCCCATTTTTAGTTTTATTGGAAAACTGGAAGGCGATGACGACTCCGCCGAATTGGGATTACACGACCTTTGTAGAGGCCCTTGAAGCGAGAGGCGCAGTACTCTCCGCCTCAGAAAAAGAGGCCTTGAAATTCATTTGGAAAGAGAGCGACGTTCCGCCCGAACATGTGGAACAGACTTTGCAACTTTTCAATAAACGATACGAAAAGGAGCAAATCTCGATGCGGGAAGAAAAGTTGCGCGACCTTCGGGAAGAGACCTACCGAAACTATTTCGGGCCTCCGACCGAATTCACCTGCCAGCTCATTCACACCCACATGTTAATCAAACTCATGCACTCCCTGCAAAGAGCGTTGACCCAAGACGAAACAAAAGAATTTACAACAGGCATTGACGACGATAGGCTGCTAAAAAATATCGGCCTTTACAATGATGTACAGCCGTCCTGTTCTCCACAAGAGCAATAGAAGAATGCGAGGAAGAATGAAAATAAAAATGTAACTTTGCAGCCATAAAAACCGAAAGTTTACTGCGAAAATGAAAGTATGCGTAGCCGAAAAACCCAGTGTAGCCAAAGAAATAGCCGATATAGTAGGCGCCAAAAGCCGACATGACGGATACTACGAGGGAAACGGCTATCAAGTGACATGGACCTTCGGGCATTTATGCACCTTAAAAGAGCCTCATGAATATACCGACCAGTGGAAACAATGGACTTTGCGCTCGTTGCCTATGATTCCAACCCGGTTCGGTATCAAACTGATTCCCGACAAAGGCATCGAAAAGCAATTTGAAATTATCGAGTCGCTCATGTCGAAAGCCGAGGCTGTCATCAACTGCGGCGATGCCGGGCAAGAGGGAGAACTCATTCAACGGTGGGTTATGCAAAAGGCGGCCTGCCGGTGTCCCGTTTACCGACTTTGGATTTCGTCGTTGACCGAAGAGTCCATTCGGGAAGGATTCCAAAATCTCAAACCCCAAACCGATTTCGATTCGCTCTATTTTGCGGGATTATCACGAGCCATCGGCGACTGGTTGTTGGGTATGAACGCCACCCGTCTCTATACGCTCAAATACGGACAGAACCGGCAAGTCCTCTCCATCGGGAGAGTCCAGACACCTACCTTGGCGCTCATTGTCAACCGACAACTCGAAATCGAAAACTTTGTTCCCCAGCCCTATTGGGAATTGAAAACAATATACCGGGAAACCGCATTCTCGGTCACCCAAGGGAAATTCCAATCCGAAGCAGAAGGACAAGATTTCCTGCAAAAAATAGAAGGATTCCCTTTTACCGTTACCGACATAACGACCAAACAGGGGAAAGAGGCTCCTCCGAGGCTCTTCGACTTGACCAGTTTACAGGTCGAGTGCAACAAGAAATTTGCCTACTCGGCCGAGAACACCTTAAAAATCATTCAGTCGCTTTACGAGAAAAAGGTAACGACCTACCCCCGTGTAGATACCACTTTCCTGAGCGACGACATATATCCCAAGGTGCCGGGAATATTGTCGGCACTGACTGCTTATGCGACGTTGACCGCTCCATTACAAACCGGGAAAATCCCCAAGAGCAAAAAGGTTTTCGACAACTCCAAAGTGACCGATCACCACGCCATTATCCCTACCAACGTAAAAGCGTCCAACCTTACGGCCGAAGAGCAAAAAATTTACGACTTGGTGGTTCGCCGTTTCATCGCGGCCTTTTATCCCGACTGCGTAGTCTCCAATACGGTAGTGCTGGGCGAAGTAAACCAAATCGAGTTTAAAGCAACCGGTAAGCAGATTTTGTCTCCCGGATGGCGCATCGTATTTGGAAAAGAAGAAGATACCGGCGAGGATTCCGAGCGGACTCTACCCACTTTTATCAAAGGAGAATCGGGACCTCATACCCCGTCTTTGGCCGAGAAATGGACTCAACCGCCTAAACCTTATACCGAAGCTACTCTACTACGAGCCATGGAGACCGCCGGTAAATCGGTCGAAGATGAAGAGTTACGAGACGCATTGAAGGAAAATGGTATCGGACGCCCCTCTACCCGTGCCGCAATTATCGAGACTCTCTTCAAGCGCCACTATATTCGTAAAGAGAAAAAGAACTTAATCGCCACGCAAACCGGGATAGAACTTATCGGGACGATTCGTGACGAATTATTGAAATCGGCCGAGTTGACCGGTATTTGGGAAAACAAACTGCGCAAAATAGAACGGAACGAATATCGAGCCGCCGATTTTTTGGAAGAGTTGAAAAAGATGGTCAGCGAAATCGTCTTGCACGTGTTAAGCGATAATTCGGGGCGAATAACAGCCTCGGAACCTCCGGCCGAAACCCCGAAAAAAACGGGGTCCTCTCCCAAAACCGCCAAACCGAAAAAGAAAAAAAGTGTCCCAAACGGGGAAAAAGGGGAATCGGAACAACCGCTGTTATGTCCCGTATGCCACGCAGGGCAAGTCATACAAGGGAAAACAGCCTATGGGTGCAGCCGTTGGAAAGAAGGATGTACATTCCGCCTGCCTTTCGGTGAAAACGGACAACCTTTCGACCGTGAGACTCTAAATAAACGCATTCGAGATTATAAACCTAACACCAATCCAGAATCATGAGTAACGAAGAATGGTTCCCGCTAATCGACGAGCAAGGGAAGGTTATCGGGAAAGCAACCCGCCGGGAATGCCACAACGGTTCCCGACTGCTCCACCCGGTCGTACACCTGCATATTCTCAACCCGAACGGAGAACTTTATTTACAGAAACGCTCAAAAGACAAAGATATACAACCCGGCAAGTGGGATACCGCCGTAGGAGGACACGTAGATTACGGCGAAACGACCGAGGAGGCTTTGGCCCGCGAAGTCCGCGAAGAGTTGGGAGTAACCCGGTTCACCCCTCACCCGGCAATTTCCTATATCTTCGATTCGGATCGGGAACAAGAAATGGTACACGCCTTCTTCACCGTTTACGACGGGGAGATAACAATCGATCCGGTCGAAATCGAAGAGGGCAGATACTGGACCTTCTCCGAGATACGCCAAAACATCGGTAAAGCGGTTTTTACGCCCAACTTCGAGCAGGAATTCCTGCGTATAGAACCTATGCTTTTGAAAGCTATCGGATTGATACACGACTAACCGATCACGTCGCCTACTTGGGCCGAGACAAAAGCGATGAGATTGGCCGGGGCTATTTTTATCTGCAATCCCCGTTGGCCGGCACTGATATAGATATAATCGTGCAAACGGCAACTCTCTTGAATATATATCGGATAGTTTTTCTTCATGCCTATGGGAGAACAGCCTCCCCGAATATACCCCGTAACCGGGAGCAGCTCCTTCATAGCCAGCATTTCGGCACTTTTATTCCCCGATATTTTTGCCGCTTTTTTCAAATCCACCTCTTTGTCACCCGGGACGACGCAGACGAATATCCCATGTTTGTCGCCTCTCAGCACCAGTGTCTTGAATACTTGGTCTATATTCTCACCCAACTGTTCGGCCACGTGGGTAGCTGCCAAATTGTTTTCATCGACCTCATAAGGGATCAGTTCGTAAGTAATTTTCGCACGATCCAGCAATCGGGCCGCATTGGTTTTATTTATTTTCATAACCCGTTGAATAATGTGACAAAGGTAGAAATTTTATTGCAGGTATAATCCATATCGATACTAAAAACAGGAAACCCCGGGCGTTCTGGCCGAACGCCCGGGGCTCTTTATATCCGTGGGGACTTTGTCCCCTCAACAGCCTGCTCTGTGTCAATCGTTCATCGACAGCAGGAGCTCCTCGTTTGAAGAGGTACGCTCCATGCGATCCCGCATAAATTCCATTGCCTCTATCGAGTTCATATCGGAGAGGTAGCGGCGCAATATCCACATGCGGTTGAGCGTATCTTTGGGTAATAACAAGTCGTCGCGACGCGTACTCGAAGCTGTAATATCGACAGCCGGGAAAATACGTTTGTTCGAAAGTTTGCGGTCGAGCTGCAATTCCATATTACCCGTACCCTTGAACTCCTCGAAAATCACTTCGTCCATCTTCGAGCCGGTCTCGGTCAATGCCGTAGCAATGATGGTGAGGCTACCGCCGTTCTCGATATTACGGGCTGCACCGAAGAAGCGTTTGGGCTTGTGCAGGGCATTGGCATCGACGCCACCCGACAGCACCTTGCCCGATGCAGGAGATACCGTATTGTAAGCTCTCGCCAGACGGGTAATGGAGTCGAGCAAAATGACCACATCGTGACCGCACTCTACCATGCGTTTGGCCTTTTCCAAAACGATACTGGCCACTTTTACGTGACGTTCGGCCGGCTCATCGAAAGTCGATGAGATAACCTCGGCTTTTACGCTGCGGGCCATGTCGGTTACCTCTTCGGGACGTTCGTCGATCAAGAGGATAATCATATAAACCTCGGGGTGATTTTCCGATATGGCATTGGCTATATCTTTCAACAACACGGTTTTACCGGTTTTCGGGGGAGCCACAATCAATCCGCGTTGGCCTTTTCCTATGGGCGAAAACATATCGACTACCCGAGTGGACAAATTGCAATATTTTCCACTGGTCAAATCGAATTTTTCATCGGGGAAAAGAGGTGTAAGGTGGTCGAACGGTACCCGGTCACGCACATATTCGGGTGTGCGGCCATTGATTTTGTCCACCTTCACGAGCGGGAAATATTTCTCACCTTCCTTGGGCGGACGAATAGGGCCTTCTACAACATCGCCGGTTTTCAACCCGAACAACTTGATTTGCGATTGCGATACATACACATCGTCGGGCGATGTAAGATAATTGTAATCCGAAGAGCGGAGGAATCCATACCCGTCGGGCATCATTTCCAAAACGCCTACCCCGGTTAATATGCCGTCGAAATCATACGCTTTTTCAACGGCTTTCGGCTCGGGAGCAACCGGTTGTTGAGCCGTTTGGTTTTGATTGTTGTTCCCGACGTTATTCTGATTATTCCTATTTTGGGCAATGAATGTGCGTTGTCCCCGGGGGACGAAGCGCTGTTTCTCGCTATGCGGGAAGAAAGTCTGCAACGACGATGTAGGCATAGGAGACAATACAGGTTGTTGTTGTCCTTGTGATTGATGGTTCTGCGGCTGCGGATTCTCAACCCGTTTGTTCTCCTCAGCAGCTGGGGAGTCTGTTACAACGGGGAGTGACAAGGTAGGTTGTTGAGATTTTTGCTTTTGATTCTCGTTGGGTTGTTCGACCGGAATATTTTTTTTCTGTATCCGTTTACGTTGTTTGGGCTGCTCTTCCGGGTTGCTTTGTTGAGACTCCGGTTCAACCGAAACTGTCGCAGCTTCACTTTCGGGAGTCGGAACAGTCTCTTTCAAATTTTCAAACAACTCGGCGACCGGTTCTTTCAATGCCGGGTGAGAAGCTAATCCGGTTTCTTCGATTATTGAAGGTATATCTTTTGTCATTGTGGTGTCGTGCTGTACTTTTTCATCTTCAGCCTTAGCCTCTTTGGCGACATCGCCTTTTTTCTTCCGTCCCCTCTTTTTAGGTTCGTTAGCGTTTCCCGATTCTACCGTTGCCTCGGGAGTTTCCGATTTTAGATTCGCTTTATCTTCTGTGGGTTCTTTGGCCTTTTCAGATACCGCTTTTTCTTTATTTTTCTTAGGCTTAGGACCTCTTTTTTTAGGGGCAGGAGGATTCGCGGCGGCTTTGCTCGCCATATCGATAGCTTGTTGGTCAAGGATTTTGTAAATAAGGTCTTCCTGTCCGGTACTATCGATTTTTTGGATACCCATTTCAGCAGCTATCACTTTCAACTGGTCGAGAGTTTTAGCGCTCAATTCTAAAATATTATACATGAATAAAAATAAATATGATTTACACTTTATTATATCTATTAGAGTTACCTGTATGTAATCACATACCGGCCGACAAAACAAATATAATTATTGGATTTTTTTGAAGTTTTATTACGTATAGAATCTTTACCACGTAATTCACCAGACAAATATACGGCTGATTTACCAAACAAAACAAAGATTGTAAAATTAAGTTTGAATTTTAACTATTTTTTATAATTAAACTCTACAATCTTTTTCGTTGCCTCGGTTATCCGGAATCCTTCGGCCACCCGCTCGCCCAATATCCAAATGACCGTATCGCCCGAACAGAGTAGCAAAGCATTGGATTTATCGATTAAAGAATATTTCTTGTCACTGAAATAATCGCTCAATTTGCGACTTCCTTTCATACCGAACGGGATAAAGCGATCCCCTACTCTCCACCGGCGCACGACCAACGGGAAGGTCAATTTATCTACATCGAAAGAGGCATGGGACTTATCTCGGGGAGGCTGGTAATTTTCATTCTCCACACAACGATAGGACAGATTGCCCTGCAACAGCGTCGCAGCCTCTTGAAGGGTATCGATACTCACGACAACATCGGCCGCAGCATCGTCTTCTCTCGGTTCCAGCATCAACGCATCTCTATCCTTGATCAACCGATACCCGGGAGACAAAATTTGTTTCCCCGACAAACCTTCGCATATCGACAGTATCTCGTTTATCTGTTCCGGAACGAAACCATAAGGCGATAACAACTCAAACAAAAAGGCTTTCGGCGACGGAAGCGATTTGAGTTTAACAATGGGGATATGGATATAGCAGCCTTTATATTCAGGCACCTCCTGTTTTTGCCGGGCTATGGCATCTCGATACACCCGGTCGGTCTCTCTGAGGTTCTGCATGGAGGAATATATGGAAGCATCGACCGACGGGTTGATCGTGCGCAACAAAGGCAATACCTGCAAACGTATCTTGTTTCGCACATAAACCGGCTCCAAATTGGTATGGTCAACCACATAAGGCAGATTTTGAGACGACAGATAAGCCTCTATCTCTTTCCTCGAAACCATGAGCAACGGCCGCACGACAAATCCATTCTGCGGGCGCATCGATGTCAATCCGGCAATCCCCGTTCCACGAATCAAATTCAGCAAAAGGGTCTCCACACTGTCATCTCGATGATGTGCCACGGCAATGGCTTGCGCATCGTGCTGCACCCGTTTCTCTTCGAACCACTCATACCGCAACTGCCGGCATGCCATCTCGACCGAAAGGTTATGTGCCTGTGCAAAATCAAGCGTATCGAACGAAATTTCCTCAAACGGGATATGCCACGCCCGAGCAGTATCCCGGGCGAAATCCCTGTCTCGCAAAGACTCTTCGCCCCTTAAATTGAAATTGCAATGACACGCTATACACGAATAACCCAACCGGTCGAGTACATGCAGCAAAGCAATCGAGTCGGCACCGCCGCTCACCCCGACGATAATCGGAGCCGTCCGATTCAAAAGCCGTTCTTCTTCAATAAATCGTTCTATATTTTGCAAAAACGAGGAGAGAGCCATAGCGAGAATTTTGCTTAAAACTTGTAACAAAAGTAACAATAAAGAAAGATTTTTCCCGAGAAATTACGCTTTTTTATTCGTCGAAGAAAAATATTTCCCCAAAATCCACCCGGCAAGACACCAATTATTACTAAATTTGCAATTCAAATATAGAAATTACACAGGCATGATTGAGAAAATCCAACGCATCAAAGCAGAGATAGAGGCATTAAAAGTTTCTAAATCAGAGGACTTAGAAAATATACGCATCAAATACCTCAGTAAAAAAGGTGAAATTTCGCAACTGTTCAACGATTTCAGAACCGTAGCCGCCGAGCAAAAAAGAGAGGTGGGCAAACAGTTGAACGAGTTGAAAGAACTCGCTATCGAAAGAATCAATCAACTGAAAAGTGAGTTTGAAGATAATCATTCCGACGAACAGCAACTCGATTTGACCCGCACGGCCTACCCCATTCCATTGGGGTCGAGGCACCCGCTCTCGCTGGTAAAAAACGAAATATGCGATATTTTCTCCCGCTTGGGCTTCTCCATTGCCGAAGGTCCTGAAATCGAAGACGACTGGCACGTATTCTCGGCCTTGAACTTCGCCGAAGACCACCCCGCCCGCGACATGCAGGATACCTTCTTCATACAACGTTCGCCCGATATTCTGCTCCGTACACACACCTCGTCGGTACAAACCCGCACGATGGAGCATGCACAGCCCCCTATCCGCATCATTTGCCCGGGCCGTGTTTATCGCAATGAGGCAATCTCTTACCGGGCTCACTGTTTCTTCCACCAAGTAGAGGCCCTTTATATCGACAAGAACGTATCGTTTGCCGATTTGAAACAGGCGCTGCTTTATTTCGCCAAAGAAATGTTCGGCAACGAAACACAAATACGCCTGCGCCCCTCCTATTTCCCCTTCACCGAACCTTCGGCCGAAATGGATATTTCGTGCAACATCTGTGGCGGCAAAGGTTGTGCGTTCTGCAAACATACCGGTTGGGTAGAAATTTTGGGCTGCGGAATGGTCGATCCCAACGTACTCGAAGCCTGCGGCATCGACAGCAAGGTATATAGCGGATATGCCTTGGGCATGGGTATCGAGCGGGTTACCAACCTTAAATATAAGGTGAAAGACCTGCGCATGTTCTCGGAGAACGATGTGCGGTTTCTCGAAGAATTCGAATCGGCTCACTAAACAATTACCTTCATGGGACTCGACAAGATCGCTTGCGTGTTGATCGGAGGCGGCATAGGTTCTGTGCTGCGTTTCCTCATGGTTTCGGGAGTACAACGTCTGTTCCCCGACTATCCGGCAGGCACGTGGTGTGTCAACATTATCGGCTCTTTCATCATCGGCATCATATGGGCCGTATGCAGTTTCTTCGACTTCTCACCCAATCTGCGGGCCTTTCTGCTGGTAGGTCTATTGGGCGGCTTCACCACCTTTTCTTCTTTCTCCTTGGAAACGATGAATCTACTGAATGCCGGGAAGATACAGAGTGCTCTCTCCTATATCGTCTGCACCAACGTGGGAGGCATCATTGCTGTATTCGGAGGTTTCTTTTTAGCCAAATACAGCCTTTACGCCATAAAACTATTGTAACAAGATGACCACGAAGGAACGATACGACGGTGTGATACGATGGTTTCAAGAGAATCGACCGGTGGCCGAAACCGAACTGCACTATAAAGACCCTTTCCAACTGCTCATTGCCGTCATTCTCTCGGCCCAATGCACCGACAAGAGGGTCAACATGATCACCCCGGCCCTATTCGAGGCCTTCCCCACTCCGCAAGATTTGGCCAAGGCGACTCCCGAAGAGGTATATGCCTATATTAAAAGTGTGTCGTACCCCAACAACAAGTCGAGACATTTGGTGGGTATGGCCCGCACGCTTCTCGAAGAATTCGGGGGCGAAGTTCCCTCTGAGGTAAACGAGTTGCAAAAGCTGCCCGGCGTGGGCCGCAAGACAGCCAACGTCATCGCCTCGGTCGTTTTCCATAAAGAGGCTATGGCAGTTGACACACACGTATTCCGGGTATCCAACCGCATCGGGCTTACCAACAACTCGAAGACTCCGCTCGAAACCGAGAAGACTTTGGTCAAGCATATTCCGGGACACCTGCTCCCCATCGCCCACCATTGGCTTATCCTGCACGGACGCTATGTATGCATGGCCCGCAAACCGAACTGCATGGAGTGCGGCATACGCGAATATTGCAAATATTACAACCGCCCGCATAAAACAGAAGCCGGCGAATAAACTCACCGGCTTCTCCACTGTAAATATATCCTTGCTCTCCTCTTTACGCAGGAATATAACATTCCAACAATTTCGCCGGCGACTCGGCCTCGATGGTCACATGGTCGAGTGCGGCAGGAATCAAGGCAGTCTGCCCCTGATGCAGCGCAATGGTATAACCGTTGTTGTCGGTCAGGCGCACTTTACCGCCCATGCACATGTAGATAACAAACGAATCGTGAGCCGAGACAGGGCGTTTCACACTCCGATCGACCTCAATCAAATTGGTTTCGAAATAGGGGCATTTCACCAAGGCAACGGCATCGTTGTTTCGAGCCTCATACCGAGTGCGCAGATTGTCGTACATCTTGAAATCGACCGCGGCTACCGACTGCTCCACATGCAGCTCCCGGGCATTCCCCTGCGCGTCGCGGCGGTCATAGTCATAAATACGATAGGTAATATCGGAGCTTTGCTGTATCTCGGCAATCAATATTCCCTCGCAAATGGCATGAATACGACCGGCCGGCAAGAAAAAGACATCACCGCTCTTTACCTCGTGGAATTGCAACACCTCGGTAATCGTGTTGTTTTGGATACGCTCCACATACTCCTCGGGTGTGATTTGTTGCGAAAATCCCGAATAGAGCCCCGAACCCGGCTTGGCATCGATTACATACCACATCTCGGTTTTCCCGAATGAATTGTGCCGAGCCATGGCAACTTCGTCCCCGGGGTGAACTTGAATGGAGAGATTGTCATGGGCATCGATAAATTTGATCAATAGCGGGAATTGATCGCCGTAACGAGCGGCCACATGTTTTCCCAGCAAGGCAGCCCCGTCGCGTTTGACCAGTTCTGTAATGGTTATTCCTTTATCTACACCTTCACTGACCACCGATATTCTTTCGCCGACTTGCGAGATTTCCCAACTTTCGCCTATGCCGGCATGAATCTCGGGCAGTTGTTTGAATCGGCTAATCTCTTCGCCTCCCCAAATCATGGGTCGGAGAATATCTTCAAATTTCAAAGGATACATAACTTTTATTCTTTTATTGTAATACAATTTCATATTTGTTCGGCTCTATATATCGCTCTTCCCATACAGCCGGGAGGCTCTCGTTCCCATACCTGTCGCGGGCGACTATGGCATAATATCGATATGTTTTCGGCAAGATACAAGATAGGCTCTTTGGGGGCAACACGCACACAATATGGTCTCCCGAGTCAATTTTCAAAGTATCGTCGGCTGCATATAACACATACGAAAACGCCTCCCCGACAGGATTCCACGACAATTCTGCGCCCCCCGTTCCCGCATCGACACGAAAATCGCTCGGGGTATCGACAGCCCGTAAAGGAGCCGAGGCACAACGAGGCGTCAATGCCGGGGATTGATAAAACCACGAGCCCAACCATTGGTACAACCCGACATGGCGATATAGATTTTCATACCTGAAATAGGCCTGCCCCACACCCTGTCGCCGGGTAGCTTCGATTTGCCGCTCTATTTCGGATAAAGGCCACCCCCCATTGTTCGTATCCAATCGATAAATCCCCAATCCGCCGGCTACACTCCCAGCAGGACAAGAGGTTGCCCAATCGTGTAAAAACGGGTAAAAATTCTCTTCACTGAAATACATCATGGGGACGATGAAATCGTGTTTCCCCTCTTGCAACCACAATTTCGGGTTTTGATGAACCGCCTCGATACAGCTCCATGAAGCGGGGAATCCCGGCAAAGAGGCATACCGACCCAAAGGTGAGCTACTTACTTTCACCCACGGTTTCAACCGCTTTACTTCGTCATAAATGGCAAAGACCGTCGAGGTTATATTGTTTTCCCGCCAATGCGATAGGTCGGTCGCACGATCGCCCCACTTGCGAAAAGAATCGGAATCGGTGAATTTTCGCGCATTGTCGGGATAGCGGATATAATCCAAATGTATCCCGTCTATGTCGTAATTGGAGACGATTTCTCTGACCAAATCGACCAAATAATTCTTTACCGAAGGATTTCCCGGATCCAAGAACCATTCGCCCGAAGATTGTTTACACCACGACCGATGGCGGGCAACGACCGAGGAATTACCTTGCCTCTTTACCTGACGAAGCGACCCCACCGGATAGGAGACTATCCATGCATGGCATTCCATCGCCCGTTTATGGCACTCGTCTATCACAAAAGCAAGAGGATCATATCCCGGATTTCGCCCATGGCTTAAAACCGTCGCCCACGGTTCATACTGAGAGGCATAAAATACCTCTCCCCGAATGCGGGCCTGAAAAAAGACCATATTGATTCCTATCGCCTGCAACCGGTCGAGAATATCGGTCAGCTCTTTTTTTTGCCAAGGGATGTCGGACGCTGTCCGTATGGGACGAGAAGGCCAATCCAGCCCCCAGTTTGTCGTGAGCCACACCGCCCTCATCTCATATTTCGGAGACGACGGGAAAGCCGAAATGGCTATCAAACAAACCGAAAAAAATATGACCAGCCTCTTTTTCATTCAAAAGTTTTATCGCACAAAGGTAAACTTTTATTCTTATAAAAAATCTTTACAAATACGACAAAAACATACCGTTTCCAAAAATAGGACAGGAACGGGAATTTATTATAAAAAATAGTAACTTTGCAGGATTATAAGCAAGATTATGAATACGACTTTCGCCACCATATTGGAAATTGTAGGGACACTGGCGTTTGCGATCAGTGGCATTCGCTTGGCGGCTGCCAAACGATTCGACTGGTTCGGGGCTTACGCCGTGGGGTTGGTAACGGCTATCGGAGGCGGTACGACCCGCGATCTCCTGCTCAACGCCACACCCTTCTGGATGATAAACGGCAGTTACCTCACCGTGACCGCCATAGCGCTCGTCTTCGTGATTATCTTCAAGCAATATCTGGTAAGGCTCGAGAACACGTTTTTCATTTTCGATACCATCGGGCTGGCACTCTTTGTCGTGGTCGGTGTGGAAAAGACACTTATGTTCGGATTTCCCTTTTGGGTCGCCATCGTCATGGGGACGATTACCGGCTCGGTGGGGAGCATCATTCGCGACATACTCATCAACGAGGAACCTCTCTTGTTTCGGAAGGACATCTATGCGTTGGCTTGTGTCGCCGGCGGTATCATGTTCTATTTGGGGGAGAAACTGGGATTCAACAGCATCACCAACCAATCTATTTGCGGCATATCGGTAGTAGCCGTGCGGCTGCTGGCGGTAAAATTCCATTGGTCGCTGCCGGCCTTGAAAGACGAATCGAACGACAAGCACCCATCAGAATAATTCCATACTATGCTTGAAAAGTTAAGAAAATACGATAAAAAGACATTGGGACAACTCATTCGCTTCGGCATTGTCGGTGTCATAAATACCCTTATCACCCTTATCGTTATCTTTGTCTTACAAGAAGTTTTACAGGTAAAATATACGATTGCCAATTTGGCCGGATATATTGCGGGAGTCATCAACAGTTTCTTTTGGAGCAAACTTTGGGTATTTAAAAAATTAAATAGTAACTTTATCCGCGAGGCCGTGTTATTTTTAATCAGTTTCGGGATATGTTACGGTATTCAATTCGTATCGTTGCTCGTTTTGGTCGAGAGCCTGCATATCGTGGAGTCTTGGGCCCAACTATTGAGCATGGTCATATACACGCTGTGTAATTTTATTTTGAACAAATGTATTACCTTTAAAAAATAAAAACTTCATGCCATGAAAGTTTCGGTGATTATTCCCTGCTATAACGAAGAAGAGGTCCTACCGCTGTCCCATCGACGTTTTTCCGAAGTAATGGGTAGTACGCCATACGATTATGAACTCATTTTTATCAACGATGGCAGCAAAGACCGTACAGAAGAGTTGTTACTCGGTTTTGCCCAATCCGATTCCCATACGAAGGTCCTATCGTTTTCCCGAAATTTCGGGCATCAAAATGCCGTCAGTGCAGGCCTTCACCATTGCACGGGCGATGTCGCTATCATTATCGATGTCGATTTGCAAGACCCACCCGAAGTCATTCCCCTAATGATAGAAACCTACTTGAAAGAGGGCAGCAATGTCGTGTATGCCGTACGGAACAAGCGCGAGGGCGAGACTTTCATGAAAAAATTCACGGCCAAGATATACTATCGCATGCTCAACTCGCTGTCCGATTATACTTTCCCGGTCGATACAGGCGATTTCAGGCTTATCGACCGCAAGGTATTGGAGGCATTCAAGCAGTTCCCCGAAAAACACAAATACCTGCGGGGCCTTTTCAGTTGGATGGGATTCAAACAGACTCCATTTTATTACGACCGCAACGAGCGGGCTGCCGGGAAAACCAAATATTCCATACGAAAGATGTTTGCTTTGGCATCGGCCGGCATCTTCGGTTTTTCCAAGAAGCCATTGAAACTGGCCATTTCATTAGGGACGTTATCGATTTTCATCGCATTGGTTTTTGCCATTTGGGTATTCGTCATGAACCTTTCGGGCAAAGAGTCTATCGTTCCCGGTTGGTCCTCGACCATTATCACCATTGTATTTTTAGGCGGGGTACAACTGTTTACGATAGGTATTCTCGGCGAATACATCGGGAATATTTTCGACGAAACCAAAAACCGGCCCGAATATATCATCGACAAAAAAATCAATTTCGACAATCACAATAACCAAACGCTTTAAGACTGCTCAATTATGAACATGCCTAAAATAAGCTCCAAGAGTTCTCTCTTCCTGTTACTCTTGATTATCAGCACACTGACCATAATCCCCTATTTGGGTCTGACTAATTTCCATACCAAGGGTGAACCCCGGGAAGCTATCGTCGCAGTGAGTATGCTGCAAAACGACAATTGGATTCTGCCGATCAACAACGGTGGCGACATTGCCTACAAACCGCCCTTTTTCCATTGGTGCATAGCCGCCTTGTCGCTCCCGACAGGAGAAGTCACCGAGTTTACCTCACGGCTTCCGTCGGCATTGGCAACCATTGTGATGACGCTCATGTGTTTTCTCTTTTTTGCCAAACGTAGTCGAAACGACATTGCCTTCCTCTCCTCGTTACTGTTGCTCTCGGGATTCGAAGTACACCGGGCCGCCATGGCATCGAGAGTTGATATGGTGCTGACCTGTTTTATCGTATTGGCTTTGTTGCAACTATACCGGTGGTGGGAACATCACCTAAGGGGTATTCCCGTTTGGGCGATCCTCTTCATGAGTATCGCCACGCTGACCAAAGGTCCTGTGGGTATCATTTTGCCGTGTGCCGTACTCGGGGTGTTTGTGTTGTTTCAAAAAGTATCATTGTGGAAAGCCATCTACAAAATCGTACCCATTGCCCTACTTTCCTGTATATTGCCACTCCTTTGGTATTATGCCGCTTACCAGCAAGGAGGGGATACATTCCTGCAACTGGTCATGGAAGAAAACTTCGCCCGCTTCTTGGGTAAAATGTCATACGATTCGCACGAACAACCGGTTGTCTATTATATTTACATTACCCTTGCCGGGTGGTTGCCTTGGTCGCTGTTGGTCATCATGTCGTTATTTGTCTTGAAATACAAAAAACCGAACGGCACGATAAAACAATATTGGACCCGGTTCAAAGACTATATCACCCACATGGACAAAATGCGGTTGTTCAGCTTGCTGTCCATCGTGATTATCCTCGGGTTCTACTGCATTCCCAAAAGCAAACGTTCGGTATATATTCTTCCCATTTACCCCTTTATCGCCTATTTCTTGGCCGAATACATGTTTTTCCTGTTGAAACAAAAGCCTCGCGTGTGGAGAATATTCTCGATTTTCATCGCTTCGGTAGGAGGCTTGTTGTTAGGCGTTTTGATTTTGGTGAAAACCGGCATTATCGACAATTGGAGAAACGAGTTCCCCGACGATATAAATTATTATATCACGGCTTTATCCGATTCGTGGAATATTATTTCTATCGTTACGGGAATATTCATCATATTCTTGATTTACGACATCTACAAGAGCAAGCGTTATCTTACCTACAACAACCGCTATATCTATTCGGTCGTTGCCCTCTTCTTCGGCATACAGCTGATGCTGGATGCCTCTACGCTGCCGGTTATCCTGAATGCCAAATCGATGAAACCTTTTGCCGATAAAGTAATCGAGGCTGTTCCCGAAGGGAAAATATATTCCTATGTATCGGAACCCATGCTGCACTTCTTTATCATCAATTTTTATACCCAAGACCGCGTTGTCATTTTCGAGAAGGAAATGCCCTACGAGGGATATTTGCTCGTGGGTGAACGAGACTTCAATTACATTCAAGAGAAATATGGCAAAAACTATACGTTCGACCCCATATTGAGAAGCGATCGAAAAGGGAACGATGTAAAAGATTTTGTTTTACTGCTCGATTTCCAGAAACACGACTGTAATAAAGATTAAAGAAAAGTAAAGAGTTTGTCATATCGTTGAAATATTTGTTTCTCTATTTTGCAATATCAAAAAAAACGAAAAGTATGGCTAATTACAAGATTTTAGTTGTCGACGACGAAGAAGATTTATGCGAAATTCTGAAATTCAACCTTGAAGTAGAAGGCTATGATGTCGATACGGCAAACTCGGCCGAAGAGGCATTGCAAATGCATTTGAGAGATTACAACCTGTTGCTGCTCGACGTCATGATGGGCGAAATGAACGGGTTCAAAATGGCTACGCTGCTGCGAAAGAATGAAAAGTTGAAACACATTCCCATTATCTTCCTCACCGCCAAAGACACCGAAGACGACAAACTCATGGGATTTAACATCGGCGCCGACGACTACATATCGAAACCGTTCTCTATCCGAGAAGTCATTGCCCGAGTCAAAGCCGTATTGCGACGAATGTCGGAAAAAGAGACGTTCGAAATATTGCAATTCGAAAAACTACATATCGACCCCGTAAAAAAGAGGGCGTTTATCGATAACGCTGAACTGCCGTTGACCAAAAAAGAGTTTGAAATACTTTCGCTCCTCCTTTCACACCCGGGACAAGTATTCTCCCGAGAAGAAATTCTTTCGAAAATCTGGACCGACGAAGTCTATGTGCTGGACCGTACCATCGATGTCAACATCACCCGTTTGAGAAAAAAAATCGGGATATACGGCAAGCACATTGTTACCCGCCTCGGATATGGTTATTGTTTTGAAATGAGCTGAACACATGCCAATAGGGAATTACAAACACGCCATGACATTCGATAGGAAACTGTTTTTTTCTATCGGTTCCCTGTTTGTAGTCTTTATCATCATCATTCTCCTCTTTGAGTATAAACTCGAAAAAGACAATCGGCAACAATCGCTGAATATGTTGCTACAAGACTATAACGAAGTTATATACTCTCAAATCAAAGATTCGGATATAAGCCATGTTTCCATCGATTCGATTATACGAAGCTTTACCCAAAAACCGTTGAGGGTAACTATCATATCGGCCAAGGACGGAAAAGTGCTACTCGAAAGCCAATTTGAAAAAGAAGCCGATGTAGCAAACAGCAACCACATGGATCGTCCTGAAATAAAAAACGCACTGACAAACGGTGTGGGATATTCCATGCGACACTCACAATCGCTCAACGAAAGTTTCTTTTATTCGGCAAAACGTCATGGCGACTGGATCATTCGCTCCTCACTCCCTTTTGAACGTGAAACTCTTTCCATACTCAATCCCAACAACGAATTTATATATTTCATGTTGGCTATCTCGATTTTGGCTATTCTGTTGCTTTATTACTTCTGCCACAGTTTGGGCAAATCTATCGCTGCACTCGGCCAACTCTCCCAACAAGCTGAACAAGAAAAGCCCATACACATCACCATAAAATCGGGATCTGATGATATTGGAATCATCACCCAAAGTCTTTCACACATCTACGACAATCTATTGAAGACCAAGGAAAAGCTATCTATCGAGCAGGAAAAACTATTCAAGCATTTGCAATTTTCCAAAGAGGGACTGGCGTTTTTCTCCAAAGAGAAGAAGATAATCATGGCCAACAACCTGTTTATTCAATATTTAAGCCTGATTACCGACAAGACTTTGTCACCGGCCGATTACCTGTTCAAAGAGGCCAACCTCAAAAAAATCAACGACTTTATCTCTCAAAAGCTGTACGATCCGAATGTACGGGAAGAGTTCATTTCGGAATCGATGACTCTCGACAAAGGAAGCCGCACGTTTCTTATCGAATGTATCATATTTCAAGACCACACTTTCGAGATAGCCATCAACGACATCACCCAACAAGAACAAGAGACTCGCCTGAAAAGACAGCTGACTCAAAATATCGCCCATGAGTTGAAAACTCCGGTGAGCAGTATCAGAGGATACATGGAGACCATTCTCTCCACACAAATGGACGACACCCGCAAACAGATGTTCATGGAACGTTGCTATGCCCAATCCAAACGGTTGACCGATTTGTTACGAGATATTTCCATGCTCAATCGTCTCGATGAGTCGAAAGACCTGTATGACACCGATAAAACCGACCTGCAAAAAATCATTACCGAAGTTATCAATGAATCGCAGGCCGCTTTAACCGAACGGGAGATGACAGTCGAGACTCGAAACCTGCACGCTCAAATGCTCATCAACGGAAACTACTCCCTGTTATACTCCATTTTCCGAAATCTCACCGACAACGCCATAGCCTATGCCGGTATCGGTACGAAAATCACCATCGACTGTTACCTCGAAGATGATAAATACTACTATTTCTCCTTCTCAGACAACGGTATAGGTGTACCCGAAGAGCATCTGAACCGCCTCTTCGAACGATTCTATCGAGTGGACAAAGGTCGCTCTCGCAAACTCGGCGGTACCGGATTAGGTCTGGCCATCGTGAAAAACGCAGTCCTCTTTCACAAAGGCGAAATATGGGTGAAAAATGGAGCCTCGGGAGGTCTAAATATTCTTTTCTCTTTGCGAAAAATCTAAAATTCAACTCATTTCTCGCCCAAAATAGCAACAAGGAAATTAGGTTTATTCCCAAAATCTCGTATCTTTGTAACTTTATGACTCAAAATTTTTGATTTTATGAATTACGAGAGTTTCAATACATATATCGAAGAAGCGATAAAAAACAACTGGGAGCGTATCGCATTAAGCGACTTCGACGGTGTATCCTACCATTATAAAGATATAGCCCGCAAAATAGCCAAAATCCACCTGCTGCTGGAAAGTGCCGAAATCAAAAAAGGCGATAAGATTGCCATTTGCGGGAAAAATTCGGCTCATTGGGCGGTAGCCTTTTTTGCAAGTATTACTTACGGTGCCGTTCCCGTGCCTATTCTGCACGAGTTTAAGGCCGACAACATACATCATATCGTCAACCACTCCGAGGCCAAGCTATTATTTGTAGGAGACGGTGTTTGGGAAAACCTGAACGAGAATTTGATGAAAAACCTGACGGGTATCTTTCTGCTTAACGACTTTTCATTACTCAAATCAAAAAACAAAAAACTGACCGATACACGAGACCGCTTAAACGAATGCTTCGGGAAAAAATATCCCTCCCGATTCACCCCCGAAGCCGTAAGCTATTACAAGGATTCGCCCGACGAACTTGCCGTTATCAACTATACATCGGGCTCGACCGGATTCTCCAAAGGGGTAATGCTCCCCTATCGCAGCCTGTGGTCCAATGTTGACTTCTGCCTGCGACACTTGCCATTCCTCACCGCAGGCGATGGCATCGTGTGTATGTTGCCGATGGCACACATGTATGGCATGGTAATTGAAATGATACACCCATTTGCAAAGGGATGTCACCTGCACTTCCTTACCCGCATTCCCTCTCCGAAAATCATCATGGACGCCTTTGCCACAATAAAGCCCAAACTGATCATCGCCGTCCCGCTCATCATCGAGAAAATCATCAAAACCAAAGTATTCCCGCTACTGGAAAAGCCCTTAATGAAAGTGATGTTGAAAGTACCTTTTTTGGACACCCAGTTATTGGCGAAAATCAATGATAAACTTTACGAGACATTCGGCGGGAACCTCTCCCAAATGATTATCGGCGGAGCCGCTCTCAACCGCGAGGTCGAACAATTCTTACGACGTATAGGATTCCCCTTTACCGTAGGTTATGGCATGACCGAATGCGGACCGCTCATTTCTTATGCCCCTTGGGACAAAACCCGTATCGGCTCTTGCGGACAACTGGTCGATCGGATGCAAGGACGGGTCGATTCGCCCGATCCCGAAAATATCGTAGGCGAACTGCAAGTGAAGGGAATGAACACCATGCTCGGTTATTACAAAAACGAAGAGGCCACCCAAACCATATTTACCGACGACGGCTGGATGAAAACCGGAGACTTGTGCACGATCGATTCCGACGGGTTCGTCTATTTGAGAGGCCGCAACAAAAACATGATATTAGGACCTTCGGGGCAAAACATCTATCCCGAAGAGATCGAGGATCGCCTGAACAACATGCCCTATGTGTGCGAATCACTCATCGTGGAACAGGAAGACAAACTGGTCGCCCTCGTCTATCCCGATTTGGAAAATGCACAACAATCGAACCTCTCGGGACACGCTTTGGAATCGCAGATGGAAGAGAATATCGCAGCGCTCAACAAAGAACTTCCCGCTTACAGCCAGATAGCCCGGCTCAAAATTTATTACGAAGAGTTTGAGAAAACACCCAAACGCAGTATCAAGCGGTATCTCTACCAAAATCGTTAATGTCGTAGAAAATAAGAGGAAAAAGATTGAAAAGTCGGCAAAATATAAAAACACATCGTTTATAATTGCCGGCTTTTATTTATCTTTGCAAATTAATGAAGAAAGCCTGCATTATCATATTGTCTGTATTTTTTTGTTCGCTTTTTTTAGGAGCAAAGAAAAAACAAAATATTCCTGCACCTTATGCATGGAGCATTACCCAACCATTGGGGTTGCGATACGACGTCCCCATGGATACGCTGATGCGAAACTTTTACAGTACCGATATTCCTTCGAGCTACTCAACAGCCTACGGAACAACCGGGAACCTCGGAACCGCGGCTCTCTCCAAAATATTCTTCGACCGGCCTTTGCCCTCGGAGTTTATCTTTAAAGACCCTTTCTCCCATTGGATACAGACAGCCTCCACATGGAAATTCTATAACACACATATTCCCTTCACACAACTTTCTTACCTGACCGGAGGCTCGAAACAAAACGCACAAGACGATTTGAAAGCCGTCTTTTCGGGCAATTTCAACCAAAAGTTAGCTATCGGAGCAAGCGTAAACTATATCTTGGCCCGGGGGAATTATCAGCATCAAGCAGCCAAAGACTTGGCATACAGTATTTTCGGGAGTTATTTGGGCGACCGGTACGACATACAGTTTTTCCTCAATACCTATAATTTTGTCAATCAAGAGAATGGAGGGATTACAGACGACACCTATATCCTCAATCCCGAGGAGGTCCAAGGAGGACAATCCAGCATCGACACCCGTACCATTCCCACGAATTTGACCGATGCCTACAACCGCATTCGAGGCCAGGAATACTATGCTACCCAGCGATATAAATTCGGCTTCTATCAAGAGGAACAACAAGACACTACCGTCATACGCACCTTTATCCCGGTTACCAGCATTATCCACACGATAGAATACAATTCGAACAAACACCGGTTTGTCAACCAATCGGCTTCCGAAGACACGACCTTTTTTGCCAACACCTATCTGAACCTCGGCGGGACAAACGACGAAACACAGTATCAATCCATACGCAACACGGTGGGGGTCTCGCTTCTCGAAGGGTTTAACAAATACGCCAAAATGGGGTTGGCGGCTTACGCCACCTACGAATATCGCCACTATACACTCCCTCGGGATACGCTTTCTGCCGGAACTACGATAGAAGGCCTCACCCCCCGCCCCAACATAGCCAATCCCCGCAAACACGGAGAAAGCCTGTTATGGGTAGGAGGCGAGCTCTCCAAACAGAAAGGAGAGTTGTTGACCTATAACGTAAACGGCAAGTTCGGGCTGGCAGGCGCCATCATCGGCGACATAGACGTCACCGCCAATGTCGGGAGCCAATTCAGGCTGTGGAAAGATACGGTACAATTAAAAGCCTACGGATTTTTCAAAAACACCGAGCCCTCCTATTTTTATAAACGATATACCTCCAACCATTTTATTTGGAACAACGATTTCGGAAAAACCCGCCGCATGAGAGTGGGCGGAGAATTCAGCATAAAACGTTGGGGGACCAAATTGAATGTAGGTATCGAAAACATACAAAACTATATCTATTTCGACAATAACTGCCTGCCCCAACAAGAGGGTTCCATCATACAGGTATTCCATGCCCGGCTCAACCAAAATTTCAAATTCGGGATATTCAACTGGGACAACGAAGTGGTTTACCAGAAGACAAGCAAGCCCTCGATCATTCCCCTGCCCGAATTGAGCGTATATAGCAACATGTACCTCCTGTTTCGTATCGCCAAAGTCCTGCATGTACAATTGGGTGCCGACTGCCGCTATTATACAAAATACAAGAGCGAAGCATTCCAACCCGCCACACTCACCTTTCACACCCAAAACGAAATCGAAGTGGGAAATTATCCATTCATGAATGCCTACATCAACATGAAACTGAAACAGACCCGTTTCTTCGTCATGATGTCGCATGTGAACCAAGGGTTGTTCGGCGGAAACAACTATTTCTCGCTACCCAATTACCCGCTAAATCCCAGAATGTTCCAAATGGGCTTGTCCATAGATTTTTCAAATTAACCGTATGAAGAGGATAAAACGTCACATAGCCATCTATATTGCACTGTTGATTGTCGTTGTCGGGATCATGATCTGGTTACGACCCAAAAGTGATTACCGGCCGAGGACATTCGAAGAGATCGAAGCCGATGGCGTTTTACGCATTGTAACCGATTATACCCCTCTGTCGTACTATCTGCAAGGCGACAGCCTGTCGGGATTTGATTACGAGCTGGCTCGCATGATAGGCCAGCGCAGTGGACTTGCGCTCGAAATCACGCCCGAAGTGAACCTGAGCAAAAGTATCGAAGGGTTGAAAACAGGGAAATACGATATTATCGCCCGGCAATTGCCGGTAACCTCCGAAATAAAAGAAGATTTAGCTTTTACCGTACCCATTCAGTTAAACAAACAAGTGTTGGTCCAACTGAAAGAATCGAAAGGGTTCAAGAAGCTAATCCGTAATCAACTCGATTTGGCAGGGGAAACACTCTATATCGTCAGCGATGCCCCTACCAGACTGCGTATCAACAACCTTGCCCGTGAAATCGGCGACACGATTTATATCAAAGAGGAAGAGACCTATGGAGCCGAACAGCTCATCATGATGGTAGCAACGGGCGAAATAGGCTTTGCCGTATGCGACAAAGCCATTGCCGAACAGATGAGTAAAGATTATCCCCAACTCGACTGTAATACCGACATCAGTTTCACCCAATTCCAATCATGGGCGTTGCGGAAAAACGATTCGACATTGCTCGACAGCCTGAATAGATGGATTTTGGATATTCAGAAGGAAGATAAATATAAAAAGCTATACGACTCTTATTTTTAACGAGTGCCTTACCGGTAAAAATAAGCCCCTCCCAAAAACGAGACGGCACAGAAACCGGAAGAAAAAGTTTTGTTGAATCACACACATTAAAAGTTTCTATGGCATGAAACAGCCTGACATAGAACATGAAGGTATCATAACAGGAATTTCCGACTCGCATGTATTCGTGCGCATCACACAACGCTCGGCCTGTGCCGAATGCCATGCCGCTTCGTGGTGTACGACAGCCGATCAAAAAGAAAAAATCATCGAAGTGGAGAAAGGCCGTTTCGCCGTACAACCGGGCGACAAAGTAATCGTATCGCTGACTGCGGCATCGGGATACAAAGCCCTTATATACACCGCTATCCTCCCGTTGATTTTTATCATACTCACCCTGTTCATTGCCTCAACGACAGGAGCCGGCGAACTCTACACCGGACTGTGCGCCCTCGTTGTCTTGACAATCTATTACACGATATTGTATCTCTTCCGCAATCGGTTGAAAAAACAATTTACCTTTTTCTTGAAACAACATTTGTCCCATTAACTTATGATAACGGCAATCATCATATTAAGTATTATCGGATTGGTCAGCGCATCGCTGCTCTACATTATTTCTCGAAAATTCCATGTAGAAGAAGACCCTCGTATCGACGAGATAGAGTCTATTCTACCGGGAGCGAATTGCGGAGGCTGCGGATATGCCGGCTGTCGCAATTTTGCAGAACAGTGTGTCAAAGCCACCTCGCTCGACAGCCTGTTATGCCCCGTCGGCGGAAATGAAGTCATGAAAAAAATTGCACCTGTCCTCGGTTTGGAAGCCGTCGAACAAGCCCCCCGAATCGCCGTGGTCCGTTGCAACGGCACTTGTGAAAACAGGCCCTGTACCAGCCATTACGAGGGGGCGCACAGTTGTGCAGTAGTGGCAGCACTTTACACAGGCGAAAGTAACTGCAATTACGGCTGTTTGGGAGAAGGCGACTGTGCGGCCGCTTGCGATTTCGGGGGAATCACCATGGACCCCGTCACCCGGCTCCCCCGCATCAATCCCGACATTTGCATTGCATGCGGGTCTTGCGTAAAAGCCTGTCCCCGAAACATCATCGAACTGCGCAGGAAACAAGAGACCCGCATATATGTAGCCTGCAATAACAAAGACAAAGGGGCGATCGCCCGCAAAGCCTGTTCCGTAGCTTGTATCGGGTGCGGGAAATGCGCCAAAAACTGTCCGAACGGGGCCATCACCCTTACCGACAATTTGGCCTATATCGACGACAGCCTTTGCCTGCTGTGCAAAGAGTGTGTCGAAGGTTGCCCCACCCATGCAATACGGATCGACACGATAGACAACCCAAGTGTTTTAACCGAAGAAAAAGAATCTGCATTATGTTAAAAACATTCCGCATAGGAGGCATACACCCGAAAGAAAACAAGTTGACGGCCCAATGCCCCGTAACAATGGTCGATATACCCCGGCAAGTCTCTTTAATGCTTAACCAACATATAGGGGCTCCGGCCAAATGTATTGTCAAGAAAGGCGATCTCGTAAAGGTGGGAACGCTCGTTGCCGAAGCCGGCGGGTTCGTTTCGGCCAATATCCACTCTCCCGTGTCGGGCACAGTCTCGAAAGTCGATCAGGCAGCCAACGCATTTGGCGTATGTACCCCAACTATCGTCATCGATACCAACGGCGACGAATGGGAAGAGTCGATCGACCGCTCGACCGAACTGAACGAAACAATCGAGTTGTCGCCCGAAGAGATTATTCAGAAAATAACCCAAAGCGGCATTGTAGGACTGGGAGGGGCAACCTTCCCCACGCATGTGAAACTGATGCCTCCCAAAGAATTCAAACCCACGGTGCTTATCATCAACGCCACGGAGTGCGAACCCTACCTCACCGATGACCACGCTCTCATGCTCGAATCGCCCGAACAGATTCTCGTCGGATGCCGTATCCTCATGAAATCGATCGGCGTCAACCATGCCTATATCGGGATAGAAAACAACAAAAAAGATGCTATAGCGCTGTTGGAACAAATGGCCAAAAAGTATCCCGGCATCGAAATAGTGGCCTTGCGCACCCGATACCCGCAAGGCGGAGAGAAACAGCTTATCGACGCCATACTGCACAAACAAGTGGCCAACGGCGCACTGCCGGTATCGACCGGAGCCATCGTCCAAAACGTGGGAACAGCCTTTGCCGTGTATGAAGCCGTGCAGAAAAACAAGCCGCTGGTTGACCGCATCGTCACGGTAACGGGCGACGGAATAGCCCGCCCGGGAAACTACCGGGTAAGGCTAGGCATGCCAATACGCGAGTTGATCGAGGTAGCGGGTGGTCTCCCGTCCGATACTTCGAAAGTCATACTCGGCGGCCCCATGATGGGGAAAGCGATTTCCAACTTGGATGCCCCCATTCCCAAAGGGTGTTCCGGTATCTTGATATTGAACGAGGGTCATGCCCACCGCGGCACGCCCTCGCCTTGCATTCGTTGCGGGAAATGTGTCTCGGTTTGTCCCATGGGACTCGAGCCCTATCTCTTGGCCAAATTGTCGGAAAATCATCTGTTCGAAAAGGCCGAGAAAGAATCGATTACAGCCTGCCTCGAATGTGGCTGCTGCGCTTACAGCTGCCCATCGAACCGCCCCATTCTCGACTATATACGCATCGGGAAAAATGCGGTCAACCAAATCATACGATCCAGAAAACAATCATAACCTATTTTCGAAATGGAACTAACCGTATCTCCTGCTCCTCACATACACGGCAACTTAACCGTCTCGCAATGCATGTACAATGTCATCATCGCACTATTGCCCGCATTTGCCGTTTCGCTCTATTTCTTCGGAATCGGAGCACTCATCGTCACCCTTTCGTCCATACTCTCGTGTGTCATCATCGAGTATCTCATACAAAAATACCTGCTGAAAGAGAAGCCCTCGATTGGTAACGGGTCGGCAATCCTCACCGGCTTCCTGTTGGGACTCAACCTCCCCTCCAACCTGCCGATATGGATCGTCATCATCGGAGCTGTCGCCGCCATAGGCATTACCAAAATGGCGTTCGGGGGACTGGGGAACAACCTCTTCAATCCGGCGCTAGCAGGACGGGTATTCCTGCTTATCTCGTTTCCTACTTATATGACCCAATGGCCTGTGCCCGGGGCTTCGCGGTGGAGCTACACCGATGCCGAAACCGGAGCTACGCTCCTCTCCAAACTGAAAGAAGAGGGTTACCAATGGATAGACCAAGTCGATATAACCAACCTGTGGATAGGCAACCAAGGGGGTAGTCTGGGCGAAGTGGGAGCAATCGCCCTGTTGCTGGGATTCGCTTTCCTGTTGTACCGTCGAATTATCAGCTGGCATATCCCGGTCTCGATTTTCGCAACCGTCTTTCTATTCAGTTTGGCTTTGGGCCTCGGCGCAGAAGGCGGGAATCTGCAAGATGCC
Source organism: uncultured Barnesiella sp. (assembly GCA_944320995.1). GTDB lineage: Bacteria > Bacteroidota > Bacteroidia > Bacteroidales > Barnesiellaceae > Barnesiella. The sequence continues at coordinate 57,284 of CALUJQ010000005.1, read as the reverse complement.
CACATTTGGCAAGGGGCTTTCGATTTTGCCCTTATCCAACTGCTGTCGGGCGGACTTCTACTCGGAGCCATATACATGGCCACCGATTATGTCACCTCGCCCATGACCTCAAAAGGAATGGTTATCTATGGGATAGGCATCGGCATACTGACTGTCGTGATACGCCAATGGGGCGGTTACCCCGAAGGCGTTTCATTTGCCATACTCATCATGAACGCATTTACGCCGCTTATCAATAACTATATCAAACCTAAACGTTTCGGGAGAGCTTAAATATGAAGAAAATAGATTCTACATTTTGGAACATGCTGTGGTCGCTTACACTCATAACGGCCGTAGCCGGAGGGTTACTGGGATATACGCATCGATTGACCGAAGAGCCCATAGCCCGTGCCGAAAAAGCCGGACGGGAGAAAGCGATACAAGAGGTTATTCCCGAATATGACAACTCCCCGATAGACGAGCAACAAACCTATACCGTACGCAACGAATACGGCGAGACAACCGCGATTGTCTATCCGGCCCAAAAAGAAGGCCGGTTGTCGGGAGCTGCCGTCGAATGCAGCAACAACACCGGTTACGGCGGGGAGATCCGCATCATTGTAGGATTCAACGCCGATGGGACAATCAAGGATTACCGTGTGCTGAAACACGAAGAGACTCCCGGATTGGGGGCAAAAATGGGAGAATGGTTCCGAACCCCCAAAAACGACCAGAATATCCTCGGGAAATCCCCTGCAAAAAACAACCTGCAAGTGAAGCAAGAATCGGGTGAGGTCGATGCCATCACTGCGGCAACAATCACATCGAGAGCTTTTTTGGGGGCCGTGCGGACAGCTTACAAGGCTTATGCCGAAACGATGAAAGGAGGGAAAGATGAATAAAACGAAGATTCTTTTAAACGGGCTTATCAAAGAGAACCCTACATTTGTGCTGTTATTGGGTATGTGCCCCACATTGGGGACAACAACTTCGGCCTCGGGGGGCTTAGGCATGGGCCTTTCTACCCTGTTTGTGTTGATCTGTTCCAACGTGGTCATTTCGATGGCCAAAAACATCATTCCCGACAAAGTGAGAATTCCCGCATTTATCGTGATCATAGCCACCTTCGTAACCATTTTGCAACTCTGCATGCAGGCATATCTCCCCGACTTATACGATACATTGGGGCTTTTCATTCCTCTAATTGTGGTAAACTGTATCCTGTTGGGACGGGCCGAGGCTTTCGCCGCCAAACATACCCCGGGCGATTCGTTTTTCGACGGATTGGGTATCGGGTTAGGATTTACGGTTGCGCTCACCCTTTTGGGCTGTGTACGCGAACTTTTGGGAACAGGCCACATCTTCGGGATACCGGTCTATCCCGAAGAATACGGTTCGCTCATCTTTATTCTCGCGCCGGGTGCCTTCATCGCCTTGGGTTTCTTAATCGCCATTATCCACGCCATTAAAACTCGATAACTATGCTCACCTACATTTCGATATTCATTACCGCGATATTTGTCAATAACATCGTCCTCTCTCAATTTTTAGGGATATGCCCCTTCCTCGGGGTCTCCAAGCGCATCGACTCGGCGTTGGGCATGGGCGCAGCCGTGACATTCGTCATGACCATAGCGACCATCGTCACCTATCTGCTGCAAAACTATCTGTTGATGCCCTTGCAACTCGACTATATGCAAACCATCGTTTTCATACTGGTCATCGCCGCATTGGTCCAACTGCTCGAAATCATCATCAAAAAAATAGCGCCTTCGTTGTATCAGGCATTGGGCGTTTTTCTTCCTTTGATTACGACAAACTGTACGATTCTGGGCGTGGCGTTAATCGTCATTCAACAAAACATGTCGCTCCTCGAAGCCACAGTCTATGCCATCTCGACGGCAATCGGATTTACGCTGGCCTTGGTCCTATTTGCCGGCATGCGCGAACAAATGAGTCTGTCGCGCATACCCAAAGCCATGCAAGGCACACCCATCGCCCTTATCGCGGCAGGATTATTGGCCATGGCCTTCATGGGTTTCTCGGGAATAAAAATAGGGTAACTATCAAATTGTAAGCAACGCCGGCAATTAAATTATGTTATAAAACATAATTCATTGAAAATGTGATATTTTATCTATCCTAAGGATTTTTTCAAATCAAACTATCAATTTAGGAATCAAGCATTTAGAGCGACAGGCGGTTTAGTAAAAAAACTGCTTGTCGCTCTATCAATTTAAAAATATATTTGCTATATTTGTGGAACTAAAAACAATATCGTATGGCTAATATCAAAGGTGCTGTTGTTGTTAACAAAGAACGTTGCAAAGGGTGTGAACTATGTGTAGCCGCCTGTCCCTGCCAAGTTTTGGCCTTACAACCGACCGAAGTTAACGACAAGGGTTATCATTATGCTTTTATGCAAAATCCCGATGCCTGTATCGGATGTGCAAGTTGTGGACTCGTTTGTCCCGACGGGTGTATCACCGTATATAAAGTAAAATTGTAACCGGTTTAATTCTATAAATCCGTTAATTATGAAAGAAGATATAAAACTGATGAAGGGTAACGAAGCGATAGCGCACGCCGCCATACGCTATGGAGCCGACGGTTATTTCGGATACCCCATTACCCCCCAGTCGGAAGTGATGGAAACCCTCATGGAGGAAATGCCGTGGGAGACAACCGGTATGGTCGTATTGCAAGCCGAAAGCGAAGTCGCCGCCATCAATATGGTATATGGCGGGGCCAGTTGCGGCAAAGCCGTGATGACCTCATCGTCCAGTCCCGGTGTCAGTCTCAAACAAGAGGGTATTTCCTATTTGGCCGGGGCCGAACTTCCCTGCTTAATCGTGAACGTGATGCGGGGCGGCCCGGGTCTCGGGACCATACAACCGAGCCAAGCCGACTATTTCCAAGCGACAAAAGGCGGCGGGCATGGAGACTACCATTTGATTACATTGGCTCCCGCTTCGGTTCAAGAGATGGCCGATTTTGTCGCATTGGGTTTTGACCTTGCCTTTAAATATCGTAATCCGGCTATCATTTTGGCCGACGGAATCATCGGGCAAATGATGGAAAAAGTGGTTCTCCCACCCTTCCGCAAACGCCGTACAGAAGAGAAAATAAGAGCCCAAAACCCATGGGCGACGTTGGGCAAGCCCAAAGGCCGTAAAAGGAATGTTATTACCTCACTCGAGCTCGACCCGGCGATCATGGAACAAAACAATATTCGGTTCCAAGCCACTTACAAACGCATCAGCGAGAACGAAATCCGTTTCGAAGAGATCAATTGCGAAAATGCCGACTACTTGATTGTCGCATTCGGCTCCATGTCGAGAATCTGCCAAAAGACCATCGAACTGGCTGCCGAAGAGGGGCTAAAAATAGGGCTGTTGAGACCTATTACCTTGTGGCCCTTCCCTTCGGAAGCAATTGCCAATCACGCCAATCATGTGAAGGGTATCCTATCGGCCGAATTGAATGCCGGCCAAATGGTCGAAGACGTCCGTTTGGCAGTCAACGGCAAAGTGAAAGTCGAACACTTCGGACGTCTGGGCGGTATCGTCCCCACTCCCGATGAAGTTCTCAATGCTCTGAAAGAAAAACTAATGTAAATATCCGAACCTTCGGTTCATAAATCTTACGCACATGGATATTAACGAAATTATAAAGCCCGAAAATCTGGTTTATACGAAACCTCGGCTGATGAACGACAATCCCATGCACTACTGTCCCGGGTGCAGCCACGGAGTAGTACATAAACTCATTGCCGAAGTCATCGAAGAAATGGGTATCGAAGAAGATACGATAGGCATCGCACCGGTAGGTTGCGCCGTATTCGCCTACAACTACCTCGATATAGACTGGATCGAAGCTGCCCACGGACGAGCTCCCGCCATTGCTACGGCCGTCAAACGTCTCAATCCCAAGAAAATGGTATTTACCTACCAAGGCGACGGCGATTTGGCCGCTATCGGCACGGCCGAGACCATTCACGCCTGCAACCGGGGAGAAAACATCGTTATCATTTTTATCAATAACGGCATCTACGGAATGACCGGCGGACAAATGGCCCCCACTACCCTCGAAGGCATGGTAACATCGACCTGTCCCTACGGCCGCAACGTCGCCTTGAACGGTTACCCCCTGCGTATCGCCGAATTGGTAGAACGGGTGGACGGGACCTGCTATATCACGCGGCAAAGCGTACACACACCGGCCTCTATCCGCAAAGCTAAAAAGGCAATCCGATTGGCTTTTGAAAATGCCATGGCCGGTAAAGGGACCTCACTGGTAGAGGTTGTCTCGACTTGCAACTCGGGGTGGAAAATGACCCCTGTAAATGCCAACAAATGGATGGAGGAGAACATGTTTGCCAAATACCCGATGGGCGACCTCAAAAACGTATAATAAAAAAAACGACGGACTCATGAAAGAAGAAATTATCATAGCAGGATTCGGAGGACAAGGCGTCCTATCCATGGGAAAGATTCTCGCCTATTCCGGACTGATGGAAGATAAAGAGGTCACATGGATGCCCTCTTACGGGCCCGAACAACGTGGCGGGACAGCCAATGTAACAGTCATACTGAGCGACGAGCGTATCAGTTCGCCGGTATTGAACGCATTCGATATTGCCGTCATTCTGAACCAACCTTCGCTCGAAAAATTCGAAAGCAAAGTCAAACCGGGCGGAATTCTCATTTACGACGGATATGGAATCCATCACCCTCCTACGCGTACCGACATCAACATATACCGCATCAACGCCATGGAAGCCGCTATCGAAATGAACAACATCAAGGCTTTGAACATGATCGTATTGGGCGGTTTGCTTAAACTGAAACCCATGGTGAGCTTGGAAAATGTGTTGAAAGGATTGAAAAAATCGTTACCCGAACGCCACCACCATCTCATTCCTATAAACGAGCAAGCAATCTTGAAAGGAATGGAAATTATAAAAAAAGCATAAGTTGCTGAACTATAATAAATTCATAAATCGGGCGAGAGGATAGTATCTATTTTTCTCGCCCGATTTCAATTTTTTCTGTAACATATTTACCTGTTACTCGTCTCCCTTATGAAAGCCGAAAGAAAACGCGTAGCTTACGGAAAAAACAACAAACAGAAAAAATTACTTGAAAAAATCCAACACATGAAAACAAAAAGCCTACTTATCGCCATTACCCTGTTGGGGTATTCATCGGTCCTTTTTGCCGACAACTGCATCGACAATCTATCGAAATCGATCGCCCGGATACCCGAAGCACAAAATATAAACATCAACTCATTTGCCTTGAACCTGCTCAAACCTTTCTCTCCCGAATTAAAAGGAGTGAAGGCCATGGAGATTCTGAATGCCGACCAACTATCGGAACAAGACTATAAGAAATTCAAAAACCTGATTACCCGATGCAATAGCGGAGAATATGAAACTATGGTATCTACCAACGAAGATGACGAGATGGCTCGAATCCTTCTGAAAACCAAGAAAGACAGAATCAGAGAGATGGTCATCATCTCACTCGAACCGTCTGAAATAAGCCTGATCCGAATCAAAGGCAATATAGACCCCAAACAAATGGAAGAGTTGGTTAACGACAAAAAATAGTCCAGAGATGACTCACCAAGAATTCAAAATACGATTCTTGCCATCTCATAAGAGAATGTATCGCATCGCCTTCCGGTATCTGGGCAATGAATATGACGCCGAAGATATGGTACAAAACGCCTACTTGAAATTGTGGGAAAAACGGGATATACTCGACTCCATAGAGAACGACGAAGCCTATGCGCTCACCATCGTAAAGCATTTGTGCCTCGACCGGTTAAAGCAGCCTGCTATTGGCTTCGACAACGAACAGGAATTGATGCAAAAAACCGAAACGGCACCACAACCCGACGAGGCTCTGGAACTCAAAGAAGATATGGGTATTCTGCTGCACCTCATCGAGCAACTTCCCGAACAGCAACGCCGGGTATTGATGCTGAAACATTTTGAGGAACGCAGCGCCGAAGAAATCGAAAGCGAAACGGGATTGAGCAGCGTCCACATCAGGGTACTCCTTTCCCGGGCAAGAAAAACAATTAGAGAACTCTTTATTCAAAAGATATGACAGTTCAGGAGTTACGCAAACAAATAGATGCCTTCTTTGAAGGATACTTATCCGACGGTGAAGAGCAAGTATTGAGAGACTATCTGGCTACCCATGAGGTTCCGCAAGAGTTTCACGATGAAAAACGTATAATCCTTGCGCTTCTGCCCGACCACGCCAATCGAATTCCCGAAGGGTTGGAAACCCGAATGTCGTCGTTCATAGACCGACTCCCCGAACAGGGACAGAAGAATCGACGGGTTTTCGCTCCTGTATGGCGATGGATAAGCGGGGTTGCAGCAGCGTTGATATTAGCCTCGGCTGCCGGGCTCTACTTTACCCGCCAGCCCGCCACGCCCACACTCAGTGAACAGGAATTATACGCTTGCGCCGAGGCTCAACGGGCTTTGTTGCTCGTCTCACAAAAACTGAACAAAGGAACCGAACAGTGGCAACAAGCCCAACAAGGATTTTCAAAAACAAATAAAATCATCAATAAACATTTCAAATACGAATAACCATGAAACGTATCGTTCATATTTTCCTACTGACCGCAATCGGCCTGCTTTCGGCAAATGCCGGGGACAACGTCTTTGAGAAATTTGCCGACCAAAAGGGTATCACCTATGTCAATATCTCTAAAACCTTGTTGAACATGATGCCCGAAGGACAACTGGAATTGGAGGCATTGGATTTGAAAAGCGTCATCAACGAACTCGACCGCATTCAGATTCTCACATGTGAGGACAATGCCAACATGATTGCCCAAATACGAAAAGAGTGTGCCGTATTCCGAAAAGCCCCCTACGAAGAATTGATGAAAGTCAAAGATGACGACGAGACTGTAAGTTTCTACATACTTCCCCAAACCGATAAAAAGGTCAAGGAACTGATTATGGTAATCGACGAAAACGGCGAAGAACTGGTCCTCATACAATTATCGGGAAACATCTCAATCAATAAATTGCAGAGCCTGACCCAAAACTTATAGCTAAAACTCTCTCATACGACACACGAAAGCGGAGCGGTCTATCGGTTCAACGACAGCCGCTTCACTCTTTTACATACGTATCTCTTTTTCAGGCTCAATAATAACACAACCCTATCAGATAACGGCAAAGCAAATCGCCGCCAAAAACACCGATGATAAAAACTATCCACAGGTTGCGACCTTTCAAATTACAGGCGACCGATATGGCTCGAAAAATCCAATACAGCACCCAAATGGCCATAAGCAGTCCTACCGCGCCTATCCACACGACCGTAAGAATCCAACTTGTATCGGAAAGGAGTTGCTCGACGTCCTGCAACGATTGTATCGACATAATCCCGCTCATCGGAGGTAAAGCCATAAACAGCGAGAGCAACACAAACGGCAACTGGGCAAAAGCAACCGTTCCCAACACATCGACCGGCCTCACGTGTGAACGGCTGGCAAAAAGGCTCGCAAGGTAAATCAATACCGCAGGAACCAACCAAACCGCCAAATGCTCCACGACAAAACACCACCATGACCCGTTGGGCGCACCACCATAATGCAGCAATCCGTGGAAATGGACTCCCCCACAATAGGCTATTGCCGTCGAAACAACGATCCCGGCTACTCCCCACACAAGCGCAGCGTACCCCGCTACCCGATAAAAGGGATTTTTCACGAATTTCAATATCTTCTCCATCACTCCTCCATATTGTTCAATTTGTCAATCAAGTCGTCCAAATAATTCCGCACCGTCGGATAGCTCACCCCCATCTGCTTGGCCATATCTTTAAGGCTGCCGCTCGCCTTGACAAATTCGAGCATAAAGCGCTGTTCCTCCTCGGTAAGATGTGTCAAGGCAGGTAATTCAAATTCTCCAGAGACCTCGGTATCGCAACGGCTGCATACCATCTTCGACACTTTGAGCGAAGCATCGCAAGCCGGGCACCGTAACGGCAATTTTTTCTTCATTTCACTGGTTGTCATTTTTTATAAATTTTTCAATCGTCGTTATCAATTGTTCCGAAACGGGTAAATCGGGGTTGGTATAAGTAGCCTGTTGTGCGGCGGCATCGGTCGATTCGCACATCTTCAACACATGATTCATATTCTCTATAATCTGCAAGCGCGCCCGGCGTTGCGACAACCGTAACCGTTCGGCATTTTTCACCGAGACCTGTATATCACGGTCGCCTTGTATGATAAGCACCGGCAAGCGCAGATTCGAGATAACCGACCCGGGATCGTACCGGTACCACGAAATAAGATAGGGCTGTACCGACGGACGGAACAAAGCCATCAAGCCCATGGGAACATTTGAAACACACTGGCCCTTCTGTAACGAATCGTTGATCGATTTTACCAACGCCCGCACCTCGGCCGGCTGCCCGGCCATTTGCTCTTCGATAAGGGCATAAGCCGGATATCCGGCTCCAGCCAGCGAGATAAATCCTTTCACATTCGTATTCGTATTCTTCAAACAAGCCAACATGCCTATCAACGCACCTTCGCTGTGCCCCAGCACATATATGCCGGAAAAACGGGTTTCCCGGCCCAACCATGTAATCCAATCCGCCGCATCGTCCACATAATCTTCAAAACGCATGGTAGTCTCGGATTTCCCGGCCGACGCACTCGAAGCGATACCTCGTTTGTCGTAGCGCAAGGTGGCTATGCCTTGCCGGGCTAACCCCTCGGCCAACAATTTCAACGAGTTGTTCTTTATCGACAAACTCCCCGATACCGTATTCCCGTCCATATCGGTGGGTCCCGAGCCGGCAATCAACAAAACTACCGGAGGGCGTTCGGCATCGGGAATCAATAGCTTCCCGTTTATCGTACCTGTGGGGGTATCCAGCGATACGGCCTGTTCGGTTGCCGCCCACCCCACCGCCGGTAGCAAACTCAAAAACAACAAGCTCATACATAGGAACTGTTTCATAGTCAACTTCAATTTTTATTCCATACAAATATAACACAGATATTGAATAACAACAAAAACAAATTCAATTTTATTTATTATAAAATAAATTTTATTCAACAAAAACAAGAAAAAAGATAATCATACGCCGATATTTTTTTCGTATTTTTGCTTCATATACAAATCGGAAAAGCTACCGACAGAGGCCGTTACGATCTGCCACATTCCGTTTGTACTTCACGACTGCTAAACTTAAAACAAACTTCTATGGATAAATCAAAAGTATTCTTTACCAACTTGCACACCACACCATCGAGCAACCTGCTCGACAAGATGGAGCGGCTTATCAAACGTGCGGGAATCGAGAGTATAGACTTCAAGGACCAATTCGTGGCCATAAAAATACACTTCGGCGAACCGGGCAACTTGGCCTATATCCGCCCGAACTACGCGGCCCGATTGGCCAACCTGTTGCGATCGTGGGGGGCAAAACCGTTCCTTACCGACTGCAACACGCTCTACTCGGGACGGAGGGCCAACGCTGTCGATCATCTGCAAAGCGCGATGGAAAACGGGTTCAACCCTATTTCGGCGCAATGCCAAGTAATCATTGCCGACGGATTGAAGGGAACCGAATACCGCGAGATTCCTCTCGGTGGAGAGTATTGCAAAGCGCCTAAAATCGGTTCGGCTTTGGCCGATGCCGACATCGTCATATCAATGACTCACTTCAAAGGACACGAACAGTCGGGCTTTGGCGGAGCATTGAAAAACTTGGGTATGGGAGGTGCGAGCGTAGGCGGGAAACTGGAACTCCATTGTAACTCACAACCCAAAATCGAAATCGACAACTGCAAAGGCTGCAACGTCTGCGTGAAACATTGTGCTCATGATGCCATACACCTGAATCAAGACCGCAAGGCCGTTATCGATTACGACAAATGCGTGGGTTGCGGGCAATGTGTGGCCCTGTGCCAGCATGAAGCCGCCGTCATGGGTGAATATGACACGTCGGAACGTCTCAACTACAAAATCGCCGAATATACACAGGCTGTGCTCAAAGACAAGCCCCATTTCCACATCAGTTTCATCATGAACGTTTCGCCCGAATGCGACTGCTGGAACCACAACGACGCCGCCATTATCCCCGACTTGGGCATATTGGCTTCGTTCGATCCCGTTGCTTTGGACAAAGCCTGTGCCGATATGGTCATCGCCGCTCCGGCCATCGCCGGAAGTTGCCTTACCGAGAAACACCCGCACGAGCATCTCGAAGGCGCCGACAAATTCCACCTGATGCACCCCGACACCAATTGGCAGGCGGGGCTCAATCATGCCCAGAAAATAGGGCTCGGTTCCATGGAATACGAATTGATTACGGTATAACCCGGGATTTTATCCCCCCTAAAAAGACGCTCCGTTGAAAACGATTCAACGGAGCGTCTTTTTCTTTACCGGCTATCACCGACGGTTACTGAGCGCCATACTGTTTTTCTATGAGTTTCTCGGCCTCATCTTTCAGTTTTTGGGCCTGCTTCTCGGCCTCATCAACCAACTTTTTACCGGCGGCTTGGGCGGCAACCTTTGCCAACGGATTCGATGCCTTGGCGACTAATTTATCGCTTTCGGACTGAGCCGTCGCAATCAACTTGTTCCCAGCCTCCTCGGCTTGTTTGCGAATCGCGGCTTTCTGCGCCTCTACATCTTCGGCATCGACACCCAGCACTTTCGAAGCGACCACATTGGTTACCACCTCCTTAACGACTTCCTCGGTATTCAACTTAATCGAAGGCTTGGTAAAAGTGCCGCCAATCGTTGCCGATACATTGCTCAACGCCCCGGCGCCCGGGATATTGATTTTTGCGGCATAATCGATGGTCTGGTCAAGCCCCGTGACACCCGAAAGATTCATGGTGATATTGCCCAATTTTATATCGAAAGGCGAAGTCTTTACCTTTCCATCCTCGATTTCAAACGAAATCTTCAAATCCTTGGCTTCGATATTTTTGAATTTGTCGTTTTTCAACAAGGTTGCCAACTGGTTGAACACTTCGACATTCTGTATCTTTATATCGTTGGACTGAATGACACCCCGGGCAGTAAGCGAATTTAAATCGGGCGACATTTGGCTATCCAAGTTCGACTGCAAATCGAGTTGTACCGAGTATGTTCCTCCCGTTTTCTGGAAAATCGGGACAATCTGTTGCACCATATCCAACTGGTCGAAGGTCTTTTCAAAAGAGGCTTTCTGTATGTTCAAATCGAAATTGACACGTGGAGTCGCCACACTCTCGGCCGTAGAATAGACACCGTTGGCTACCATCGAGCCGCCGAAAGCATTCAAACTGAGCGGCGTCATGCGCACGGCCCCGTCGGCAACCAACAATTTTCCCTTCACATTATCGAGTACCATCTTTTGGAAAAGTATCTTTTTGAAATCGGCATTGAGCGTCAAATCGAGATTCTTGGGTACTTCGATAACCGAGAGGGCCGTCGTATCGGCGTCGGCTTCATTCTCGTCGGCCGATTCAGAATCGCCCATCAACTCATTCAAGTCGAGCAGCGACGAGGTGACGGTAAGCGTACCCCTCAAAGTCTCGTTCTTCATGACATAAGCCAAGTAGTTCGACAAAGAGCCACGAGCTTGTATGTCGCTCTGCCCTACCTTCACATCGAGCTGCGACAACGACATGGCCTGCGCCGAAATGGAAGCTCTTGCCTGTTTCACCGAAACGGCCGGCAATCCTTTCATCACCAAATCCATATCGGCAACCGAGAGTGTACCTGCACCCTTGATTTTCTCATAATTCTCTTTCTCGACATCGGACATGCGACCGGCCAATTGCAAATCGGTCGTGACTATACCGCTCAAACTTATCGAATCGCCCAACGGATAAATATCTTTCACCTTACCCAAATGAATCGTTCCGTCGGCCGTTGCCTTGAAATTCAAATCGGAGATGGGTGTGGAGGCATAGAAGGTGGCCTTGAAAGGATTGCCCAACATGGAAAAACGGAACTCCGACACATCGACGAGCGTCTTGTCCAAATCGCCGCCCGGATTGCTCACCGAGGCTGTGATGTTGATACCATCGACCGAAGCCGGCATACCTTCGTAATTGAAGGTAGCATCTTTCACCCCGAGCGACAACCCGAATTGCGGCAACGTATCGCCCTCCATGCGACCTTTGGCAAAGGCCGTGAGCGACATATTGCCCGTAGTACGCAACTTGTCGAAATTGTTTTGGTATATGGCCGGGATTAGCGAAAGTATCTCCTTGAAATTAATCTCGGGTGTGTTGATTTTCAAATCCATATCCATAGCGCCATTGTCAAGAAGGGCGACCCAACCGTCGAGATTCAACACAATAGCATTGAGGCTCAATGAGTTTTCTTTCAATGTAAACTTGTTATTCTTCAAATCGGCCGAGAGAGTCAACTTGGCCCGGGCTTCGGCTTGTTTCAAATAAGAGACTCCGCCCATCGCAAAATAGATATTCTCGCAAGAGAGCCTGCTATCTATATCGGTCACATCGGCACTCATGTCGCCCGACAATTTCAAATTGAATTTATCGGTATAGAACTGCATGTGGGTCGAGTCATCCATATAGACTATCGTGGCATCGGAGATTTTGAGGTTCTTCAATTTCAAGCGGAAAGAAGATTCACCCTCCTCCTCGGCCGGTACCTCCTCGGCTACCGTATCGGGTTTCATAATATCCCAGTTCACCCGACCGTCGGCCAGTTTTACCGCCTTTACCGAAGGTTTGTCCAACACGACATAATTGACATCGAAGCCCTCGTCGCCAAAGAGGCTCATCACATTCACCGCCACATCTATCGACCGGGCCGACACCAAGGTGTCGCCCTCAAAATCGCCTATGCCCGAGAGTGAAAGTCCGTTCAACTCGATCGAGGCTTTTGGGAAATGCGAAAAGAAACTAATGTCGAGCGACTCAAAATCGAGTTTGGCATTCAACATTTCGTTGGCTTCGTTCTTCACGATTGTCATCACCTTGTCTTTAAACATAAAAGGTAAAAGCAACATCAATACCACAATAACCGCTACGGTTATCCCGGTAATCTTCAATCCAGTTTTCAAACCCTTGTTCATCATAGTCAATTTTTAGTGCTTATTCTGTTGTTTTTTCTCTCGTAATTCTTCGGCAATAGCCCAATGACGAGCTGCCATATCGGGCATATCCAACTTTATGAACGTGTCGCCGAGCCGGTCGTGAGCGGTAGCATGCAACGGCTTTTGCTTTACGGCTTTTGCAAAATCGGAGAGTGCCGACTCGTAATCGCCTTGTTTATAACGGAGTTTCCCCCGATTGTAGAGCGCTTTGAAGCTCAACGGGCTCAACCGCAATGCCTCGTTATAACACGCCATCGCTTCATGCTCATCGCCTCCATCTTCGAGGGTAATGCCTTTTCTCACCCACGCATCGACCAACGTGGGATCGAGCGACAGGGCTTTGTCGAAATTGGCCAAAGCGGCCCGGACATCCTTGGCCTTGGTGATACATTCATTCCCCAACAAATAATATTCATACGCATATTTGCGCAAAACAGACTCCTTGTCGGCAAGAGCTTGCCGCAACTCTTTATTTTTGTTTTTCAGTTGATTGATCACACCCAATTTTCTCCGTATAAACCGCTTGACGATAGGTTTCTCTATATCGTACCTCGTGTGAATGGCTTGGAAGAAACTTTGCAGCATCGTATCGAAATCACCGGCATCGAAGGCCTTTACGGTATCGGCATAGAGACGGTCGGCTTGCGCCAGTTTCAACGATTGCTCGATCAACTGCCGATTATTGAATCCCTTGCTGAATCGCACCACATCGGGGTTGACAAATATATCACGGTGCGTAATCGGCTTGCGGAGCTCGATTCCCTCCAACGATTTGCAACGGCTCAAAGCCACATAAGTCTGCCCACCGGCAAATGCCCCTCCGGTAAAATCGATCACGACTTTGTTGAAGGTCAATCCCTGACTTTTATGCACGGTAACAGCCCATGCCAAACGCACAGGGTACTGGACGAAAGTTCCCAATACGGTCTCTTCGATGCTCTTCTCTTTCTCGTTGTAGGTGTACTTGATATTCTCCCACACACAACGCTCCAACTCATAGCTTTCACCCGATTCGAGAAAGACCTCGATCTTATCATCGGGCGTTATTTCAGAGACTATGCCTATCGTGCCATTTACCCATCGGCGCTCGGGATCGTTTTTGATAAACATGATTTGCGCCCCGGGCCTCAAAATCAACTCCAACGATGTGGGCAGACTGCCTTCGGGGAAATCGCCCTTAATCTCGCCCATAAAGGTATGCTCGTCGCCCGAAAGCCGGGAGAGACGGGTTTCATTGATATAATCGACTTGGTCCCTGCGGGTTGCCAGCGTAACGGAGAAGTCGTCTGTAAGCGTATCGGTCCCGCCGGGAATATACCGGCTGTTCAGCAAATCCAATTCCTCGCGGGTAGCCGTATTGTTCCTTATCTTATCCAACAGATTGACGAAATGTGCGTCCTGCTGGCGATATACATTCTGCAACTCGATAGGGACCAGCGTTATCTCTCTAAACACGCGGGCCGAAAAAAAATAGGCATTGGGATAAAACCGGCTGAGAATATCGCGCATATCGGCTGTCACCACCGGTTCCAACTGATAAATGTCGCCTACCAGCAATAGTTGCTTGCCTCCGAACGGAAATCTCATATTCCCCGAAAAGACGCGCAACACCCGGTCTATGAAGTCGATCATGTCGGCACGGACCATCGAAATTTCATCGATAATAACCAACTCCACTTCCCGCAAAATCTGTCGTTGCTTTTTGTTGTATTTCAACAAGTTGTAAATGCGTCCGTCGGTAAGGCTCAAATCGGGGTCATCGGGCAGCATGGGACGGAACGGCATCTTGAAAAAGGAATGAATGGTGCTGCCGCCCACATTGATTGCCGCCACACCGGTAGGAGCCAACACGACATGTTTCTTTTTGACATGCTCGCATACATACCGGAGGAATGTCGATTTGCCCGTGCCGGCCTTCCCCGTCAAAAAAATCGACTGCGAAGTATAGCGGACAAGGCTCAACGCATCTTGAAACTCTTTATTCTCGGTATCTATTACAAAATTCTCTTCCATCAGGCGGCAACGATTCCCATATCTTTTCAAAGATATGTATTTCTTTCCATAAAAAACAAAAGAGCGACTTGGTTTTTAAGTCGCTCTTTCAAAATAAATTCTTCGTGTCACTTAGAATTTCACACCCATCGTCAAGACAAACGAATTATTATGATCGGCAAGCGTGGATATCTGAGGAGAGACTGCCAATGTAGATTCCGTTTGATCGGGATTGTATGGGTTCTCTGTCTCGGCAGGCAGCGGGGAGAACGGGAATAGTTCGCTACGACGATAGCGGTGCATATAAGCAACATCTACATATACATTGGCAAATCGATATCCCAACCCCACGGTAAAATAGTTGGTCGCCCGATCCAATGTAAACTGGGTGAGGGTTCCTGCCGTTGGTATTTCGTGTCCCGACCGGTACTGCGACTTTACAGGCGAGGTTTGATAGGCATATCCCAAACGGGCACTCACTTGCGGGGTAACACGGAACTCGCCTCCCACTTTGAACGTGTGCATGGGTGAAACCATTTCCGTGATCTCTTGGTTCGTTTTATAGAAAGCATCGATGGAATACGGGTCGTCAAATGACATACTGTTGCTTGCCGTATATTCGTAATCGAAACTCAAAATTCCACTCTGCCCGAACACATAGGCGGCACTGGCGATCATACGCCACGGCGATTCAAATTCGTAGCTGTAACTGCCGCCCGGAGTTTCGGCTACATCATTGTAGGAAGTAGTTCCTCTATTGAAATCATATTTTACAAAAGCCGAATAGGTATCGGTCATCTTATAATAATTGGGAGTGTGGAATGCAAAGCCCAACCGGAAGTTGTCGGTTGCCCTCATAATGACACCCAGATTGGCTTTTATCCCCGACCCTCTCGTGCTCAACACGTTTTGCATCAGATACCACCCATCTGTATTGGCCGTACCTATCACGCCGGCGTCGTCGGGAAGATATCCGCCGGTAAACTCCTCGCCATATCCGCTTTGAATGTCATACGAGAAATCGGTCACGGTTATGCCTATGCCCCAATAAAATACGTTGTAAATATTACCGCCCATATTGAAATTGTACTCGTCGATAGAGCCTTTTTCACGGACAAAGAGATCGCCCGAAGCTACCGTACCGTTTCCCACGATACCACTCCACTCGGTCCCATTTGCCGTTTTGGGGTTGATCAAATAGGACTGATAACCCAATACATTCAGCCACGGGCTATTGTCGTAGGGATTAAAACTACTGCCCGAATTTTCGGGATAAGAAAAATCGTTGGCCGAGTATCCTCCGGATAACTGAGCGATATAACTCGACAAGGAACTGCCATTGGTAATGCCTGCATAACCGGTCTTGTAGGTACGATCGAACGATTTCTGCTTATTGTATGCGAAACCGAAATCCAAATTTTTCAACGCTTCTTGATTGAACCGAATCGCCCAAACGACTCCAAAATTATTACAAGCGACACTAAATTTATTGTCGGAATACTTATTCCCGGCAGTATTCACCGAGCTCACCTGATTGGAGAGGTCGATGGTGGCGGAAATATCGGAGTTCCGATACACGCCTATACCGGCCGGATTTTGACTCAATGTCGTAATATCCCCGCCCAAAGCGCCGAACGCTCCGGCCATACCCATATAACGGGCTGTACCCCGAATGTCTTGTTGAGAATACTTCAATGCATCGATAACCCCTTGCCCGAAAAGCATCGAACCGCTCCAAAGAGCGGTCAATGCCAAAATATATTTCACGTTTTTCATATCGCTAATTTCTCACTTGAAAATTCACATTCTGTTTATCTACGTCCACCTCGGCCACCACTTCCGCGAGAGGTCGTTCCACTGCTTCCTCTCGACGATGAAGACGATGAAGGAGCCGAATAGCTACCGGAAGAACGGCGACTCGACGAAGAACTGTTCGAGAAACTCGAACTGCTGCGATTGGACGATGACGATCTGTTGTTGTAGGTCGATGTACTGCGCCCGCTGGTCGTTCCGGCACGGTTATAGCTTCGATTCGAAGAACCGGTCGAGTTGTTAATCGTAGTCTGTCTCCTGCTTTGATTGCTCGATGGTACAGTAACACCGCTCGATGAAGAGGCCGAACCCCGGCGGGACGAATTGACACTCTCGAAACTATACCCTCGGTTTCCGCTCGATGAAGAGCTGTTATTGATAACCGTTCCTCGATTGGTGCGCACGCCATTTACCGTTTGCGAACTGTTGTTGCCCGACGACGAGGTTACGTTCCCGGCAGTACGACGAGCGGTCGTTGTTGCCGAAGACGAGGTCCCCACGGTTGCACGTCTTCCACTTGTCGAAGCCGAACTTCCCGAAGAGACGGCACTGCCACCGTAACGATTCGGTTGACGGCCGTTAGGCGTATATTGCGGACGCGATGGACGATTCCATCCATAATACGGTCGGTTATAGTAATAAGGGCTGTGGTGATAATAATGGTGGTGATAGAAAGGTGAGCAGTACCACGAATTCCACCCCCAATAACTACCCCAATATCCACCCCAGCGATAGAAGGGATCATAACCGTAGGAGAAACTCCACGGGCCTAAACTCCAACGCCACGACCAACTGGTGTAGGAATAGGGAGTCCACATATAATCCCAATACCACGGGTTTGTCCATGTCGGGGTTACCCATGCGTAATTGTCCGAAATATAGACATTCCAATCGTTATTATCAAGGAAATAAATATCGGAATAGAAAGGATCGCTTACCGAAACGACAAACTTGGGATTGTGGAAACGGCGTATGCGCAAAGCATATTCATAGTCCGATTCGGAACCGGTAAACCCGTTCAAATAGTAGCCATCGTCGCCATTTTCATCGACGACATTGTATTGTACATAGTCCTCGGTTTGGTTGGCAGCCACGTCGTTGAGTGTCATATCGGACGACTCGCCGCGACGGTTGTACTCATCGACATCTCGAAACGTGTTGTTCGATGTCACCATCAACGTTTTCTGAACAGGAGTCTGTTCTTGAAGCGTGGCTTGGGCAGCCTCTTCTTTGGCTTTCTTTTCTACGATGGGATTCTTATCGTCGGGATTATAATAAATATCATCTTCGATTATGTACGAGTTTGCTCCGGCAAAACCCGTCATCAACATCGACAATATAATCAACAGGGCAAATCTTTTTGTTTTCATAATCATTTCTCCTTAATCTTATACTCTATTGAAATTATATCTATTAGACTTCTCTTTCTGTCAATAGTTTAATGGCTTTTGTAATAAAGAGTCTAAAAACACGCTAAATGCTGCATTTAAAACCTTTAATTTTCTACAAATATACTTTTTTCTCGCTTATAGAAAACACTCTTCAAGGCTTTTAACTCACTTAAACAAAAAAAGCGTCCTCCACCCAATGGAGAACGCCCTATATTCGTCACCGGCGACTTTTCCGTTATTTTTTTACCGGACGTAAAGAGTACCCGAAAAGAAGGAGCGAAACACCCCAATAGATAAACGCCGCCGCACACAAAAAGACAATGGAATATGTCGCCATAAAAGGTAGCGAGAAAAAAAGGAATCCAAGAATCGACAACAATAATCCGTTGATGAGATACACCCACCAATACTTGTAGACAGAGATCATGCTGAAAGCCGAGAACAGGTTGGAAATGCCTTTATACAAAAATATAAAAGCGAAAAAGAAGGGCAACACCGTCTCGCTGAATGAGAGATTTCCTACCAATATAAACCCGATGAGAATATCGATAATCCCCCCGGCGAGCCACCAGCCCCACCCTCGAATTTTTTGTTTCACATTACCCGACACGATAAGTTGAACGACCCCGAAAAGAATCAAAAGCCACCCCAACAACATCGACAGAATTTCATATCCCAGCATCGGTTGGGACCATAACCAGAATCCGCAAGGAATCATCAACAGCCCGACCACGATCAGAGTCCACCAATACTTGGTCTTACCCCAAAAATAAATTGTTTCAATATCCATAACGATTTGTTTTTAGATTGTACTTTTATAAAACTACAATCCTATAACACGCAGGATATTGCATTTGTTCCGGAAACTACATTTTCAAATAAAAGTCACGGGTGAGCGCCACATATTCGGCCGTATATCCGATTCCTTTCTTTTCAATAGACAAGAGATTGGTTTCCAATGGATTTCGCCGCATACTCCACTCCGACAGGAGCCGTTTGGGGGCTCGCCCCCAAATACCCGAGACATAAGTAAACCTCACGGGATAAAATCCATACAACATGGCGACAAAGAGAAGATACTCCTCCATATCGGCTGGGGCGATTAATGACAAACGGCCCTCTGGCAACAACAACCGCGAAGCCCCTTCGAACAAAATTTCGTAATCGAGCGAACCGGTGTGACGAGCCTTTTCCCGCTTTTGGTCGGGAGGAAGCAGAGATTCTACAAAATAGGGTGGATTGGATACTATATGATGATAACGGGGAACGCTATCCTTTTGGTAAAAGTTGCAGAAATCGGTACAATAGACCGTTATCCGGTCGCCCCACGGCGAGAGTTGCACATTACGGGCAGCATCGCACGCTGCGCCGAAATCCAACTCTACGGCATCGATTCGAGCCAAAGAACGCTGGGCTGCCATAATGGCGATCAGACCTGTTCCCGTCCCGACATCCAAAATACGGCGCGACGGCTCTACACGGCTCCAAGCCCCCAACAACACGCCATCGGTACCGACCCGCATGGCGGCACGTTCCTGATAAATCGTGAACTGTTTGAACTGAAAATATGAGTTTGCCATAGCCGAAAGCGATTCCGACTGCAAAATAAACAAAAAAACATAATAATTTCGACATTGCCCTCTTATTTGCGTAACTTTGGCACGCGAGTTGCACAATTAAATAAAACAATGGAGAAGGTCGTGACTTGTAAAAAATGTCAAACACGACCTGCCAAAATGTCAATATTAATAAAACACCTAAGAACAATTATATGATTTGCGAAAACGACGAAAATACGCCTTCGATCATGCCTCTGTTCACCGAAATATCGGGGCAAAACGATTCGGAATGCAAGACATTGAATACAAATGGGTTACCTATTCTTGCATTACGGAATATGGTATTATTCCCGGGAGTAGCTATCCCCGTTAATGTGGGCCGGCCCAAATCGTTGCAGTTGGTAAAGGATGCCCAGAACAACCATCTCCCTATCGGGGTCGTCTGCCAACGCGACGCCGCCGTCGAGGACCCGGGGAAAGACGATTTATACCACATAGGCGTTATCAGCGAAATTATCAAAATACTCGAAATGCCCGACGACAGCACAACGGTGATTCTGCAAGGGAAGATGAAACGGTTCCGTATCGACGAAGTGACCGAGACATTTCCCTACATGCGGGCCAACGTGTCGCTGGGAAACGAAATTTTACCCGAAGCCGGCGACAAGGAGTTCGAAGCCTTGGTATCGGCTTTGAAAGACTTGACTTTCGAGTTGTTGAAAAATATCGGCGAACAGGCCAAGGAGTTGATTTTTGCCATACGCAACATCGACAATGCGCACTATCTGATCAATTTTTTGGCGGCCAACATTCCCCTTTCGGCCAGCCAGAAACAGGAGTTATTGAACATCGGCAACATCAAAGACCGATTGTTCAAACTCTACGAGATGCTCACCCAAGAAGCTCAACTGTTGCAAATCAAAGCCGACATACAATCCAAAACCCGCGAAGACCTGAACCAGCAACAGCGGGAACATTTCTTGCAGCAGCAAATCCGCACCATACAGGAAGAACTGGGCGGAAGCATGCAGGACCAAGACATTCAGGAACTGCGCGAACGGGCCGAGAAAAAGAAGTGGGATGCCAAAACCGCCGAAATTTTTGAGAAAGAGATGCGCAAACTCGAACGGTTGCACCCGCAATCGCCCGACTTCTCGGTACAATATTCCTACCTCGACACGCTGCTCGAATTGCCGTGGAACGAATACACCCAAGACAATTTCAACCTCAACCACGTACAGAGACAACTGGACAAAGACCACTACGGGCTGGAAAAGGTCAAGGAACGTATCATCGAACATTTGGCCGTATTGAAACTGCGTGGCGACATGAAATCGCCCATCATCTGCCTCTACGGTCCTCCGGGAGTAGGGAAAACCTCGCTGGGGAAATCAATTGCCGAGGCTTTGAACCGACAATACATACGCATATCTCTGGGCGGATTGCACGACGAAGCCGAAATACGGGGACACCGACGCACCTATATCGGGGCTATGCCCGGCCGTATTATACAAGGGCTCATCAAAGCCAAAAGTTCCAATCCGGTATTCGTTTTGGACGAAATAGACAAAATAGGGAACGACTTCAAGGGCGACCCCGCTTCGGCTCTGCTCGAAGTGCTCGACCCCGAACAAAACAACGCGTTCCACGACAACTATATCGACATCGATTACGACTTGTCGAAAATACTCTTTATCGCCACGGCCAACAACCTCAACACCATCTCCCAACCCCTGCTCGACCGTATGGAGTTGATCGATATAAGCGGATATATCCTCGAAGAGAAAATCGAAATCGGACGCCGCCACCTCGTACCCAAGCAACTCGAAAACCACGGGTTGAAAGAGGGCGATGCGGTCATTCCCAAGAAGGTGATGGCGGCCATCGTCGAACAATATACCCGTGAATCGGGAGTGCGCGAACTGGATAAAAAAATCGCCCGCATCATGCGGAAAATTGCCCGCATGAAGGCTTCGGGCAAAGAGTACAACCCCACCCTCTCGCTGGACGACCTGCACGAATATCTGGGCGTACAGGAATATAGCCGGGATAAATACGAAAACAACGATTACGCCGGCGTGGTAACGGGCTTGGCATGGACGGCCGTGGGCGGTGAAATCCTCTTTGTCGAGTCGAGCCTGAGCAAATCGAAAGGCGAAAAACTCACCCTTACCGGCAACTTGGGCGACGTGATGAAAGAATCGGCCATTATCGCCTTGCAATATATCAAATCGCATGCCTCGTTGCTGGGTATCGACGAAGACATCTTTGACAAATGGGCGGTGCATATCCATGTTCCCGAAGGGGCCATACCCAAAGACGGCCCCTCGGCGGGTATCACGATGGTCACCTCGTTGGCCTCGACCTTCACCCAACGCAAGGTAAAAGACCACTTGGCCATGACGGGCGAAATCACCCTGCGCGGGAAAGTGCTTCCCGTGGGAGGTATCAAAGAAAAGATATTGGCGGCTAAACGGGCCGGCATACACGACATCATACTCTCGGAGGAGAACCGCAAGGATATAGAGGAAATCAAAGAGACCTATTTGAAGGGACTCACATTCCACTATGTGAAGAATATTGCCGAAGTCTTGAAAATAGCCTTGACCGACGAGAAGGTAAAAAATGCGATAGAAATCAAATAAACTGCGAGCTATGAAAGAGTGGAAAATAACCGAAGGATACAAAGTAAAAGAGGGTGAAGTATCGTGGGAGGAGTTGAAAAAAACGACTGAAAATACCACCGAAGAGAAACGCAAAGCCTATCGCATTGTGGCACTTGACGGATACGGACTGAACCCCGGCGATCTTTCGTGGGAGGATATGGCCGAGTTGGGCGAACTCACCGTGTATGACCGTACCGCACCCGACGAAATCGTCCCGCGGGCGGCAGACGCCGAAATCGTCTTGACCAACAAAACACCGTTGTCCGAAAAGACATTGGAACAACTCCCCCACCTGCGCTACATCGGGGTATTGGCCACCGGGTACAATATCGTCGATACCGAGGCTGCCAAAAAACAGGGCATCGTTGTCACCAACATCCCGGCTTACAGCAGCGAATCGGTAGCTCAAATGGTATTTGCCCACCTGCTCAACATTGCCAGCGACGTCGCCAACCACTCCCAGAGTGTAAAAGCCGGCGAATGGGCCGGTTGCAAAGACTTCTGTTTCTTGAAAAGTCCCATTTTCGAGTTGGCCGGGAAGAGTATCGGTATCATCGGATTCGGTAACATAGGCCGTACCGTAGCCCGCATCGCACACGCATTCGGCATGAAGGTGCTGGCCAAAACCTCGAAAAGCAAAGAGGCATTACCCGACTATGTCGAACCCGTGACGTTGGAGGAGTTACTCGCCAAGAGCGATGTCATCACACTGCACTGCCCGTTGACCGACTCCACCCGCAACCTCATCAACCGGGAGTCGATTTCACTCATGAAGCCCACGGCTATCGTAATCAATACCGGTCGAGGCCCCCTTATCAACGAACAGGATTTGGCCGACGCCTTGAACAGCGGGCGTATCAAAGCTGCGGGAGTGGACGTGCTGTCGCAGGAACCTCCCCGCGCCGACAATCCGCTCATACAGGCACGCAACTGTCATATCACCCCGCACATCGCATGGGCCACGTTCGAAGCCCGACAACGGTTGATGGGAATCGCAGTCGATAACCTACGCCAATATTTGACCGGACACACCATCAATCAAGTGAACCACTAAATATAAAGAGGTAACGGGATAACGGCCGGGGCAAATCCCTCTTCCGGTTTTCGCAAGAAAGCGGGAAGAATGTCCATGTGACAACCCTATTCTAATCGTACCCTATAAAATTCTCGAAAAATTCGGGTCAACCTATCTTCCTTTTCAAAAGAATACCTTAAATTTGTAAGGTACAATTTTGTTGACCTGATACCTATGAGATATATCGCCCTGCCGGATAAAGCAGTTCGCCGCTTGTCGTTCTACTTAGCTATGGAAGAATACATAGCCCGTCACCGCACCGGCGAAGATTGCTTCTTCATGTGGCAGGTCAATCCCTCGGTCATTTTCGGTAGAAACCAGTTGATGGAAAACGAAATCAACATGGATTATATCCGCTCCCACGGCATAGAGTACTATCGCCGCAAATCGGGCGGCGGGTGTGTCTATGCCGATTTCAGCAATATCATGTTTTCCTATATTACCGACGATTTCAATGTCGCCTTCACCTTTGACCGCTATCTGCAACTCATCGCCCACACATTGAACAAACTGGGGGTAAACGCGGTATCGTCGGGAAGAAACGATATTCTGGTCGAAGGGAAGAAGGTATCGGGCAACGCCTTTTACCGTACCGCAGGGCGAAGCATCGTACACGGGACCATGCTCTTCGATACCGACCTCGAAGCGTTGGTACGGGCCATTACGCCCAATAACGAAAAACTCCTCACCAAAGGGATAGAGTCGGTACGCAAGCGGGTTACCAACCTCAAAGAGTATCTCGACATCGACATCGAAGAGTTCAAGCGATTTATGCGCTCGTCGCTCTGCCGCACAGAGGAGTGTCTATCGCCCGAAGAAATCGGGAAAATCGAAGAAATCGAAAAGGAATATCTACGTGACGAATGGATATTGGGAAACAACCCCCGATATACTTTGATACGGCGTGGGTACGGCGAAGCCGGCGAAATAGAGATACGGCTCGAAATAAAAAACGGCATCATCAAATCGATGAACCTGATGGGCGACTATTTCCCTATTGGTGAAATGGAAGAGTTTTTGGATAAATTCCGGGAGATACCCTTCTCGCCACAATCCATAGGGCAGGTTCTCGACAGAATCCCTATCGAGAATTACATACGCCGGCTCGACCGCAAACACTTCGTCGCCATTCTATTCGACAACCCTACTAAAAATCCATCATAAAAAAGTTGATTATGGAAGATATATTAAAAACCTGCCTGCACCAGAAGCACCTCGACTTGGGCGCAAAGATGATGCCTTTCGGAGGATTCGACATGCCTATCGAATATACGAGTATTATCGAAGAGCATAATGCCGTGCGCCATGCCGCCGGAATATTCGACGTTTCGCACATGGGCGAAATCCTCATTACCGGGCCCGATAGCGAGCGTTACATCAACCATATCTTTACCAACGATATTCGGGGTGCCGAACCGGGGAAAATCTTCTACGGCATGATGCTCTACCCCGAGGGTGGTACGGTTGACGACCTACTGGTTTACAAAATGGGCGACGAACGTTTTTTCCTCGTGGTAAACGCCTCGAACATCGCCAAAGACCACCAATGGATTGTGGAACATAGTGCCGGTTATGACTTGAAAATCGAGAACCAGTCGGACTACTACGGCGAAGTGGCCGTACAAGGCCCCCAAGCCGAGGCCTGCATAGAGGCTCTGTTGCACCTCGATGTCAAAGATTTGCTCTTCTACACTTGCAAAGAGATCGAGTGCGACGGCGAAACCATTATCGTATCGCGTACCGGATACACGGGAGAAGACGGATTCGAACTATACGGAAGCCATGCCTTTATCAACCGGGTATGGGACACGCTGGTGGCATCGAAAAAAGTACTCCCCTGCGGATTGGGTTGCCGAGACACCCTGCGTTTCGAAGTAGGACTACCCCTCTACGGGCACGAACTCGAAAAAGAGATTACTCCCATCGAAGCGGGATTGGGCATGTTTGTCAAACTCGATAAAGAGGAGTTTATCGGCCGGGAGGCTGTCGCCCTGCAAAAAGCCGAAGGGGTAAAACGGAAAATCGTAGGGATAGAGTTGGCCGACAAAGCCATTCCCCGCAGCGGTTACGAAGTGTATGCCGACGGCAAAGTGATCGGCAGCGTCACCACCGGGTACAACTCCATATCGACCGGCAAGAGTGTGTGCATGGCTCTTATCGACAGTGCATACGCCACACTGGGGACCGAGGTGGAAATACATATCCGCAAGAAATTTTTCAAAGGGACGGTCGTAAAAAAGCGTTTCTACGAAAAGAATTATAAAAAATGATTTTATCGACAACTTAAAAAATAGACAATTATGAGTACAGTATTGGACGGACTTTATTATTCCGAATCACACGAATGGTTGAAAGTGGAAGGCGAATTTGGCTATATCGGTATCACCGACTATGCACAACATCAACTGGGCAGCGTAGTATATGTCGATCTTCCCGAAGTGGACGACGAGTTGAACCAAGGCGAAGAGTTCGGTGCCGTCGAGAGTGTGAAAGCGGCCAGCGATTTGCTGTCGCCTATCAGCGGTGTCGTGGTAGAAATAAACGAAGCTCTGGAAGACAAACCCGAGTTGCTGAACGAAGACGCTTTCGGAAACTGGATCTGCAAAGTGAAAATCAGCGACGAAACCGAGTTGAAAAACCTTATGGACGCCGAGGCTTACAAAGCTATTTGCGAATAATCGACGGAGGAGAACATCATGTATAAATACTTCCCGCATACCGAATCGGATATTGCCGAAATGCTGGGGCGGATAGGTGTGTCGTCGCTCGACGACCTCTATGCCGAAATTCCGGAGGGCATTCGTTTCGACAAAGAGTATAATTTGAAAAAATCGATGTCGGAAGACGAGGTAAGAGCCTATTTCAAAAGTCTGGGCGCACAGAACCGCCCGCTCATCTCTTTTGCCGGAGGCGGTGCCTATGACCACTATTCGCCAGCCGTAATCGGTCAACTTATCTCCCGCTCGGAGTTCCTCACGGCCTATACCCCCTACCAACCCGAAATCTCGCAAGGAACATTGCAATATATATTCGAGTTCCAAAGCATGATTTGCGAGCTTACCGGTATGGAGTGCTGCAACGCTTCGATGTACGACGGTGCCACCGCAGCGGCCGAGGCTATGCTCATGGCCGTTGCCCACGCCAAGAAGCGCAACAAGGTGATTGTTTCGCAGACTCTGAACGAACGGGCTATCGCCGTAGTTGAGACCTATGCCCGTTTCCACGGGGTGACACTCGAATGTATTCCCGAAAAAGAGGGTGTTACCGACAAAGCCGTCATGGAACAAATGCTCGCAGCCGACGATGTAGCCGGAGTCATGGTAAGCACCCCCAACCGTTACGGCATTATCGAGGACTTCACCGGTTTTGCCGACACGGCTCACGCTCACAAATCGCTCTTCATCGTCTATGCCGACCCTTCGGCGATGGCCGTTCTGAAAACACCGGGCGAATGGGGTGCCGATATTGCCTGCGGCGACGGCCAATCGCTGGGCATGCCGTTGAATTTCGGAGGCCCTTACGTGGGTTATCTCGCTGCTACCCGCGACTTGGTGCGTAAATTGCCGGGACGTATCGTCGGCGCCACGACCGACGTCGATGGCAAACGCGCCTTTGTCCTCACCCTGCAAGCCCGCGAGCAACACATACGCCGCCAAAAGGCCAACAGCAACATCTGTTCCAACCAGTCGCTCATGGCACTGTATGTAACCATCTATATGGCTCTCATGGGTAAACAGGGACTGCGCGAAGTCAACGAGAAATCATACGCCGGCGCGCACTACCTGTGCGACAAACTGCTGGCCACCGGGAAATTCTCGCTCTGCTACGACAAACCGTTCTTGAAAGAGTTTGCCGTAAATACCTCGCTAAACCGGGACGTATTGATGAAACATCTCGAAGAAAAAGGTTTCTTGGCCGGTACCCCGGTATCGGGGAACGAGAATGCACTCCTGTTCTGCGTCACCGAAAAACGCACGCGTGAAGAGATAGACAATCTGGTATCACTAATCGAACAGGAGGGATAAGCCATGAAATATTACAACAAACTTATTTTCGAAATTTCGAAACCGGGACGCATAGGCTATGCCCTGCCCCAAAACGATTTTGGCAATTACTCGCTGGCCGACCTTCCCCAATCGCTGTGCCGGGAAACGCCTGCCGAATTGCCCGAAGTGAGCGAACTCGATGTCGTGCGCCACTATACCAACGTATCGAACAAAAACTTCGGTGTCGAGACCGGATTCTATCCGCTGGGCTCCTGCACCATGAAGTACAACCCGAAAATCAACGAAGAGATGGCCTCGATGGAGTCGTTCACCGCACTGCACCCCATGCAATCGGAAGAGAGTGTACAAGGGGCTCTGCGGCTTTACTACGAATTGGCACAAGCCTTGTCGGAGATTTCGGGTCTGGCCGAATTCACGCTCAATCCCTTCGCCGGAGCCCACGGTGAGTTGACCGGATTGATGCTCATGCGTCAATACCATATCAAGCGCGGTGATTCGAAGCGGACCAAAGTAATCGTACCCGACAGCGCCCACGGGACCAATCCGGCCAGCGCCGCCGTGTGCGGACTGGAAATCGTCGAGGTTCCCTCGACTCCCGACGGGACCATCGATGTCGATAAACTCGAACCGTTGCTCGACGACACGATTGCCGGCATCATGATGACCAATCCCAATACGTTGGGTATCTTCGAAAAAGAGATTCCCCGAATCGCCCAATTGGTGCACGGTTGCGGCGGATTGCTCTACTACGACGGTGCCAACCTCAACCCGCTGTTGGGTCGTTGCCGTCCCGGCGACATGGGCTTCGACATCATGCACATCAACCTGCACAAGACATTCTCCACGCCCCACGGCGGAGGTGGCCCCGGCAGCGGACCTGTGGGTGTAGCCGCAGTTTTGGTCGATTATCTGCCCCGCCCGAGAGTGGTCAAGAAAGGCGACCGGTACGCCATCGAAGGCCATGACGACAGCATAGGCAGCGTATCGGGTTTCTTCGGCAACTTCGGGGTGATGATGCGGGCATACGCCTATATCCTCTCGCTGGGCAAAGAGAATCTGAAACATGCCGGCGAATTGGCCACACTCAATGCCAACTACGTGAAAGATTCGCTTAAAGACTGCTACTACCTGCCTATCGAAGGCATTTGCAAACACGAATTCGTATTCGATGGATTGCTCGACAAATCGACGGGAGTAACGACACTCGATATTGCCAAACGTCTGCTCGACTATGGCTACCATGCACCTACCATCTATTTCCCGCTGTTGTTCCACCAATCCATCATGATCGAACCAACCGAAACCGAATCGAAAGAAACTCTCGACGAATTTATCGAGGTGATGAGAAGGGTTGCCCGCGAGGCCATCGACGACCCCGAGATGGTGAAGAGCGCGCCGCATGTCACTCCGGTGAGACGGCTCGACGAAACCACTGCCGCCAAGAATCCCATTCTTCGGTTTAGAGATTTGAACTATTAAACATTTATTTTTTTATCGGAGAGCGGGGAAAGCACCGTTTGTGCTTCCCTCCCCTTCTCCGATTTTTTATTCATACACGACAATGAACAGCGACATAATCATTATCGGAGCCGGCCCCGGCGGTTACGAAACGGCTCTCTATGCCGCCAAAAACGGATTGAGCGTCACCCTCTTCGAAGAGCGCAAAGCGGGTGGGACCTGTCTGCACGAGGGGTGTATCCCCACCAAATGTTTCTGCCGGAGCGCCGAAGCGGCCGAAACCATCGCCGAAAGCGAAGGATTGGGGATTCGCATCGCCTCGCACGAAATAGACTTCGGGCGCGTGGTTGAACGGAAAAACGAGGTAGTAAACCAACTGACATCGGGCATTGAATTCCTGTTGAAACACAAACTTATTACCTATGTCCCCCAGAGGGCCCGTCTGCTCGACGCCCATACTGTAACGACCGACGAAGGCGTGGAATATACCGCCGCACACATACTCATCGCCACCGGTTCGACGGCTAAGATTCCTCCCATCGAGGGGTGCAACCTGCCCGGCGTACTCACCTCGACCGAGATGCTCGACATCGACCATATCCCCGAACGGCTCTGCATCGTAGGAGCCGGGGTTATCGGGCTCGAATTTGCCTCGGTATTCCGCAGTTTCGGCAGCCAAGTCACCTTGTTGGAATACGCCAAAGAGATACTTCCCAACTTCGACAGCGATATAAGCAAACGGTTGAAACAGGCTTTAACCAAACGAGGACTCGAATTTTTCAACCAAGCGGCCGTGACCTCCATCGAACAAACCGAACCGGGCCTCACGGTACACTACACATGGAAAAACCAAGATTGCTCGGTTACGGCCGACAAGGTCCTTATCGCCGTAGGACGAAGCCCGAGAATCGAGGGCATAGGATTGGACGAAGCCGGTGTACATTATACCCCGAAGGGCATCGAAACCGACGACTCCTTGCGGACCAACATCGACGGTGTCTATGCCATAGGCGACGTAAATGGGCGTTGCATGCTGGCTCATGCCGCCTCGTTCCAAGGGAGGAAAGTCATCGACCAAATACTCGGCCGCGACAACCATATCAATCTCGACATCATTCCTTCTGCGGTATTCACACGTCCCGAGGCCGGTATGGTAGGGCTTACCGAAGAGGAGTGCAAACAGCGGGGGATCGCTTTCACCGCCAAAAAATCGCTGTTCCGAGCCAATGGCAAGGCTGTGAGCATGGGTGAACCCGATGGTTTGTGCAAACTAATCGCCAACGAAAACGGAGCGATTATCGGAGGTCATATCTTCGGGGCTCACGCCGCCGACTTGATACAGGAGGTTTCCGCGCTGATGGCCCGGCATACTACCGTCTCACAACTGAAAGAGATGGTACACGCCCACCCCACGTTGTCGGAAGTCGTGCAGGAGTGTGCCCGCGAATTTTAACACAGATTCGATTTCACATCACACAAGAAAGGCTTTCGGGTAACCCGAAAGCCTTTCTTTATACTATATCGACAAAAAACTATTTCATGACTTTGGCAACTGTATTGCCGGCTTTCACGATGTAGGCTCCCGATGAGGGCAATGCGATCTCGTTGTCGCCTTCAATACCCTGACAACTTACCACCAATACACCAGCCATATTATACACATTTATTGCCGTCGGTTTCTCCAATACGACATGCAAATTGTCGTGTACGAAGATTTTTTCGTTTACAGCTTTCAACCCTTCGACAGCACTGCTGACTTCTACTTCTATCACATTCGACGGATCGGAGCGAGCAGTGATATAATAACCAGAATCATCAAGAACAAAAGAACATACGAGATACTCAAACTTATCCGTCACATTCACCGCGTCGGTATTCTTCTCCATCGTAAAGAATGGAACAGGTGATGTATAAGTCTGCTTATAATCATGGAATCTATACAATTCCGTTCCCGCCGGGACTGGCTGAGCAATTACCACGGAATAAATAGTTATATCATCACTATTCACAAACATCTCAGAATCGGTACATAAATAAAAAACTACATCAGGGCGTAATGGTATTTCTTTAAGAGGAATATTTGCAACTATATCAGTTTCTTCAAATGTAAGAGCACCCAAAGTTACATCTACGAAATTTTCGTCATCATCATAATAATAGTATCCAAGGATTAATTTATCGTTGATAGCTCCTTTTGCAATGAGATTCATCACAAGGGTGGAATCTGAGTCTTCCATACCGTTCAAATCCAAATAAGGAGTCTCTAATTGAGACCAACCCTCTGAAGACTCCTTAGGAAGGATAATCGAGCGATCTCCCACAAAACCATTTACAAGATACCAATCGGCACGATAACAATAATAATCCAAATAGCCAGAATACTCTTCTTCTTGAGCTTCTGCAAAGAAAAAGTCTTCTGCCAAAACAATAATAGTCGTATCGACTGTCGTTTCAAATGTTCTATAAACTTCTACTTGATACGCATCTACCCCCGAGACGGAATCCCAATTTGCTTCAAAATAGACATCACTAACATTAGTAGCAGGCAAAGCAACCGGAATTGGCAATGCCGACGTTTGTGCCGGTTTTCTTTCTGGCAATGTCCAATTCTCTTTGGCAATGCCCAATTCGGCAGACGATTGTTTAAACCCACTGGTTTTCAATGGAGATTGAGTTCTCTTCCCTACCGCTCTATGAGTAAGCGCTTTCGCATCTTTCGCGGGTGTAAATGACTGAGCGAAACCTACATTCATAAACAATGCGGCAACTACTAAAAAAGTAAATCTTTTCATGTCAATTTGTTTTAATTATTATTCAAATTAAAATATATTTTTCACAAAAAAAATATTATAGCATATTCAACAACTATTCGTAAAAAAAAATAGTAAAAATAATTTTATTTTGAAATTTATAATCGAATCGGTAGAGAAAACATCGTGTATCTCAAACAAGATTATGATGCTGAAAGAAAGAGGTATGAGGGGAATGGTATAAAAAAAGAAAAGGTTGTCTCGCGACAACCAATCTTCATTAACCTTAAATCTAATACTATGAAAAACACGCTGCAAATGTATGACATTTTTGAGTCGTGTACAAAAGATTCGGCTAAAAAATCTTATCTTAAAACATTATTTAATAATCGGACATCTATTTTTAGTAAATTCCTTTCGATAAGAATCATATTTCCCTATAATCCCCTGCCGATAGAAAAATATAATGTAAACGAATCATTATCGTGAAGAAATAACTATCTTCGTGGGGCGAAACAAAACCGGTATGATAGACCAAGCGACCATCGATAAAATTATGGCAGCTACCGACATTGTAGAGGTAGTATCGGACTTCGTCAGCCTACGCCGGCGAGGGGCCAATTATTGGGGGTTGTGCCCGTTTCACGACGACAAAACGCCGTCGTTCAGCGTATCGCAGTCCAAAGGTGTGTGCAAATGTTTCAGTTGCGGGAAAGGCGGAAGCGCCATTCATTTCATCATGGAACATGAGCAGCTCTCCTACTACGAAGCCTTGAAATACTTGGCCAAGAAGTACAATATCGAAGTTCACGAAAAAGAGCTTACCGACGAAGAGAAACAGAAAAGGAGCGACCGCGAGAGCATGTTTATCATCAACGCTTTCGCCCAAGAATTTTTCAGCAAATCGCTACTGAAAACCGACGAAGGCCGTACCGTAGGATTGGCCTATTTCAAGGAAAGAGGATTCAACGAAGATATTATCCGCAAATTCGGGTTGGGCTACTCACCCGAAAAACGCGATGCTCTCGCCCAAGAAGCCCTGAAACGGGGATACAAAATCGATTACCTGCTCAAAACGGGGCTCTGCCGGGAAGGACAGAACGACCGCATTTATGACTTGTTTGCAGGGCGGGTCATGTTCCCGGTGTATAGCGTATCGGGGAAAGTGGTCGCTTTCGGTGGCCGCATTCTCAAATCGGGGGTAAAAATAAGCAAATATTTCAATTCGCCCGAGTCGGATATTTACCACAAAAGCAACGAGTTGTATGGCATATTCCAAGCCAAACGGGCTATTGAAAAAGAGAAGTGCTGCTATCTGGTGGAGGGTTACACCGATGTCCTCTCCATGCATCAATCAGGTATAGAGAATGTCGTTGCCTCTTCGGGTACGGCGCTGACTCCGGGGCAAATACGGTTGATACGCCGTTTCACCGAAAATATAACGGTCCTCTACGACGGCGATGCCGCCGGTATAAAAGCCTCGTTGCGAGGTATCGACCTTATTCTTCAAGAAGGGCTCAATATCAAAGTGGTACTCCTACCCGACGGAGAAGACCCCGACTCGTTCTCCAAAAGCCAAAGCGCCGAATCGTTCACCCGCTATATCAAATCGCACGAGACCGATTTTATCCGGTTCAAAACTCAACTGCTGCTGGAAGATGCCGGTGAAGACCCGATCAAACGGGCCGGGATTATCTCGAACATCGTACAAAGCATTTCATTGATCCCCGACGCCATCGTGCGTTCGGTGTATGTGCAAGAGTGCAGCCGGCTGTTGCAAATCGACGAATCTGTGCTTCTCTCCGAATTGAACAAGATGAGAGCCCAACGGGCCGAACAGCAGTTCGCCCGGGATAAATATCAATCCCACGAAACTTCGTCACAACCGGCAACCCAACAAACTCACGCCGAAAGCCAAACCGCCGAGGCTCAGCCCTCCGACTCGGAATTACCCCCTCCCCATACCCTCGCAGAGATGCCTGCATCGAGCGATACAAGGGACGAAATATCCATTGCCGGTGCAACGTCCCGGCGGGCGAAAGTCTCGCCTTTGGAAAAGTACGAGCGGGAATTGGTCCGCTACATCGTACGATATGGGTATCGTAACCTGTTTGAAACCACACCCGGCTCGTGGCAAAAAGTATGTGAGTACATTTTCGAGGAGCTATCGATCGACCACATCGAATTCAACAACCCGCTATACAAGCATGTCATAGAGTTGACCTTACAACAACGGGAACACGCCCAAGCGCAAATCGCAGAACTGCGTGAGAACCTGAAAGACGAAACCCGGAAACGGCTTCGAGAAACCATCGACCGA
This sequence comes from uncultured Barnesiella sp., assembly GCA_944320995.1. Classification (GTDB taxonomy): domain Bacteria; phylum Bacteroidota; class Bacteroidia; order Bacteroidales; family Barnesiellaceae; genus Barnesiella. The sequence continues at coordinate 23,142 of CALUJQ010000005.1, read as the reverse complement.
ATCCGCTTGGAAAGCGGCGATATTGCCGACAAACAAAAAAAAGAGACCGAAGCGCAAGAAGAGCTCGACCGGGAAATGGAAGAGAAAATAGAGAGTTTCGAAACCAATTTTCTCGAACGCTATTTCACCACCTACCCCGATACCCAGATCAGTCTGCTGGCCGTCGATCTGGTGAGCGAAAAATACCAGCTCAGCAAAGTACATACCAAATACCAAAAGGTCGAAACCGAAAGTGAAAAATTATGGGAGTTAATCCCGCGCGCCATCTACGAATTGAAAAATGCTATTCTCGAACAAAATATCAAACAGATACAAAAACAACTGAAAGAGGCGGCGCAAAACAAAGACGACCAGAAAATACTCGAACTCATGGAACAGAACGTCGAGTTGAACAACCTGCGTACCACCCTCGCCAAACAGATAGGCGACCGTATCGTTTCACCCAAATAAATGATACAATTCAATATTTATTTATCGAAAAACGATAAAATTTTATCATTTCTTTTGCATAATCAAAAATTTTTATATTCCTTTGCTTCAATAATCACAAACACAATTTAAATCGAAACATGTATTACCTCGAAGCCAACCACATTGTCAAGCAATATGCAACCCACCGCGCGCTCGACAACGTTACCATAAAGGTTCCCCGCAACGGCATTTACGGGCTATTGGGCCCCAATGGAGCGGGCAAAACGACATTGATTCGCATCATCAACCAAATTACAGCGCCCGACGAAGGCGAAGTGCTGATAAACGACCGCCCGTTACACCCCTCCGACGTGGAGCATATCGGCTACCTGCCCGAGGAGCGGGGCCTTTATAAAAAGATGAAGGTAGGCGAACAGATCTTGTATTTGGCCCAACTAAAAGGGTTGTCGAAAAACGATGCCAAGGAGCGTATGAAATATTGGCTGGGAAAGTTTGACATCAAAGGCTGGGAGAAGAAAAAAATCGAAGAGTTGTCGAAAGGCATGCAACAAAAGATACAGTTCATCACCACCGTGATGCACCGTCCCGAGTTGTTGATTTTCGACGAACCGTTCAGCGGATTCGACCCGGTGAACGCCAACTTGCTGAAACAAGAGATTCTCGAGATGCGCGACAACGGAGCTACCATTATCTTCTCGACCCACAACATGGGTTCGGTCGAGGAGTTGTGCGACGAAATCACCCTCATCAACCGCTCGCACGCGGTGCTGCAAGGAGAGGTAGCCGAGATTCGCGAACAACACAAAAAACATCTCTTCAAAATCGAAGTTCAGCAAGGCGAGTTGCAAAGCAACGACCTTTACGAGATCACCCATGCACACCCCATTCATCGGGGACACGCCTACACCCTGCGCAAACGCGACCCCCACATGAGCAACAACGAACTTATCACCCTGCTCACACAGCAATGCCAAATTGCAGGATTTGAAGAGATTCTCCCCACCATGAACGAAATTTTTATTGAAACAGTCGGCGAATCGGCCCTCGAAGAAAAACAAAACGCTTAGCTAAAAACACCGCATCATGAGTAAAATATCGCTTATCATAGAACGGGAATATCTCACCCGCGTACAAAAGAAATCGTTCATTCTCATGACGATTCTCTCGCCCATCATTATGGTAGCTCTCATTTTCGCCCCTATTTGGCTCGCACAACTGTCGAGCGACGAGACCCGGCAAATCGCCATTATCGACCAAACGGGACTTTACGAAGGTATATACCAAGACTCGGAAGAGTACCAGTTTACCTATACCCAAGGGACATTCACCCCGTCGCAGATGCGAGACGGCGACTCGCAACCCTATGCCTATGTCATCATCAAAGGCAACCTGCTGGACAACCCCAGCGGCATGACCATCTACTCGCAAAAACAGATTACCAACAGTTGCGAGTTGATGATTAAAACCCAAATGGAAGAGTTCCTGAAAAACGAGAAACTGCTCTCCTACAACATTCCCAATATCCAACAAATCATCGACGAGTCGGACGTGAATCTCTCGATCGACACCATACGACTGGAAGAAGACGGTGCCGAAACACAAACCTCGTCGGAGATGGTGATGGTCATCGGCATGGCCATGACACTCATTATCTACATGTTCCTCATGCTCTACGGCGGGCAGGTAATGTCGAGTGTCATGCAAGAAAAAACCAACCGTATCGTCGAAGTGATGGTTTCATCGGTCAAACCGTTTGAACTGATGATCGGCAAAATCGTAAGCATCGGGCTGGTAGGACTCACGCAACTGGGTATATGGATTCTCTTCATTGCCGGCATACTTATATCGGCCGGAGCAATCTTCTCGTTGGGCGGGACTCCCGATGCCGCCAGTATCGAAGGCATGACAGCCATGGCCGGAGGCATGAACGGGGCCGATGCCGCCCAGTTGGCCGTAGGAGAAACGGGAATCGCGCAAGAGATACAACGGCTCATGGATAGCATCAACATCACCCAGTTGCTCATCTGTTTCGTGTTCTTCTTTATCGGCGGCTATATCCTTTACGCTTCGCTTTTTGCCGCCATCGGGTCGGCTGTCGATAACGAGTCGGACACACAGCAATTCATGATTCCCATTACCTTTATTATCATCTTTGCCCTCTATGCCGGCATTTTCAGTGCCGAAAATCCCGACGGGCCGCTGGCCATGTGGTGTTCGATGATACCTTTCACCTCACCCATCGTCATGATGGTGCGCATACCATTCGGAGTCTCTACATGGGAGTTGGCGTTATCGATGATAATCCTCTACGGGTCGGCCATCGGGCTGGCTTGGATAGCCGGACGAATCTATCGGGTGGGCATTCTCATGTATGGCAAAAAGCCCAGCTATAAAGAGATGATCAAATGGATACGTTACAAAGCCTAATTACTTACTGCCATGAAAGTCATAAAATATTGTAGTCTGATATGCTGCTGTTTACTGTTATTCGCTTGTTCAAGCAGCAAATACGTGATAGAGAAAAATCCCGAGCTGAATAATCCCGTCGATGAAATTGCATGGCTGAAAGATCGCGTAAAAGGGTTGCGGGATACCGAGTGCCAGATTACGCTCTTCGAAAAAGAGGGCGAAAACTACTATGCTGTTTATTGTCCTACACCCGGGGCCTTTGACAAAAGCACCACGGTCGTTTATGACCAAGAGGGGAAAGTCTATCTGAAAGCGGGAGGATTGATGCCCCCGCAAAGAAGAGAGGCCGTCAATGCCTTTTTCAAAGGGGCCAAAAACAAAGGTGTTATTTGGGAATGCAAGTTACGAGAGAAAAAGGGAGAATAGGCAGCCGTAACTAAAAGGACGAACACACATACATCATATTCCACAAAAAAACGTTGGCAGTAGCCCGTTTCCGGGCTACTGCCTTTTTATCGGGACAGGGTTACAGTCAAACGTTTAGAGAATCAAAGAGAAGTCGTCGGCATCGCGCCACACAGGGAACTTTTCGCGGAACGAACGCAACTTCGACAAATCGAATTCCACCTCCACGACTCCCGGGACAAAAGGTTCGGCCTCGGCGAGAATCTCCCCTTTCGTCCCCACCGCAAGAGTATCGCCCCGATACGACATCGCCGTATTATCCTCCCCCACACGGTTCACGCCACAGACGTATGCCGCATTCTCGATGGCCCGCGCCACCAGCAGGCTGCGCCACGCATAGGCCCGCGATTGGGGCCAGTTGGCCACAAACAACAGGAGATCATACTCGTTATCCACATTCCGACACCATACGGGAAAACGCAAATCGTAACAAATGAGCAGGCTGATATTCCATCCCTTGTAATTAATCACCAAGCGCCGTTTCCCGGCGACAAAATGCGTTCCTTCTTCACCCATACGGAAAAGATGCCGTTTGTCGTAATAGTATTCCACCCCATCGGGCTGGATAAAAAAGCCCCGGTTGAAACACTCGTCACCCTCCCGAGCAATGAAACTGCCGGCTACGGCCATGCCATACACGACCGCCCAATGTTTCAAGGCCGTCACCGTAGGGCCGGTGACGGGTTCAGACAACGCCTCGGCACGCATGGAAAATCCGGTAGTAAACATCTCGGGGAAAACGGCAATATCGCATCGTCCCGCAAGACGAGAAAGCAAAGTCTCGCAGGCTTCCAAATTGGACAGTTTGTCCTCCCACGCAATATCGGTCTGCAACAACGCAACGCGCAAAGAATCGCTCATATTCTAATGAAATAAAAAGAGCTATACTCTCTAAAAGAGGGCTCTTGACCAATTACAATCCCGTTACAAAATTCTCCGGGTTTCGGCCTTGAAAGTCTTTATAATACAACTTGATAGCCCGTATATCGGCCTCGACATCGCCTGTGGGGGTAAAGACCCGTTCGATACCTATCTCCTTTTTACCATAGTCGATATAGGCCAATACGATAGGGACATTCGCACCTTGTGCGATATAATAGAATCCCTTTTTCCAATCGGCATTGGCCCGGCGGGTAGCCTCGGGAGTAACCGCTATCGCAAAACGGCTGCGCCGATTAAACTCACCGACCAGTTGTGCCACCAAATCGGTATGTTTCTCCCGGCTTATGGGCACACCTCCCATCGATTTCAGCAAAGCGCCCAACGGAGGGAAAAACCACTCCTTTTTCATCATAAAACCGGCATAGCGGCCGATGGAGAGATAGGCCAGTTTCCCAAGGAAGAAATCGCAGTTGCTCGTATGGGGAGCTACACAAATGACACATTTTGGGAAATCGGGGACCGAAACTTTCACTTTCCACCCCAATGCTTTCAAAATCGAGGCACTGATAGCCTGTTTCATATTCACCCTTATCCGTTAAGAGCTGCCAAATCTTCAAAGACTCCATCTATCGCCGCGTCGAAGTCGGCACGAAGTTTTTTATAATAAAACTTCACCTTCTTGGGATCCTTGTCGCCATTGGCACTTACCCGGCAGAGGAAATCGTCCTGAATCCCTATAATCTTACCCATCAGGGCATCGACTTTCTCGGCATCGACATCGGGGATAAGGTATTTATGAAACAAACATTCCGACAACAATTCACCGGCAACGTAGTTAATCTCTTTTTTCAACATTCTTTTGTTTGCCATAACTATCTATTTTTTTTAGATTATACAATAGGCCCTCGAAGACAAATGAGAAACGGAATCTCCAAATTTGACTGGACAGGGTCATATCTTATCTTATGCAAAGATAGTGAAAGTCGAATGCAGAAAAAACAAGCGTGCTTAATTTTTTTGGAACTCACGCTATAAATACGACAATAAAAGTCGATGTTGAAAAAAAATCGGGTATCTTTTAATTTTCGGAAAAGAGATAAAAGCAGAAAAAAAACCTTTCACAACAGAGAAAATAAAAAAATTCCACCACCCCGAAATAGGGAATTACTCGAAAAACGAAACTGTAAAAATCTTTTTTTTATCTCGAAGTTACCAAATATTTTTATAACTTTGCGGCCTCTATTGCAAAACAATAGTTAATGATTCATAGCTATCATGGAGAAGCAATTCGCACCTGATTATATATTTGAAGTAAGTTGGGAGGTTTGCAACAAAGTGGGGGGTATCTATACTGTTCTTTCCACGAAAGCCAAAACACTTCAAAAACTATATAAAGATAAAATCATCTTTATAGGGCCGGATATATGGGGGAATAAACCTTCACCCTATTTTTCACGGTCAAAAACACTCTTGAAAGATTGGCAACGCCAAGCTTCTTTACCTCAAAATATGAAAGTGAAGGTAGGTCGCTGGAATATTCCGGGCCGACCGATAGTCATATTGGTTGATTATCAATCGTTATATCCGTATAAAAACGATTTATATGGCGAAATGTGGAATCGATACGGTGTAAACTCCCTACCGGCATACGGCGATTACGACGAGTCGTGTATATTTGCATACGCCTCGGCTCTGGTTATCGAGAGTTTCTACAAGTTTATCCAAGGAGACAAATTCAACATCGTTGCCCATTTCAACGAATGGACCACAGGCATGGGATTGCTCCATATCAAATACACCCTGCCACAAGTAGCCACACTCTTCACGACCCATGCCACATCGATAGGACGTTCGATTGCCGGCAACGGCAAACCGTTATACGACTATCTGGCGGGATACAACGGCGACCAAATGGCCGAAGAGCTGAACATCGTATCGAAACACTCGCTGGAAAAAACAGCCGCCATTGAAGCCGATTGTTTTACTACCGTAAGCGAAATTACCGCCAAAGAGTGTACGCAACTATTAGGCCGTAAACCCGACGTGGTAACTCCCAACGGGTTTGAACAAAATTTTGTCCCGGCCGAAGAGGAATACAAGGCAAAACGCAAAATAGCCCGCAAGCGCCTTTGCGACATTGTCGAAGCCTTGACCGGGAAACGCCCCGAGAAAAACGCATACCTCATTGCGACCTCGGGCCGGTATGAATACAAGAATAAAGGTATCGATCTCTTTATCGATGCCATGAAGAGGATTTCACAAAGTTCCGATTCGGGTAGAGAAATCGTAGCTTTCATCTTAGTCCCTGCTTGGGTGAACCAAGCCCGAACCGATCTGCAAAAAAGATTGGAAACCTTGGGCTTCGAATCGACACCCCTGCGCGACCCGTTTATCACCCACACGCTTTTCAATTACGACGATGACAAGGTGGTGAACCAAATACATTTCCTCAACCTCAACAACAAGGCCGACAGCCAATTGAAAATCATTTTCATACCTTCTTACCTAACCGGCGACGACGGTATAGCCAACCTTTCGTATTACGATTTGTTGATAGGGTTAGATGCTACGGCATTCCCGTCGTATTACGAACCGTGGGGATATACCCCGTTGGAAAGTATAGCATTCGGTATACCCACGATCACAACCGATTTGTCGGGATTCGGGCAATGGATAAACAGTCGGAAGGAACAGGGGGTGAAACAATCGGGGGTGAAAGTCCTCCACCGCAGTGATATGAACTTTGTGGAGGTATCGGAAGAATTGGCCGACTCTCTATTGGCCCTCAGCCACTGTGGGAAAGCGCAACGGGAAAAAATATCCCAAGCAGCGACAAACGTGTCGCTCGAAGCCGAATGGAAACATTTTATTATCCATTATACAAAAGCATTTCACATCGCATTGAAAAAAGCATCATTACGAAAATAAACATACTATAATAACTATTTCTATTATGAAAGTACAAGTAAGCAACACAAACACTCCGAACTGGCGTGACATAACGGTAAAATCGCAAGTTCCGGCAGAATTGAAATGTTTGGCAGTCTTGGCCAAGAACCTATGGTGGTCATGGAACAGCGAAGCCAAAAACTTGTTTAAATCAATAGATAAAGATTTATGGAAATCGGTTCATGAGAATCCGGTTTTATTTCTGCAACGTATCGGGTACGAACGGCTCGAAGAGATAACCAAGGACAAACAAATCATGCACAATATTAAAGAGGTGTATGAAACATTCGAGAAATATATCAATACTCCCAAACGCAAAGATGTCCCCTCGATCTCCTATTTCAGCATGGAATACGGATTGAGCCATGTATTGAAAATCTACTCGGGGGGTCTCGGTATTTTGGCCGGCGACTACCTGAAAGAGGCCAGCGACAGCAATGTCGATATGACAGCCGTCGGATTCCTCTATCGTTACGGCTATTTTACACAAACTTTGTCGATGGACGGGCAACAGATCGCCAACTATGAAGCCCAGAACTTCAACCAATTGCCTATCGAGCAAATGACCGAAAAAGACGGTCGCCCCATGGTCCTCGAAGTACCCTACCCCGGCCGCATCGTCTATGCCCACATTTGGCGGGTAAACGTAGGTCGCATAAAATTGTATCTGCTCGATACCGACCTCGACTCGAACAGCGAGTGGGACCGCCCCATTACCTACCAACTCTATGGCGGCGACTGGGAAAACCGCATGAAACAAGAGTACCTCTTGGGTATAGGCGGTATTCTCATGCTGAACAAATTGGGGATCAAAACCGATTTGTACCACTGCAACGAGGGCCATGCCGCACTGTTGAACGTACAGCGCTTGGTTGACTATGTACAAAACGGAAATTTGAAATTCAACGAAGCTCTCGAGGTCGTGCGTGCCTCTTCGCTCTATACGGTACACACCCCTGTTCCTGCCGGTCACGACTACTTCGACGAATCTCTCTTCGGGAAATACATGGGCGATTTCCCCGCAAAATTGGGTATCGAATGGAAAGACCTGATGAATATGGGTCGTGAAAATCCCGACACGAATGAGAAATTCTCGATGAGCGTGTTTGCTTGCAACACGTGCCAAGAGGTCAATGGCGTAAGTTGGTTGCACGGTAAAGTGTCGCAAAAGATGTTCCAACCGATTTGGAAAGGATACAGCCCCGACGAATTGCACGTAGGCTATGTGACCAACGGAGTTCACATGCCCACTTGGGCCGCTTCGGAATGGAAAGAATTTTATATAAAGACTTTCGGCCCTGAATTTATGCACCATCAATCCGACCCTAAAATGTGGGAGAAGATTTATGATGTGGACGATGAAGTTATCTGGAACATCAGACAGACTCTGAAAAACAAATTCGTAAAATTCGTAAAGGACGACTTCCGGGAGACTTGGTTGAAGAATCAAGGCGACCCCTCACGTATCGTCTCGGTACTCGAAAAAATCAATCCCAACGCCTTGCTGATCGGATTTGCACGCCGTTTCGCCACCTATAAACGTGCCCACTTGTTGTTTACCGACCTCGAACGTCTGTCGAAAATCGTAAACAACCCCAATTACCCGGTACAATTCATCTTCTCGGGAAAAGCTCACCCCGCCGATGGCGCCGGACAAGGTTTGATCAAACGGATTGTGGAAATTTCGCGCATGCCCGAATTCCTCGGGAAAATCATCTTCCTCGAAAACTACGATATGAAAGTAGCCAAACGGCTTATCTCGGGTGTGGACATTTGGTTGAATACCCCTACCCGTCCGTTGGAAGCCTCCGGAACGTCGGGCGAAAAAGCCGAAATGAACGGTGTGCTCAACTTCTCGGTGCTCGACGGTTGGTGGTACGAAGGTTACAAAGAGGGTGCTGGCTGGGCATTGACCGAAAAACGCACCTTCCAAGACCAAAGCCAGCAAGATAAACTCGACGCGGCAACCATCTACTCGATGCTCGAAAACCAAATCGTACCCCTCTATTTTGCCAAAAACAGCAAAGGCTATTCGCCCGAATGGATACAGTATATCAAAAATTCTATCGCCAAAATCGCGCCTGAGTTCACGATGGAACGCATGTTGAACGACTATGTCAACCGCTTCTATCTGAAAGAAGGGAAACGCACAAAACTGTTGAAAGCCAACGATTTTGCCAAAGCGAAAGAGATTGCGGCTTGGAAAGAGGAATTTGTAACCAAATGGAACGAAATCGAAATCTGCTCGGTTTCCATTCCCGACGGGCTGCTTTATAATCCTCACGTAGGCGAAGAGTATGAAATGAGCGTCGTCCTCGATAACAAGGGACTGGGCAACTGTCTGGGTGTAGAGCTCGTCATCGCCAACGTAGAAGAAGGTAACACCGAACCGTACAAGACACTCGAAATGAAACCGGTTCAAACCGAAGGAACCAAAGTAACCTACAAACTGCGTTACCAACTGAACGATTCGGGCGTATTCCGTTATTCGTTCCGCATGTATCCCAAGAATCCCGACCTGCCTCATCGTCAAGATTTGGCATACGTCCGTTGGTTCTAACCCATACTGTTCACTATACAAAAGCCGGGCACATCACCATGCCCGGCTTTTGTATATCCAGTTAAATCAAGTTAAGTTTCGTTTTGAGGTAAACATTCCGAAACCATGCTTGTTTTACCCCCGAACTACTACTCTGTATATCGGGTGGCTCGGCACAGGCTTTTTCTCTCCAAAGAGCAATGTTCTATGCCGAGTCATCTTTTCAAGCCCTCCGCTAAGAAAAATCGAGCGAAATTCGTATCTTTGCGCTAAAAGCAAAAACAACCTGATGAGCGAACAAACTTCACTATTAGAAAAATTAGAGGGTTTACTTATCCGATTCGAAGAAATAGGGACATTGATCACCGACCCCGCCGTTATCGGCGATATGAAACGGTTTGTCAAACTCACCAAAGAATACCGCGATCTCGAGAAAATATCCGAAGCTGCCAAACGTTATAAACAACTGCTCAACGGCATCGCCGAATCGCGCAACTTGCTTGAAACCGAAACCGACCCCGAAATGCGCGAAATGGCCAAAGAAGAACTTGAAACTTGCTCGGCACAACTTCCGCAACTCGAAGAAGAGATAAAACTGCTATTGGTCCCGGCCGACCCGGAAGACAGCAAAAATGCCATCGTGGAGATACGGGGCGGAACGGGTGGCGACGAAGCGGCTATCTTTGCCGGCGACCTTTTCCGCATGTATGCCAAATATTGCGAAGCCAAAGGATGGAAAGCCGAGGTAAGCAGTTACAGCGAAGGTGCCTCGGGCGGGTATAAGGAGATCATCTTCACCGTAACGGGCGACAACGTATATGGCACACTCAAATATGAATCGGGTGTACACCGCGTACAACGTGTTCCCGCCACCGAAACGCAAGGACGTGTACACACCTCGGCTGCCACGGTAGCCGTATTGCCCGAGGCCGAAGAGTTCGACGTAGAAATCAACGAAGGCGAAATCAAGTGGGATACCTTCCGGTCGAGCGGTGCAGGCGGGCAAAATGTAAACAAGGTGGAATCGGGCGTGCGATTGAGATACATTTGGAAAAACCCCAACACCGGCATGTCGGAAGAGATTCTCATCGAATGTACCGAGACTCGGGACCAACCCAAAAACAAGGAGCGGGCTCTCTCCCGGCTGCGCTCGTTCATTTACGACAAAGAGCATCAAAAATACATCGACGATATTGCCAGCCGGCGCAAGACCATGGTATCGACCGGCGACCGGTCGGCCAAGATTCGCACCTACAACTACCCGCAAGGACGTATCACCGACCACCGCATCAACTACACCATCTACAACTTGGCAGCCTTTATGGACGGCGACATACAAGATTGCATCGACCACCTCATCGTAGCCGAAAATGCCGAAAGATTGAAAGAGAGCGAACTATAATCCCCACATATCATGAACAAAAAACAACTGTTTGAAAATATCAAACGTAAGAAATCTTTCCTCTGTGTAGGATTGGATACCGATATAGAAAAGATCCCTTCTCACTTGAAACAAGAGAAGGAACCGATATTCGCTTTCAACAAGGCGATTATCGACGCCACGGCCGACCTTTGCGTAGCCTACAAACCCAACTTGGCTTTTTACGAAAGCATGGGCGTAGAGGGGTGGATTGCCTTTGAAAAGACTGTACGCTATATCCGGGAGAATTATCCCGACCAATTTATCATCGCCGATGCCAAACGAGGCGACATCGGCAACACCTCTGAGATGTATGCCCGCAGTTTCTTCTGCCACCTCGACCTCGACGCCGTGACCGTAGCTCCATATATGGGGGAAGACAGCGTAAAACCATTCCTCGGGTATCCCGACAAATGGGTCATTCTGCTGGGGCTCACTTCAAACAAGGGGTCGCACGACTTCCAATTGACCGCCGATGCCAACGGCGAACGCCTCTTCGAAAAGGTGATGCGCACGGCACAATCATGGGCTTCGGACGAGCAATTGATGTTTGTCGTGGGCGCCACACAAGGCAAACTGTTTGAAGACGTGCGCCGCATAGTACCGCACAACTTCCTATTGGTCCCGGGCGTAGGTGCGCAAGGCGGAAGCCTCGAAGAGGTAGCCACCTACGGCATGAACAGCGAGTGCGGCCTGCTTGTCAACTCCTCGCGCAAAATCATTTATGCCGCCACCGACCACAAGTTTGCCGAAGCGGCCCGCGAAGAGGCTTTGAAAGTGCAATACGAGATGGAACACCTCCTGCACAGCAAAGGATTACTCTGATTTTTTGAAGAAAATAGCATTTAATAGTAAAAAGATAATCGATTTTTACCTAAATTTGCCAAAAGTAAACGAGTTACATACTAAATATTAACCGATATGCAAACACTTGACAATTACAATTTTGCCGGCAAAAAGGCATTTGTGCGCGTAGATTTTAATGTTCCTCTCGATGAGAACTTTAACATCACCGACGACACTCGTATGGTAAAAGCATTGCCTACGTTGAAAAAAATCTTGGCCGATGGCGGAAGCCTCATCATCGGTTCTCACTTGGGACGTCCCAAAAAAGGACCCGAAGATAAATTCTCCCTGCGTCATATCGTTGCCCATTTGAGCGAATTGCTGGGTACCGAAGTAAAATTCGTTGAGGACTGTGTAGGCGAAAAAGCTCAAGCTGCCGCCGCCGCCTTGAAACCGGGCGAAGTGCTGTTGCTCGAAAACCTCCGCTTCCACGCCGAAGAAGAAGGCAAACCCAGAGGCTTGGCCGAAGACGCCAGCGACGAAGAAAAAGCCGCTGCCAAAAAAGCCATTAAAGCCAGCCAAAAAGAATTTACCAAAGAACTCGCCAGCTTGGCCGACGCTTATGTAAACGACGCTTTCGGTACGGCTCACCGGGCTCACGCTTCGACGGCATTGATGGCCGAATACTTCACCCCCGAAAACAAAATGTTCGGTTACCTGATGGGTAAAGAGGTTGCTGCCGTTGACAAAGTCATGAAAGAGATGGTTCGTCCCTTCACCGCCATCATGGGTGGCTCGAAAGTCTCTTCGAAAATCGACATCATCGAGAACCTGTTGACCAAAGTCGATAACTTGATTATCGCCGGCGGTATGACCTATACCTTCACCAAAGCATTGGGCGGTAAAATCGGAAACTCGATCTGCGAAGACGACAAACTCGACCTCGCTCTCGAACTAATCGAAAAAGCCAAAGCCAACAACGTAAATCTCGTTTTGGCCGTTGACGCCAAAATCGCCGACGACTTCTCGAACGACGCCAATACCGATTTCTGCAACGTAAACGAAATCCCCGACGGTTGGGAGGGTATGGACATCGGTCCTAAATCGGAAGCTCTCTTTGCCGACGTAATCAAAAAATCGAAAACTATTTTGTGGAACGGCCCGACGGGCGTATTCGAATTCGACAACTTCACATCGGGTTCGCGTGCCGTTGCCGAGGCTATCGTAGAAGCTACCAAGAACGGAGCCTTCTCGCTTGTAGGCGGTGGCGACTCGGTGGCTTGTGTAAACAAGTTCGGACTGGCCGACAAAGTTTCTTATGTATCGACCGGCGGCGGTGCTCTGCTCGAAGCTATCGAAGGCAAAGTATTGCCCGGTATCGCTGCTATCCAAGGCTAATTCCGGTACAATAAATAACCGTTGAAAACGCCCGGAAGGCTTTCTTCCGGGCGTTTTTTATTTGGCGAACAAATCTCCCGAGCGAACCCCGAAACAAAATCAAGACTGCAATCCATCAAACACATTCACTCGGCACAACTTGTTAAGGCTCTGACTTGCATTCCTACTTTTCGTACCTTGTTTGCCGCTACAACACAATTTTTTTCCAAAAAATCATGTATCATACAATAAATTTGCGTACTTTTAGGCATTATGATAAAAAGGGAACTGTTTGTTTTTTGCATTATAAAATTAAGACGCTCCCTACAACCCTTTAACCCTTAAATAAAATATCATGAACAAACTCGAATTGAAAAAAAGTGCCATAGAATCATTGAGTGCCAGTGGTTCACTATTCAACGAAGGACGATACAAAGAGGCGCTCGCCATGGCGCAACAGGCTTGGAACGACTACTTCGAGCTGCAAAAGCTGAGGGAGCTCGATGAAGATTTCACCGATCTTATCTATGCCGCCCGCGACCAATACAACAAGTGCCAAGCGGCACTCGACGAATCGGGAAACGAAACAGAGGAGGATTTTGAAAACGAATATAGCGAAGTTCTGGTCTGGAAAGAAAAAGGCAAAGCCGGTGACTATAAATCGGCATTAAAGGCGGCCGACTGGTTGGCCAATCCCGACCATTGGATATTCCTATCCGATAAGGATTCGGAAGGAGACGGATTTCTCGCCGACGCAACGCAGCTATACCAATCGGTCGTCGATAACGAAAATATTTGGCCGGAATATCGAGCACTTGCCGCATACAACATCGGCCGGATGTTCATGATTCCGATGTATGAAAATGTCAATATGGAGTATGCCCTGCGCTATTTGCAATGGGCTGCCAGCAAAATGCTCGCCTTGGAACATCGCACCGAAAAACTCTTGATGTCGATACTCAACTCGACGGTCCACGCAGCCACTTATACAGGCGACATCGGGCTGGCCTGCCGTTATGCCGCCATTGCCCGCGAGAATGGAGCCGACATGGGTATCTTCGACGCCATTGCCCGCTATGGATTCCGCCACAAAGAGAAAATGGCCGACGAAGTGCTTGAACAGATGATTGCCGACGGAGCATGGGAAGGGTTGCTCATCAAAGGTCAAAATCTTCTTAACGACTGGTTGGCCGATATGGAAGATCAGGAGAAGGATGCTCGAATGGCCGAATATGCCGAGATGCTCTCGAAGTATTACGATGAGCACTCGGATACGGAAGAGAGTTACGAGATTCTCGGGCTGGTGCTGATGAACCATTTCATCAGAAACGGCATGAGTTTTTTCGACGACGGATTCATGGATTTCATGCAGAAAGGTCTCGATGCCGATTCGCTTTGGTGTCACTATTACATGGGGTGGATTTGCGATATTGCCTCGAGCATTGTTCAAAACGAAGGCGATACCAAACGGTCCGAGAATTTCCACAAAACGGCTGTCTTCCAATACAGTTTGGCTGCCGAGAAAGGTCATCGGCTCTCCATAATCGCCTATCTCAACATGCTCGAGGAAGAGCATGCCGACCCTCAAGAAATCGCCCGGTACGAAGCAATCGCTCGTCAATATGACATTGAAATATAAACGTCCAACCTTTTAACTGTTTCAACCATGGCTCAAGAAATAGACGGGAAAATATATCACATTGCCGATTTGGAAGAGATAAGGCGGCAGCAACTCGACATACTCAAAAAAGATGCGGGGAATGCCGATGCCATATGCGAATTGGTCTGTGCCGACGCGCTACTGTGCGAAGAGTATGTTATGGACTTAGGGCCGGCATGGAAAAATGTTGCGCTGTGCCGGGAAATCGTCAAATACATGCCTACGATCATCGAATCGGAAGAGAAACGGGTAATGGGGGCCAATGTATGTCACAGGGCCCGAAAGGTACTCTACGACCACCCTCGCCTCAGTCTGCGACTTATGGAGATCGAGCGCGACGCCATTGCCGGCATCGATGACAAACGGGCCGAAGATTTGGAGATGGGTATCGACCCGCTCAACGACGAGATTATGCGCTATTCGCTCAACATCATGGCTGCCGACCAAAAACGGTTTGACGACATTGAAGAGACAGGCCATCTTCGCAAAGACCCCATAGAGTGGACAGCCGAATACGAAGAAGTGATTGCCGAGGCCGAAGAGAAAGCCTATGCCCTATTGGCCGATGTGCCCCGCGGCATGGGTTTCTGTTTTGAATACTGGTCAACACTGCGAAACATTCTCTTTCACGACTATGGCATTCGCTGGCATTCACCGGCCGAGATGAATCCCAATGTACATTTCGACTAACGGGTAAACCTACGTTTGAAATAACAAGACCGGTTCCGGTCTCAACCCAATAGGCCCAAACAGCCGGCCGCTTCGGCTACTGTTTGGGCTTCGTTGTTGAGCCGATATTTGTCGTACACAAAGATACAAACCAAGATTTTGGTATAAGATTCAGGAATTTATATACAACTCCCGTCGGGCTTTTCTTCTAACTTTGTTTCGAGAAACCATTCATTACACACTCATGAATACAAGAATTTTTATTTTCACCCTGTTTTTAAGTTTAGCAATGAATATGATTTATGCCCAAGAAAACGACAAGACATTCGCACCGAGCGAAAGTGTAACCGTCGAGCGTGTACAGTTCAAAAACCGGTTCGGAATCACACTCGCAGCCGATATGTATCTTCCAAAAAATGCCGAAGGGAAACTGCCCGCGATTGCCGTATCGGGCCCCTTCGGTGCCGTGAAAGAACAGGCTTCGGGCCTTTATGCCCAAACCTTGGCCGAGCGTGGATTCCTTACCATCGCATTCGACCCCTCCTATACAGGCGAGAGCGGAGGTGAACCCCGTTACGTGGCCTCTCCCGACATCAATACCGAGGATTTCTGTGCGGCTGTCGATTTCCTTTCTACACGAAGCGATGTAGATCCCGGTCGTATCGGTATCTTAGGGATATGCGGCTGGGGCGGTATGGCTCTCAATGCCGCAGCTATCGATACCCGCATTAAGGCAACCGTAACCGTCACGATGTATGATATGAGCCGTGTCAATGCCAACGGGTATTTCGATTCGATGGATGCCGACCAACGCTATGAACTGCGCAAACAGCTCAATGCACAACGCACGGCCGACGCCAAGAATGGCTCATACGCCCTCGCCGGCGGCGTGATAGATCCCCTACCCGACGATGCCCCGCAATTCGTAAAAGATTACTATGCCTATTACAAGACTCCGCGCGGCTACCACAAACGTTCGCTCAACTCCAACAACGGCTGGAACATCACCTCGGCACTGTCGTTTATCAACACGCCCCTGCTCACATACAGCGACGAAATTCGTAGCGCCGTGCTCATGATTCACGGCGAAAAAGCACACTCCCGCTATTTCAGTGAAGATGCGTTCAAGAAACTGAAAGGCGAAAACAAAGAGTTGATGATTATCCCCGGAGCCTCACACGTTGACCTCTACGACAACCGTGCCCTAATTCCGTTTGACAAAATCGAATCGTTTTTCCGCCTCTATTTAAAATAACCGGTATGACTCTCGACGAATTTCTACAACATGCGGCCGAGCGCAAGCCGCTGTGCGGCCCTGAGATAGGGGCATTCATGAACGAAATGAGCAACGAAGCCCGACAGATCACTTGCCAGCTGAACGGCTCGTACCACACTCCCGACGAGGTACGTGAACTGCTCGCTCGACTTACCGGAAAACCCATACCGGATACGGTACGGGTTTTCCCTCCGTTGTATGCCGATTTCGGGAAAAACCTTCACATAGGCAACGAGGTATTCATCAACGCTTGCTGTCACTTTCAAGACCACGGCGGAGTCACCCTCGGCGACGGATGCCAAATAGGGCACGGCGTGGTGTTTGCCACCCTCAACCACGGGCTCGCCCCCAGCGACCGCAAAACGACTTACCCCGCCCCTATCGTATTGGGGCGGAATGTATGGGTAGGGGCTAACGCCACTATTCTGCAAGGAGTTACTATCGGCGACAACGCCGTGGTAGCTGCCGGTGCCGTCGTGACCAAAGATGTTGCTCCCAACACTATCGTGGGAGGTGTACCGGCCCGGGTGATACGGACTATCGAGACCCAAGAATAACCCGATAAAACACCGTGCGATGAAACCTCTGTTCCTGACAATAGCCCTACTCGCCGCGATGTCGTGCCTTGCATTCACGGCCTGCGACCGCAACGACAACCCCATGTCCACAACAACGGGAGGCAGTTTGACCGGAGGAACCGGCGACGATGCGGGTGAGACTCCCGGCGATAATAATGATGACAATGATGACAACAACACCGAAACACCCGAACAAGCCATGACCCTGACGCTGAAGATAGGGACCTCGACCTTCACGGCAACCCTCGAAGATAACGCTACGGCCCATGCTTTTGCCGCCCTGCTGCCGCTCACCCTCTCGATGCACGAACTGAACAGTAACGAGAAGTATGCCTACCTCGACCAAAGCCTGCCTACCCAAGCCTCATCGCCCGGCACGATACAGACGGGCGACCTGATGCTTTACGGCTCGTCGTGCGTAGTACTCTTCTACAAGACGTTCTCCACCTCGTACAGCTACACCCGCATAGGTCGTATAGACAACCCTTCGGGGCTGGCTGCCGCCGTAGGCTCGGGCAGTGTGACCGTATCGTTCGAACGCTGACAAAAACACGCTTCATAAAAAACGTATTCGGCGGGAGGCTGGCTATCCATACCAGTTCTTCCGCCGAATCGTTTATCATACAGAGATACTCCCCCGCTGCTACATCTGCTGCTGCAAGGTCGAATTATCGGTCTTCCGTTCGAGCAATTGCCGCCGATAGTCCTGCAACATGACGATGTCGGAAGTTTCGCCGTCCGATTTCTCTTTGAATAAGGCCAACGACTTGTCCACCCACTCGATAGCCTTGGTGTAGTTGTCGAACAACTCGTAATAAACCGCCAGATTGGCCGCGGCCATTGCCCGTGAAGTCTTGTTTTTCTGTTCTTCGTAAACATACTCCCACAAATACGATGCCTCTTTGTACTTTTGCTGTTGCCAGAAATCATACGCATCGCTCAGTGCCGGATTGGAAGAGGTATAAATATAACGCTCGACATTATCCACATGGGGGATAAAAAGGTCTCTTACCCGGGTGGAAATATTTTTCATCGCCTCTTGAATAAATTCCGGGGTTGTAGGTAAAGAACTGTGTACTTCGTCGGGAGTATATCCGAACGATTGCCAATAAATCGTGTCGGTGACCACCTCGGAAGAAGGCACGACCTTATCGGGCCAATAGACGCGCAAATGCAGGGTCGTAGCCACAGAAAGATCGGTCATATAAACCGTCTCGCCCATCGTCCCGATCAGGGCATTATCCTCCATGTTCACAGCCATATCGGTCTTATCGAGCGTAACCACAGCCGTGTGTTCGGTTTCTTCTCTTATCGCCGATAGTTGCCCTTCATTCAACAACGGATAAAGGCTTTTGGGCAACGTAATGGAATCGTCATAAAAAATCGTAACCTCGGGGAAATAATGCGCATCGGAGAGAGCCACTGCCATATATTCGGCCAAACGGTACGTTGTGCTGTCGTGTGAAATCTCCAACTCATATTCTCTCTCCGAAATATCTTTATACCGGTTTCCTTCCCGCCCTTCGGGATCGACCGAATTATTGACAACCGTCACTCGTTCTATATCGACCGGGAAAGTTATCTTGGCCGGCCGCCAAACATCGAACGACAGCATCGAAACCGAGCGGCAACCGCTCAACAATAGCACAACGGCAACGGTAAAATACAAACTCTTTTTCATATTAAAACCTCCTTTTCACCACGGGTTTCCTCTACAAATGTAATCATAACAAAAGGTTCTCGGGGCGAAACATCGACATTTAAGCAATTTTAAATGATTTACGCATACGCCTCAACAGCGCCCTCATGCCGGGAGAGCAATCGAGATCGTTCAGCTCCACGATTTGCCACAACATATCGCCGGCCCACTCGACCCGACCGGAAAGCCAATTCAGGAGAGAGAGGTACCACACCAGTGCCGAAACTTTTACCCCCGGTTCGATACACCATGCACAAATCGTCCGGGCCAGTTGTTCGGCCTCCTCCTGAGTCGGGTCGTATTCGCCGCGTTTAAGCATGAACCACATCATGTGGGCATATATGCGCCTCACCCCATAATGGACAGCCTTGCTCAAATCGGATACAAAGCGGTTCTTGTATTCCAAAAAGAGGACTCTGTCCCATTCATAAACGATTTCGACGCAACGCGATGCCCTGAATGCTTCGCTCCCCTCGCCCAACGCCAATGCCAACAATTCGTCGAGCCTCGGGTCTTGTCGTACCCGCTCGACAACCTGCTCGATCATGTAATCCTTTTTACAAGGCTTTGCAACAATCGCCTGCCAATCGTTCGGTTCCATTGCTCGCTCCAACTTTCGATAAGTAAATATAGCGATTCATTTTCTTTTTCCCAACTGTGCTAACAAAAATTAGAGCATGACTTTACCCTGTCCCTTGACATGGAAATAAAAAAGGCCAAACCCGGGATAATCAGCTTCGGCCTTCATAGATATATAAAATTCAAACAATTATCGTACCACGCAGCGAGTCACCATAGAATCGCAACGCACGATATAAATACCAGCGGCAGGTACCGACAATACGGCTCGACCGCTTACTTCGGACGTTACCACAACCTGTCCCATGAGGTTAATTACTTCGACAGGCTGCACGGTTTCACTTTCCACCACGATATTCCCGTCAACAGCATATATCCGGGCACTCATCTCAGGCAGATCGCAAATTCCGGTCGATTCGCTCAAATCTACTTTCACTACATTGGAATAGTCACTCTCCTCGTTATCGACATTAACGGCTTTCACCTTATAGGAATAAACATAACCCCGATCGAGATTCGAGAACATATAAGAGGTCTCGGTAATACCCGTTATCTCCATAGGCCACTCGGTATTATCGGCAGCCGGTTTGGCCATAGCATCGGGCTGAACCTCGCCACTATACACCACGATATTGTCGAGGTAGGCCCTTTTCTTCCCACTGTCTGAAATCGAAGCCAATATAATTTTACTGTCGGCTGTTCCACCCGTGAAAGTCATCGTATAAGTCGTCTTTTCTCCTAACGATTTGGTTGTCTGTGCATTGGCTTCATCGCCTTCCAGATAAACTTTCATCTTAACACTCGTATCACTCCCATATTTTTTTGCATCGAAGCACACGGTAAACGTACCGTCACACCCCGACAGATCAATAGCGGGAGTACGCAATGTTCCCCCATTCGACGAGTTACCCAACTTTATTTCCCCAACTTCGGTATATAGATACTTACCGCTCCAACCCGGGGTTTGGAAATATTCAGAGCTCAGATTTTTGAACGAATTGGTACCACCCAAATTATTGGGATCGGATTTCTTACAGTTGGCAAAATCTTCCGACAACAGAATGTCACCTCCTGCCGAAGGTAGTTTACGGTCAACATAAAGGGTATAACTGACAGCATTCTCCACCGGCGACCAGTTGGCCGTAAATCCGGTCGAAGTTACCTCGGTAGCCGCCGTGGCAACAGGTGCTACCACGGCGTCGGCACCCCCCATGAAATCAAAGGTAATTACCCCATTGGCCTGTGTAATATTGGTTACCGGTTTTCCCAACAACAGGCCGGTATTGGTTTTTGCGGCCGGGCTGCTGGTGTCGGTAAAAGAGTTGTTTCCGTTATAGGGATAGAGGTCGCCATACTCGTTTTCATAACTCCATTTATTGTCGGCCGGCATGATAGTCATACGCTGGCGAGAAGCCGTATTGTTGACCGTGTTGTTGTCCCACACCGATTGACTATAATCGACTTTGAGTATCATCAAGCCCGAAGCGGCCATATATTCGTCCCAACCGGTTTGCTGACGGTTCTCGAGTGTGAAGTATTGGTTCTTGTCGCTCGAAACGATTTTATAGGCTTTTTTGCTATCGGCCAGATTTTCGAGTGTAATCGTGGCGGGTTCTGTCAGTTCCTCGATAGTGAGCCAGCCACAGAATTCCCGCTCATAGGCCGTATAGCCCACAGGTACCGAGCCATCGCTATAACCGTCGCCGTCCATGTCGGGTCCGTTGTAGCAACCGTAATCCATCAAACTCCATGTACTCATACCGTAATTAGGGTTATACGAACCAGTCGTATCGTAAAAATCGGGCAATCCCAAGGTATGACTGTACTCGTGGCAGAACGAGCCGATACCATCGCGATAGGTCCCGCTATTACCGGCAAGTTCGGCCGAGCATGCATAAGCATCGAGGTATTTCCCGTCGACCGAAACCGACTTGCCGGCTCCTTGATATATCCAGTAGGCATGCGGCCAGATAGTATCTTCCAAAGAGCCATCAATATCCGACGACTCGCCATACCCGGCATAAATCACATATACCAAATCGACATAACCGTCGTTATCTCGATCGTAAATCGTGAAATCGACCATCGAATCGGCTTTTTTGCAAGCGTCGATAATCATCTGTTCGGGGCGTTGATCTTCTCCGTATCCATTATTAGCTCCGTAATAAGCCATGTTATTGTCGAGTGTAATGGGCCCTACTACATCGAACGTGGGTTGGAACTGGCCTCCCGACTGAGCGATGAAATAGTCGCGGGCACTGCCGATGGCTCCTCTGTAATCATAGCCGACCTTGTTCATCATATCGTTAAAGGCCTCTTGCGTTCCGACCGAACTGAATTTCTTGTCGCTGAACTCGACCAGCAGGACTAAACCGTGAACCTCTTCACCCGTGGTGGCTTGTGCTGCCCGGCGGATGTTGGCGTCTTGCCTTTGCTGTTTCTTCAAGGAACGGCGAGCAAATAGTTCTTGCGATACTTGTTGCCCGGACAGCTGCTCGAGATAGGCTTTCTCCGAGGCCGTACGTAACTGTGCGTCACAGGCTACTACATCACCGGCCACGATCAATCCGGCCGACGACAACTCGGCATACCGATAGAACCCATCGGTACAGCGGACAACCGGAATCCCGTCGGAGGTTACCCGATGATGCCCAAACTCATCTCCCACGAGTTTGACAGTAACCTCACTCCCATCGGGTTGAGTAACAGTCACAGGAATAGATCTTGCCGGTACGGCAAATAACGAAGATACCCCTAAGAAGGTACTTGCGCACAATGAGATAAAAATTTTTTTCATATATTATGGGTTTAGAAAAAGTGGGTAAATATACAAATAAATCTTAATTCAACAAATTAGTATTATACACATTTGTGTAAATAAATTCTACCATGCTATACAACCTGTCTCTTTATACCGATAAATGAGGCGTTTTTTCATCATAAAAAGAACGCATGACCGAGGTTAGGAGGTCATGCGTTCCAAAACGGTTTACTCTACCGACTCAATTATTCTTCGAGAAGGATTTCGAGTATTTGGCAAGCAGCCTTGGCTACCGAAGTACCGGGGCCGAAGATTGCTGCCACACCGGCTTTGTAGAGGAAGTCGTAGTCTTGTGCGGGAATAACGCCACCGGCAATTACCACGATGTCTTCACGGCCCAACTTTTTCAACTCTTCGATAACTTGGGGTACCAGTGTCTTGTGACCGGCAGCCAAAGAAGAGACACCCAATACATGCACGTCGTTCTCGACGGCTTGGCGGGCAGCCTCGGCCGGAGTCTGGAACAACGGTCCCATATCCACGTCGAAACCGCAGTCGGCATATCCCGTAGCTACTACTTTGGCTCCACGGTCGTGACCGTCCTGTCCCATCTTCGCAATCATGATACGGGGTTGACGGCCCTCTTTCTTGGCAAATTTTT
>CALUJQ010000004.1 GCA_944320995.1 uncultured Barnesiella sp. | reverse complement strand
TTAACTCCTTCATTTTCACCAGTCGGGGTGACTGGATTCGAACCAGCGACCACACGCCCCCCAGACGCGTACTCTAAACCGGGCTGAGCTACACCCCGCTGATTTGGTGATGCAAAAGTAGCTCAATTTTTTAGACTGACAAAATTTTAAGTAACTTTTTTGCGCCTGTTTGTGTCGAATTTTTTCTAACTGCCTGCCAAAGAGGCAACAGGGATTATAATTTAAAAAGGTCGCGATAGAGATCGAAGGCCACGAATATCTCCTCTTTATCGACATGTTGGTCTATGACGGGAGTTCCTATTGTTTTTAGGAGCGTAAAGTTGATGTGTCCCGCTTCGTTTTTCTTGTCGTGAGTCATTAGCTCGTAGAGCGTTTCGTATTCTTTACAAGTGATAGGGAATGAGCCGTAGTGCCGATAGATGTAGGTTGCGAGACCGGTGATTGTTTCGGACGGGAATTTGAGGTATTGATGCGAGAGCAGCAGTTCGCACACCATACCCCACGCCACGGCATATCCGTGTGGAATAGGTCTCATTTGTTGATGCGAGAGGCTTTCGAATGCGTGCCCGACCGTGTGTCCCAAATTCAAGGCTTTCCGTATCCCTTTTTCGAAGGGATCTTCGGTGACAATTCGTTCCTTTACCTGTACCGATTCTTTGAGCAGGACGAGCAGCCGTTCCCAATCGGGGGTTGACAGGTCGAAGTCGAGTAACGAGCGGTAGGTTTCGGGATTGTCGATAAGGGAGTGTTTCAACATCTCGGCGTATCCCGAGAGGAGTTCTTCGTGGGGAAGGGTGTGGAAGAACTGGGTGGAGATGACGACAGCGTCGGCAGGGCGAAAGGCTCCTATTTCGTTTTTCAATCCGTTGAAATTGATACCTGTTTTTCCTCCTACGGCAGCATCGACGGCTCCGAGCAGGCTGGTGGGGACATTTATGAAATGGATACCGCGTTTGAAGCAAGCAGCTGCAAAACCGCCCAAATCGGTTACCATTCCGCCGCCGAGGTTGATGAGGAGTGATTTGCGGGAGGCTCCGTGTTGGCTCAATTCGGTCCATACGAAGGCGAGAGTTTGCAGTGTCTTGTGGGTATCGCCGGCTTCGATGGTGATGACGCGGGCTGAGGTTGGGAGATGTTCGGCAATGAGGGGGAACGCCATTTCCCGGGTGTGAGTGTCGCAGAGAATAAACAGTTTGTCGTATGCGATCTGCTCGATGGTTTCGGCAAGGAGTTGGCCGGGATGGGAGGTGAATATGATTTTTTGGGACTCCATACGGTTAGGGTTTATCGGGTGTTTCTGAGTGTTTCTATCAATTCATCGACGTGGTCGGCAAAGTCGGGCATGGAAGGGAATACCATGTCGGCTCCGGCATCGAAAAGGGCTTGTGCCGGGATAGGGCCGGTGTTAACGGCTACGGTGAATACTTGGGCTGCCGTTCCGGATACGACTCCCAAAGGGGCGTTTTCGATCACGATAGCCTCGTTTGCCTTGACTCCCGCTTTGGATAGTCCTATCAGATAAGGTTCGGGACTGGGTTTCCCCTCCTTGACATCATAGGCGGTTACTTTGTATTCCGGTTTGAATACGTCGGGATAGTCGGTGTCGAGACGGTCGAGGAGCGAACCTTGTCCCGAGCCGGTGACCAATACGGGGCGTATGTTGTTCTCGATAAGCCGTTGTAGCATGCGGTCGGCTCCCGGCATAGGGGTGATTGTGGCCAGAGCGTTGAAATGTTTTTCTTTGACAGCATAAATTTCGGCACATTCTTCGTCGGATAGTTTCTGGTTGAAGTGCTTGTCGAACAGGTATTTAAGGGTGCTTGCGCCTGTTCTCCCCTCATACAGGTAAAACTCTTCCTTGGTACATTTGATGCCCAGCGGTATTAAGGTGCGGTACCACGCTTCGACATGGTTTTTCATTGAGTCGTAGAGGACGCCGTCCATGTCGATGAGAGCGGCTTTGGGAGTAATGCACGGGGCATTGTGTTTTGAGAGGTAGTTTTTAATAGTTACTGTATATTCCAACATGTTATATCGCTTGTTTTTCAGTTACAAAAGTAGGACTTTTGGAATAATTAGCCAAAGAGGAGTCGATTAAAGCGACTATCTGTTGTGTAATAGTTCCTAAGGTGGTGTGCGATTGGGGACAGAGAAAGATATTTATGTTGTCGGGTTGTGGAGTGTCGATTGCTTATTGCCCGTGAAATATACGTTATTTTTACATAAAAAAAAGGTGGGGAGATGTTTTGTCAATAATATTTTAAGGGTTTATATTATCTTTGTGAAACAAAGCGAAGAAATGTTGCTCATTTAAAAATGACAAGAGTTGTAAAGAATAAGTTTTGTTTTTTACGATATTGAAACTGATAATTATTGAAAATATGAAGAAAAAATTGTTGAAATGGATGCCGGCTTGTGCGATGGGTATGGTTTTGTGTGCCTGCGGAAGCGGAGTAGCCGATGGCGATTATGCCGGTGCATTTAAAGAATATGTGAAATCGGAGTTGAAAGCCGGGACATGGGTTTTGTCGGCCGATGAAAATCTTACCCCCGAAAAAGTCGATTCTATCCAAACCGAGATTCTTCATCAAGTGACGGTTGCCGACAGCCTCCGGGCCGGCCGTCAAGAGGCTATCGACAGTTATGTCTCTACCGAGCAGCAATTGAAATACGAGATGGAGGTGGCCGAACATAATTACAAGCTCGATGAGAATAGCCAGTTTGCCCGTCGTGCCGATTATGAGCGGAAGTTGAAAGAGGCTGTTCGTGCACATGGCAACGACCGTAGTTATGCCTCGAAGATAGAGGGATACAAACAGGCGATGGAGCGTTTGCCCAAGGATCATGATGCGTATGTGAAATTCGATAAGGATCGCGATTTTTCCTACATTCGGGAGTATGAGTCGGCCAAGGCGGCATACGACCGGTTTGTGGCTGCCAGTGTGGAGGAGTATATAGACTCTTATGCCACTCTTGTACAATATGCCGATCGCGATACGGCCGAAGTGCTGGGGACAGTGGCTCATGTAGAGTTTGTTACTCCCGACGGGCATCAGTCGGCTATTGTGTTGTTCAATGATAAACCTACTTTTGTCAAATCGATTTTGACCGATGCTCAGGCTTTGGAAGAAGATGAACCGGAAGGAGATTCCGTAGAGTATCAAGCAGAATAGGATACAAGCAATTCAGAAAATATGTATTTTGAAAGATAGGAGTAGGATTGTCGATTGTATAAAAATGGACGTGATCATACAAGATTAAAGGTGTATTATTTTGTTTTGTTTATTTGTCAAAAGAAAGAAAAATCGCATGCAATAAATATAAAAAATATTTTGTGATAAAATGTTTATAAGCTCTGTCTCCCTAATGTAATAGCTACTTTTATAATAATTATATGATTATATAATCGCTTGTTTATTAGATATATAAAATTACTAAATTTCTACTTTTTTACTACTTTGAATTGACAAACCTTAATCGCCCGTATATTTTTGTGAGGGAAATTTAGGAACGGGGGAATTTTCCACCAATCCATATTATTAACCATAAAAATAAATAACATGAAAAGCAGATTCTTACGGGTGTCAAGAATGGAGTTTGGTATATTGGTATATATTGAATTTAACGGTTTTTGATCTATACCGAACTCTTTTTGAAAAACAAACAATTTTTAGAGAGACACATATCATAAAATAAAGCTATATTTTATGATAAGAGTGTTAAGCCTTAATTTCTATTAAAATTATAAATTTATGATTTACAGAGAAAAACTACTTTTGGGAGTTTCTGCCTTTTTGTTTTCTTGCAGTGCAATAGCCCAAAACAACCCAATGGCCAATGATGCGGCTATTGTCCAGTCGGGAAATATGCGTTTCACAGTATTGACTCCCGAGATGATTCGTATCGAATATAGCGAAAAGCGTCAGTTTGAAGATCGTGCTTCGTTTGTGGTTATTAATCGTAATCTTCCGGTACCTCATTTTACGCAAGAGGAACACGATGGGTATCTTTATATTGTGACTGACAAACTTGAACTACGCTATAAATTAGATTCTTATCCGGTGAACAATGATCGTTGCAATCCTAATTTGCAGATTACACTCGATGTGAATGGAGTCGAAGAGGTGTGGTATCCTGGGAAACAAGATCCTTATAATTTGAAGGGGACTACTCGTACACTCGATAATGCCGAAGGTGATGTGCGTGAATGGCTCGAAAATGGCTTGCTTTCGCGGGCCGGTTGGGCGGTTATCGATGAGCGGGAGCCGCGTAAGGACGGCAGTTTGAGCTTGATGTTTGAAAAGGATCCAGATGGTGGTATGGACTGGGTGGCTCAACGCAAAGATCCCAATTCGTTGGATATGTATTTCATGGGTTATGGTCACGATTACAAAAAGGCATTAAGTGATTTTTCCCAAATAGCGGGCAAGATGCCTTTGCCTCCGCTCTATGTCTTTGGATATTGGTATTCTAAGTATCAGCGCTATACCGAACAAGACATGCGCAATATTGTGAATGATATACGTTCGCGCGATATTCCTATGGATGTACTTGTAATCGATATGGATTGGCATCGTAATGGAAAAACAGGAGATACCAATGGAACCGAGTGGACCGGTTGGAGTTGGAATAAAGAATTATTCCCTGATCCCGAAGGGTTTATCAAGTGGTTGCATGAACAGCATCTCAACACGACACTTAATTTGCACCCGGCAGATGGTATTTTCCCCAAGGAGGACAATTATGAGGCTTTGTATGCCGACTTGGCCAGCCGTTATTCCGATATCACGGCCGATAGCCTCTCGAACGATGATGGTACTATTCGCTGGAATATCGAGAATAAAGACTTTTACGAGGCTTTCTTTGAACACATATTACGTCCGCATGAGAATATCGGGGTGGACTTTTGGTGGCTCGATTGGCAACAAGCAATGATTGCCTCCAATGAACCCAATTTGGGTAATACTTTCTGGTTGAACCATGTCTTTTTCAATGATAAGAAGTTGCAGGGCAAGGATCGTCCGTTTATCTTTCACCGTTGGGGAGGTTTAGGTAATCATCGCTATCCTATTGGATTCTCGGGCGATTCTTATTCGACTTTTTCTTCGTTGACTTTCCAGCCCTATTTTACCGCTACTGCTTCCAATGTGGGTTATGGCTATTGGAGTCATGATATAGGAGGACATATGCAAAACGGGGCTAATGACGCTGAACTGTACCTGCGATGGATACAATATGGAGTCTTTTCGCCTATCTTACGTACTCACTCTACGGCATCGAGCCATATCGAGCGTCGTATTTGGAAGTATGAAAACTTTGAACAGATGCGTGAGGCCATTTACTTGCGTTATGCCCTCATTCCTTATATTTATACAATGGCACGTTGGTCGTATGATACGGGAGTGGGTATATGTCGCCCGATGTATTATGACTATCCCGAGGTTGATGAGGCTTATCGGTACGAGAGTCAGTATATGTTTGGAAACGATATTCTGGTAGCCCCTATTACGGTATCGGATAATGGCACGAATGTCAGCGAAAAGACATTGTGGTTACCCGAAGGTAAGTGGTATGAGGTAATGACTGGCGAGGTACTCGATGGTGGTGGGGTAGTGACCCGCAACTTCACTCGTGAGCAGATTCCCTATTATTATCGTGAGGGAGCTATCGTGCCTCTCTATCCGCGCATTATGCATTTGAAAGAGCGTCCGTCAACCCTTATTTTACAATTTGTACCGGGAGCCGAAGGAGAGTTTGAATATTATGAAGATGCTGGTAATAGTGCTGATTATGAAACGGCCTATACTTTTACCCGTATCACTCAGAAAACCGAATCGAATAAAACGGTTTGTACTATTTATCCGCGTACCGGTTCGTTTGAGGGCATGCCTCAATCCCGTTCTTATCGTCTCGAATTGTTGGCTCGTGAAGAGGCTCCTGCTCAGGTAACGTTTGCCGATGGTACGAGTGCCGATTATGAATATGATGCTGAGGGTAAGAAGATTGTTATCTCGGTACCTGCTACGGCTTGCAGTGAGACCATTACTCTCACGATTGAATGAAAACTAAAAAGAAATATTGAAGATGGAAAGATTGTATAAATATATAGCCGTGTTGGCTGCTATGTTGTCGGGCAGTATGATTTCGGCAGCAAGTACCGAATGGCAACTTGTAGGAGATACTGCGGAATTAAAGTTTCCGGTTGTTTTTTCTCCGGTGAGCGATAATGAAAATCAGTTTGTCTATACGGGTCCTATGACAGATGAGCTTTTCAAGGTTACAGATGGTGTGACCCAGTACATTCATGAGTGTGGTGCTAATAACCCGTTGGGCGATTCTATTTCTTTGCGTGAGGCCGACCCTAATGAACGAGGATTGAGTATTCGTTATGCGGGCGAAACAGATGTGTATAGGCTTACACTTACTGTCGAAGACGACGTGAAAAGCCTGAAAGCCGAACGGGTGGAATTGCCCAAGAATTTGTATATTGTAGGTGGCCCGTTCAATTGCGAGATTCAGAATTGGGATATACAAGATGCCAAGGCTCTTGAAGTAGATAAGGATTTGCCTTATGTGTTTTATTATAAAGGGGTGATGCGGTACAACGATGAGGGTGATGAATGTGGTAATTTTATGTTTATCCCTTATTTAAACTGGGACAATAAGTATCATCCGGTAGTCTCGGGAAATGTTCCCATAGCAGGAAAGGTGGGGCAACCGTTTGATATGCGGTTGAACGGAGAGGATAATAAATGGAGTATTGCAGCAGATCGTAGTGGTGACGGTTATTATGAAATAAAGGTCGATTTACTCAACCTTACCATGACGATTGAGAAGTTTGAACCTGATTTGATTGAAAATCCTTTCCCCCTTGCTGTTTTTGCTGTCGGGGCAGCCATGCCTTGTGGTTGGGATAACACTCACCCCATGCCGATGAATCCTATTGCCGACGGTGTATATCGTTGGCAGGGCGAGGTTCAAACGGGCGATTTTAAATTTCTTCGCCGACGCAAAACATGGGAGCGTTGTTATGTAGCTACAACGCAAGATAAACCTGTCCGTCCCGGAGAAGAATACGATGTTGTCTATGAGTATAGCTCATATGTCGAGGGTAACGATTACAAATTTACCATAACGGCAACTGATCCTTGCATTCTTACGCTTGACCTTAATCGTATGAAGTTGCGGGTCGATAACGATGAAACGATAGATGATAGCGGTATTGACCCAGTGCAGAACCATGTAGATATTACGTGCTATACATGGGATCACACTCTCTCGTTACGTAGCACGCTTCCGAACCGGTTGCAGGCCCAAGTGTATTCGCTTGACGGTCGAATGGTTTCGGAGCGAGTATTCACCGAAGGTATCGATATTGCGCTGCCCCGTGGTTGCTACGTGGTAATGGTTTATAATAGTCATACTTCGCAATATTCACGTTTCAAAGTGCTTGTGCATTAATTGGAAGTCGAAATAAAAAAGGGCCTTTTTAAGGCCCTTTTTTATTATCGTTTATAGTTTTTTACCACGCAAAAATTTTTGTGGTATAGTTGCCGCAACGCAACAGGTAAATACCCGGGTCCAGTGTAATGGCATTCTCTCCCTCTGCGCCTTGTTGTAGTCGGACGGTTCGCCCTTGCAGGTCGTATATCCCAATTTCGCAGGGACGCATGAGTTGTATGGTTATGTATCCGGGTGCGGAGAGAATTTTTATTCCGCTTTCGTCGAGAGTGGGTTGAGCAATCCCGGCAGGAGTTGGAACCGGTGTCAGTTCGGTCCATTCGGATTGATAGGCTTTGTTATCGGCGACGGCGTAAGCGCTCATGCGGAATGCAAACTGGTCGCCCCATGTTTGAGGCAAATCGGTAAAGGTATGACTGTTGGTGCGTCGGCCTTCAACGAGCAGGTAATCGTAGTCGTAGCTGAAACGGTCGCCTTGTGTGAGGTCTTGTATGAGGGTGAGTTCATCGATATACATCTCTTTTTCATAGTCGGTTTGGCGGAAATAGATTTCGAGCTGGGTCGTTCCGCTGCTGTGCGAGAATGTGACGGAAATATCGTTGTAGCCTTGTTGGGCGAGAGTGACGGTTTGTTTCTCGGC
This sequence comes from uncultured Barnesiella sp., assembly GCA_944320995.1. Taxonomy (GTDB): domain Bacteria; phylum Bacteroidota; class Bacteroidia; order Bacteroidales; family Barnesiellaceae; genus Barnesiella. The sequence goes on along the minus strand of CALUJQ010000004.1, from coordinate 107,456 downwards.
GTTGCCCGATTGATAGAAGTTGTTGAAATCGACATTGTCCCCTTGTGCGCCATATATTCGGGCTTTAACGGTGTAACCGTTGGGGTTGCTCATTTCGATTGCGGGTGTGGTGATACTGATTCCACCAAGCATGCCGTCGGTCCAACAACCGAAAATGACCGACCAATTGGGTACGGTGGTATAATCGTCGTAGTTGGTTGCTCCCATATCATCGACGGGGAGGTCGATAGTACCCCCGGTGAAGGTATCGAAGTTTTCATGGAAGACCACTTTGGCGGCCTCGTCCTTTTGGGCGATGTGGGTATAGATGTTGTACAATACATATCCGTCGGCACCGACGACGGTGTTCCAATTGGCCGTATATTGACCGTCTTGTATGTCGGAAAAGTCTTTAAGTACGGGCATACCGAGTTCCCCGGCAAAAGCGAATACATCGATGATGTTCGATTCAAGTGAGGTTTCATTGTCATTTGTGCTTTTGACCGTATAGAAGTAATCGGTTTCGGGGGCCAATCCGGTGACTGTTTCGGAGGTGGCCGAGATCGATAGCTCATTTACGAGATAATCGCGTGTTTTCACTTCCCCGCCGTAAGTGATGCTGATGTCGTCGATAGCCGTGGGGCTGTTCATATCGGGATTGTCATCGGAATAGACGAGTTTGAATTGGGTAGTCCCGACGGGGATTTCGTTGGTATATTCGACGATTCCCCCGCTGGTATAATATATGGTGGAGATTTGGTCGAGCATTTCCCAGCGGTTCCCGTCGAAGACGTAAACAGAGATATTGCCGTTACCGTTGGCATTTTTTATCCAAAAGGAGAGACTCGAAGCCGGAGCGGGGAGTTGTGGCGTGACAATAGAGTCGCCTGCGGCGTCGAACGCGAGGGCGATTTCTCCTGAATGGATCGACGTGAGGTCGCTGGTAACGTTGGCTGTATAGAGTTGGCGCACCGAGCCGCTGTTGACGGCAATAGTCCACCCTTCGGGGAGTACGGAGTTTTCGAAATCGATATATTTGTTACGTTTCGAGGTGGAGGTGAGGGGTACCAATCCTTCGAAACTCTCGGTGAGGGTTGCTTCTTCGGCCCCCGAGTCGGCCTGTTTGTAGGAAAATACGTTGAGAATATAAGCCGAAGCTCCGTTGACCGGTTGCCAGTTGGCCGTGAAAGAGTGGTCGGTCACATCGGTGGCCGGGAGTGCGACGGGCGATTCGAGCGCAGCATGAGCCGCCGCGATGCCGCATAACGATAAAATAAGCGTGAGTAATTTTTTCATCATGTAAGGAATAATTGTGAGGGGATAAAGATAACTAAAATATATCGGAAAAGTGGAGATCGGATAGGTAAAAAAGAGACCCCCAAAGGATTTTCGGGGGTCTTCTCTTTATGGAGTCATGTCGCGATTAGAGGCGAGCTTGTATGGCTTTGCTCTCTTCTTCGTAACCGGGTTTGTTGAGCAGGGCGAACATGTTGCGTTTGTAGGCCTCTACGCCCGGTTGGTTGAAGGGATTTACACCCAAAATATAACCGCTGATACCGCAGGCTTTCTCGAAGAAATAGATGAGTTGGCCCAAGTAGTTTTCCGAGAGTTCGGGGATTACGATTTTGAGGTTGGGTACACCGCCGTCAACATGGGCGATTTGAGTGCCGAGTTCGGCCATTTTGTTCACTTCATCTACCCGTTTTCCGGCGAGGAAGTTCAATCCGTCGAGATTCTCTTTGTCGGCGGGTATGGTTACGGTGTGTTTCATCGAGGCTACCGAGAGCACGGTTTCGAAGATGCTTCTTTCACCCTCTTGAATCCATTGTCCCATCGAGTGCAGGTCGGTGGTGAAATCGACCGAAGCGGGGAAGATGCCGAGGTTCTCTTTTCCTTCGCTTTCGCCGTAGAGTTGTTTCCACCACTCCGAGAAGAAGTGAAGTTTGGGGTTGAAGTTAACGAGGATTTCTATTTTTTTACCGCTTTGATAAAGGGCGTTGCGGGTAGCAGCGTAAATGGCTGCGGGGTTCTCCTCGAAGGGGACGTTTTCGCCGCAGGCTTTTTCCATGGCGACAGCTCCGGCTACCAAGGCTCTGATGTCGAATCCGGCGATGGCGATGGGCAACAATCCCACGGGAGTAAGTACCGAGAAACGGCCACCTACGTTGTCGGCGATGACGAATGTTTTGTACCCTTCGGTGTCGGCCAGTTTGCGCAATGCACCTTTCTTTGCGTCGGTAATGGCCACGATGCGGTGTTTGGCCTCCTCTTTCCCTACTTGATCTTCGAGTTGCTCTTTGAGCAGACGGAAGGCGATGGCCGGTTCGGTCGTGGTTCCCGATTTGGAGATGACGACGATACCGAACGCTTTGTCTTTCAGGAGCGATTGCAATTCAAATAGGTAGTCTTCGCCGATGTTTTGACCGGCAAAGAGGATAATCGGGTTTTTATGTTCGTGGCGGAGGAACTCGAAGGAGTCGGATAAGGCTTCGATAACAGCCTTTGCACCGAGGTAGCTGCCGCCGATACCGATGACAACTACGATTTCGCAACGGTCTTTCAATTGTTTTGCAGCGGCTTCGAGGTCTGCCAAATGAGCCTCGGTTATTTCGGAGGGAAGGTGCAGCCACCCCAAGAAGTCATTCCCTTTACCGGTTCCTTTGTGCAGCATTTCCATGCCGTTTTGTGCTTTGCCTTCCAAGGCAAAGACGTCGTTTTTGGATACGGTACCCAAGGCTTTTTCGATGTTCAGTTCGATTGATTTCATTGTTTGACTATATTAGTTTTATTATAGAAATGTATCGTATATGCTCTCGATGGCATGCCGGGGCAATACTTTACGGTATAGTATATCGTAAACGCATTGCAGTATGGGCATGTTCACGTGGTATTGTTCATTTATTTCATACATGCATTTGGTGCCGAAATAACCTTCGGCAATCATCTCCATCTCCATTTTGGCGGCGCTTACCGAATATCCTCGCCCGATCAGGGAGCCGAAGTTGTGGTTGCGGCTGAATCGGGAATAGGCGGTTACCAGCAGGTCGCCCAAATAGACCGAGTCGCTGATGTTGCGGTTTTCGCAGGGCGACACGGCCTGCAAGAAACGATCCATCTCGGCCAAAGCGTTGGAGACGAGCATGGCTTGGAAGTTGTCGCCGCTCTTCATACCGTGGCATATCCCGGCGGCAATGGCGTAAACGTTTTTCAACACGGCCGAGTATTCGATTCCTTTTACGTCGGTCGAGATGATGGTTTTCAGTTTCGCACTTGTCATCGTGTCGGCCAGACGGTGGGCCCGTTCCAAGTCATTGCAGCCGATTGTGAGGTAAGAGAGCCGTTCGAGGGCCACCTCTTCGGCATGGCAAGGGCCTCCGATAACGGCCAAATTCGATTCCGGCACATGATAAAAATCTTTCAGGTACTCGGTGACGATCATGTTCTCGTCGGGGACAATGCCTTTGATGGCGGTAACGACAAATTTCCCGCTGATGTCGGTCGTGAGTTTTTTCAGGTGCGACTTCATGTAGGGCGACGGGGTGACCAGCACGAGGGTGTCGGCCATCTCGGCAATCTCGTTGATGTCGGAACTGAAATAGATGCGCGAGGTATCGAAGGCGACATCCGACAGATACACGGGGTTGTGGCCGGTTTGCTTGAAATCGGCGATACGGTCGTCGCGACGCATATACCACAAGATATTGTCGGCGTTGTTGAGGACAAGTTTGGCCAATGCGGTAGCCCAACTGCCACCTCCCATGATTGCAATTTTGCCGGGGAAAGCCATGTCGGGATTATTGTTTAGCATTTTCCACCCAATTTTTCACGTCGTCAACGGTGGGGTTGGGCAGTTCGAGTTTGTATTTTTTATTTATGCCGCAAATCTCTTGGTGCAGTTTGTTGGGATTGGCTTCGGCCACGTCGGCCACGGTCAGATAGCCGGCTTTTTGTATGGGGGCGACCCATTCGGCCGGAATGTTTGCGGCGGTGTAGGCCGCTTCGTTATCCCGTTTTTGCACCTTTTCGGGACGCATTTGCGGGAAGAGGAGAACCTCCTGTATGGCGGTTTGTCCGGTCATAAGCATGACGAGACGGTCCATGCCGATACCCATTCCCGATGTAGGGGGCATACCGTATTCGAGGGCCCGGATAAAGTCGTTGTCGATGAACATGGCTTCGTCGTCGCCTTTTTCCGACAGCCGCAACTGTTCTTCGAAGCGCAACCGTTGGTCGATGGGGTCGTTCAATTCGGAGTAGGCGTTGCACAATTCTTTGCCGTTGACCATCAATTCAAACCGTTCGGTCAACTCGGGGTTGTTGCGGTGGCGCTTGGTGAGGGGCGACATCTCGATGGGGTAGTCGGTAATAAAGGTGGGTTGTATATAGTGGCCTTCGCATTTCTCGCCGAAGATTTCGTCGATGATTTTGCCTTTGCCCATGGTCTCGTCGATCTCCACGCCAATCTGTTTGCACACGTCGCGCAGTTGCTCCTCGTTCATGCCGTTGATGTCGATGCCGGTGTGTTCCTTGATTGCCTCGATCATGGTGATGCGTTTGAACGGAGTCTTGAAACTGATGGTGTTGTCGCCTACTTTCACGTCGGTCGTCCCGTTTACGTCGAGGCAAATCTTTTCGAGCATCTTCTCGGTGAATTCCATCATCCAGTTGTAGTCCTTGTAAGAGACGTAAATTTCCATGCAGGTGAACTCGGGATTGTGAGTGCGGTCCATACCTTCGTTGCGGAAATTCTTGGAGAACTCATATACTCCTTCGAATCCGCCCACAATCAAGCGTTTGAGGTACAACTCGTCGGCAATACGCAGGTAGAGCGGAATGTCGAGTGCGTTGTGGTGTGTGATGAAGGGGCGTGCGGCGGCACCGCCGGGAATCGATTGCAGGATAGGAGTCTCCACCTCCATATAACCGCGGGCATTGAAGTATTCGCGCATCGAGGTATATACCTTGTTGCGCTTTACGAAAATGTCTTTAACTCCTTCGTTTACCACCAGATCGACATAACGCTGGCGGTAACGCAATTCGGGATCTTCGAAGGCGTCGTAGGCCACGCCGTCTTTCATCTTCACGATGGGCAGGGGACGTATCGACTTGGCCAGCACGGTCATCTCTTGTGCGTGGACGGTGATTTCGCCCATCTGGGTACGGAATACAAATCCGCGAATCCCGATGAAGTCACCGATGTCGAGCAACTTTTTGAATACCGTGTTGTACAACTCTTTGTCCTCGCCGGGGCAGAGGTCGTCGCGTGAGATATAGACTTGGATACGGCCGGTCGAATCCTTCAATTCGATAAACGAGGCTTTCCCCATGATGCGCCGGCTCATGATGCGCCCGGCAATGGAAACTTGGCGGGGTTCTTCGGCCCCGTCGATAAAATTAGCTTTGATTTCTTGAGCGTAACCGGTTACCGGATACTCGGCGGCAGGATAAGGGTCGATACCCAATTTGCGCATTTCGTCGAGACTGTTTCGACGAATTATCTCTTGTTCGCTTAGGTCGAGAATGTTCATAACAGTGACTTTGTAAATTTTCGCAAAAATACAAAACTTTGAGCGAAAACGGCTATGTTTGGCGTAAATTATTGTTATCGAGCGGGAGGCTTTTGGGGGTCGGAGGGAGCAGGTTTGTCGTCGTCACCCTTTTGCTCGTCGGGGGCGATAATATCGCTTTTGTTTTTGAACCATTTGAAAATGTCTATCCGCAGACGGCTGCCGTGGGCCTCGAAATAGTTGTTGAAACACGAGTTGATTTCGCAACCATAGACGACCAGCAACACGATGGCCGGCAGTATGGGAATGCCGAAGGGGGTGCCGAAGGCTTCGCCGAAGCTGGTGGCGACCAGTATCCAGCAGATGTAGTCGATCACCTTGTTGATGCTGCGGCGTATGGCCCGGCTTTTGCGGATTTTTTCGCCCCGGTGGCGGGCGGCGTCGATGCCGAATTTCAGGTCGGCCAGAACCAAAGCGAAAGCCGCCAGCAAAAACCAGCGGATAGGCGAGATAAAATCGGCCGCCCAAACCAAATAGGAGGCGAGGGTGCCGTTGATGACGTTACGTTCGTTCATTGTCGAAATTTGCATTAAGAGGTTTTGTCGCAAATTTCAGGCAGTCGTCGTGCGAATCTGTGTCGTGGTGAGAAAAAGAGTGAACCTCCCCGCACTATCATGTCACCCCACATTCGATGCGGGGTCCAGAGAAGGGTCGCAAAGGACAAGTGCCGTAGGCGGTAATTTTGCCGGTATTCCTTTGGATTTCGCACTGAGTGCGGAATGACCGGTTGTCTCTATACTTTGGGCATATAAGGCTCAATATGCACGTTGACCCGGGTGTGCCGGCCGAATGTGGCTTTAAGACTGTTTTCCACTTGGGTGGCAATGTCGTGGGCCTCGACGATGGAGGAGGCGGGATCGACCTTGATGTGCATGTCGATGATGAAGGTGTTGCCGTTTTTACGGGTGCGCAGGTGGTGAAAGGTGATGACTCCGGGGGTCTCCCGAATTTTCTCTTCGATAGAGGTTTCTATCTCTTTGGGGAGAGAGCCTTCGAGTAGCTCTTGTATGCTGGGGCGGGCGAGTTTGTAGGCGACCCCAACGATGAACAGCCCTACGATGAGAGAGGTGATGGGGTCGAGTATGCGCCAGCGTTCGCCCAAAAACATGGCTCCCGATATGCCGATGAGGGTACCTATCGACGAGAAGGCGTCGGAACGGTGGTGCCAGCCGTTGGCAATGACGGCAGGGCTGTCGATTTTACGCCCTACGATGATGGTGTACCAGTACAGCCCCTCTTTGACCACGATCGAGACGGCGGCCATGATGAGGGCGAGATAGGTGGGGCGTTCGATGACTCCGCCGTTGAGGACCTCGTATATCTTCACGCTTCCCGAGTAGAAGATACCGACAGCGACGATAAAGAGGGCAAAACTGATGAGCATGGTGGCGAAAGTCTCGTATTTGCCGTGCCCGTAGGGGTGGTCGCTATCTTCGTTTTTCGAGGAGATTTTGATGAAAATGATGACGATAAAATCGGTGACGAAGTCCGACAGCGAGTGGATACCGTCGGCCACCATGGCGCTGCTTCGCCCCACGACGCCGGCCACGATTTTGGCTGCCGAGAGTACGAGGTTGGTAAAGAATCCTATCCAAGTGACACGGGCGGCTTTCCGCTCCCGGGCAATGTCGGTGATGTCGTTCGATTCGGTCATCGTTGTATTTTTAAAACGATGCAAATATAGGGTGTTTTTAGGCTAATTATATACTTTCTCGGGCTTGAACTCTTTAATTTATAACGGTTCTATATTGAACCTGACGGGTGAGTTGAAAAAAGAACAGGCGTTTTTTTACTTTCTGCAAAGTTTTTTTTATCTTTGAAGAAGATAGGATGCGCCTCGGTAGAGCCAACTCGGGAACGAGGTTTCTGTTTGTCCCTACATTCGGTTTCTCCTATTTTATGAGTACTGTTGAATAACAAGGAATATGCACAATGAGTCGTTACATATACGCAGGCAGTTGATACCGCCTCACCGAGGCGCACTGTTGGTGGCCGAGCCATTCCTCGACGAGGGGTGTTTCCGGCGGTCGGTCATCTGTTTGGCCGAATATTCCGAGAAGGGTGCGGTAGGTTTTGTGCTGAACAGTCCTACTCGTTATTATTTGAATGAATTGCTCGAAGGTATGGAGGGGATTCCCTCGATACCGGTCTATTGCGGTGGTCCGGTAGGGACCGATCACCTTTTCTTCTTGCACGATATTGCCTCTTTGCCCGGGGCGGTAGAGGTGGCTCAGGGGCTTTTTGCCAACGGCGATTTCGATATGTTGCTCGATTTTTTGAGGAGCGACGAGGGGGTGAAGAACCATGTGAAGTTTCTGGTGGGATACAGCGGGTGGTCTCCGGGTCAGCTCGATGGAGAGTTACGACAAGAGGCGTGGGCGGTGACGACCATGCAGTCGCCCGGTCGCTGTCTGGCTGCGGTGGACGATACTTTCTGGCGCGAGACGGTGCGCGGCATGGGCGAGGGTTATCTGCTGTGGCTGAACTCTCCGCAAGAACCGTCGCTTAATTAGCGGGAATTCTCCGGATTGAATTTTTGCAACAGCAATACATCGGTGTATCCGTGGGACAGCCGTAGCCAATCGATGAGGCGTCCGCTTTCGATGAATCCGCAGGTTTTGAAGAGAGTGAGGCTGGCTGTATTGCAGGCGGGTATGTGTACATACAACTGGTGCAAATGCAGAAAATCAAAGGCATATTTCATAAAGGTTTCGAGGGTGTCCCGCCCGAATCCTTGCCGGGTGTGGGCCGGGTCGATGAGCAATCCTATCGCCGCTTTGCGATGGGTGGCATCGTAGTCGAAACAGTCGATGATGCCAATGGCTTTCCGGTCGCCTTTGAGGGTGACGATAAGCCGCAGTTGGTTGTCCCGGGTAATATCGGCCGTGTAGGTCTCGACATATTGTTTGAGCAGATAGCGCGAGAATGGGGCAACGGTATTGCCGTATATCCACAGCGAAGCGTCGTTTTCCCAGCGGTAAAGCGTGTCGAGGTCTTCGGGTTCGACCGCACGCAATTCAATTTGTTTGCCGAGGAGGTAATTCATGGTTGAGTGTAGATTTCTTTGGGTGAGACAATTACCCGGGATTCGGGATTGTAGATGAGGTATCGGTTACCGTCGGCACAGCGGCTTTGCATTGTTTCTATGATTTCCCGGAAGGAGAGCAGTGCGGTGTCGAATACGATGTGACGCTGCTCCGATTTTTTGTTCGATTCGGGGATTTCATGGACCGACAACAGGGGAGTACAATGGTTCCCTCCCGGTATGAGTGCGGCTATGGCATCGGGATTGCGAGACAAGATATACCATTCGCCCGACTCTTTCTGCCCCGTTTTTTGCAGGCGTTTGAAAGGCCGCAAGATAACCCGGTGGGCGGCTGCCAACGATGCCCTGAAAAAGATGGAGCATTTGATGGCGAGTGCATAACCTTTGCTGTAATGGGGATAATGTTTTTTAAAAAAGATGAGCATCGCCTCGTAGAAGATGCGCACGTAGCGCAAACTTCCTTTTTTGGTGCTTTCGCCCTTGTAGTGAATAATGGGGGTGGGCAGGTAGTAGTTGACGTATCCGGCCAATACGAGCCGGTAAGAGAGGTCGATGTCCTCGCCGTACATGAAAAAGCTCTCGTCGAGCAGCCCGCTCTTGTCGAGGGTTTCGCGGCGCATAAACATGAAAGCTCCCGAGAGAATGTCTATCGAATGACATTCGTCGGGCGAGAGATATTTCAGGTGATAGCGTCCGAAAAGTCGCGAATGGGGGAAGAGCGCCGACAGCCCGAATATTTTGCAGAACGAGACCCACGGAGTGGGAAATCCCCGTTTCGATTCGGGTAGAAATCTCCCCTCGCCATCGATCATTTTTACGCCCACGCCTCCCGCTTCGGGGTGAGAGTCCATAAATTGGCATACTTCGTGTAGGGTGCTCTCGGCGATCACGGTATCGGGATTGAGCAGCAAGATGTATTGTCCCGTGGCCAGCTCGATAGCTTGGTTGTTGGCGCGGGCAAATCCCGTGTTCTCGGTGTTGGCGATGAAGCGCACCTCGGGGAAACGGGGCATGAGGTAGTCGAGGGAATCGTCTTGCGAGTGATTGTCGACGACAAATACCTCGGTCTCCATCGGGCAGGCTTTCAATGCAGCCTTTACCGACCGAAGCGATTGCTCCAAAAAGTATTTTACCCGGTAGTTGACGATGACGATGCTGACTTTTACCACGAGAGAGTCCTTTCTATTATATAATGTATAACGCCCGTACGGTAGAAATAGTATATCTTATCCTTTGAAACTTTCGCTGAATAATGTGCGGTTGAGAATCGAGCGGCCGAGGGTGATTTCGTCGGTGTATTCCAATTCCCCGCCGACCGATACCCCCCGGGCTATAATCGTAATCTTTACGTCGAAGGGAGCCAGTTTGCGGAAGATGTAAAAGTTGGTCGTGTCGCCCTCCATGGTGGCGCTCAAAGCCAAAATCACCTCTTTGACACCTCCGGCGGCTACTCGATCGACTAGACTCTCGATTTCGAGATCGGCCGGCCCGATACCGTCCATAGGCGAGATGACCCCGCCCAATACGTGGTAAAGGCCGTGGAACTGGCGGGTGTTCTCGACCACCATTACCTCTTTTACATTTTCGACCACGCACAAGGTCGAGGCATCGCGCGACGGGTCGCTGCAAATGGCGCAAGTGTCGGTGTCGGATATGTTGTGGCACACATGGCAGTGCTTGATCTCCTTGCACAACTTGATGATGGTATTCCCGAATTTCTCGGCTTCGCCCTCCTCCTGACGGAGCAGATGCAGGACCAACCGCAGGGCGGTTTTGCGGCCGATACCCGGCAGTTTGGCAAATTCGTTGACGGCGTTTTCGAGAAGAATCGAAGAGTATTGTTGATCCATAAAACTGTATTCCCTTTCGTGGCAATCGATCGGGCGGCGGGGTGTTTCGAGCCTTTCCGGTTGCCCGGCAAAAATAAAAAATATGGGTGGAATATGCCAGAAAAATGGGAGGAATCTGTTTCGGGAAAGGCTCTTTTGAAGTACGTAGCAAGGAATCGAGGTCGAATGTGTAGGTGTTTCTGGAAAAAGAAGTATATTTGTCGGTGGTAGAAATTGAAAATAGAAGATATGGAGATAAAGAAAGCTCGATTTGTCATAAGCAACAGCCAAGTGAAAGATTGCCCGGCACATCGGTTGCCCGAGTATGCTTTCATCGGACGCTCCAATGTGGGAAAATCGTCGCTCATCAACATGCTCACCCGCCAGAAGGGGCTGGCCATGACCTCGGCCACGCCGGGAAAAACGATGCTTATCAACCACTTCCTCATTAATGACAGTTGGTACTTGGTCGATTTGCCCGGTTACGGGTATGCCCGTCGGGGCAAAGAGAGCCGCGAGATGCTGCGGAAGATGATCGAGGATTATGTACTCTATCGCTCCGAAATGACCTGCCTGTTTGTGCTGCTCGATTGTAGGCATGCTCCCCAGAAAATAGACCTCGAATTTATGGAGTGGTTGGGCGAGAACGGTGTGCCTTTTGCCATTGTCTTTACCAAAATCGATAAGATAGGCCCTATGGTGTTGAAGGGAAACATCGATCATTACAAAGAAGTTTTGCATGAAACATGGGAGGAGTTGCCTCCTATTTTTACCACGTCGTCGGAGAAAGGAACGGGTCGGGAAGAGCTGCTCGGATATATCGATGAGGTGAATGAAAGTTTGAAAGATACTTAAAAGGGAATCGTTCTTTTTAAAAGAGTTGTTAGTTCGTTGAATCTGTTTTTATATCTTTGCAAAGGTCAAGTCCGGTCGGGAGCGGGAATGGGATTATTCCCTCTGTTCGACATCATTAAATTTTTAATAATTAAATAAGATAGAATATGTGTGGAAAAGAATCGTTTATGCGCGACGCCATAGAACTGTCGCTCGATAATATAGACCACGACGGCGGCCCTTTCGGTGCTGTCATTGTGAAAGATGGAAAAATCGTCGCCCGGGGAGCCAATCGGGTGACGGCTTCGAACGATCCCACGGCGCATGCCGAGGTGAATGCTATACGCGAGGCGGCTCGGGTATTGGGTACGTTTGATTTGAGCGGTTGCGAAATATATACTTCGTGCGAGCCCTGCCCCATGTGCATGGGGGCTATTTATTGGGCACATCTCGATCGGGTCTATTACGGCAATACCAAGGCCGATGCCAAGGCTATCGGTTTCGACGACTCTTTTATTTACGACGAGTTGGCCCTCCCGATGGAGAAGCGTCATTTGAAAATTATGCCGATGATGCGCGACGAAGCGATCAAGGCGTTTGAGAAATGGGAAAACAAAAGCGATAAAATAGAATATTGACTAACAGAGGGTGCGTCAGGCACCTTCTTTTTTGAAAGAAAAAGATATATGGCAAACTGGTTTGAATGCAGAGTCAAATACGATAAGATGCTGGAAAACGGCATGCAGAAAAAAGTGACAGAACCCTATCTCGTCGATGCCCTATCCTTTACCGAGGCCGAGGCCCGCATCATCGAAGAGGTATCGCCTTTTATTTCGGGTGAGTTTTCGGTGTCGGCCGTGAAGCGAGCCAATTTCAGCGAACTTTTTTTCGACGAAACGGGCGACCGTTGGTACAAGTGTAAACTCAATTTCATTACACTCGACGAGAAGAGCGGTATGGAGAAACGTACCGCCTCGTACATGCTGGTGCAGGCTGCCGATTTTGAAACCGCTTTGAAAAATTTGGTGGCGGGAATGAAGGGAACCATGGCCGATTGGGTAATCGTTTCGATTACCGAAACCCCGTTGATGGATGTCTATCCATTTAATCCCGAGGCAAAATCGTCCGAAGAAGACCGTCCGCAAGTATGAATGAAATAGCCCGACATATTGAGCAAATCGCCCGGGAACTCCCTGCCGGGGCCCGGTTGGTGGCGGTCTCGAAGTTTCACCCCGCCGAGGCCTTGATGGAGGCTTATGAGGCCGGACAGCGCATCTTCGGGGAGAGCCGTGTACAAGAACTTGTGACGAAATACGAGACCTTGCCCAAAGACATTGCTTGGCATTTTATCGGGCATCTGCAAACCAACAAGGTGAAGTATATCGTGCCTTTCATTTCGCTCATTCACAGTGTGGACAGCGAGAAACTCCTGTCGGTAATCAACAACGAGGCTGCCAAATGCGGTCGCACAGTCGATTGCCTGCTCGAAATACATGTGGCGCAAGAGGAGAGCAAATATGGATTTACCCCCGGTTCGTGCCGGGATTGGCTGGCGGGCAACCCGCTGGTGGAGTATCCCCATGTGCGGGTGTGCGGGTTGATGGGTATGGCTACTCTGACCGATGATGAAAATCGTATAGACCGGGAGTTCGCTGAATTGAAGCAGTTGTTTGATGCGGTGAAGGAATCGGGGGCAGTCGATCCGGAAGCATTCGTCGAACTGTCTATGGGTATGTCGCACGATTACCGGTCGGCCTTGCGCCATGGCAGTACATTGGTGCGCATCGGGACCTCGATATTCGGAGAAAGAGCCTATTGACCGGTAGAATAAATGGTAGAGGCGAAAGGGTATGAGGGCGCAATTCCGGGCTTTTATGCTCAAAAACATGCCTTTTTCGTAGCCATTGATAAATAATAAGCATTACTTTTGTCTTTAATTTATGCTTTTAAGTGCCATGAATTTAATGTATATATAAATTGATGATAAAATAAAAACACACATATTTCATTAATTAAAAATCTTATAAATAAAATGAGTACAAATCAGAAAAACAATGGGAAAATTATTGCGATTGTCGCAATGATGTTTCTGTTTGCAATGATTGCTTTTGTAACCAATCTGGCAGCTCCGTTTGGCCTTATTTGGGGAAACCAATATTCGTGGGCTGGCATGATGGGTAACATGATGAACTTTTTAGCATATCTGTTTATGGGAATACCCGCAGGTACGATGCTTGTAAAAATCGGCTATAAGAAGACGGCGCTTACCGCCATGGCCGTAGGTTTCGTGGGCCTGTTTATTCAGTATTTGTCGAGTATCATCGGGGCCGATACAACCCTCTTTACCGTAGGTGGACAGGCTGTATATCTAAATCTGATTATTTATTTGCTCGGCGCATTTGTGTGCGGGTTCTGTGTATGTATGCTCAATACCGTGGTTAATCCCATGCTTAATCTGCTGGGAGGGGGTGGAAACAAGGGTAACCAGCTAATTCAGACCGGAGGTACTCTCAATTCGCTTGCTGCCACGCTCACCCCTCTTTTTGTAGGTGTGCTTATTGGCTCGGTAACCGATAAGACAGCTATGAGCGATGTAACTCCGTTGCTGTTTATCGCTATGGCTGTGTTTGCCGTATCGTTTATCATCATTTCGGCAATTGCTATCCCTGAACCTCATTTGGCAAAGAAAGGGGCCGCAGAAGAGAAATTCGAACATAGTCCGCTCGCATTCCGTCATACGTTGCTGGGTGTCATAGCCATTTTCTTGTACGTAGGAATCGAGGTAGGTATTCCTGCCCAGTTGAACTTCTTTATGGCCGATACGAGTGCAAAAGGAGCTGGCATCTTGGTCAATGGCGCAGCAATCGCTGGAGCTATCGTGGCTATCTACTGGTTGCTGATGCTGATAGGCCGGTTCCTGAGTAGTTTGATTAGTGGTAAGGTATCGACACGCACCCAGTTGATTTCTGTTTCGGCCGTAGCCCTTGTCCTTACCTTGATTGCTATCTTCACTCCGAAGAGTGTAGGTTTCAATGTACCTTCGTTTGTATATGACCCGGTACAAAAAACCTGCGAGATATTGGAAAATGCCGGTATCCCCGCTGTTGAGGCCGAGGCTTTTGTAGCCGCACCTTCCGAAGCCTTCTTCGAGCAAAATGCAGCGGTCTTGTCCGAAGCCAATTTGACTTCCGAAACGGTGATGAAATCACTCGAAACGCCTAAGGTCCCCCTCAGCGCTTTGTTCCTCGTATTTTGCGGTCTGTGTACGTCGGTAATGTGGGGTAGCATCTTCAATTTGGCCGTCGAGGGCTTGGGCAAATATACAGCCAAAGCTTCGGGTATATTCATGACGATGGTTGTGGGTGGCGGTGTAATGCCGTTTATCCAGAATTTGCTTTCGGGCAGCTTCGGTTATCTGGCCAGCTATTGGTTGGTAATCGCTATGTTGGCTTACCTGTTGTATTATGGATTGATCGGGTGCAAGAATGTCAATACCGATATTCCTACCGAATAGACAAATTTCATACATGATATGATGTGGAAGAGGGCGTATCAAAATTCTGGTACACCCTCTTCCTTTTTTGTGAACTTTTGACTGCATTTGTGTTTGAATACTCATGAATTGTATTATTTTTGTAAAAAAAAATTCCATGAACGATACGAACTTGTTGAACAGAGCGGCCGACAATATCAGAGTCTTGGCGGCGGCGATGGTTGAAAAAGCCAAGTCGGGACACCCCGGAGGAGCTATGGGGGGAGCCGATTTTATCAATGTGCTATACTCCGAGTTTTTAGTGTACGATCCGGCCGATCCGAAATGGATCAATCGCGATCGCTTCTTTTTGGATCCCGGGCACATGTCGCCCATGCTTTATAGCGTCTTGGCCCTGTCGGGATTTTATACGATGGACGATCTGAAATCGTTTCGTCAATGGGGTAGCGTAACCCCCGGCCACCCCGAAGTCGATGTGATGCACGGAGTTGAAAATACCTCGGGCCCTCTTGGACAAGGACATGTGATGGCCGTGGGCGCTGCGATTGCCGAGCGTTTTATGGCGGCTCGTTTCGGCGAGTGGGGCAGCCACAAGATTTATGCATACATCTCGGACGGTGGCATTCAAGAGGAAATATCGCAAGGAGCCGGGCGTTTGGCGGGATTTTTGGGATTGCACAACCTGATTATGTTTTACGACAGCAACGATGTGCAACTCTCGACCGACACCAAAGAGGTATGCGACGAAGATACCGCGGCCAAATACAGGGCGTGGAACTGGAACGTGATAGAAATAGATGGTTACGACCCGGTGGCTATCCACGAAGCATTGGCATTGGCCAATCGGGAAACCGAACGCCCTACTTTGATTATCGGGAAGACCATTATGGGGCGTGGCTGTGTCACTGCAACGGGCGAGAAATTTGAGGGAAAATGTTCTACGCACGGGCAACCTTTGAGCAAATCGGGAGCTTCGTATGAGAAGACCATAGAAAATTTGGGAGGAAATGTGGAGAATCCGTTTGCCATATTCCCCGAATCGGCTGTACTTTATACCCGCAGGACCGAGGAGTTGAGGCAGATTGCTGCTGCCCGCAAAGCCGAACAGGCTGCATGGGAAAAAGAAAATCCCGAATTGGCTGCCGAGTTGCATGATTTCTATGCCGGTAAATTGCCCGAACTTGATTTCTCGTCGATTGAATATAAACCCAATAGTGCCACACGGACCGCTTCGGCCAATGTCTTGTCTTATTTGGCCGAGCATGTGAAAAATATGGTCGTGTCGTCGGCCGATTTGGCGAATTCGGATAAAACAGATGCTTTCCTGAAAAAGACAAGTGCCTTTACCAAGGGCGATTTTCATGGGGCATTTTTACATGCGGGAGTCGCCGAGTTGACGATGGCTTCGATTATGAACGGTCTTTTGTTGCATGGGGGTATGCACGCTGCTTGCGGAACCTTCTTCGTCTTTTCGGATTATATGAAACCGGCGGTACGTATGGCTGCATTGATGGAGTTGCCGGTGAAATATGTTTGGACCCACGATGCTTTCAGGGTAGGAGAAGATGGCCCTACTCACGAACCGGTGGAGCAGGAGGCCCAGATACGGCTCATGGAGCAATTGAAAAATCATAGTGGGAAGAATAGCGTATTGGTGTTGAGGCCGGCCGACAGTGCAGAGACCCTTGTCTCTTGGAAGTTGGCGATGGAGAATAGAGACACGCCTACGGCTTTGATTCTTTCCCGCCAAGATATTCCCGATTTGCCGTCGGTCTCGGGAAGCCGTTATCAAGACGCTTTGCAGGCCGAGAAGGGGGCATATGTGTTGATGAAAGATGAGGACCCCGATGTAGTGCTGGTGGCCAATGGTTCGGAAGTCTCTACTTTGGTGGGAGCAACCGAGTTGCTGCATGAGAAAGGGATCCGGGTGCAAATCGTTTCAGCTCCATCTATCGGACTTTTCTTGAATCAACCGCAGTCGTATCGCGACGCTGTAATCCCGGGTGATAAACCTGTGTTCGGATTAACAGCCGGTTTACCTTCGACCTTATTGCAATTGGTGGGGAGTAAAGGGAAGATATATGGCATGAACCATTTCGGATTTTCAGCTCCATATAAGGTCCTTGATGAAAAATTGGGCTTTACACCCGATAACATAGCTCATGAGATTTTGACATTTATAAAGCAATAATTATAGAAGTAATTGCAAAAAAAATACGGCAGGACCGTTTCTCTTAAAAAAAAGAAGGCGGTTCTGCTGTAATTTTAAATAAAATTGTTTGACAAGAAAGAAAAAACATATACCTTTATCCGATAATTTAGTTGGGTCTATCAGGCAAATGCGATTTTTTTTGTATTTGAATAGAACTTCGATATTAGTTAGGAATAAAAAATAAAAAGTATGAAGAAGACTGTATTTGCAATTTCTCTTGCGGCTGCTTTTGTGGCAATGCCGTCGGTAGTTGCAGCGGCTTCCCAAGAGGAAGCAAAGTCGGGACCTTCCAAAGAAATTGTCTTGAATGATTTTAAAGACAATTGGATGATTTCACTTGAAGGTGGAGTAGATTTTAGTTTAGGCCAGTTCGACAGCCATGCCGATTTCGGGAAACGGATAGCACCTGTATTCGGGCTTAATGTAGAAAAATGGTTCTCCCCCGTTATCGGTTTGCGTCTGGGTGCCGATTATTATGGAGTGAAAGGCGCTGCCTTGTGGGGCAACGGTATCGGAGGAGAGGTGTTTGATAATGCCTATTATAAGCAGTCCTATTCGTTGGTTATCCCGGCACTCGATGTAATGGGCGATTTGGCAAGTTTGTTCTGTGGGTATCGCGAACGTATATATTCTCCTGTTTTATATTTGGGTATGGGATTTCCAGTTGCCGTATCGGGCGATGGAAACATAGCCGATCATTTTAATCTTGGCGTACGGGGTGGCTTGCTGAACCGTTTCCGTTTGAGTGATGCTTGGGCCATCAATTTGGATATCCGCATGGACGTTTTAGAAACGACTGTGGCAGGAGAGGGAAATCACGGTAAAGCCTTGTCGGCTTTGGTAGGCGTGACCTATAAATTTAAGGATCGTGGCTGGAATGCTCCGGAGATTCCGGTTGTGGCACCCGTTGTCGGGAAATATAGCGATGCCGAAGGTGATGCGCTTGTCGCTCAGTTGCGCGAAGCGAACCGTAAGATTGCCGATCTCGAACAACAATTGGCCGCATGCAAAAACCGTCCGGCCGAGAAAGTTGTAGAGGAGCCGGCGCCTGTCGTTACGGTTTATTACAATATCAACAGTTCGGAACTGCAAGGGAAAGACCGGGTTGTGTTGAAAGCTGTGGCCAAAGCTATTAAAGCCAACAAAAACCAAAAATATGTGATTACCGGCTATGCCGATAGCGAAACCGGTACGGCGGCTTTCAACGCCAAATTGCGTAAAGCTCGTGCCCAACGAGTTTACGATGCGTTGGTATCTTATGGCGTACCGTCCGACCAGTTGGAACAAAGAACCAGCGATGCCAAACTCGATCGTTTCGGGTCCTATATCCTCGATCGTGCTGCAACCATATCGCCGGCCGAATAAGAGTCGTATAAATCAAAAAAAAAGATAAGAGCGGACCTCCCCGTGCGGGAAGTCCGCTTTTTGTTTGCCCTCTGCTTTACGGGATTTTGGACGGTTAGGGAGAAAATACCGGTCTTGCAGTTTCTTTTAAATAGGTCGAAAAAGAACTTGGAAGAGGTATTTGAGTTGATAATCCCAACTTTGAAATGATGTTAAAAAATAAGGAGAAAGGCTCTATTTTATCATAAATTGCAAAGTCGGCTTGCCAAAATAGCCCATTTTTATTATCTTTGCACCCTGTTAGGAGAGAAGCCGTGGAATCGTTTTACAGAACGCACAAGTATCTTGTCGAGCATGTAGAGTCGCCGGTCAAGCGCGACCTGATGTATCAAATCGACAAAAACAGCCGTTTGGTAGGTATAAAAGGTAGTCGAGGGGTAGGAAAGACCACGTTTTTACTGCAATATGCCAAAGAAAATTACGGCTTGGACAGGTCGTGCTTATACATCAATCTCAATAATCTATATTTTACGGAGCACACCCTCAGAGAGTTTGCCGGGCGTTTTTACAGTCAAGGCGGTCGGGTCCTGCTTATCGATCAGGTATTTAAGTATCCCGGCTGGTCGGAGGAGTTGAAATACTGTTATGACAATTTCCCCGAGTTGAAAATTATTTTCTCCGGTTCGTCGGTCATGCGATTGAAGGACGAAAATCCCGTGTTGGCCGGTTTGGTCGATTCGTACAATTTGAGGGGGTTCTCATTCCGGGAGTACCTCAATTTAATGGCTTCGACCCATTTCCCCTCTTATTCGCTGGACGATATTATCGCCAATCATAGGGCCATAGCCCAAGAGATATGTATGCGGGTGAATCCACTGGACTATTTCCCGGGATATTTGCATCATGGATATTATCCTTTTTTCCTCGACAAATCCAATTTTTCGGAGAATCTGGTGAAGAATATCAACATGATTATGGAGGTAGATATTCTGTTGATCAAGCAGATCGAGTTGTCATATCTCCCCAAGGTGCGGCGTTTGATGTACCTGTTGTCGGTTCAATCGCCGGCTCCGACCAATGTAAGCCAGTTGAGCAAAAAGATACAGGTGTCGAGGGCAACGGTGATGAATTACATCAAAAGCCTGAAAGATGCCCGTCTCATCAATATGCTGTATCGCGAGGGCGAAGAGTTTCCCAAGAAACCGGCCATGGTCTATATGCACAATACCAATATTATATATTCCAACCGTTCGGTTCAAGTCGATGCACAGTCGGTTCGTGAGACCTTTTTCTACAACACGTTGCACAAGGATAACCGGTTGAATATGGGGAGTAAGAATGCGCAGTTTTTGGTAAACAGAGAGCATTTGTTCAGAGTGCAGGGCAATGTCCCCCGCAACCGTATCAATCCCCGGTTCTATTATGCGATAGACGATTTGAGAATCGGCAGCGAAAACTTAATACCGCTGTGGTTGTTCGGATTTGTGTACTGATTTGAGAAAAGAGAAAAAACAATATTAATACTTAATAACAAGAAAAGATGAGTAAACAGAAAAAATTTTTGACATGCGATGGTAATCAAGCCGCAGCACATATCTCGTATATGTTTTCTGAGGTGGCTGCCATCTATCCTATCACTCCGTCATCGACGATGGCTGAGTATGTGGACGAATGGGCTGCTGCCGGACGTAAAAATATCTTCGGCGAGACAGTTCTCGTACAGGAGATGCAATCGGAGGGTGGAGCCGCCGGAGCCGTTCACGGTTCGTTGCAGGCTGGTGCATTAACGACCACTTACACGGCGTCACAAGGACTTCTGTTGATGATTCCCAATATGTACAAGATTGCCGGAGAATTGCTCCCCTGCGTATTCCACGTGTCGGCTCGTACGTTGGCATCTCACTCGCTCTCTATTTTCGGTGACCACCAAGATGTGATGTCAACCCGTCAAACCGGTTTTGCCATGTTGGCCGAAGGATCGGTACAAGAGGTAATGGATTTGGCCGGTGTAGCACACTTGTCTACGATTCGTTCGAGAGTACCTTTTATCAATTTCTTCGACGGATTCCGTACATCGCATGAGATTCAAAAAATCGAAGCCCTCGAGAACGAAGATTTGGCTCCGCTTATCGACCAAAAGGCGTTGGCCGAGTTCCGTGCCCGTGCTTTGAATCCCGAGACTCCGGTTATGCGTGGTATGGCCGAGAACCCCGATACATTCTTCCAACATCGTGAGGCTTCCAACAAATATTACGAAGCTGTGCCCGCTATCGTGGAAGACTATATGCAAGAGATTAACAAGATCACAGGCCGTGATTACCACCTGTTCAACTATTATGGTGCCGAAGATGCCGACCGCGTGATTATCGCTATGGGTTCGGTTACCGAGGCTGCCCGTGAAGCTATCGACTATTTGATGGCCAAGGGTGAGAAGGTAGGTTTGGTGGCTGTTCACCTGTACCGTCCTTTCTCGGCCGAACACTTCCTGTCGGCCATGCCTAAGACTGCCAAACGTGTGGCTGTACTCGACCGCACCAAAGAGCCGGGAGCAAACGGCGAGCCGTTGTACCTCGACGTGAAAGATGTATTCTATGGTAAAGCCGATGCCCCGCTTATCATAGGCGGTCGCTACGGTTTGGCTTCGAAAGATACCACTCCGACTCAAATCCTGTCGGTATATGAGAATTTGGCCTTGCCCGAACCCAAAAACCACTTTACCATCGGTATCGTCGATGATGTTACCTTCACCTCGCTCCCTCCGAAAGAGGAGTTGGCATTGGGTGGCGAAGGTATTTTCGAGGCTAAATTCTATGGCTTGGGCGCCGACGGTACGGTAGGCGCCAACAAAAATTCTGTAAAGATTATCGGCGACAATACCGACAAATATTGCCAAGTCTACTTCTCCTACGACTCGAAGAAATCGGGTGGTTTCACCTGCTCGCACCTGCGTTTCGGCGATACCCCCATTCGCTCGACCTATTTGGTAAATACCCCCAATTTCGTAGCTTGCCACGTACAAGCCTATCTGCACATGTACGATGTATTGCGCGGTATCCGTCAGAACGGTACTTTCTTGCTGAATACGATCTGGACGGCCGACGAGTTGGTAAAACACCTGCCCAACAACGTAAAACGCACGTTGGCTCAAAAAAATATCTCGTTCTATACAATCAACGCTACAAAGATTGCACAAGAGATCGGTTTGGGCAACCGTACCAATACGATCCTTCAATCGGCATTCTTCCGTATCACGGGGGTTATTCCCGTAGATTTGGCTATCGAGCAAATGAAGAAGTTCATCGTGAAGTCTTATGGCAAGAAGGGCGAAGATGTGGTGAACAAGAACTATGCTGCCGTAGATCGTGGTGGTGAGTATGAACAAGTGACGGTCGATGCTGCATGGGCCAATCTCCCCGATGACGAAAAAGCCGAAAGCAAAGCACCCGCTTTTGTAGAAAACGTGGTGAAAGTGATCAATGCACAAGCCGGCGACGATCTGCCCGTTTCGGCCTTCTCGGGTATCGAAGATGGTACTTGGCCTGCCGGAACTGCCAAATATGAAAAACGTGGAGTATCGGCCTTTGTGCCCGTATGGAACGGCGAGAACTGTATCCAATGTAACAAGTGCGCTTATGTATGTCCTCACGCTTCGATTCGCCCGTTTGTCCTCGACGAGAACGAATTGGCCGCATCGCCTTTCAAAGCCGGTGAGACGCTCGAGATGAAAGTCCCCGCAACGATGAAAGGTATGCACTTCCGCATGCAGGTCGATGTGCTCGACTGCTTGGGTTGCGGCAACTGCGTAGATGTTTGTCCGGGTAACAAAAATGGCAAAGCCCTGTCGATGGCCGACCTCGAAAGCCAGTTGAGCGAAGCTCCCCGTTGGGACTATTGCGCCGACAATGTGAAGAGCAAGCAACACTTGGTAGATATTAAATCGAATGTGAAGAATTCGCAATTCGCCACTCCGCTGTTCGAATTCTCGGGAGCCTGCTCGGGTTGCGGTGAAACGCCGTATGTAAAACTTATCTCTCAACTCTTCGGCGACCGTGAAATGGTATCCAACGCTACCGGTTGTTCTTCGATCTATTCGGGTTCTATCCCTTCGACTCCCTATACCACCAATGAAAAGGGTAAAGGTGTCGCTTGGGCCAACTCGTTGTTCGAGGACTTCTGCGAGTTTGGCTTGGGTATGACCTTGGCCGTTGAGAAGATGCGCGACCGTCTGGTAAAACTGATGACTCAGGCTATCGAAAGCGACAATTGCCCGGACGAAACCAAAGAACTGTTCGCCGCATGGATTGCCGATAAGGACAATACCGAACGTTCGATCGAACTCGAAGCTCAAATCACACCTATCGTGAAGGCTAATGCCGACAAGTGCGAAATCTGCAAGGAGATCGCCTCGTTGAGCCAATACCTCATCAAGAAATCGCAGTGGATTATCGGTGGCGACGGTGCTTCGTACGACATTGGATTCGGTGGCCTCGACCATGTATTGGCTTCGGGTAAGAATGTAAATATCTTGGTTCTTGATACCGAAGTTTACTCCAATACCGGTGGACAAGCTTCCAAAGCCACTCCTGTGGGTGCTATCGCCAAATTTGCCGCTGCCGGCAAACGCGTTCGCAAAAAAGACCTCGGTCTTATCGCTTCGACCTACGGATATGTATATTGCGCACAAATCGCTATGGGCGCCGACCAAGCTCAGACCTTGAAAGCTATCCGCGAAGCCGAGGCCTACAACGGTCCGTCGATTATCATCGCTTACGCACCCTGTATCAACCACGGCTTGAAAGCCGGTATGGGTAAATCGCAAGCCGAAGAGGCTGCTGCCGTAGCTTGTGGTTACTGGCACTTGTGGCGTTACAACCCCGAGTTGGAAGCCGAGGGCAAGAACCCCTTCACGCTCGACAGCAAAGAACCCGACTGGTCGAAGTTCCAAGACTTCTTGAAAGGTGAGGTCCGTTTTGCATCGGTAATGAAGCAATATCCTGCCGAAGCTGCCGAATTGTTCCAAGCCGCCGAGGACAACGCTAAATGGCGTTACAACAACTACCGTCGTCTGGCTAAACAACAATGGGGCGTAGAACAAGAAGATTAAGAGTACTGTCAATCCTTTCGATACAGAAACCCCGGTACATCATGTGCCGGGGTTTCTTGCTTTGAGGGAGAAAGATAAAAAAACGGGACTTTATCGGTCCCGTTTTTTATCAAGAGTATGGCGTTTTAGAAGTCATCTTTACTTGTGCCGAACAGCATATCCCTCAATCGGGCACGATCGAGAATAATGATTTCTTTGGTGTTGAAATCGATGATGCCGTCGTTTTTCAACTCGTCGAGTGTAGCGAGGAAGACCGAGCGTTGTACGCCGAAAAAGGTATAAAGGTCTTTCTGTTTGCATACGATGCGAATATCGGTCGATTTTTGTTGGGTGAGGCTCAATACCCAAAAAGCCAGTCGCTCTTTGAGGTCGTTCGACGAGAGCGCGGTGAAACTTTCGAGCGCTTTTTGCGAACGTCGTGAAAGGATGTTCAGCAGGTTGATGAGGAAGATAGGTTCTTCTTGCAACATTTGTACTACCGACGGCTTTTCGATTTGCATGATACCCACCGTTCCTACGGCATAGAGATCGGCCGGGAAATAGGTGTCGCGGCCAAACAAATGTTCGGGGGCAATCACATTGGGAGCCTGTATCGTTTCGGTGATTTTCATTTTCTCGTTTTGGGTAATCAGTTCCGAGCGTATTTCTCCCGAGATAAGAAATTTCAAATGGTTACATTCTTCGCCAGCGGCAACGATCCTTTCGTTGTCGGGATATTTGAGGAAATGGAATTTCATTTTCTCGATGAGTTCCGAAATTTTGTTTCGGCTCACTCCCTGAAAAATAGGAAGCTGTAATAACACATCATACATGCTGTTCATATGCGATACGATTAGATTTTTCAAAACTAACAAATTTTTTTCACGATGTTTCGATCTAAAAGCAAAAACATCTTCTTTGTTTAGAAAGAATTCATTTCTTTTTTTTTCATTAACTTTGTGGTTGCAAAAATGGCAGGAACGTGTTGTCTTGTCTTGTCGGATTCATTTTGTAATATACCTAAACTGTGTAGAATATGGATATTATGTCGTTTAATTTTCAGGATTTTCTGAGTGCATTTATTATTTTGTTTGCGGTGATTGATATAACGGGGCTTACTCCCATTATTATCGATATGAAGCAAAAAGGGCAAAATATTGTTGCATGGAAAGCTGCCGTTTATTCGTTGATTACTTTTCTTGCGTTCCTGTTTATGGGAAACATGATTCTCGAATTGTTCCAAGTCGATATTTCGTCGTTTGCTATCGCCGGTGCGTTGGTTATTTTTGTGATGGCCATAGAGATGCTGTTGGGAGTCGAGATATTCCGTAACGACGGTCCCGAAGGCGCGGCATCGATAGTCCCCATTGTCTTTCCATTGATTGCGGGAGCAGGCTCGTTCACAACGTTGCTGTCTTTGCGGGCACTATATGGGCTGGGTAGTATTTTGGCGGCACTGTTACTGAATATTATTGTCATCTATATCGTTATTCGCAATGTCCATATTTTGGAACGGATATTAGGGAAGACCGGAGTTTATGTACTGCGTAAATTCTTCGGGATTATCCTGCTGGCCCTTTCGGTGCGTATGTTTTTGCAGAACTTGGCCATTGCGCTCGAATCGTTTTAATTTTTATCATATCATATAAAAAACGGGGTTGTGTGACACTACCCCGTTTTTTGCTAATTGTTAAAAACTAATTAAAAAATATTTGATAAAAGTTGTCATATATCGTTTTTTTTCCTTCCTTTGTAGATAAAAGGAAAAGGGGAATCAATGATTAATTCAACAGAGGTCGAGTATGTTTCCCTTCTCCCCATTAGTTCTTAATAGATATAGAATTCACAAGGTTATTGTATAAAATCATAAATCTATTCAAGTATGAAAAGATGGTTTACGCTATTAAGTTTATGTTTGGTAGCCATTAGTATGGTCATGGCTGCCGATCAGCCGTTAAAGAAGTTTGTGTCAGTTGATTGGGTACAGACACACGTGGGAGTATTGAACGAAACGACTCCTCAATTTCTCTCTTTGGTACCGGATATTGCTGGTAATAACCAAGAGAGCGGAGTAGCAGAAGAGTTACCGATTATTTGTAAGGAACCTCGCTCGATGCAGAATGATATTCCTGTCAAAGCGGTTTCGGGCAAGGAGTTGAAAAGATTGAAAAGGTTGGCAAAACAGTCGGCAGAACGTGCTGTGAAAGCTGCCTCGACGTGGCTTGACGAAGGGAATTATGATATTTCGTGGATAAGTACACCTGCTGAGGAATATTGTTTACAGACCCCAGAGCAGTTGGCCGGATTGGCTTATTTGATTGCTTCGGGTAGTACTTTACAGAATATTACCGTCCGGTTAGGCGCCGATATGGATATGTCGGCCCATGAGTGGGTCCCTGCCGGTACAATACAAGTGCCGTTTATGGGCGTATTTGATGGTCGGGGCTATACGATTTCGGGGCTGAATGTCGCCGACAGAGAGTATGCCGGTTTATTCGGGTATGCTATGAATGCCGAGATTCGCAATGTGATGTTTGCGTCGGATTGCCGGATAAATGGAGATATAGCCGGTTCGATTGCGGGGAGAATAGAAAGCGGTATCGTAGAGAATTGCTGTTCCGAGGCCGTGATTTCGGGAGTTTATACAGGAGGCTTTTCGGGTGAAGGTGATGCCTCTTCTTTCCGGTTGTGTGTGTTTAATGGCTCTGTTGAGAAGGAAAAGGAAAGCGGTCGGTGGTATGGTACGTTCTTGGGTACTGCCGTGAATAAGCTAACTACGGGAGAGAACTCTTGTAGTGTTCAAATGACTATTTCGCCGGTGGAGAACTATCCCGATAGCGTCTTTATTCAGTTTAAAGGATATCGGGTCCAATTTGGGGGAAAAATAAGAGAAGATGGATTGTTGCATATTCCTTCGGGACAATATATGGGAACAATGGATACGTGGGCTCTTTTTTTGTATGGTATAGAAGGATCGGATCTCGTGAATTGTGAGTTTATCGGTACTCTTTCTGATGACGGGCAGACGCTTACTATTTCAACAACAAAAGGTGATTCATTCGGCGTAGTAGGAACAGAAGATTGGGAAAATGTATATGCTTTTGAGTGGTTGCAATTACCTTTTTCGCTTCAAAAAGAAACAGGAAGGGTAGGAACTTTGACCGGCAACGGTGGATATGGTTTTAAAGACTGCTATTATCGCGACGATTGTGCTACCGAAGCCGAGCAAACAGACGGGACGGCAAAAACAGCTGCCGAAATGCAATCACAAGTATTGGTCGATGCCTTGAATGAAGGGGTGACCGAAGCAGCGGAGGCAAATGCTCGAGTGTTATTGAATTTATGGACTTTGGGTAATTCTGGACCTGTTTTGGAAGAGTCGGGTAACTTAAATATCTCATGGTGGAACGAAGGGAACTACGACACTTCTTGGTATGACGCGAATCAAGATGATTTTGTATTGACTACTCCTGCGCAATTGGCCGGACTTTCGCGATTGGTTGCCGACGGGGTAAGTTTTCAGTATAATACGATCAGGTTGGGGGCCGATATAGATTTATCCGCTCATCAATGGATTCCTATCGGATATATAGACGCAGGTAAGAATTGTCCTTTTATCGGCTTGTTTGACGGAGGCGGTCATATCATATCGGGATTGCGTATGGCTCAAGAATCTTATGCAGGATTGTTTGGTGTCGTTCAATCCTCCGATATTCGTAATCTCATTCTTTCGTCTTCTTGCGATGTGAATGGTACGGTTGCGGGCTCGATTGCAGGGCAAATGACCAACAGTGTTATCATGAATTGCCGCTCCGATGCAACGGTATGTGGAGTTACAGCCGGGGGATTGGTGGGTAAAAGTGTTAACTCTTCACTTGTAGCTTCGTTTTTTAATGGGCAACTGAATCGATTTGCTGAGAATGCATGGGAGGGCGATTACCAAGCGTTGGTATCTTCCTCTATGGCAATAGATGGCGAAACCATAGTCAATGTGACTGTTAAGGCAAAACGGGGAACAATAGATGGTTACACAATTGTATTGGCTCAACCTTCATCATACAATACATATACATTGAATGGTTGTCTTGGGTCTGATGGAGAATTGCATATTCCTATGGGGCAGCAGGTTGTGGCGAAGTCGGATAAGACTGCATATTCTACAATCATAGAGAGTGAATTGGAGCGGGAAGGAGAACTCGTGGTAAGTTTGTCGGGAGATAAGAATCAAATCGATTTCAGATCAACTACATTTTCCGAGTTGATCATGGTATTGTATGAAGATAACCAGTTGTTGGGTTACCAAAATAGGTTTAGTCTTCCGTTTAGTGCAACTCGGCAAGACGCTGAATCTTTTATAGGTGGTCTTGTCGGAGAAGAAGATGAAACCTTTATTGAGAACAGCTATTATCGACAAGGTTGTTTGCCCGATGGTGTTGACGATACAGATCGAGTTCTTGCACAAGATGATTTGCTCTCGGCTTCGTTTGTGACGTCGTTGAATACAAGCGTGACGGAGATTGTTTCGAGCGATCCTTTCGTTGCGTCGTTGAATCGGTGGCAAATGGGTACGAACGGACCGGAATTGTCTCAAGAGAAAGAGGTAGCCACGAACTGGTGGACTTCGGAGGGGAATTACGACATATCGTGGTACGACGAGTCGCAATATGAGTTTACACTCTCTACTCCGGCGCAGTTGGCCGGGTTAGCCTATTTGGTAAATACCTGTCACGAATTTATCGGGAAAACGGTAACCTTGGCCAATGATATCGATCTGGCCGGCCACTTGTGGGTTCCTATCGGCCGCGACAGCCGAAAAGTGGGATCGACAGCTGTATTTTACGGATATTTTGATGGCGGAGGCCATACAATCCACAATATGACGATAAATACAAAAGCCTATGCCTATGCACAAGGGACATCTTCGGTGTTAAGCGGATTGTTTGGATATAATAACGGAGAGATGCGAAATATCACGTTGGCCGAGGATTGTTCTGTGCTGAGTGTCGCTACGGGCTCGCAGTCTCTTTATGTAGGTGGAGTCTGTGGCCTATTTGGTGGAGAGCAAATGGACAATTGTCATAACAAGGCTCGAGTAGAAGTACGAAGCCTTTATTCCGAGGTATTCGCAGCAGGTATTTTGGGCTTTGATAATTCTTATAAGCCGGTTTATAATTCGTCGAATGCCGGAAAAATTGTGGTAGAATCGGATTACGGAGAAGTATTTGTTTCGGGTTTGGTTGCCGTAAATTCTATTGTACAGAATGGCTATAACCATGGCGAAATTTCGGGACAGGCCCCTATGCTCTATGTGGGAGGTATAAGTGCCGATTATACTCGAGTAAATAATGTCTATAATACCGGGAAACTCGCGGCTACGGGCGTATTGGAAGATCCTGATGTCACACCCAAGGTTTCCTTTGCTCCGATTGCCTGCAATAGTGTCTCTACCGTTGAAAATGCTTACTACGATGTAGCTTGTGTGGTTGATACAGCCGGATTGAATGCCAAAGGTGTGGGAATGCAGGCCGCTGAGATGAAAACGGCCGATTTTGCCGCGTTGCTGACCGAGAATGCAACCGCATTGATGAATAACGATCCTGAGTTGACATCCCTCCTTTCGTGGGAAATTCAAGCTGGGCAAAATAGCGGATATCCCGTATTCGGCGAAGGTATAGAGGCTGGCGGTTGGTGGACCTCGGAAGGGAATTATGACATCTCGTGGTACAATGAATCGCTGTCGGATTTTGAAATTTCTACCCCTGCACAGTTGGCCGGGTTGGCTTATTTAGTAAAGACAGGTAATATATTTGCGGGGAGAACCATTACACTGACAAGCGACATCGATCTGGCCGGTTTGAAATGGGAGCCGATAGGTACGGCAACCATTCCATTCCAAGGAAACTTCTATGGAGGCGGTTATGAAATCCATAATTTGTATTGTGAAATAACCTCGGCCGATCTTGCTATTGCCGGCCTTTTCGGAAATGTATGGCAAGCTACTCTTTCGAATATTGTTTTGGCTGATGACTGTTTTGTGAAAGGTTCAGGCGCTGCATATGTAGGTGGAATAGTTGCTTATGTCTATAAATCGGTGATAAATTCTTGCATCAGTTATGCCACAATAAATTTTGACGGACCGAGAGGTTATGCAGGCGGAATAGCCGGTTATCTATCGAGCTCTACAGTTCAGGAGTGTGAGAACTATGGAACAGTGACGGCCGATGTAGTAAATACCGGTACATATATGTCTTATAATATTTATTCTGCTGGACTTGTCGGATATGCTTTGGGAGATATCTATAATGGAGAACAAAGAATCTCGCTGATTTTCAATAGTAGTAATCATGCAGATGTGACTGTTCATGGCGTTCCTGATAATGACTCTTTTGTAGGCGGAGCTGTTGGATATATAACTGACTTTGTTTGGGTTTGGAATAATTATAATGCAGCAGATATTACACTCGATGGAACCGGTTATGTCGGAGGAATCTTGGGATATAATGTGATTAGTTATTCCGAGATAAAGAACTGCTACAATGTGGGCTCGGTATCGACAACCGAAGGTTGGGCCTATCCAATTGCTCCGAACCGCTATGGCGAGTTGAATAATCTCTTCTATCTGTCGACTTGCGTAGCCACAGAAGGTTCTTATGTTGGCGAGGCAAAAAGTGCCGATGAGATGAAGAGTGAAGCCTTTGCCGCATTGTTGAATGATGGAGTGAGAACTTATAATGACATGTATGAATATTCTTATGAATTCTTATACTGGAAAGTAGATCCTCAACTTAACGACGGCTATCCTGTATTTACCGACCAAGACCCGGGTTATACGGCAGTAGAATCGGTAAAATCGGAAGTGCGTATCTATCCGACAGCCGTATCCGGTTCGCTTTATGTAAATGCAGCCGATGCTCCTATTTACATATATAGTTTGGCCGGTCATGTTGTTTCGGTTACCGAGCCGGTAGAAGGCACAACGGTAATCGATATGTCGGGATTGTCCAAAGGTGTTTATTTGGTACGGACCGGCGACTGTGTAGAGCGTGTGGTGAAACTGTAAAAATAGTATCATACGACCGAAAGAGTTCCGATAATTGTCGGAACTCTTTCTATTTTGTAATAGTTCTAAATTGCTGATTCATTGTTTATTGTAGATATATGTTGAAAAACATGCCTTTTTCGGTGGCAAAATGTTTGTTTTTTAGGGTAGGTTGTGTTAAATTCGTAACAAATATTAAAACCGGTTTCTAAAACTTACGGCAACTTGTGAAAAACACCCGTTTTTACTTAGTGAGGGAAGAAACTAAACTAAACGGAAAACGACAGAGTAATTGAATAGAAATATGAGTTATCTGAAATTTGACAAAAACTTAATGATAAACCTCGAATGGTCGCTCCCGAAAGAGATGCTGCGAACCAATAAATCGGGGGCTTATCATTGTACGACTATTGTTGATTGCAATACTCGTAAGCAACATGGTTTGCTGGTTATTCCCATTCCCGAGTTGGATAAGGATAACCATGTGATGTTGTCTTCTTTGGACGAGACTGTAATTCAGCACGGGGCCGCTTTTAATTTGGGCTTGCACAAATATAGAGGTGACTGTTACAGCCCTAATGGGCATAAGTACATTCGAGAGTTTAATTGCGAGTCTGTGCCTCAGACGATGTATCGCGTGGGCGGAGTAATCCTGACCAAGGAGAAAGTGTTTATTTCGCATGAAAACCGTATATTGATCAAATATACGCTGGTCGATGCCCACTCGCCGACGATATTGCAATTCCGCCCGTTCCTCGCATTCCGTAACGCCAATGAGTTGTGTGTGGAGAATTATGTGCTCGACCAACGGTATGAGGAGGCTGCCAACGGCATAAGTTGCTGCTTGTACCAAGGCTATCCCCGGTTGTACATGCAGTTCAATAAAGAGCCGAAATTCGTATTCGATCCCCATTGGTACAAAGGGATAGAATATATCAAAGACCAAGAGCGGGGTTATCCTTATCAGGAAGATCTTTATGTGCCGGGCTATTTCGAAATTCCTATTAAGAAGGGAGAGAGCATTATCTTCTCGGCCGGGACGGTCGAGGCCAAACCCCGTACGCTTACCCGTACCTACGATGAAGAACTTGCCAGCCGGCACATGTGCCGGTCGAGTTTCTACAACTGTTTGAAAAACTCGGCACAACAGTTCTATTTCAAGATGAAGAAAGGCCATTATCTGCTGGCCGGTTATCCGTGGTTCGGAGTCAGGGCTCGCGATCAGTTCATCGCTTTGCCGGGCTGTACATTGGCGATAGGCGATGAAAAGACCTTTGATGATGTGATGGCCTCTTCGGAGAAAGCTTTGCGGCGTTTTATGACGACAGGCGAACTCGACGAGACAATTGGTGAAATCGATTTGCCCGATATACCGCTGTGGGCTTTATGGACTATCTACCACTATGCCAAAGAGAAAGGTATGGAGGTGTGTCGTGGGAAATATGGCCGGTTTGTGATTGATATTTTGGAACATATCATCAAGGGGAAACACCCCAATCTTTTCCTGCATGATAACGGTCTACTCTATACCAATGGAAAAGACAAAGTGGCGTCGTGGATGAATGCCGTTGTCGACGGGCGTCCCGTAAACCCGAGGAGCGGTTATTTGGTAGAATTCAACGGCTTGTGGTATAATGCCCTGAAATTTGCCGTAGCACTCTTTGCCGACGATAAGGAGTTGGCCTCGAAGGTCGAGCAATGGAATGCCATTGCCGACAAGGCGGGCGAGTCGTTTGTCAGCACGTTCCTGAACGATTATGGCTATCTGATCGACTATGTCGATGGCCCGATGTCCGATTGGAGCGTACGACCCAATATGTTGATAGCCTTGTCGCTCGACTATTCGCCGCTTGACAAGCGGCAGCGTAAACGCGCGTTGGAGGTGGTAACCCGCGAGTTGTTGACCCCCAAGGGAATTCGTACCCTTAGTCCCAAGAGCTACGGATACAATCCTACCTATGTAGGTTCGCAAACCGAGCGGGAATATGCCTATCACCAAGGCCCCGCCCGCCCGTGGTTGATGGGGGCTTATGCCGATGCCTATTTGAAGATATTCGGTATCAGTGGCGTTTCGTTCTTGGAACGTATGCTCATCGGCTTTGAAGATGAGATGTCGCAGACTTGTATCGGTTCCATCTCCGAATTGTTCGATGGGAATCCTCCTTTTGCCGGTCGTGGAGCGATTAGCTATGCAGCCAACGTCGGTGAAATATTGAGAGTATTGAAATTATTGAAGAAGTATAACATGTAAAGCCTAATATCCGATACCTATGAAAGCGCTTATGTTCGGTTGGGAATTTCCCCCTCATATCTTGGGAGGTTTGGGCACGGCCAGTTATGGACTGACCAAAGGCATGGCAGAGTGTGGCAATATGGAGATCACCTTTGTCATACCTAAGCCATACGGAGATGAGGATAAAACTTTTGCTCATATTATAGGGGCAGCCAATACCCCTGTTGCGTGGCGTGATGTAAGTTGGGATTATGTGCAGCAACGATACGGTTACTGTATGGACCCCCAAGAATATTTCGACCTTCGCAGCCATATATATGCAGATTTTAATTATTTGAAAACAAACGATCTGGGCTGTATTGAATTTTCGGGGCGCTATCCCGACAATTTGATGGAAGAGATCAACAACTATTCGATTGTTGCCGGTGTGATAGCCCGCACGGAACAGTTCGATGTGATCCATTCGCACGACTGGTTGACCTATCCGGCCGGTATTCATGCCAAACAAGTGAGTGGCAAGCCGCTGGTAATCCATGTGCATGCAACCGATTTTGACCGGAGCCGGGGAAATGTGAACCCCACGGTTTACAATATCGAGCGCGATGGTATGTTGCATGCCGACCACATTATCACGGTGAGCAATCTCACCCGCCAGACCGTAATCGAGAAGTATCACATCGACCCGGCTAAGGTAACTACGGTTCACAACGCGGTGGAGCCTCTGAGCGAAGAGATCAAATCCATAGAGATGCCACACAATCCGAAAGAGAAAGTGGTCACTTTCTTGGGCCGTATTACCATGCAGAAGGGCCCGGAATACTTTGTGGAGGCTGCGGCCCGCGTGTTGCGCAAGACCAATCGAGTGCGGTTTGTCATGGCCGGGAGCGGCGATATGATGAACAAGATGATTCATTTGGCGGCTCAACGGAACATCTCCGACCGATTCCACTTTACCGGATTCTTGAGAGGCCGGCAGGTGTACGAGATGCTGAAAGCGAGCGATGTGTATGTCATGCCTTCGGTTTCGGAACCCTTCGGTATCTCTCCGCTCGAAGCCATGCAGGTGGGCGTGCCATCGATTATCTCGAAACAATCGGGTTGTGCCGAAATTTTGACCAATGTCATTAAAACCGATTATTGGGATATCGATGCCATGGCCGATGCCATTTACTCGATCATTACTTACCCGGCCATCTATAAACAATTGCGCGAGGAAGGCGAACGGGAGGTAAATGAAATCAAATGGAAATATGCCGGCCAAAAGGTGATCGACATTTACCACAGTGTGATGCGCAATAATAACTAACGGAAAAAATACAACCTTATATGAAAACTATTTGTTTCTATTTTCAAATTCATCAACCGTTCCGATTGAAACGCTATCGTTTCTTCGACATCGGTAATGACCATTATTACTATGATGATTTCGCCAACGACGATATTATCACGCGCATTGCACAACGCTCCTATTTGCCGGCCAATGCGACCTTGCTCGAAATGATTAAGAATGCCAATGGAAAATTCAAGGTGGCTTTCTCCATATCGGGTGTGGCATTGGAGCAACTTGAACTTTATGTGCCCGAGTTTATCGACAGCATGAAAGAGTTGGTGAAAACCGACTGTGTGGAATTCCTGTCAGAGACCTATGCTCACTCGTTGGCTTCGTTGTGTGACCCCGAGGAATTCAGGATACAGGTAAAACATCACGACGAAAAGATCGAACAACTCTTCGGCGTAAAACCCAAAGTATTCCGCAATACCGAGTTGATTTTCTCCGACGACATTGCTTCGATGATTGCTTCGATGGGATTCAAGGGTGTGATTACCGAGGGTGCCAAACATATTTTGGGTTGGAAGAGCCCCAACTACCTCTATTGTTCGGCTGCGGCTCCCAAGCTGAAAATGCTGTTGAAAAACTATAAGATGAGCGACGATATTTCGTTCCGCTTCTCCAATTATGAATGGAGCGACTATCCTCTGACCGCCGATAAATTTATCTCATGGATAAAGAACTATCCCGAAGAAGAGCCTATTATCAACCTCTTTATGAATTACGAGACGCTGGGTGAGTTGCAACCCCGTGAATCGGGAATCTTCGAGTTCATGAAAGCCTTACCCCGTTTTGCCGAGCAGGAGGGCGTAGGGTTCTGCACACCTACCGAAGCCATCAGCAAATTGAAACCGGTCGATGCCCTCTCGGTTCCTTATCCCATGTCGTGGGCCGATGAAGCACGCGACGTGAGTGCATGGTTGGGAAATACCTTGCAAAACGAAGCCTTCCACAAGTTGTATTCAGTAGCCGAGCGTGTACGGTTGTGCGATGACCGCCGTCTGAAACAGGACTGGTATTACCTGCAAGCCAGCGACCACTTCTATTACATGTGTACGAAGTACCTCTCCGATGGCGCCGTACACAGCCATTACAGCCCGTATGACACGCCGTATGAAGCGTTTATAAACTATATGAATGTACTGAGCGACTTTATCGTGCGGGTAGAGGCCCAATATCCCGAATCGATTGAAAACGAAGAATTGAATGCGTTGTTGACGACGATTCGAAACCAAGCCTCCGAGATAGAGATGTTACAGAAAGAGTTGAAGTCGGCTCGGATTGAACGACACTCCAAACGGGCCGAGGCTAAAAAGGAGAAAGAGACGAAGAATGCCGAATCTGCAAAGAAACCGGCGGCCAAAAAATCTTGATGCAGCAATACCCAAACAGTCGTCTTTCTCCTTATACAGGAGAAAGGCGACTGCCTTTTTCTTATAGAGAACCTTATATGTGAAAAATTAGTGTAAACCATTTCGCAGATACACCTACAATTAGTATCTTCGAGTTTTGTCGCTTGATAGCGGCCGTGTAAAAAAAAACAGTTATGAAACATTTTCCAGAATCAGAGTTCATTATTAATGCCGATGGCAGTGTGTTCCATTTGCATTTGCTCCCCGAGCAATTGAGAGATAAAGTCATTTTGGTAGGCGACCCCGGTCGGGTTGATTTGGTAGCCTCGTTTTTCGATACCCGGGATTTCGAAGTGTCGAGCCGCGAGTTTCATACCATTGGCGGAACCTATAAAGGGAAACCCGTCATGTGCCTGTCGCACGGTATCGGTACCGACAATATCGATATTGTGGTCAACGAACTCGATGCGCTGGCCAACATCGATTTTACCACCCGGTATGAAAAACCCCAGTTCCGCCAATTGACTCTTGTGCGGGTAGGAACTTCGGGCGGATTGCAACCTCACGTACCTATCGGGACTCCGGTCATTTCGGAGAAATCTATCGGGTTCGACGGTGTGCTTAATTTTTATGCCGGGCGAAACGAAGTGTGCGATCTCGATTTTGAGAAATCATTTTGTGAGGCCGTCAAGTGGAATCCTTTGTGGGCAGCACCTTATGTTGTCGATGCCGATTCCGAATTGGTCGCCCGTATCGGCGGTGAAGATATGGTGCGGGGAGTGACCATATCGGCAAATGGTTTTTACGGTCCTCAGGGACGTGAGTTGCGTTTGCCGCTGGCCGATCCTGAGTTGAATAAGAAAATCGAGGCTTTCAAATATGGCTCTCATGTGGTGACCAACTATGAAATGGAAAGTTCGGCATTGGCCGGGTTGGCAAAACTGATGGGCCATAAAGCCATGACCGTGTGCAGTATTATTGCCAATCGAGTGGCTCATCATGCCAATCCCAATTACAAGACTGCTGTTTCGGACCTTATTCAGACAGTCTTGGAAAGGATATAAAAGTTATCGACAGAGGGGATTTCGAGGCCGGTATTATCTGCACGATAATACCGGCCTCGGCTTATGATGGGAGAGGAGTGGGAAGGCTGTCGTATGTAAAAAAATATTGCTTTTCCGGGGGATGGCTATTTATAAAAATGGTATCTTTGAAGCATAATACGATTGCCCTTTGAAGAGGGAAAGTGCAGATAGGATAAATAGTTTGTAAATAATCATTTATATCGTAAGAATATGGAAAGAATAAGAAAATTGTTGGGAGTGTCATGGCTGCTTCTGACCATGATGGCATTCACGTCGTGTAGCGAATTAATGGACGAGCTGTTCGGGGGTGATGACGAACCTATTCAGAACAACTATTCGACAGCCCT
Organism: uncultured Barnesiella sp.; assembly: GCA_944320995.1. Taxonomy (GTDB): domain Bacteria; phylum Bacteroidota; class Bacteroidia; order Bacteroidales; family Barnesiellaceae; genus Barnesiella. The sequence goes on along the minus strand of CALUJQ010000004.1, from coordinate 70,683 downwards.
TGCCGGTAAATGGCGGGTAGTGAAAGCCGGTTATGTCGAGAACCCCGTAGGTGAGATGGCTTATGTGAGCGAAGAAGCGCCTTGCTCGCTCGAATGGATTGAATTTTCCAACGGTCAGGCTCATTTCCATTTTTCGAGCGAGGTGGTATTGAACCGCCAGAGTCTGAATGGAGAGGTTTTGCCATCGGAAAAAATGACCGATTATACCTGCCCGTGTTATCTCGATGGCGAGGGGTTCGTCGGGTTCGTATTCGGGTTTGAGTCGGAAGACGGCAGTGCCTATCACGAAACCTACAAAGAGTGGGTCGATGTTACGGGCGAAGGCGAGATGTTTCGTTATCAAGCCAATCTGTGGGCTTATGGCAAAGACGAGGATTATGCTACTACGTTGATTCTTTACAGCGACAACAGTTATAGCTCGTCCAACTATGGCTATGAAATGAAACGCTACGACGATTAGTCGCAGAATTTGTCATGTCGAATGAGAGGTTATGAAAAATATGAAATTGAAAAATAGTGTATTGGGGCTGTTATCGATGTCTTTGACAATGTTCTCTTTGACCTCATGCGGCGAATTAATAGACGAACTTTTCGGGGGCGACGACGAACCTATACAGAGTAATTATACCACGGCTTTGGCTGGGAAATGGCGGGTAGTAGATGCCGGCGAGATTCGCAGCGTGTCGGGTGAGATGGAGAGCGTTGAAGATGGCGGTTCGGTCTCTTGCTCGCTCGAGTGGGTCGAGTTTTCCGACGGGAAGGCCCACTTCCATTTTTCGCAGCCGGTAACTCTCGACTACGTCATCATGGGAGGCTCGGAACGTCCGTCGATTCAGATTACCGACTATACTTGCGATTGTGAACTCGATGGCCGGGGGCTGTGCGATTTCGGATTCGGGTACAAATACTCCGATGTATTGAACGATTATGTCGAGGGTTGTACCGTGTATGAATTGTTGGACGGGCATTGTTACGTGTACCTCGGCCTGTCGGCTTACGGCCGGGACGAAGACTACGCCACGACGCTGATACTTTATAGTAGCTATTATTCCGAGAATTCGGCTTATGGTTATGTGTTGAAGCGTTACGACGATTGATTAGAGGCGGGTGAGCCTCCGCCTCCATGCGTCCCTCGCCGATACCTTCGGTAAGTAAGGATACAAAAAAAGCGATTCGAGATGTCGAATCGCTTTTCTTTTTGCTGTGTAGTGTAAAGAATTACTTTCTGATACCCAACTCTTTTTGAGCAATGATGGCACGGTAACGGTTGATGTCCACCTTGATGAGGTAGTCGAGCAAACGACGACGTTTACCTACCAACATTTTAAGAGCTCGTTCAGTGCTATGATCTTTGTGATTTGACTTCAAGTGCTCAGTCAAATGGGCTATACGGTAGGAAAATAATGCAATCTGCGCTTCGGGTGAGCCAGTATCAGTATTGGACTTTCCGTATTTCCCAAAGATCTCTTTCTTTTTCTCAGAATCTAAATACATCTCTTTGAGTTTTGTTGTTAATAAATTATTGAGCGCACAAAGGTAATCATTTGTTTTTGAGTTTTCAAAAAAATAGAGACTCTTTTTAAAGAATCTCCGATTTGTTTAAGGCAAGACAGAGGGGGTGTTTCAATGGCTTCGGGCGAGTGAGGGGAGGAATTCCTTCGTGAAGGTTGGGGATAAAGTTTTTTTTCAAGCAAGAGAATGGCATATAGCATTTACCTTTTTTGAGGCGGTTCGTTAAAAGCGGCAGAGAGTGCTGTATCATTTTAAAAAAATATCGTAACTTTGCACTCCAAAAGTAAAGGCTTGCGGCATGCGGGCGTATCGTTTGACAGGCAAGACTTTACGCGGTTAAAATAGGTTATATGCAGAAAATCAGAAACATTGCGATTATCGCTCACGTCGATCACGGTAAAACTACTTTGGTGGACAAGATGTTGTTGGCCGGAAACCTTTTTCGCGAGAACCAGAATTCCGGTGAGTTGATATTGGATAACAATGATTTGGAACGTGAACGAGGTATCACGATTCTCTCCAAGAATGTTTCTATTCGTTACAAGGATTATAAAATTAATATCATAGATACTCCGGGGCACGCCGATTTTGGCGGCGAGGTAGAGCGTGTGCTCAACATGGCCGACGGTTGTTTGTTGCTGGTCGATGCTTTCGAGGGCCCGATGCCTCAAACCCGTTTTGTGTTGCAGAAGGCTATCGAGATAGGTTTGAAACCCGTGGTGGTAATCAATAAGGTCGATAAGCCCAATTGCCGTCCCGACGAGGTGCAGGAGATGGTTCTCGACTTGATGTTCAGTCTCGACGCAACAGAGGAACAACTCGATTTCCCTACGATATACGGTTCGGCCAAACAGGGTTGGTTCTCGACCGATTGGCGCAAGCCTACCGATAACATTACGGCATTGCTCGATGCCATTATCGAGTATATACCCGAGCCTCAGTATCTCGAAGGTACGCCCCAAATGCTGATTACGTCGCTCGACTATTCTCCTTATGTGGGCCGGATAGCGGTGGGCCGTGTGCATCGTGGAGAGTTGAAAGAGGGTATGGACGTGGCTTTGTGCAAGAAAGATGGCTCGGTAGTGAAGCAGCGCATCAAGGAACTCGATGTATTCGAGGGAATGGGCCGTACAAAAGTTCAGTCGGTAGGTTCGGGCGATATTTGCGCCCTCATCGGTATCGAGAATTTCGAGATTGGCGATACCATTGCCGATTTGAACGAGCCCGAGCCGCTGCCGAGAATTGCCATCGATGAACCCACGATGTCGATGTTGTTCACGATCAATGATTCGCCTTTCTTCGGGAAAGACGGCAAATATGTTACTTCGCGCCATATTGCCGACCGTTTGAAACGGGAGCTCGACAAGAATCTGGCTTTGCGGGTAGAGCGTGGCGACAGCGACGATGCATGGACGGTTTATGGCCGTGGCGTGTTGCATTTGTCGGTTTTGATCGAGACCATGCGCCGCGAAGGTTACGAGTTGCAGGTGGGACAGCCGCAAGTCATTATTAAGGAAATCGACGGGCAAAAGTGCGAGCCGGTAGAGTTGCTTACCATCAATCTGCCCGAGGAGTATGCCAGCAAGATTATCGACATGGTTACCCGCCGAAAGGGCGAGATGGTGTCGATGACTACGCAGAACGACCGCATTCATATCGAGTTTCATATTCCCTCGCGTGGCATCATCGGGTTGCGTACCAATGTGCTGACGGCATCGGCCGGCGAGGCCATTATGGCGCACCGTTTTTTGGAATATCAGCCGTGGAAAGGCGACATCGACCGCCGCACCAACGGTTCGTTGATTGCGATGGAGTCGGGTACGGCCTATGCCTATGCCATAGACAAATTGCAAGACCGGGGGCGGTTCTTTATCTTCCCGCAAGAGGAGGTTTATGCCGGGCAGGTAGTGGGCGAGAATGCCAAAGACAACGATATTGTGGTGAATGTGACCAAGTCGAAGAAGTTGACCAATATGCGTGCTTCGGGTGCCGACGACAAGGCGCGTATTGTGCCTCCTGTTATTTTCAGTTTGGAAGAGGCTCTCGAATATATCAAAGAAGACGAATATGTAGAGGTGACTCCCCACCACTTGCGCTTGCGCAAAATCATTCTGGACGAGATCGAGCGGAAACGGGCCAATCGGTAGTCGCTCAATCCGATACGATTCATCCGGAGGTGTAAACCGTAGGTTTGCGCCTCCGTTTTTTATGGCAATAGGGTCGAAAAAGAGGGGCTCCTCGATTCCTTATTTGTGCGGGGAATGGAATCCGGGAGGCATGCCGCCTGTCAGTCGATAGACTCTTGGTTGAGCATTCGTTCGAGGTCTTTACCCGATATTTTCGTAGTAATCTTTCCGTTGTGGGCAAGCGATATATTGCCGGTTTCTTCCGATACGACCACGGCGAGGGCATCGCTCACTTCGGTAATCCCCAAGGCCGAGCGATGTCGCAGTCCCATCGATTTGGGTATGCGGTTGTTGTGCGATACCGGCAGGATACAGGCGGCCGCGGCAATGCGGCTGTCGGCGATGATCATGGCTCCGTCGTGTAGCGGGCTGTTTTTGAAAAATATATTCTCGATGAGCCGGGCATTTACATTGGCATTGATCATGTCGCCGGTATTTTTGTAGTTGTCGAGCGATATTCCTTGTTCGATAACAATCAAAGCTCCGGTTTTTGTTTTGGCCATGTTCATACAGGCTTGTACGATGGGCATGATGTAGGGTTTGTCCTGATTCTCCTTGTGTTTGAGAAAGAAGTGAAGGAAAAATTGCCAGCGTTTGTGAGACCCGAGTTGTACCAAGAAACGTTTTATTTCGTCTTGAAACAGAATGACGAGAATGAGCAGACCCACACTCATGAACTTGTCCATGATGGAGCCGATAAGCCGCATGTCGAGAATTTGAGTTACGACGATCCATACGCCCACGAAAGCCAATACGCCGGTGAAGATGCTTATGGTGCCCGATTCCTTCATCATTTTGTAGAGGGTGTACAGGAGCAAGGCTACGATGAGAATGTCGATAATATCTTTTATGCCGAATGAAAACATGGTGCTATGCAATGGATTGTATGGTTTTTGAAACTATTTTTACGGCTTCTACCGCCTCTTTGACATCGTGGACCCTAAGAATATCGGCTCCGCCCAATAAGGCGAGGGTGTTCAGTACGGAAGTCCCGTTGAGGCTATCTTCGGGAGTGATTTCCAAATGTTTGTATATCATTGATTTGCGTGATATTCCCACTAATAAGGGCAAACCTATGCGAGAGAACTCGTCGAGACGGTTCATCAGCAGAAAATTGTCGTCGAGGTTCTTCCCGAATCCGAATCCCGGATCGACGATAATATCGTTTACGCCAAGGGTTTCGAGACGGGCGATACGTTGGGAGAAATAGTAGAGCATCTCGGGGATAATCTGTTCGTAATGGGTCTGTCGCATCATCGTTTGCGGCGTACCTTTCATGTGCATGAGGATATAGGCGGTTTTAAGTTCCGCCACGGTTTCGAACATGTGCGGGTCGAGTTCGCCGCCCGAGATGTCGTTGACGATTTGTACCTCGTAATCCCGTACACAGCGGGTTGCGATTTCGGAGCGGAATGTATCGACCGAGATTTTGGCTTCGGGATACAGTCGGCGAATGATGTCAAGGCCCGTCGATAGCCTTTTCATCTCCTCGTCGGGGGAGATGTCGTCGGCGTTTGAGCGGGAAGAGTATGCCCCTATGTCGATGATGTCGGCGCCTTCGTCGATGATTTGTCGGACTCGTGCAGCGATTTGTTCTTTTTCGGGGGTGCGGCTGCCGGCATAGAACGAGTCGGGAGTTACGTTGAGTATCCCCATAACCAAGGGCCTCGAGAGCGAAATCAATTCTCCTCCAAGGTTCAACGACAACGGCTCTTTATGTATCCTCTGCAACATATTCGTCGTATTACGGGTGCGGGAACAGGCCGCCTTGTGAGCCTCCCGGGTTGTTCCCTGTTTCTGGTGTGGGTCAAGCCTGCTTCATTAAGCGAAGATAACTCTTTTTGTTGAATGGTGAGGTATGAATTTGAAAAAACTTCTTTGTCTCGCTATTCTTCACGGGGTACAGGATTCAAACTTCTCGGCGGGTGGTTGTCCTTGACTGCGCCTCGGCTGTTTTTCTCTTTCTTTTCTTCTTGGTTGTAAAGAGAATGTTTGAATTCCTCCAACTCGGTTTTGAACGAATCGTATTCCGTGGTCGGCCGTGGTTGGCCTGAGTCGGTAAAATACAAGATGATACGCACCCCTACGAGGATTGTCAAGAGGATAACCAACAGCAAGGCGGCTCGCCGTTCGCCTTTCGATAGCGCGAAGAAAGTGTCGTTTTTGAGTGCCATCAGATAATGCCGAATCCCGATAAAAAGATCAAGATAATGATGATAGGAGCAATGTATTTGATGCAGAAGAAGATTGCACCGAATAACGGCTCATGCAGTTTGTTCCGGTTGGTCAACTCTTCGCGCGAAATGTTTCGCTTCAATATCCAGCCGATAAAGATACTTATCAACAGTCCGCCCAGCGGGAGCAAAATGATGGCCGAGAAATAGTCGCAGGCGTCGAAGATGTTCTTCCCGAATATGCGTATATGGTTCCATGACCCGATGGAGAGGGAGCAGACAGTGCTCAGTATGGCAACGATTGTCACCATTACCCATGTAGCTTTTTTTCGGGAGAAGTGCATGTAGTTGATGAAGAAAGCGACGGCAACCTCGAAGAGAGAGACTGTCGAGGTGAGTGCCGCTACGGTAAGGAGCAGGAAAAACAGTCCCGACCACAGGGCCGATACCGGCATTTGATTGAATACGTTGGGGAGGGTTACAAATACGAGGTCGGGACCGGCGACCGGGTCCAAGCCATAGGAAAATACGGCAGGGAATATGATCACACCCGAGAGAATGGCAACGGTCGTGTCGAGTATGGCCACTGTGCCGGCGGTCTTTATCAAATGGGTTTTGGTACTGAAATAGGAGGAATAGGTGATGAGAATCCCCATGCCCAAACTCAACGAGAAAAATGCCTGCCCCATGGCTCTGACGATGACTTGCGGGGTGATTTTTGAAAAATCGGGGTGGAGGAAGAACGACAATCCTTCGTTGGCTCCCGGCAAAGTGAGCGAACGTATGCAAAAGACGATGAGAATGACAAACAGTAAGGGCATCAGTATGTTCGACATTTTCTCTATCCCTTTTTGTACCCCTTTGGCCAGAATCAGATAATTGATGAAGAGGAAGAGGTAAATCCACAAGAGCGGGCGGAAATCACTTTGGATAAAGGCATTTTGTTCGGCCCTGAATTCGGCCGCCGTTTTCCCGGTCAGGCTGTTGCTGAGGGCACGGAAGAGGTATTCGAGCGTCCAACCCGAGATGACCATATAGTATCCCAAGATAAGGATAGAGGCTATTATCCCGATATAACCGATGTAATACCACCGGCTTCCGGGGGCCAGTTTCCGGAATGCATCGACCGTGTCGGATTTGGACCGTCGCCCGATAATGAACTCGGCACACATCACAGGGATTCCAAGTATAAGCACACACAGGATATAAACCAATAGAAAGGCGCCTCCGCCGTTCATGCCGGTTTCATAGGGGAATCTCCAAATATTGCCCAGCCCCACTGCCGAGCCTACCGTAGTGGCTATCACTCCTAATTTTGTTGCAAATTTTACTCGTTCGCTCATCTTTTTTGTGGCTCAAATATAAATGCAAAAATATAAAATTAAATTTATCTGCTTCTAAAAACCGAGAATAAAAAAGCAAATTGTTGTTTTAGGTGCGAAAATGAAACATTTTGCGGCGGGTATATGTTGTTAATATAACATATTCTGCCGTTCGGGCAGGCCGCAGTTGCTTTTGCCGGGAGCAAGTGTTATATTTGTCGTCCCGAAGAGAGGGTGAGGTTGAGGACTCTTCTTTTTTTAGGGAGGATGCCTCCGGTAGAATGAATATAGATGTCGTATGAAAAAGTTTAGGATTTTCCCCTATATCCCTACGCTGGTTGTATTGGCTGTGATTGCCTATCTCTCGTTGGCCGAGGACCCGGTACATGCAAGAGGCTTTCGACTGTTCGAGGGGGCCGACAAACTCGTGCATGGGTGCATGTATTTGGGGCTTGTTTATGTAGGGTGTTACGATTTGTTCCGGATTTCGGGATGCTTTGTCGCATCGAAACTGTTGTGGTTGGTTTGCGGTGCCGTGGCTTGGGGCGGATTGATGGAACTGTTGCAAGGAGCGATGACGATGGGCAGGAGTGCCGATTGGTACGATTTTTGGGCCAACAGTTGTGGGGCCGTGTTGGGGCTTCTTTTGGGGGTATATACCCTTCCCCGCTTATTCAGGCGATACAAGAAATCATGGCTATTCCAACTCCTCGATAATGTCGATTAATTCGGCTTTGATCGATTTCAACCGATCGACCGCCTGTTTCATGCGGACGGCATTTTCACGTTTGTTTTTCAAAACCTGTTTGGCACCCTCGATTTTCAATTTCCGCTCTTTTAGCAGGAACTGGATAAGTTTTATCTCCTCAATATCCTTTTGTGAGTAGTATCGGGTCCCTTTCGGGGTACGTTTGGGTTTGATGGTTTTGAATTCCGTTTCCCAATATCGTAGTAAAGACTGGTTTACGTTTAGCATCTCAGACACTTCACCGATAGTATAATATAGCTTTTGTTTGTCGCTCTCTGGGTTTTTCATCTGTTTGTTTTTTTAATCCATTACACGGCCTTGATTTTCTGCAAGTTGAATCATGCGGTCATACTCTTCGGGCGAAAGGTCGAAGAAATAATAGTTAATGGGATTTTCGGGCTTCCCTTTGTAAAGCACCTCGTAATGCAGGTGTGGGCCGGTCGATTTTCCGGTGTTCCCTACCTTGGCGATTTCTTCTCCTCGAATGATTTCTTGCCCTTGTCGAACCAATATTTTGCTCAAATGGGCATACCGGGTTTTGTAGTCATACCCGTGGTCGATAACGACGGTGTTGCCATATCCTTGTTGCCAGCCGGTTTCGATGACACGTCCGTTTCCTGTGGCATAGACCGGAGTTCCTATGTTGGCGGCAAAGTCCATACCTTCATGGAATTTGGCGGTTTTGTAGATGGGATCGACCCGGTAGCCATACCCCGAAGCTGTCCGTTTCAAGTTTTTGTTAGCAACCGGTTGTATGGCCGGGATATGTTTCAACCTCTCTTCTTGGCCCTGAGCCAATTTCATGAGTTCATTCATGGAGTTGCACTGCACGTAAACCTGTCGGGCCAAATTGTCCACCTTCTGGCTGGTAGAGACCACCAACTCGGCATCGCTCATTTGCAACAAGTCTTCGTATCGGCTGGGGTTGTATATCCCGTTGTCTCTGACTTCGGCGTTGACCGGTTCGGCCTGTAAGACAACCCGGTACATATTGTCATCGCGCTGTTGCAAATCACTCATGACCTCCAAAGCCGCATCGACCCGCTTGGAGAGGAGTTTGTATTGAGTTTTCATTTGTTCGTTCTCGATTTTCAGAATCTCTTCTTTGGGAGAACCGAACCAAAAATAGAAGGCCGCAATGACACCGATGCTCAAAATACAGCCGATGAATAGATGTCGCAGGACGACAGCGATACGCTGGCGAAGAGAGGGATATACCCGTTCATAGGTCAGTGTTTTGGGATTGTATATGTAAAATATTTTTTTGCTCATGAATATTTCGCCTCAATCTTGTCGGTAGAAGCACTTATAGAGTGTCAAAAATATGTTTTGAAACATTTTTTTAGCTGCACATGGGCACAAAAATAATAATTTGAGCTATTTTTGCAAATTGTTTTTGGGAATATTAATAGACCGCATTGGCGATTTCTGTTTCGATAACGGAATAGATTGCCCGAAGAACTTAATTTAATAGAATTGTTATGCTGACAGCCAAAGAGATTCGTGAATCGTTTAAGGATTTTTTCAGGGAACGAGGCCATCAAATCGTACCTTCGGCCCCGATGGTGATTAAAGACGACCCTACGTTGATGTTTACCAACGCGGGTATGAACCAATTTAAAGACATTATTCTGGGGAATGCCCCGGCGAAATACAAACGGGTAGCCGATTCACAAAAATGTTTGAGAGTGAGCGGGAAGCACAACGATTTGGAAGAGGTAGGATTGGATACCTATCACCATACCATGTTTGAGATGCTGGGTAACTGGTCGTTCGGTGATTATTTCAAGAAAGAAGCTATCGACTGGGCGTGGGAGTATTTGGTCGATGTGCTGAAAATAGACCCTGCCCGGTTGTATGCTACCGTATTCGAGGGATATGCTCCCGAAGGTCTCGAACGGGACAATGAAGCGGCTTCGTATTGGGAGGCTCATTTACCTAAGGAGCATATTATCAACGGGAACCGCCACGACAATTTTTGGGAAATGGGTGATACCGGTCCTTGCGGTCCTTGCTCCGAGATACATATCGACCTGCGCAGTGATGCCGAACGTGCCGAACTCGACGGCCTCAAACTGGTCAACCAAAGCCATCCGCAGGTAATCGAGATATGGAACCTTGTGTTTATGCAGTACAACCGTAAGGCCGATGGCTCTCTCGAACCGCTGCCGGCTCGGGTTATCGATACCGGTATGGGATTTGAACGCCTCTGTATGGCGTTGCAAGGAAAAACCTCCAACTACGACACCGATGTGTTCCAGCCCATTATCAAAGAGATAGGCCGTTTGTGCGGCAAACAATACGGCGACGATGCCAAGGTCGATGTGGCCATGCGTGTAATTGCCGACCATATCCGTACGATTGCTTTCTCGATTACCGACGGGCAGTTGCCTTCTAATGCCAAGGCCGGTTATGTGATTCGCCGCATTTTGCGTCGTGCCGTGCGTTACGGGTACACTTTCCTCGGACAGAAACAGGCTTTCCTCTATAAATTGCTCGACATTCTCATCGACACGATGGGCGATGCCTATCCCGAGTTGAAAGACCAAAAGGTACTTATCGGTAAAGTCATTAAGGAAGAGGAAGATGCTTTCCTGCGTACACTCGAGACCGGTATCAAGTTGCTCGACAAGATCATGGCCGATACAAAGGCTGCCGGTAAGAACGAGATTAGCGGGGAGGAGGCCTTTACGCTCTATGATACGTATGGATTCCCGCTCGACTTGACCGAACTGATTCTGAAAGAGAAGGGATTGGGTGTAGATCTCGATGGTTTCAACGCTCAAATGCAACAGCAGAAAGAACGTGCCCGTAATGCCGCTGTCGTGGAAACCGGCGATTGGGTGGTGTTGAAAGAGGGCGACTCCGAGTTTGTGGGATACGATGTGACCGAATGCGATGCCGAGATATTGCGCTATCGCAAGGTGAAACAAAAGAGCCGCGAGTACTATCAACTGGTATTGGACCGCACGCCCTTCTATGCCGAAATGGGCGGTCAGGTAGGCGATACCGGTAAACTCATCGCCGGTGACGATGTCGTGGAAGTTATACAGACCAAACGGGAGAACAACCTGAGTGTTCACATAGTGGAGCATCTGCCCCAAGATGTGACGGCTACCTTCTGTGCCGTAATCGACAAGGAAGCCCGACAGGCCACTGCCTGCAACCACTCGGCAACACACCTTTTGCACGAGGCATTGCGCGAGGTATTGGGTACGCATGTAGAGCAAAAAGGTTCTTATGTGTCGCCGCAATCGTTGCGTTTCGACTTCTCCCATTTCCAGAAAGTGACCGACGAGGAACTACGTCGGGTAGAGGCTATCGCCAACCGCAGGGTACGTGAAGCCATACCGTTGGACGAGCAGCGTCATGTGCCTATCGCCGAAGCCAAGGCTATGGGAGCGATGGCTCTTTTCGGCGAGAAATACGGCGAAGATGTGCGTGTGATCCGCTTCGGGACTTCGGTCGAGTTATGCGGAGGTACCCATGTGGCCAACACGGGGAATATCGGTATGATTAAGATTGTTTCCGAAAGTTCTATCGCAGCCGGAATCCGCCGTATTGAAGCGATTACGGGCGAGCGTGTGGAAGAGTCGATGAACGCATTGCAGGATTCGTTGAGAGAGATAGCCGTCTTGTTTAACAATGCTCCCAATTTGTTGCAGGCCATACACAAGGCCATCGATGAGAATGTCGAGTTGCGTAAACAAGCCGAGGAGTATGTCAAAGAGAAAATGTTGGTGGTGAAAGACCGCTTGGCGAAGTCGGCCGAGACGATTGACGGCTTGAAGCTCATTCGTTTTGTGGGTCCGATGCCTGCCGATATGGTGAAAGGTATTGCCTTTATGTTACGAGGCGAATTACCTCAGAGAATGGCTTTTATCGCTGCTACTCGCGACAAGGATAAACCGTTGCTCACGGCCATGTTGAGTGATGATTTGGTTGCCGAGGGGAAAAATGCGTCGACTATTGTGCGCGAAGCTGCCAAGTTGATACAAGGCGGTGGTGGCGGACAGCCCTATTTTGCACAAGCCGGCGGAAAGAATGTCGAGCATCTTTCCGATGCTTTGGAAAAAATGGCTTCCCTGCTTATAGGATAAAGAGGGGGATTTCTTCCATAACCATAAAAAAAGACTCCGGCATTCGCCGGAGTCTTTTTTTATTTCTTGATGTTAATATTATAACATCATTCCCGATGTCACTTCTTTGGCTTTTTCCTCACCTGCGATTTTGGCGATTATCGCAGCGGCAAACGGTATGGCGGCACCCGGACCGTTGGCCGTGATGATGTTTCGGTCGATCGTTACAGCTTCGCCGGTCACGGTAGCTCCGGTGAGAAGTTGCTCGAATCCCGGGTAACAGGTGGCTTTATAGCCATTGAGCAATCCAGCTTGACCCAATACCGATGGAGCGGCGCATATGGCAGCTATGTTTTTATGAGCGGCGGCTTGGCGTTGCAAGAGCGAAACCAACGGTTTGCATTCGCCCAAATGTTTAGTCCCCGGCATTCCTCCGGGCAAAACCAACCACTCTACATCTTCGGCCGATAATTCTACCCATGTGCAATCGGCGGTGACGGTAACCCCGTGAGCCCCTTCGACTTGAAGGTTTCGTGATATGGAGACGGTTGTGGTGTCGATTCCGGCACGGCGCAACATATCTACGACAGTGAGCGCTTCAATCTCTTCGAATCCAGTGGCGAGAAATAAATAAACAGTTTTCATTATTTTGATTTTTTTGTGTCAGTATATAGTACGGCTCGTTGTAGATATGTGCTCCGAAACAACCGGGTTATGTGTGTTTGTAGGGGATATCCGCTTCGCATAAATCGGGCGCCAGAAACGATTCATGACCCTGATTTGTCGAAGCTGAGCCGTTGTGCTTAAAGCGTTCCCGCTTCGGCTTGTTGAATCATCTGTTGGCTGGCGTACAGATAAACTTCTACCCGTCGATTCTCTTGCCGACCGGCAGCAGTGGCATTGTCGGCTACGGGATTGGCTTCTCCCATACCCTCTACGGTTTTGATTTGGTTTGATGATACACCGCACCCCAACAGATAACTGGCTACGCTTTGAGCGCGCTCCTGCGACAGGTTCAGGTTTTTCTGGTAGCTCTGCTCGGCGGTCGAGTTTTTCCAACCTTGGTTATCGGTATATCCGTAGATAGCGACATCCATATCGCGGTTTTGATTCAGCACGTCGTTGGCAAACTTACTGAGCGAAGCTTTTGCCGAGGAACTGAGTGTCGCACTGCTTGTGGAGAAGAGGATACCCGAGTCGAAGGTTACTTTTACAGCTTGCAACCCGTTGTTGTCGGTTACCTGCTCGACCTGTGCGCCTTCTACTTGTTTGGCCTGTTCGGCTGCTTTATCCATTTTCTTTCCGATAAGGGCTCCGGCAGTGGTACCCACAGCGGCACCGACGGCGGCACCGATGGCAGCTCCTTTACCTTTTCCGAAAATTGCACCTAATCCGGCTCCTACGGCTGCGCCACTACCACCCCCGATGAGGGCTCCTTTTCCGGTATTCGACATATTACAACTTGTAACCAGCATGCCGGCAACCAATATGCAAGACAAAATTTTAATACTCTTCATTTTTGTTTCGTTTTTAGAATTAGTTCTACAAAAGTAAGAAAAAAATCGATATAGTATTTGATAATAATTATAATAAATGAGACTGAAAATAGTTCGCTCTCGAAGAAAATTCAAAAAAATAAGTATCTTTGCCCGGCGAAAAAAGTTGGATAGGTAGGGCCTCTCTTGCAAAATAGAGGTGTTCTCGCGATTCGATTCTTATTTGGAACCGCTGAAGCGAAAATGTTTAACCGTTAATTATGAAGTGTTTGGGCTATTCGGTTTAATCTCTTATCCGTTTTTACCCGTAAATTTAAAAGAAAAATAATGAAGAAACCCAGATTCCTTTATTTTGTGGTATTCGTATGCGCTCTGCTTGTAGCCCCTGTGGTCCAAGGAGCCGATTATGTGTGGTACATGGATACGAATACGGGAGAGAGTATCGCAGTGGACGAGGTTGACTATTTGCTACGAAGCGATGGAGCAGACGATTTTTCGGTTGTGGTCAAGAACAGCAACCCGATAGTGGGTGTAAGCCAGGTCACCTTCAGCAAGAAACAGTCGACGGCTGTCGGTACGGAACGGGTCGAGGCTGTGCGTTTTTATCCCAATCCGGTGCAGGAGACTTTGTATATGAGTGGGTTGCCCGAGGGTGGCTTGGTAGAAATTATGGCCCTCGATGGCCGGGTGATGAAGAGAGTGGTTGTAACCGGTCCCGACTTGACTGTCTCGGTGGTCGATTTGCCACAAGGAAGCTATTTGCTCAAAACGGCAAATACGGTTCTTAAATTCATAAAACGATAAATGATTTATACAAACCCGAAACAAGATGAAAAAGTTTTTATTGATTATATGCTTGATGACAATCGTGAGTGCCCGGGCTCAGTTTGTCGTGGAGAAAGAGAATGGCGATAAGATAACACTCGATGGCAATTTGCACTTTGCCAAAGATGCTTCTGGTGAGAATTGGTCGATAGGCGATAGTTATGACCCGGAGATGGATTTGAGTGTAATCGGTAATATTCAGGCCAAGCGTGAGGCGGCCGACGAGTTTGCCAACAAGACTTGTTGGGTGTATGGCGTGAAAGCCCCCGATTTCCCGGGGAAGGAAAATGTAAAGTCCTATAAGGTTTGGTGGACCGACCCGTACCCCGAAGGCGAGTGGATGCGTTATGATTATGAGACAATAGGTGTCGATGCTGAAATCCAGCAGCTTACATGGGCCGATACTTGCGGCTGGTATGACTGCAACAAAACGTATGAATTTGATAATGCGGCAGATAATAATTTGTGTTGGGCTGCATCGGCCTCGAATTTGATCCATTGGTGGCTGGTCAATAACAAGAGCTATATCGAACGTTATGACAAACTCTATGAACAACATTATGATTTTGCACGCCCCTCGGAGGCTTTCCGGGCTCCTAATCCGGGAGACTATGCCAGCAACAAGAGCGAGGTATTCAAGTTCTTCATTTCCATGTTCCAAAATAGGGCCGGTTGGAGCAGCAGTGGCGTTAACTGGTTTGTAAATGGCAACTGGACCAATATATCGGCCCCGTTTCGCGACCCGTCGATGTACGATACATTCAAGGGCTTTTTCTTCAATGCGTTTTCGAAACAGGATGCCATTGCCGAAGATGATCGCAATATGGAGAAAGAGAATTTCAACCGGTTGATTAAGAAAGCTTTTCTTGAAAATAAGGCCATAGGTATTGGCGTTTATGATATTGCGGGTGCTGGAACGGGCTCTCATGCCCTTACGCTATGGGGTGCCGAATTTGATGAAGAGGGGTATGTGTCGTATGTTTATTATTGCGAAAACAATATGCCCGACCAAGACGCTAATGGTGCTGCGCTGATCAGAATAGCCATTACTTATGCCAAGAATCCCGCCAGTATGTCCGACTCGTTGATAGCCTACTTTACACAGTTGCCTAAACCGCAAGGTGGAAAGCGAAATACATATCTGGTTACGGATCTTTGTCTGGTCGATTTGCGCCAAGATGTATGGGAGAGGGCATTGGAGAATCTCGAGAACGAATAATCGATAGCATTGTAGCCCGATATAGGGGTTGACAATATAACTGAACTGCAGGGGGAGTGCATACATTGCGACACTCCCCCGCGCTGTTTAAAGCTCCCCGCCTCTTCGCCTTTCTAAAACAGGCCGAGTTCCACTTGGTCGAATTTGAAAAAACAGGACTCCTGTTTGGTGATGCTCTCGCCTTTTTTTATCTTTGCTAACGGGAAAATAGAATACGGTTTGGCTCAAAAATTACGCTGCTTGTTTTTTTTGCGCTCACCTTTTATTAGAATACACAATTAAGCAGAGACAGACGAGATGAATACGACAGGAAATCTTTTTACGCTTACCTCGTTCGGCGAGTCGCACGGCCCGGCGATAGGCGGTGTTGTCGACGGTATACCCGCGGGCATACCGGTCGATATGGAGTTTATTCAGCGTGAACTCGACCGGCGCAGGCCGGGTCAGTCGTCGATTGTCACGCCTCGTAAAGAGAGCGACCGGGTGGAGTTCCTGTCGGGAATTTTCGAGGGGAAGACTACCGGTACGCCTATCGGCTTTGTGGTGTGGAACGAAAACCAGCACTCCTCCGACTACGACAATATGCGGGAACTCTTCCGTCCTTCGCATGCCGATTATACCTATACCCGCAAGTATGGCGTGCGCGACCATCGGGGCGGAGGCCGTTCGTCGGCTCGTGAGACGATAGCCCGTTGTGTAGCGGGGGCATTGGCCAAACTTGTTTTGTCCCAGTTGGGGATAGAGGTGTGGGCTTATACTTCGCAGGTGGGCGAACTGGTTCTACCCGGTGATTACAGCCGGTATGATTTCGGCGAAATAGAGAAAAATGCGGTGCGTTGTCCCGATGCCGAAATGGCCAAACAGATGGAGGCTTATATCGAGCAGGTGAAGTCGGAAGGCGATACTGTGGGTGGTGTCATTACCGGCGTCATTCGCCATGTGCCTGTCGGATTGGGCGAGCCGGTGTTTAATAAATTGCATGCCGCGTTGGGCAGTGCCATGCTCAGCATCAATGCCGTGAAAGGCTTTGAGTACGGTATGGGTTTCGACGGTGTAAAGTACCGTGGCTCACAGATGAACGACGTGTTTGAAAATCACGACGGGAAAATCGTGACGCGCACCAACCACTCGGGTGGTATTCAAGGAGGTATCTCCAACGGAGAAGATATTTATTTCAGGGTGGCGTTCAAGCCGGTGGCTACTTTGCTGCGCGATATTGAGACGGTCGATGAGGCCGGAAATCCGGTCGTGTTGAAAGCCAAGGGCCGTCACGACCCATGTGTATTGCCCCGGGCTGTGCCGGTTGTGGAGGCTATGGCGGCGATGGTGATTCTCGATTATTATTTGTTGGCACAAAGTCATAAATTATAACTGCTTAGGATAAAAGGATATGGATACAAAAAAGTATATAGCCGATCATCGCGATCGTTTTTTTGAAGAGTTGTTTTCGTTGCTCCGCATTCCTTCTATCAGTGCCTTGCCCGAGCATAAGAATGATATGTTGCGTTGCGCCGAGCGGTGGAAAGAATTGCTTTTGGCTGCTGGTGCCGACCGGGCGGAGGTGATGCCCACGTCGGCCTCGCCGGTGGTTTTCGCCGAGAAAATCGTCGATGAGCATTGGCCTACGGTACTGGTCTATGCCCACTACGATGTAATGCCTGTCGAACCGCTCGAACTGTGGCACACCGAGCCTTTCGAGCCGGTCATCAAGGAGGGCCGCCTGTGGGGCCGTGGTGCCGACGACGACAAGGGGCAGGGCTTTATCCAGTTGAAGGCCTTCGAGATTGCCGTTCGTGAAGGGTTGTTGCGTTGTAATGTGAAGTTTTTGATCGAAGGAGGCGAGGAGATAGGTTCGCCCGGAGTAGAGGAGTTTTGCAAAACGCATCTCGATTTGCTCCGGTGCGATGTGATATTGGTCTCCGATACCAGTATGGTAGGTATGGATACGCCGTCGATTACGACCGGGTTGCGGGGATTGGCTTATTGGGAAATCGAGGTGACCGGTCCCAATCGTGATTTGCACTCGGGGATTTTCGGCGGGACGGTGGCCAACCCCATTAACGAGTTGTGCAAAATGCTGGCCGGCGTGGTCGATGAAAACGGCCGGATAACCATACCTCGCTTTTATGACGAGGTGGAGAATGTCTCGGCCGAAGAGCGGGCCATGCTGGCTGCCGTGCCGTATGACGAAGATCGATACAAACAGGCTATCGATGTCGAGATGCTTGCGGGAGAGGACGGATTCTCGCCATTGGAACGTACCGCGATTCGCCCGACCTTCGATATATGCGGTATCTGGGGCGGATATACGGGCGAGGGAGCGAAAACCGTCTTGCCGTCGAAAGCCTATGCCAAAGTCTCCTGCCGGTTGGTGCCTCACCAAAATCACGAAAAAATATCGCAGATGTTCATCGACTATATCCGTTCGGTTGCTCCCCGCAGCGTGAAGGTGAATATAACGCCCATGCATGGAGGCGAGAGCTATGTCTGCCCGATCGATTTACCGGCCTACAAGGCAGCCGAGCAGGGCTATACGCTTGCTTTCGGCAAGAAGCCGTTGGCTGTACGCCGTGGAGGCAGTATCCCCATTATCGCCACCTTCGAAAAAGTGTTGGGCGTGAAGTCGGTATTGATGGGCTTCGGGTTGGAATCCGACGCAACCCATTCGCCCAATGAGAATTTCCCGGTCGATATGTATGAAATGGGGATTGTCGCCGTGGTCGAGTTTTATAATCGGTTTGGACATTGACCGTTATGGAAGAGAAACGGTATCGTGATTTCTCCGATTTCTTGAACCTCCACTTCGATTGCAAAGTTCAGAAAATATCGTTGCATGCCGGTTTTACCTGTCCCAATCGCGACGGTAGCATCGGAGTGGGTGGTTGTACCTATTGCAATAACCAGACATTCAGTCCCGATTATTGCCACACGGGGAAAAGTATCACCCGGCAACTCGACGAGGGAATCGCTTTCTTTGCCCGCAAATATCCCGAGATGCGGTATTTGGCCTATTTCCAAGCCTATACCAATACTTACGGAACTTTGTCGGAACTGAAACAGAAATACGAAGAGGCATTATCGCATGACGGGGTGGTGGGGCTTATCGTGGGGACGCGTCCCGACTGCATGCCCGATGCGTTGCTTGCTTATTTCGAGGAACTTTCGCACCGCACTTTTGTATTGATAGAGTATGGCGTAGAGAGCAGTTGCGACGAGACTTTGCGGCAAATCAACCGCGGGCACGATTTTGCAGCTTCGGTCGATGCGATTTGCCGTACGGCCGGGGCGGGTGTAGCCGTGGGTGCGCACATGATATTGGGTTTGCCCGGCGAGAGCCGGGAGATGATACTTTCGCATGCCGATAAACTGTCGCACCTGCCGCTCGACACGATTAAGCTGCACCAGTTGCAATTGATTCGGGGTACGCACATGGCTAAGGAGTATGGCGATAACCCGCAGCGTTTTCATCTGTACGACGTGGACGAGTATATCGATTTGGCCATCGACTTTGCCGAACGGTTGTCGCCTCGCATCGCTATCGAACGGTTTGTCTCGCAATCGCCGGCCGAACTGTTGATTGCACCCAACTGGGGCTTGAAAAACCATGAATTTACAGCGCGCCTGTTGAAACGAATGAAAGCACGCGGCACATGGCAAGGAAAATGCTACGCGGCACAATAGCTCTTATCGTGCCTCACCCTCTTTGTTATATAAAGAAATCAATGATGTTGTTGTAACCGTTGTTTGGCCATCTGTTCATACTCGGTACCGGGACGGCCGTAGTTGCAGTAGGGATAGATGCTTATGCCGCCGCGAGGTGTAAAGAAACCGGTTACTTCGATATACTTCGGGGCCATGAGTTGGATAAGGTCTTTCATGATGATGTTGACGCAGTCCTCGTGGAAAGCCCCGTGGTTACGGAAACTGAACAGATAGAGTTTCAGACTCTTGCTTTCGACCATGCGCTCGCCGGGAATGTAGTCGATTTGTATGGTGGCGAAGTCGGGTTGCCCGGTGATGGGGCAGAGGCTGGTGAACTCGGGGCAGTTGAAGCGCACCCAGTAGTCGTTTTCGGGGTGTTTGTTGGCAAATGTTTCCAATACTTCGGGGGCATAGTCTTGTTTATATGTGGTTTTATGCCCCAACAGTGTCAATTGAGGTTCTTTTGATTCCATAGTTTTGGATTATTGTAGTTCTTTAATTTTGAAAATGTTGTAGGAAACTTCCTTGTCGTAAACGTCACTGCCGTCAATTCGTTTGACAAATCGTACTACCCGTATGGTGACAGGGAGTATGATAATTTCATAAGCCGTTTTGAGGCAGGCTTGTGTGACGATGAGGACAATCAAGTCGTTGATTGGGACTACTCCGCCGAAGGCAATGGGAAAGAAGAGCAGGGAATCGGCACTTTCGCCTACCACTGTCGAGGCGATAGCCCGCAGCGAGAAGTGCTTGCCACCACTCGAAATTTTCATTTTGCTCATGACATAGGCATTGAGGAAAGAGCCTGCGAGAAAGGCGATGAAACTGGCCAGCAGGATGCGCGGTGTCGAGGCGAATACAGCCTTGAAAGCGGTTTGCCCGTCCCAAAAAGAGGCGGCCGGCAAGACGATGGCCAGCTGGATAAAAATAACCGCCATGAGGTTCATCAAAAATCCGAGCCAAATAATGAATCGGGCTTTGCGGTAGCCCCATACTTCGGCGATACAGTCATTGATGATGTAGGAGATGGGAAAGACGATGAGTCCGGCGGTCGCGGTGATGCCTCCTAATGAAATCATTTTTACTTCGAGCAGATTCGAACAGATGAGGCAGACGCAGAAAATAACGCCCATGACTAAGAAGGGCAGGGAAAAGGTCCGGTTCATGGTTCTTGTTTTTTACGTGGTGTTCAAGCACACGGAAGGAGTCCTTTTGCTCCTTGCTGGTTTTACAAAATGGTTTTCGGGCGCAAAGGTAAAATCTTTTTCCGATAATAACAAACAGGCATTTCTCCCAAGTAGCGCGACTGTCAATTGATTAATGTGGTTGTGACTTTTTGATTATGGACACGATTATTGTGATTCATGGAAGTGTGTTTGTGCTGGCCGTGAGATAGAACGAGAGGGACGGAAATAAAATTTCCCGTCCCTCCTCCATTTATTTTTATGTCGAACCTTTGCTATTATATCCCGGTTTCGCTCACTTCGTTTTTTTGAACCAATATTTTGTCGATGCGGGCACCGTCCATGTCGACAATCTCAAATGTGAAGCAGAGCCAATCGACCTTTTCTCCTTCGGTGGGAATGTGTTGGAGCAGTTCGAGAATGAGTCCGCTCAGTGTGTTGTAATTGTATTCTTGGTAACGGTCGGTCATGTCGTAGTGGTCGAGGAAGTCATAGAACGAACATTGTCCGTCGATGAGGCATGTGCCGTCCTCGCGGGAGATGATGTCGGACGAAGGCCCCGATGAGGTTGTGCCGACCAATGCTCCCAAAATATCGCTGATCGTCACAATGCCTTCGATGCTCCCAAACTCGTCGGTAACCAGTCCATACCGTTGGTTCTCGTCGCGCAGACGCTCCATGGCGGTATAGACGCTCATATTCTCGGGTAGGAAATAGGGGGCCGAAGCTACTTCTTTGATATTGAAACTTTCATCGTCGATTTTGGCAAAGAGGTCTTTGAGATAGACGATTCCGATGATGTCGTCGAGACTATCCTCGCACAAGGGATATACGGCGTGAAGGTCTTGTATGATTTTTTCTTTGAGGGTCGCGTTGTCGTCTTGTACGTCGAGGCAGACCATATCGCTCCGGTGGGTCATAATCGACGAGATGTTGCGGTCTCCCAGATTGAAAACCCGCTCGACAATATCTTGTTCGACCTCTTGTACACAGCCGTCCTCGGTTCCTTCGCGAACGATGGCTTTGATTTCGTCTTCGGTGATGGCTTCCTTTTGAGATGATAGTCCTAAGAAGCTACATACTCCGGCGGTACTTTTGGTCAGAATCCAAACGAAAGGTGCGGCGATGTACGACAGCCACGACATGGGGCGCGATACGATTTTGGCTACTCGTTCGGCGGCTACCATTCCGATGCGTTTGGGCACCAACTCTCCGATAATGAGGGTGAGGTAAGTGACGATAATAACGATGATAGCTTTGGCTATGCCTAAGGCATAAGGGGCCAAAGCCGAACTTTGGGCTAATACACCCGCCAAGTCGTGAGCCAAAGCTTCGCCCGAATACAAACCGGTGAGGATACCGATGAGTGTGATACCTATTTGTACGGTGGAAAGAAAACGGTCGGGGTCTTGCGATAGTTTCAGTGCCGACTGTGCAGCCTTGCTCCCCTTTTTTGCGCTGTTTTCGAGTTTGACTTTTCGTGCCGAAACCAATGCGATTTCGGACATAGAGAGTACTCCGTTACAAAGAATAAGAAGTACTATAATAAAGATTTCCATGTGTGAATTAAAAAAATATGGGTCGAATATACGAAATAAATTTGGAATGCTACAAGAATATCGGCCGTAGAACTTATTTTTAATTTTATTTAGGTCATTTAATAAAGAGGCGGGGCAAAATGGTTGCCCCGATGAAAAGGAGGGGGCGTGTTAATAAATCGAGATTGAATTATCGAAAATAAAAAAATAAATGCGATATTTGCACATTGCAAACCGGAACAGCTCATAAGGGCTGTTTTTATTTGCGAAAAAAAACGGCTTTTGCTTTTTTAGATGGGTAAAAAGCTATATATTTGCAGTCCAAAAAATTAAAAACAATATATTAGTAAATCACAATAATTTATACAAAAATGACTAAGGCTGACATTGTAAACGAAATTTCTAAAAACACAGGTATTGAAAAAGCTGTTGTTCTTGAAACCGTTGAAAAATTTATGGAGACTGTGAAAGGCTCTTTGGCAAAAGGTGAGAATGTGTATCTGAGAGGATTCGGAAGTTTCATCGTGAAGAAAAGAGCGCAAAAAACGGCTCGCAATATTTCCAAAAATACGACAATCATCATTCCCGCTCATAACATTCCCGCATTCAAGCCGGCCAAAACTTTCATGGGCGAAGTAAAATAAGGATAGTACATCATATAAATATTAATCTATAAAATCATACCGTTATGCCGAGTGGAAAGAAAAGAAAAGGCCACAAGATGGCTACTCACAAACGTAAAAAAAGACTGAGAAAAAACAGACATAAGAAGAAATAATGTCTGTCGGCTCAATGAATGACAGAACACGAAGAACAAATTTAATGCGTTTCAAAGCATTGGATTTGTTCTTCCTGCTTTATCGGCACCATTTTTTGAATAATAGTGGTGCGTTTTGAAAACTCTTTTGGCGAAATGCCTGTTTCTTTCGAGACGACAGACAGGTCGCTTAACTAACAGTAATCTATAACCAACAATTTATGACCAGCGAACTTGTAGTAGATGTACAGCCCAAGGAGATTTCCATTGCATTGCTCGAGAACAACCGGTTGGTGGAGCTTCAAAAGGAAGCCCGCAACATCTCGTTCTCGGTGGGCGATATCTATTTGGGCCGGGTCAAGAAACTGATGCCGGGATTGAATGCCGCATTTGTTGATGTAGGTTACGAAAAGGATGCTTTCCTGCATTATCTCGATTTGGGTACACAGTACAATTCGAGTGCGAAGTTTCTCAAACAGTCGCTTGCCGATCGCAAACGGGTGTTGTCTCTCCCCAAGTTTAATTTGCTGCCCGATATTGAAAAGGACGGGACCATTAACGATACCTTGAAAGTAGGTCAAGAGGTTTTGGTGCAGATTTCCAAAGAACCGATCTCCTCCAAAGGGCCTCGCCTTACGGCCGAAATTTCGTTTGCCGGTCGTTTTTTGGTACTGATTCCGTTTTCCGACAAGGTATCGGTGTCGCAAAAAATCAAGTCCAATGAAGAAAAACTGCGTCTCAGGCAGTTGATACAGAGCATTAAGCCTCGCAATTTCGGGGTTATTGTGCGGACGGTCGCAGAGGGGAAACGGGTTGCCGAATTGAACAACGAACTTAAAACGTTGGTGAAATGCTGGGAAGATATGCTGGTGAAGTTGCAGAAAGCACAACTCCCTTCGCTCGTTTATGAAGAGACTGGTCGGACTGTGGGCGTATTGCGCGATATATTCAGCCCTTCGTTCGAGAATATTTATGTAAACGACAAGGAGACCTACAATCAAATCTACAATTATGTGAGCCTTATCTCTCCCGAGAGAAAGGAGATTGTCAAGTTGTATGAAGGAGAGTTGCCGATTTTCGATAACTTCGCTATTACGAAACAGATAAAATCTTCGTTAGGAAAAACCGTTTCTTTTAAGAGTGGAGCGTATGTAATTATCGAGCATACCGAGGCTTTGCATGTGATCGATGTCAATAGCGGAAATCGTTCAAAAGCCTCTTCCGATCAGGAAAGCAATGCCCTCGATGTGAACATGAACGCTGCCGAAGAAATTGCCCGGCAACTGCGGTTGCGCGATATGGGCGGAATTATTGTCATCGATTATATCGATATGGACGAAGCTGAGAATCGTCAGAAACTGTATGACCGTATGCGTGAATTGATGGCTAACGATAGGGCCCGGCACAATATTTTGCCGTTGAGCAAATTCGGATTGATGCAGATTACCCGCCAGCGGGTACGTCCGGCCCTCGATATTATTACCAGCGAAGATTGCCCGACTTGCCACGGTAAAGGCACCATTCCTCCCTCCTTGCTCTTTACCGATTTGTTGGAGTCGAAAATCCATTATTTGGTGTATAAGTTGAAAATCAAGAAATTCACTTTGCACGTGCATCCTTTCGTAGCCGCGTATATCAACCAAGGCGTGTTTTCATTGAAAATGAAATGGCGCTGCAAATACACTTTCCAAATGAAAGTGATTCCCAATCAGTCGCTCGCTTATCTCGAATATAAGTTTTTCGATGCCGAGAGAAACGAGATTGACCTGAAAGAAGAGATTGAAATCAAGAAATGAGACTTCTCTGTCTCACTTGTAAAAAAGGCCCGAATATTCGGGCCTTTTTTATTTTATGGGAGCGATATGCCTGTGCCTGTATGAGAGGAAACCGGCTACTCTCTGTAATAGATTCGTTTTACCCGGGTGGAAACCGAGGTGAGTATTTCGTAGGGTATCGTGTCGAGAGTTTCGGCTATTTCGGAAACCGGCAGTTGCTCGCCGAATATTTCGACCCGATCGCCGGGACGGCACTCGATGTCGGTTACATCGATGAGGCAAACGTCCATACAGATGTTGCCCACGATGGAGGCCCGTTTCCCGTTGACCACGACACAGCCTTTCCCGTTGCTCAAATGACGGTCGAGCCCGTCGGCATAACCTATGGGAATAGCGGCTATGCGGGAGTCGCGGGAGAGTACTCCTTTACGTCCGTATCCTACGGTCTCGCCGGCCGCCAGCTCCTTGATTTGCAGGATAGTCGTTTTCAACGTGCTTACGGTTTGTACACCGCAAGGCGCGTCGATGGGCGAGACGCCGTAAAGCCCGATACCCAATCGCACCATGTCCATTTGATATTCGGGGAAGCGCAGTATGCCGGCCGTGTTGAGTATATGGCGCAAGATGCGGTGTTTGGAGTGTTGTTGCAGATAGTCGGCACAACGGGTAAAGGTTTCGATTTGCCGGTGCGAATAGTCGTCGAACCGAGGTTCGTCGCTGCCTGCGAAATGCGAGAATACTGAGCGGGCGAGGACTACGGTTTGGCCGTTGAGAATCTCTACGACTTGCGGCATATCTTTCTCTTCGAATCCGAGACGGTGCATACCCGAGTCGATTTTTATGTGTACGGGATAGCCTGCCAATCCCAGTTTTTCACCTTCGGAGACAATGGCATTCAGCAGGTCGAAACTGTATATTTCGGGTTCGAGGTAATAGCTGAACAACGTGCGGAAACTGCTCATCTCGGGATTCATGACCAATATAGGCATGGTGATTCCCGCTTTGCGCAATTCGGCACCTTCGTCGGCTACCGCCACGGCGAGGAAATCGGCTCCGCGGTCTTGCAAGGTTTTGGCCAGTTCGTAGGAGCCGGCACCGTATCCGAATGCTTTGACCATGCAGATGATCTTGGTCTCGGGACGCAGTTTCGATTTGAACAGGTTGTAATTATGGACGATGGCATCGAGATTGACCTCGAGAATGGTTTCGTGTTGTTTCAGTTCGAGGGTCTCCGAAATGAGTTCGAAGTGAAACTCGCGGGCACCTTTTATCAAAATCAACTCGTTGTGAAAGTCGGCCGGGTCGAGTTGCGAGAGAAAATTCTCGGTCGAGGGGTAGAACTCCTTTTCGAGATTGAAGAGGTATGCATTGTCCGAAATGACAGGCCCGATGCCGATAAGCCTTTCGATTCCTTTGTGCAGGATAATATCGGCCACTTTCCGGTAGAGGCTGGCCGGGGGTAATCCGGTTTGGTAAATGTCCGACAGGATCAATGTGCGGCGCATACCTTTGGCGGCCGCCCGACGGTTTTGGAAGTCGAGGGCGATGGTGAGCGAGTTGATGTCGGAGTTGTAACTGTCGTTGATAATGAGGCAATTATTTATCCCTTCTTTGACCTCCATACGCATGGCGACCGGTGTGAGGCGGGCCATACGCTCGGTAATGACTTCGGGCAGACGGTTGTAATAGAGCATGACCGCCAGACAGTGGATTGCGTTCTCGATCGAGGCATCTTCGACAAATGGAATCGTGAAGCTGCAATGGTATTGCAGGTAGGTATATTCTATTTTGGTGGAGTCGCTGCCCTTAATGATTTTGGAGATATACAAGGGTTTATCCCGGTCTTTGCGCGACCACGCAATTTCGCGGCATCCGAAGCAGAGCTTCTCCACACATTCGCAGATGAGGCTGTTGTCGCCGTCGTAGATGATACAGTCGCAGGCTTTCAGCAAAGTGAGTTTCTCGATACATTTTTGTTGTATCGATTGGAATCCCTCTTGGTGAGCCTCTCCGATGTTGGTGATAAGTCCGAGTGTAGGGCGGATAATCTCTTCGAGGCGGCTCATCTCGTCGGGTTGCGAGATCCCGGCTTCGAAAATCGCCATTTCGGTCTTTTCTCCCATTTGCCATACCGATAGGGGGACGCCTATCTGGGAGTTGTAGCTCCGGGGCGAACGCACGGTGTTGTAGTCGGGTTGGAGCAGTTGATAGAGCCACTCTTTGACGGTCGTTTTTCCGTTGCTGCCGGTGACTCCGATTACAGGAATCTTGAATTTCCGGCGATGGGCTGCCGCCAACTGTTGTAAGGCATCGAGCGTATTGTTTACTACGATGAAGTTGGCCTCGGGCATCTGCTCTTCTTCGCGGATATGCCGTTCGACGACAAAATCGCGCACCCCTTTGCGATAGAGGTCCCGTATATACCGATGGCCGTCGTTTCGCTCGGTGACCAATGCGAAGAACAAGGTCTCTTCGGGAAAGGTGAGCGAGCGGCTGTCGGTGAGCAGCGCCGTGATGGTATGGTCTTTATAGGCACGTTTCTCGGCCTTGACAATCGTTGCGATTTCGGTGGTCGTGTAGTTCATAATGAGTTGATTCTTGTCTTTAAATCGGCGATTTCGGCCGATACGTTTATATAGGGATATGTTTGTTGAAAATCGATGATTTTGCCGAGCGTGTTTTGTAAAAAGTTCTTATAGCTTCCGGAGTCCGGGTTGAGCGGTCGATGGCAGAGGGCGGAGTGCAGTTTGTACCATTGCGAGGCAATCGTCTGGCTCTCGGGAGTGAGATACGCTTCGGCGAGTATTTCGCTGATATAGTTCACGGCCGTTGCCGAGGGGTGGGCCATGTCGGTATCGTAGAAGCGGTAATCCCTGAGGTCGTCGAGCATAATCTCGTATGAAGGGAAATAGTCGCAGATTCCAAACTCCTGTTGCAATTGTTCTATGGCCAGCAGCAAGGTAGCTTTGCTTATTTGATTGCCGTGCGCTCCGTCGCTGAGGTGGCGTATGGGGCTTACCGTGAAAAGCAGGCGGCATCGGGGCATGTGGGATTCGATAGTTCGTATGATTTCCCTCCATCGTGAGACGATGGCTCCGACCGAAAGGAGAGAGCGGTCGAATTGTGCCGCCGGTTGCTTGTGGCAGTTGGCGACAACTTCGCCCGTCGCTTTCAGCCGATAGACGTATGCGCTTCCCCATGTGATGATTATCCGCCCGGTCTCTTGCAACCGGTCATGAGCCTTTTGGATACGGTCGTTTATGACCGATAACATCGCTGTTTTGTCGCTTTGTGAGAACCTCGAGTGGTGGTCGTAGCTGTGCCACAGGCCGTTCTGGAAAAACAGGTTGTCGCCGGTCAAAGGCTCTCCCGTGGCGATGCGCTCCCAGTTGCGTGCGATAGACTCGGGGTTGTAAAGTGTACCGAACGGGTTTATATCGACATCGAATTTCCGTTGTTGCAACCACCCGCCTATGTTCTCGACGAAACACGACCCCAGCAGCAGGATATGTTGCCTGTGGTCGAGGTATCCCGGTTGACGGGGAAAATCGATGACTGTTCTGAAATCCATATAGGTCGCTCTGTTTATAAATCCAAAAATAGTGATTTTCGAGCGACTTGTGTTCTAATTTAACATCTGAAAAAATAAAAAAATATAATAGATTGGTAAAATAACCATTTTATTGTTGTAAAAATACCAAACAAATATTATATTTGCACTACCTGTTTTGCCGTGGTGTTGTGTAAACACCGATTTTGTAGCTCTTCCTGTAATAAAAATAAGTATGGAGTTATATTACAAGGAGGAAAGAGACCGGGATTTGTTCAGGGCATATAACGATGCTCTCAAATCGTTGGGGAAGGAGGCTGTGAATATGCCTCGCGAGAAGGTGGTCCGCCATGTGGTCTATTCTGTGGCACCCCGGTTTTATATCAGTTATGAGGAGGCCCGGCGTAATGTAAAGCGCATTTTCAGCGGACGTTCGCCTCGTTGTGCATCGCCGATAAGGATAGAGATGTATAACGACTTGGCTAACTTGTTGGCGAGCTATTTGCGCCGTCGGCCGAGGTCGTCGTTCAACGATGCCCTTTGTTCGGTGTTGGCCGAGAAGCAGGCGCCTCGGTTTTATCTGTCGGAGCGGTCGGCATTGCTCATTATCTATCGTATGCAGAGAGGGGGTGCATCGTGAAAATTTCTTGTGTTTTTGTGGCAGGTTTGTCTCTCTTGCTCTTCGTGGGTTGTAACTCTTCCCGTCGGGTGTCCGAGATGGACCGGAGTCGTGTCGACTGGTCGATAGACCATCGTATCGATGCTGCTTTCGATTCGCTTTGGCGGGCCGAATGGAACGGGCGGGGCGATTGGGAGTGGGTAAGGTTCGATTGTCGGCTCGATACTGTGCAGACGTCGGGCGAAGTGCCTGTCGTTTCGTTTACCCGGGTGCGGCGTTCGACCGATCTTTCGGCCAAAATCGAGACCCGCGTTGCCGATTCATTGGGCGGGCGAGCCGTCGGCAAGATTGAACAGGAGTGCGAACAGTCGGCTCGGACCTCCCGCGACGTATCGTCGGCCAAAGCCTCGGGAGTCCTTATGATTGTTTTTTTTGTGGTGGTGATATTATATGTCTATTATTTGATAAGAAGGAGATGAAAGAGATGAAAAAAGAGAAAAATTTATGGGAAGCAGTGGTGTTTTCTTTTTCGGAGGAGCAGATATTGCGAGAATTGACAGCCGAGAGTGCGTACGTGGGCAAAAGTTTGGTCGGGACGACCGACGTGAAACCGGGTTGGAGTCAGGCCATTATTATGTCGGAAGACGATCGTCCGTTTCTCGACCGATGGCTTTCCGATGTCAGGGACGAGATGACACATGCCCTTTCGGCCTATCTGTCGGGCGAGTTCGCTTCGACCGAAAGCGATGTGGTCTTTGCTGTCATGTTGCCGCAGCGGCGGGCGCAGGGACTCGATGAGTCAATTTGTCATCAACTCGAACGGGCGATAGTCCACTATGTACTCTCGCGGTGGTTCGCCACGAAGTTGCCCGAGGAGAGTGCCCGTCGGCAGTTGCAGTATCAAGGGGCGTTGTCGGCCGTGAAAAGCGATATACGTTTGGCCCGCAACCGTCGTCCGCACCGCCCGACAAACTATTTTTGAGAATTTACTCCGCCCTCCGTTGGCGGGAAGTGCGGGACGATGTATCTTTGTATCACGATTTTAATTGGAATAGAATGATGATTTGCAAAAACTGCGGGACCGAGTTCGAGGGGAACTACTGCAACCAGTGCGGGCAGAAGTCCACGGTGGGGCGATTGACATGGAAGAGTGTGTGGGACAACCTGCTGCATGGCATTTTCCATGTCGATAATACCTTTGTCAAGACCACGCGCACGTTGGTTGTCCACCCCGACCGGCTACTGAGCGATTACTTCGAAGGTCGCCGCAAGGGGTATATGGCACCCGTCCCGCTGCTGGCGGTGTGGTGTGTGATTCTGCTTTTCTTCGGGCACATCAAGGGGCTTCCCGGGAGCATCTCGACCATCGAGACATCGGATACGCACAACTGGATTGTCGAGCATTATACCCTGCTCACTATCGCTACGGTGCCGTTTATGGTGTTGGCCGTGAAGATAGCCTTCCGCAAGGCCGGCTCGGCGCGGTACAACTGGGTAGAGTATCTGTTGGGCTGCTGCTACCTGTCGGTGCTGTACATTCTGCTTTCGCTGGTCGTGATGCCGCTCGGATGGGTGCTGGACGCCTCGTATTATCAAGCCTATGAGTGTGGCAATCAAGTGCTTGCCCTTGTTCTTACCTATTGGGCTGCCTATTCGTTCTTCCCTGACAAGTTCTGGATAACCTTGTGGCGCACCTTGTGGGCTGTGGTACTCTATCTTCTGTTTTTGGGGGTAATAGGCGTCGCTCTTGCTCTTCCCTTTGTGGATTAGGCGGCAGCAAGACGCGATATAGAGATACAACAAGGGGGAGACCGGCCGGTTGGCGGGTTCTCCCCCTCGTGTTATTGGTGGGTATGAGTGTTCCTAGTGGCAGCCGTCGCAGCAATCGCCGCAGCCGTCGCCGCAACTGCCGTGGTCGTGACCGCAACCGCAGCCGCAGCTGTGGCGGGGGTGCAGCTCCTCTTCGGTGGCGTCGCGCACCAGTTTCACTACGCCCACATAGTGCAGGTTCTCGCCGGCCAGCGGGTGGTTGAAGTCCATGAGCACCTTGTCGTCCGATACTTTCAGAACCGAGCCGTTGATGCGGTAACCCTCGGCAGTCATCATGGGCACTGTGTTGCCCTCGAATACGGTCTGGTCGTCGAATTTTCCATCGACCATGAAAATTTCCTTGTCGAGTTCGATAACGTGTTCTTCGTTACGCTCGCCGAAGGCCTCGTCGCAGGAGAGAACAAAGTCGAACTTGTCGCCTTGTTTCAGCCCTTCGAGACGTTTCATCATGGAGGGCAGGATATTTTGTTCGACACCGAACACGAACTGGTCGGGCATTTCGTCGGTGGCACGCATCATCAATGTCTCTTCCGGTTCGCCTGCGCCTGCATAGAGGTCGTAGGTGAGAACCACAAATTTACCGGGTTTAATTTCCATAAGGTTTTTGTATAGATTAAATTGTTAATAATTCGAGGATAGTTTGCCGCGCGGTTCAACGCTCGTAGAACTTGCGGTTGTACTCTTTGAGCATTTTTTTTACATTGAAATAGAAGCCTTCGAGTTTGAGAGGATTCTTTTCGATGAAGATGTAGTCGAAGTAAGGCTCCACGAAGGTGAATTCGGTGGCGGTAAATCCCTGTCGGTTGACGATATTGTACTCGTCGGCGGGATAGATGACATACCATGCGGTCTCGGGGGCTTTTCCGTCGCCGGTCGAGAGAATGGCTTGTATGATGCCTTTCAACCGGTATTCCCACACGTCGGCCTCTTGGGTTTCTCCTTTTTGGCGAAGCCCGTAGATGAGGAAATTGATTTGCCGCAGATCGAAAGGAATGTCTTCCAACGCCATTCGTGCATATTTGATCAGGGAGTCGCACTCCGATTCGGTGTGTATCGTTTGGAGGTACATCTGTTCGATGTGTTTGGGAATCTCGACCGTGCGGTAGGGATTATAGTCTTCTTGGCTGGCATAGCCCAGATAGAGGTGGCGAAACTCTTGCAACGTCATGGTGGTGTCGTTGCCGAGGTATTTCTTCATCAAGTCGGGATAGTAATAGGGCGAACGGCTGTCCCGGACAGCGTTTTCTATTTTCTCCATATCGGGAATCTCTATTGGCTCAGTTCCGGTAGCGTAGAGTTGCATGAAACTCATGCAGAGAAGAAGTATAAAGGCTATGTGCAAATGTTTCATCTTTTTCTGTCTGTTGTCGATTGCAAGACCCGGTTGAGGGCGCGTTACATGTGGGACAAATGAAAGCGTATCTTTGTTCAGGTAGACAAAGATAGGATTTTCTTCCGACAGTAAGGGCCTTTTTTACTGTAAAAGATGATAAAAACATTTTAAGGAGTGAAGGCTGTCGATATTCCTTCGGGGTGTCAAGCCTGTTTCCCGGCGTGTTTCAGAATTTTGGCATCGAGATAGAATACGATCTCCTCGGCGATGTTGTTGCAATGGTCGCCGATGCGCTCGAGACGTCGGATAATACTGATGAGGTTGAGACACTCGACGGCTCTTTCGGGGAACTGTTGCAGGTATTCGGCGATGATGGGCACGGCGGCATGGTTGAGTTCATCTACCCGATGGTCTTTGTTAAAGACGGCGATGGCTTCGGACGATTTCTCCTCGATTAAAGCGTTTTCGGCTTGGAGCATCATCGATTTTACGATGTCGAGCATCTCTTTGATTCCGGTCTTCTCGAATAACTCCGATTCGATATTTACCTCGGGATAGTCGATGACAAACCGGGCAATGCCGTCGCAGAAATCGGCGATACGTTCGAGGTTATTGCTGGTTTTCATCATGGCGAGGGTGAATCGTAAATCGAGTGCCACGGGGTTGTATAGCCCGATGATGTCCTCGCAATCGCTGTCGATTTTCAACTCAAAGGCGTTGACTCTTTTTTCGCGGTAAGTCACTTCATGAGCCAACTCTTTGTCCATGGAGAGCAGCGCTTCGCCGGCACGGTTCAGTTGAGAGTTGACCAAGTCCCACATTTCGAGTACCTCTTTTTTCAGGTCGTCGAGTTCTTTTTCGATGTATATCATTTTTGCAGTCTTTTTTTGAAATGAGTCGTTATATCTGTTTTTCCGAAACAAAGAAAAATTGTTTGTGTTTCCTTCTCGTTACACCGATTTTACAAATATATGACAAAATCGTGATAAATAAAAACGGCTGACTTGAAAGACAGCCGTTTCATAGTAATCGGAATAAGGATGCCTTTATTCGATCACCGGTTTTTCCAAGCCGGGAATATCGACCAGCTTCATGTCGAATACCAGTGTGGTGTAGGGGAGAATATACGACGACACGTATTGTGCGCCGTATCCCAAAGTCTGGGGTATGATTACCCGGCAACTGTCGCCGACTTTCATTTGTTCGAGGGCGACAATCCACCCTTTGATGTTTTGTTTCACCTGTGTGCGGTAGATACTGTCGGTTCTCTGGTAGGACGAGTCGAACGGAATCCCGTTGTAGAGCATACCTTTGTAGATGACATCGACCGTGCTGGTTTGATAGGGCGATTGGGCATCGCGGTTGAGGCTCGTGTCGTTGTAGTATTTCATCAGCACATAGATACTTTGATCCCAATCGGGAATCACTTTGGTGTAGAGCGGGTTCCCTTCGTCGTTTTTGGCTCCGAGTTGCTCGATGAACCATGCGTCGTTGGTATCTCTCCACTCTTCGTATTGGGTCCAATAGTTCTCGCTCTCTTTACAAGAGATGATACCAATCAAGAGACAGAGCAATAAAAAAACAGGTAACTTTTTCATATCATTGAATTGCTATTGATTAAAATTCCACCACGGGAGCTTGTGCAGCACTCTCTTCGGCTTTGAATTGAGGCTTGGCGTCGAATCCGAATATCTTGGCGGTAATCAGGGCTGGGAATTTACGGATTTTTTGATTGTAAGCATTTACGGCGTCGGTGTAGCGTGAGCGCTCGGTGGCGATGCGGTTTTCCGTCCCTTCGAGTTGCGCTTGCAATTCCAAGAAATTTTGGTTGGCCTTCAAGTCGGGATAGTTCTCGGTGATAGCCAGCAGTTTACCCAATGCACTGGAAAGTTCGCCTTGCGCCTCTTGATATTTTTGCAGGCTCTCTTCGGTCAGATTGGCCGGGTCGATGGTGATTTGGGTCGCCTTCGAGCGGGCGGCAACTACGGCTTCGAGGGTTTCGCTTTCGTGGGCGGCATACCCTTTGACGGTGTTGACCAAGTTGGGGACCAAATCGGCGCGGCGCTGGTATTGGTTTTCAACTTTCGCCCATTGGGCATTGATGTTCTCGTCGGCTTCAACGATACTGTTGTAACTGCAAGAAGAGAGCAATGCAGCAATGATGGCCGTGAAAATGGCCCGAACAAAATATTTCATATCGAAAGATGTTTATTTATTCTACAATTTTTTTCAATAAAGATTTCAGGCTCACCTGCTCTCCGATGATGCTTTGCAACTGGTCTATATTGACCCGTTGTTGCTCCATGGAGTCGCGGAAACGTATGGTCACCGTGTTGTCTTCGAGCGTTTGGTGGTCAACCGTTACGCAGAACGGTGTACCGATGGCATCTTGACGGCGGTAGCGTTTCCCGATGGAGTCTTTCTCGTCATATTGGCACTTGAAATCGAAACGCAGGTTGCCGATGATTTCGCGAGCCTTTTCGGGTAGTCCGTCCTTGCGTACCAGCGGCATGACGGCAACCTTGACGGGAGCGATAGCGGCCGGCAATCGCAGTACGACACGGCTGTCGCCTCCTTCGAGGGTCTCTTCGCAATAGGCGGCGGCCATCACGCTCAGGAACATGCGATCTACACCAATCGAAGTCTCGATGACATAAGGCGTGTATGATTCACCCAACTCGGGGTCGAAATATTGAATCTTTTTACCCGAGAATTTTTCGTGGTTGCCCAAGTCGAAATTGGTACGGGAGTGAATGCCCTCTACTTCCTTGAACCCAAACGGCATCTCAAACTCGATGTCGGTGGCGGCGTTGGCATAGTGCGCCAGTTTGTCGTGGTCGTGGAAGCGATATTTGTGGTCGCCCAATCCCAGTGCTTTATGCCATTTCAAGCGGGTCTCTTTCCATTTTTCGAACCACTTCAACTCTTCACCGGGACGTACGAAGAACTGCATCTCCATCTGTTCGAATTCGCGCATGCGGAAGATAAACTGGCGGGCTACGATTTCGTTGCGGAAGGCTTTACCGATTTGGGCGATACCGAAGGGAATGCGCATACGGCCTGTTTTCTGTACGTTGAGGAAGTTGACAAAGATACCTTGTGCGGTCTCGGGACGCAGATAGACTTTCATGGCGCCGTCGGCCGTTGAGCCCATTTCGGTCGAGAACATGAGGTTGAACTGGCGTACTTCGGTCCAGTTTTTTGTACCGCTGATGGGGCATACGATTTCGTAGTCGAGAATGATTTGGCGCAATTCGTTCAAATCGACATCGTTCATGGCTTTGGCATAACGGGCGTGCAACTCGTCGCGTTTGGCTTTGTGTTCCAGCACGCGGGGGTTGGTCTCCCTGAATAGCTTTTCGTCGAACGAATCGCCGAATCGTTTGGCGGCCTTCTCCACCTCTTTCTCGATTTTCTCGTCCATTTTGGCGATACAGTCTTCAATAAGCACATCGGCCCGATAACGTTTCTTGGAATCTTTGTTGTCGATCAAAGGGTCGTTGAAGGCATCGACGTGCCCCGAGGCCTTCCAGATAGTCGGGTGCATGAAGATAGCCGAGTCTATCCCCACGATATTTTCGTGCAACAGCACCATGCTGTCCCACCAGTATTTTTTTATGTTGTTTTTCAATTCTACTCCCATCTGTCCGTAGTCATACACGGCGGCCAACCCGTCGTATATTTCGCTCGAAGGGAATACAAATCCATACTCTTTACAATGAGATACCAATTTTTTGAAAACGTCTTCTTGTGCCATTTTTATGTATGTTTATTGCTTACTTGTCTTTTTATTCTCGTTTTCGAGGCTCGATTTCTTTTCCAATCGGCCGATTTTAGAACGCAAAGTAAATGATTTTTTTCGATTTAATTTGTATTTTTGCAGGGGAATGTAGTTGTACATACCCTTAAAAATTAAAAAGAGCGGCGCATGGTGTGCGCTTTTCTGTATATAAATCCAAATACTGTCTATGAACGACGAAATAACGACACCGCGGGAAGAGGACGAAGATATGCCTCAGGACCGTTCTGCCGAGGCTTCGGATTCGGTAGAACTCCATTCGACATATAAAGTGCCGGTATCGGATAAACCGGATACGAAATTTCAGTTGTCGGGAATGTTTCAAAATTGGTTCCTCGATTACGCTTCTTATGTGATTCTCGAGAGAGCCGTCCCGCATCTGGCCGATGGGTTGAAACCGGTACAACGGCGCATTCTCCATGCCATGAAATTGCTCGATGACGGCCGCTTCAACAAGGTGGCGAATGTCGTGGGACACACCATGCAGTTTCACCCGCACGGCGATGCTTCTATCGGCGACGCATTGGTGCAGCTGGGGCAGAAAGAGTTGTTGATCGAGTGCCAAGGGAACTGGGGAAATATCCTCACGGGCGACTCGGCGGCGGCGCCCCGTTATATCGAGGCGCGTTTGTCCAAGTTTGCTTTGGACGTGGTGTTTAATCCCAAGACTACCGAATGGAAACTTTCTTACGACGGCCGCAAGAAAGAGCCGGTCACCCTGCCGGTGAAATTCCCGTTGCTGTTGGCACAAGGGGTCGAAGGTATCGCTGTGGGATTGGCCTCGAAAATACTGCCTCATAACTTCAACGAGATATTGCAGGCGGCAGTCGCTTATCTGCGGGGCGAGGAGTTCCACCTCTATCCCGACTTCCAGACGGGCGGGTATATCGACGTCACGAAATATAACGACGGCGAACGGGGCGGAAGCGTGAAGGTACGTGCCAAAATCGAAAAGATCGACAACCGTACCCTCTCGATTGTCGAGGTGCCTTATGGCAAGACGACATCGACCTTGATCGAGTCGATTCTCAAAGCACAGGAAAAGGGCAAGATAAAAATCCGCAAAGTCGATGACAATACCGCCCAGCATGCCGAGATATTGGTGCATCTTATCCCGGGGACTTCGTCCGACAAGGCGATCGATGCCCTTTATGCCTTTACCGATTGCGAGGTGAGCATCTCGCCCAACTGCTGTGTCATCAACGACGAGAAACCACACTTCATGACGGTGAGCGACTTGCTGCGCATCAGTGTCGAGAATACCAAAGAACTGTTGCATAAAGAGTTGCTTATCCAAAAGGGAGAGGCGCAAGAGATATTGCATTTCGCTTCGTTGGAAAAGATATTCATCGAGAAACGCATTTATAAAGATAAGGAATTTGAGGAGAGCCGTTCTATGGACGAGGCCATCGCCCATGTCGATAAACGGTTGGAACCCTTCAAACCATCGTTTATTCGCGAGGTCACGAGCGACGATATTCTCAAATTGATGGAGATCAAGATGGCTCGTATCCTTAAATTCAACTCGGATAAGGCCGACGAACTGATCGCCGCCAAGAAAGAACAAATCGCTCAAATAGATTATGATATAGAACATTTGGTCGATTATACGATTAAATGGTACGATTCGCTGCGCGAGAAATACGGCAGCCGCTATCCCCGCCAGACCGAGATTCGCAGTTTCGATACGATCGAGGCTACCAAGGTGGTCGAGGCGAACGAGAAGTTGTATATCAATCGGGAAGAAGGATTTATCGGCACATCGCTGAAAAAGGACGAGTTTGTGTGCAACTGTTCCGACATCGACGATATTATCCTCTTCTACCGTGACGGTAAATACAAGGTGGTGAAGGTGAGCGAAAAGATGTTCGTAGGCAAAAACCTGCTCCATATCGCCGTATTCAAAAAGAACGATAACCGCACCATTTACAACGTGGTTTATCGAGATGGCAAGGCCGGGTTGCACTATATGAAACGTTTTGCCGTGACTGGTGTGACGCGTGACAAAGAGTATGACCTCACACAAGGGAAACCGGGGTCGAGAGTCGTGTGGTTTACGGCCAATCCCAATGGCGAAGCCGAGGTGCTGCGTGTGACCTTCGTGCCGAAACCCCGCATGAAGACGCTCTTTGTCGATCGCGATTTCAGCGAGATTGCCATCAAGGGCCGGCAGTCTATGGGAAATATCCTGACCAAAAACGAGATTCACCGTATTTCGTTGAAAGAACGGGGCGGCTCCACATTGGGTGGCCGCAAGGTGTGGTTCGACCGCGATGTGCTCCGTCTCAACTACGACGGTCGCGGGGAGTATCTGGGCGAGTTCCACGGCGACGACCAAGTCCTTGTCATTTTGCAAAACGGCGAATATTACACAACCTCGTCCGATGCGACGAACCACTACGACCCCAACATTTTGACCATAGAGAAGTTCGAATCGGACAAAGTTTGGACCGTAGCCTTGTACGACGCGTCGCAGGGCTATCCCTATTTGAAACGGTTCATTTTCGAGTCGAGCAACCGCAAGCAGAGTTTTTTGGGCGAAAATCCCGATTCGCGCCTGCTGCTCATCACCGATACTCCCTATCCTCGTATCGAAGTGAAATTTGGCGAGGGCGACTCCTTCCGCGAACCTTTGGTGGTCGATGCCGCCGAGTTTATCGCCGTGAAGGGCTTCAAAGCCAAAGGGAAACGGTTGACAACCTATGCGGTAGCCGGCATCGAAGAGCTGGAACCGTTGAGACAACCCGATGAAGAGCAAGCCGGGGAGTTGAACGATGCCGGCGAGGAGAATCGCTCCGAGACACCCACCGATAAACCGGACGAGAACGGATCGGGACAAATGACGTTGTTTTAGAATATGAGTAGAGGGAAGGCCATTTTGAGCATACTCGCGGGTGTAGTTTTGTTGGCCCCGTTTACAGGCTGGTCCCGTGGACCCGAGCCGGAACCGCTACGCCCTGCCGCTACGGCTTTTACGGTGGAGATAGGGAGGCAGAGCGCACTCGATACCTATTTGTCTCCGGTACGTTATGGCGGCCTGTCATTGGCACTGGGTTACGAGCGCCTCAGGGCGACAAGTTTCGCTCCCGGGCAGTGGCTCACCCGTCATGCGGTCACGGGAACTTTTGCCTCGATGACCAATACCTCGGGCAATGGCTCTATGCTGTCGGGCTATCTGGATTATTCGTTTGCGATGTTGAGGCGTTGGCAGGTGTGCAAGGGGTTGTGGCTCGCCGGTGGCGGTGAGGCTTCCCTCACATTGGGAGGATTGTACAATCTGCGCAATTCCAACAACCCGGGCTCGGCCAAGGCCGCTGTCGATTTGGGTGTGACGGCTATGGCTTCGTACCATTTCCGGATCAAACGGTTGCCGGTGACCCTCCGTTATCAAGGTTCGTTGCCCGTTATCGGTGCATTCTTTTCCCCGGAGTTCGGGCAATCCTATTACGAAATGTTTTACATAGGCAATCGTGACGGTATGGTTCATTTGGGGGCTTGGCATAATCGGGTGGACTTGCGCAATTATATCTCGGTCGATTTGCATTTGGGCACACGGGCTTTGCGGCTCGGGTATCGGCAGGTAATGCGCACAACCCATCTCTACCATATAGACACACAGGTGTTTACACATGCGTTTGTACTGGGAATTTCGGGCGAAATATTCCGGTCGGTGCGTCCGGCCCGCCGAATCGTATCGGTTTATCATTAACAGAGCAAGTCGAAGAGTATGATACAAAAGTTTTCAAAAATAGCAATCCTTTTCTCTGTCTTGTCGATGCTTCTTTTCCAGTCGTGTCACAAGGTTGAGGTATTTGAGGACGACCCGTATGGAAATTTCGATGCCTTGTGGACGATTCTCGATGAGCGCTATTGTTTTTTCGAGTACAAGAGTCTCGATTGGGGACAGATACGGGACAAGTATCGCAAGAAGTTGACCGCGAACATGACTTCGGAGGAGTTGTTCGATGTGTGCGATGCCATGCTCATGGAGCTGAAAGACGGTCATGTGAATTTGTCGGCCGCACACAACACTTCGCGGTATTGGGAGTGGCTGTATGGTTCGCCCGAGAATTACCAAGAACGCATTGTCGATGAGTATTACCTCGACTTCGACTACCGATATACGAGCGGAATCAAGTATAAGATATTGCCTCAGAATGTGGGGTATATGTATTACGGCAGTTTTTCCAGCACCATAGGCGAGGGGAATCTCGACCAGATATTGGCCTATTTGGCCACCTCGACGGGTTTGATTATCGACGTGCGCAGCAACGGCGGCGGTTCGCTGTCGAATGTCGAGACGCTGGTTTCACGGTTTATCAACGAGGAGACACGGGTCGGTTATATTTCGCACAAGACAGGGCCCGGGCATCAAGAGTTTTCCGAATTGTATCCCATCAAGTACACACCTTCGCCCCGCATTCGGTATCAAAAGCCGGTTGTGGTATTGGCCAACCGGGGGACATTCAGCGCTGCGAACAATTTCGTGTCGGTCATGAAAGCACTGCCCAACGTGGTAGTGATGGGTGATTATACGGGAGGCGGCAGCGGATTGCCTTTCTCGTCGGAACTGCCCAACGGGTGGAGCATACGTTTTTCGGCTTCGCCCATATACGATGCCGACGGCCGGCATACCGAGTTTGGGGTCGCACCTACCGAAGGCTTTAAAATGGATATGGATCTCGAGCAGGCGTCGGAAGGAATCGATACGATTCT
Source organism: uncultured Barnesiella sp. (assembly GCA_944320995.1). Classification (GTDB taxonomy): domain Bacteria; phylum Bacteroidota; class Bacteroidia; order Bacteroidales; family Barnesiellaceae; genus Barnesiella. Next base: position 30,319 of record CALUJQ010000004.1, on the reverse strand, counting down.
CGAGCGGGCCATTTCCTATATAGCAGGTTTGTAAAACACGCCTGCCTCTCTCCTGAGAAAACTTTGTCCCGTAATCATTGTGGATTTGGTAAACTTCTTGTATATTTGCATCGTTCTTTGCGGACGTGGCGTAATTGGTAGCCGCGCTAGACTTAGGATCTAGTGTCTTGCGACGTGTGGGTTCGAGTCCCGTCGTCCGCACAAAGCCTGTAAGATTTTTTCTTGCAGGCTTTTTTTATTCCGTATGGCATCTCGGGCCGAAAATTACCGTCCCCTGAAAGTTGAAATTTTCAACTTTCAGGGGACAGTGGGAGTTATAGGTCGTTCCTATCAGAAAGCAAACAGGTTGACACCTACTTGTAAATAACCCTCTTTCAAATCGGGATTCCACATGGCGTGTGCAAATACCGGCATTTTGAAACGCCCTATTTGGAGGTTGTAGGTTGTTTTCAACGAGATTTGGTTCAGACAGTCGTTCCCGTAGAAGTTTGCACTTCCGTCGGCCGATTCCCGGTTGAAGGCAAAGGTTCCCCCGAGTCCGAAATCAACATTCCAAAGGTCGTTGCGGAACAAGGTATATTCTGCATATACAAAGGTCGAATACCGGTTGTCCCCGGCGATATTCAAATCGCGGCCGGCGAAGATGGTCGCCCAACTCAACCGCAAGGGAACTTTCAACGTCGTGTCGAAATTGTAGGCGAGGCTCAAATCGAGGAAGTGAGTCGTCGAGTGTTTGTTGTAGTTGAATATATCTTTGCTGAACGGCAGCCCGGGAGAGTAGTTGAAGATGTCCCACAAGGCGATGGTAAACCCGTCAATAGAGTAGGAGGCGTAGTAATCAAACTCTTTGTAGTCTCCCGTGAGGTCGGTTCCTCCCCACAGTCCCACTTTGAGGGCGTCGTCGAAGAATCCTATGTTCATGTCGGCGGCAAGCACTCCGCCGTCGGCCACTTGGAGTCCTCGCCACAAGTGCATGTTTTGTAATGTCCCGCTCAAATGCAGTTGCTGTGCGCCGATGGTTGTAGTGAGCAGTAGAACTGCCACGGGCGCGAGCCAAAATTTCAAGTTTTTCATAATAGCACGGCATTAACAGTAAATGATACAATAGAGGGCAGCGGCAATGATTCCTCCAATGATAGGGCCTACCACAGGAACCCAAGAATAACCCCAGTCATTGGACCCTTTCCCTTTGATGGGGAGAATCGCATGGGCAATGCGAGGAGCGAGGTCACGGGCGGGGTTGATGGCGTATCCTGTCGTCCCTCCCAACGACATACCTAAGGCGACAATCAGCATGGCGACAGGGAATGCGCCCAAAGCCCCCATGCCTACCTCGGAGGTATTCCCGTCGATCGAAAGGGCGAGGATAACGAATACCAACACGAATGTACCCAAGATTTCGCAGAACAGATTGCGACCGTAATTGCGGATAGCAGGAGCTGTGCAGAAGGTAGCCAGTTTGGCTGCGGGATCGTCGGTGGCATCGTAGTGATCTTTGTAATAGAGATACACGAGGACGGCCCCGGTGAAACCGCCGAGCATCTGTGCGGCAATATAGGGAATGACCAAGCTCCAACTAAAAGTCCCGGCGGCGGCCAATCCCAGTGTGACCGCCGGATTGAGGTGTGCGCCCGAATAGGGACCCGAGATAAAGACTCCGAGCATCACGGCCAACCCCCATGCGAGAGTGATTACTACCCAACCGCCATTTTCTCCTTTGGATTTTTTTAAGACATTCGAGGCGACAACTCCGTCGCCAAACAGTACCAATATGGCAGTCCCGATGAATTCGAAGAGACTTTTGATAAAAATTTCGTTCATGGTTTTATGGTTTTAGATTTATAGATCGGGATTTATTTTTGGGTGTAATCATGCAATGTCCGTTTGACGGCATCTTCCCACCCGGCTTTGGCGGCTTGGACTTTCTCTTTTTCCCAAGAGGGCTCGAAAATACGGTCGATTTGCCACTGCTTGCGTATGTCGTCTATGCTCGACCAATATCCTACGGCAAGACCGGCAAGGTATGCCGCACCCATGGCTGTTGTTTCCACTACTTGGGGGCGGATAACCTTCGTGCCAAGAATGTCGGCTTGGAATTGCATCAGCAGGTTATTGCGCGAAGCCCCGCCATCGACTTTGAGTTCTTTGAGGGGGATTCCCGCATCGCGCGACATGGCGGCTGTGATGTCCATTGTTTGGTAGGCAATTCCTTCGAGTGCAGCCCGGGCGATATGGGCTGTTGTCGTTCCGCGACTGATCCCGATAATGGTGCCTCGTGCATATTGATCCCACCAAGGGGCGCCGAGGCCAGTGAGCGCCGGGACGAAGTAAACTCCGTTCGTATCGGGTACGTGTGAGGCGAGTTCCTCGACTTCCGACGAAGATTTAATCACACCGAGCCCGTCGCGCAGCCATTGTACGACCGAGCCGCCAACGAATATACTGCCTTCGAGGGCGTAGTTCACCTTGTTGCCAATCTTCCATGCAATAGTCGTGATGAGGTTGTTTTTCGAGAGAATGGGCTTTTCTCCGCTGTTCATCAGCAAGAAACAGCCTGTCCCGTAGGTGTTCTTGACCATACCCGGTTCGGTACACATTTGTCCGAAGAGTGCAGTCTGTTGGTCGCCGGCGATACCCGAGATAGGAACTTTGTGTGCGAAAATCGTGGTTTTGGTGTGTCCATAGACTTCACTCGACGATTTGACCTCTGGCATCATCGACCGGGGTATGTTGAATAGGTCGAGAAGTTCTTGATCCCATTCCAAGGTATTGATATTGAAGAGCATCGTTCGAGAAGCGTTACTTACGTCGGTCACATGTACCTCGCCGCGAGTCAGTCGCCAAATAAGCCAAGTATCAACCGTCCCGAACATGAGTTTGCCTTTTTCGGCTCGTTCGCGGGCGCCGGGTACATTGTCGAGAATCCATTTGATTTTCGTAGCGCTGAAATAGGCATCGATGATCAGTCCTGTTTTTTTGCGGATCATATCGGTCAGGCCTTTGTTTTTCAGCTCGTCGCAATAGCTCGATGTGCGGCGGTCTTGCCATACAATTGCATTATATACAGGTTCTTCGGTTTCAGAGTCCCATACGATTGTCGTTTCGCGCTGGTTGGTGATACCGATCCCGGCGATGTTCAGCCCGTTGATGTCCATGCTTGTAATGGCCTCGGCGATTACCGATGCTTGAGACGACCAGATTTCATGCGGGTCATGTTCTACCCACCCCGATTTGGGAAAAATTTGGCGGAATTCCTTTTGTGCTACGGCACAAGTTTTACCCGTTTCGTCGAAAACGATAGCCCGGGAACTGCTTGTTCCCTGATCTAATGCAAGAATGTATGTTTCATAATGGTATAGAGGTTATGATTAATGTATAAGAATAAATGCCGTTTTTTATGGGGGGATGTGATCCGGGAGTGTTTTGTAGTTGTTGGCTCTTTTTGATTATGGAGATTTCAATAGGGTATTTTCCGTTTTTTTGCAATACGGTATCTCCATATTTTACTGCCGCAGATAAAATCAAAAGCATTTTTCATAGGCTTGAAGACTAATTTTGACAAATATAAAACTTTTTCGTAAAAAAGGGAGATAAAATAGGATAGTTTTTGTTTGGAGAGGCTTTGAGGCAGAAGTATATGGAAATACCGGTAAGAGTCGGTTCATACCCAACAAAAAACTTGGGCATTGTGATGACTTTTGAAGAAAGGGAGAGCAATTGTCCTTAACAGAATAAGGTTTCTATTGAAGAAAAACTTTTGGAGAGAAAGTCAAAAAAAAATTGATTGTCTCACGACAACCAATCTTTGTTAACCTTAAATCTAATACCATGAAAAACACATTGCAAATATATATCGTTTTTGTGTTTTACAACATGTTCTCGATAGAAAATATTCTTGTTTTGATATTTTTTAATAGTTCGGGCCTCTTTTTAAAGGAAGTAAAGAAAAATGTTTCTTTTTTTGCGACTCAAAAAAGGTTGGCAAACGTTTGTTTCGGGAGTTTGTTTTTGAAGGATAAGGGGTGTTGTACCGGTGGAATACCGAGTGTCACAGACAAGCCGGGAAAAGAATCTCGATTTTAATCCTATGTCTGTCGGACATTTGTCAAATCGGTTGTATTTCTTTATCTTTGCAATCGTTTATGGCAAGGATTCTTTCGATAGATTATGGCAAGAAACGTACGGGTATAGCGGTAACCGACCCGTTGCAAATTATCGCCAACGGATTGACCACGGTCGCTTCGTCGCAACTTATCGAGTTTCTCACGCAGTATATGCAACAGGAGAAGGTCGAGCGTATTGTTGTGGGACTTCCGCGGCAGATGAACAGCGAGCCGTCGGAGAGTATGCGCTATATTACTCCCTTTGTCAACCGGTTCAAAAAACTCTTTCCCGATGTGCCGGTAGAGTTTTTCGACGAACGGTTTACTTCGGTGTTGGCTCATCGGGCCATGCTTGACGGCGGTTTGCACAAGATGGCGCGCCGTAACAAAGAACTGGTCGATGAGATAAGTGCGACGATTATTCTGAGGGACTATTTAGAAAGTAAAAAATAACAAGATATGGTATTACCGGTTTATCTTTACGGACACCCCGTAATTCGTAAGGAGACAGAAGATATAGATGCTTCTTATCCCCAGCTCGGAGAGCTTATCGAAAACATGTATGAGACAATGTATGCGACCGAGGGTATCGGGTTGGCAGCTCCACAAATAGGGCTTTCTATTCGGTTGATTGTCATCGATGTGAATCCTATGACCGAGTATTTCCCCGAGTGTAAAGGCAAGAAACTCACCCTTATAAATCCCCGGCTCGAAGTTTTGGACGATGGGCCTAAAGAGACTCGTGAAGAGGGGTGCCTCAGTTTACCCGGCATTCACGAGCCGGTGTCTCGTATCGAAAAGATTCATTTGACATGGCTCGACGAAAAATTCGTCGCTCATGACGAAGTAATCGAGGGGTATTTGGCCCGTGTGGTTCAGCACGAATATGACCATTTGGAGGGCAAGGTCTTCATCGACCGCATTTCGCCCATTCGCAAGCAGTTGATAAAATCGAAATTGACCAATATCATTAAAGGTCGCGTGCGTTGCGATTACCGGGTTAAGGCGACTCCTGTCAAAAAATAAACGAACCATTTCGAAATAACAGCATATATGGCGGACGATAAAAAAATCATATTCTCGATGGTGGGGGTGAGCAAAATGTTCCCTCCCCACAAACAGGTGCTTAAAGATATTTACCTCTCGTTTTTCTACGGGGCGAAGATCGGTATCATCGGTCTCAACGGTTCGGGAAAATCGACATTGTTGAAAATTATCGCCGGGGTGGAGAAGTCCTATCAGGGCGAGGTGGTCTTCTCGCCCGGTTATTCGGTGGGTTACCTCGAACAGGAACCCAAGCTCGATCTTGAGAAGACGGTGAAAGAGGTGGTGCAGGAGGGTGTGCAGCCTATTCTCGATTTGTTGGCCGAATATGAAAAGGTGAACGAATCGTTTGGCGACCCCGAAGTCCTCGAAGACCCCGACAAGATGGAGGCGTTGATGGCACGGCAGGCCGAACTGCAAGACCATATCGACGCGGCCGATGCGTGGAATATCGACAACAAGCTCGAACGGGCCATGGACGCCTTGCGTTGTCCGCCCGAGGAGCAACTCGTGAAATACCTTTCGGGAGGTGAGCGCCGCCGGGTGGCCCTGTGCCGCCTGTTGCTGCAACAGCCCGATATTCTGCTGCTCGACGAGCCTACCAACCACCTCGACGCAGAATCGATCGACTGGCTCGAACAACATTTACAACAATATCCCGGTACGGTTATTGCCATCACGCACGACCGTTACTTCCTCGACCATGTGGCCGGCTGGATTCTCGAACTCGACCGCGGTGAGGGCATTCCTTGGCAAGGCAATTATACCTCGTGGTTGGAACAGAAGACCAAGCGCATGGAGATGGAAGAGAAACAGGCCAGCAAGCGCCGCAAGACTCTCGAACGTGAATTGGAGTGGGTGCGCATGGCCCCCAAGGCCCGCCAGTCGAAAGGTAAAGCCCGTCTGAACTCCTACGACAAACTGTTGAACGAGGACCAGAAAGAGCGCGAGGAGAAACTCGAAATTTTTATTCCTAACGGACCTCGTCTCGGTAACAAGGTGATCGAGGCTCATGGGGTGGCCAAGGCCTACGGCGACAAACTGCTCTTCGACAACCTCGACTTCGTGCTGCCTCCCAATGGTATCGTGGGTGTGATTGGTCCTAACGGAGCAGGAAAAACGACGCTCTTCAAACTCATCATGGGGCAAGAGGCCTGTGACAAAGGTACGTTTGAAGTGGGCGAAACCGTGAAGATTGCTTATGTGGACCAAACCCATAAAGATATAGATCCCGCCAAGACGGTTTATCAGGTGGTTTCGGGGGGGCTCGAGACTTTCCGCATGGGAGGACGCGATATGAACGCCCGGGCCTATCTCTCACGATTCAACTTTACCGGGGCCGATCAAGAGAAACTTATCGGAGTCCTTTCGGGAGGCGAGCGCAACCGCCTGCATTTGGCAATGGCCCTGAAAGAGGAGGGCAATGTGCTGTTGCTCGACGAACCGACCAACGACATCGATGTGAACACGCTGCGTGCATTGGAAGAGGGTCTTGAGAATTTTGCAGGCTGTGCCGTCGTCATCTCGCACGACCGTTGGTTCCTCGACCGTATCTGTACCCACATACTCGCTTTTGAGGGTGACTCGAAGGTATTCTATTTCGAGGGTTCTTATTCGGAGTACGAAGAGAACAAAAAGAAACGTTTGGGCGATGTGGAGCCACACCGGGTACGTTATCGCAAACTCATGGAATGATTGTCGTAATGCAAAATAGGGGAAACGGCGGGCCAATTTTTGAAGCCCGCCGCTTTTGTCGTGGCGGGAGGCTGTTTGTCCCGACAAATGCCCGGTATGTCTATAATATTTTTTTTGAGAAAGAATTTTTATTTCCTTTGTTTTCAAAGAAAAAAACGGTATGAAAGTTCAATTGAAAATAGGAGCGTTGGTATTGTTGTGTTGTGCGTTGACAACCGTTTTTGCCGAGCCGCCGTTGAAGTCGTACAAGGATATTCCGTCGCCCGAGGGAAATGCCCGTCGGTTGACCGAGGTAATGGCCCGGGAATTGGGCCTGACCGAGAAGCAGAGTAAGAAAGTATATAAAATATATTTGGCGGAGCAGAAGAAGATATTCCAATATATGCCGGCACCGCAGAGGGGAAAGATGGGCAAGTTTGGAGAAAAACCTTCGCGCGGGCCCCGTATGGGGGCAGGCCGTCCGCCTATGGGCGGGGGATTCGAAGAGGGTGGCCCCGGACGTGGCCCTATGCCTCCGCATGAAATGATTCGAGAGGAGCAGCCCGATCCCGCTAAGGTGAAGAAAGAATTGGATAAAGCTGCCGAGAAACGAGACAAGAAACTGAAAAAGGCGCTCACTGTCGAGCAATATGCCTTGTGGAAGAGCATGGAGGAGGATCAGATGAAACGATTGATTCCTGTACCGGATAACCCGAGGCATGAAAAGAGAGAGGTTCATTTCAATATAAGATAAAGAAGATAGGTGTTTTTAGGGATTTAATGTAAAAGTGGCCGAAGTCATTGTGATGTACTTCGGCATTTTTTGTAGAGAGGAAAATAAAAAAGTCGTGTAGTGGTACCACTACACGACTTTGAGTTTTTGTATAAAAGGATTTCGTTATTCGATTTATTTGGCCCCCATCTTGCCGCCTTTGATGCCTTTACCGAGGTTGAAGATGTTCTGGTCGTAGCTGACGGTCTTCATGGACGACTCGAGCTTGCGTTTGAGGGCGAGATCGACCAGACGGTCCATGAGTTGGTCGAAGGGGATACCCGATGCCTCCCACAGGTAGAACGAGAGGGAGCCGGGAATGGTGTTGATTTCGTTTACATAGATGTTGCCGTTCTTGCCGTCGATCATGAAATCGACACGGGCTACGCCGTGGCACGAGAGTACCCGGAAAGTCTCGCCGGCAAGGAATTGCACGCGGGCGGTATCCTCGGGCGAGAGGTCGGCGGGGATACGTTTTTGGGTAGCCTGCATGCCCTTGTTAGACTTGCCGCCGCCCATGTATTTATCTTCGTAGGTGAGAATGTCGCCGCTCTTGATAGGCTCTTCGCATACCGAGGTACGGTAGTCGTCGCAGTCGCCCAGTACCGAGCAGTTGATCTCTTTCAACTCTTCGACCATATCTTCGATGACGATGCGGGTGGAGTATTTTTCGGCCACATCGACTTTGGCGATAAGCTCTTCGCGGTTGTCGGCGTGCGAGATGCCCACGCTCGAGCCGAGGTTGGCCGGTTTCACGATAACGGGATAACCGAGCTTGGTCTCAATCTCCTCGATGAGTTGGTCCCGTTGGGCAAACCACTGTTTATCGGTGAACCATACATAATCGACGATAGGTATTCCGCTTTTCTCCATGATCATCTTCATGGTGATTTTGTCCATACCGTTGGCCGAGGCCAGCGTGTTGCACCCGGCATAAGGAATGCCGATGGATTCGAGTACCCCTTCGAAGATACCGTCCTCGCCGTTGCTGCCATGCAGCACGGGAATGACTACATCGAGTTGGGCATAGAGATTGTTCCCGAAGAGCGGTTTTTTTTTGCGATAAAGGTTATAGTCGCCATACTCGGGAATCATATAGACCTCGGTACACATTTTTTGCAGGGCGGCCATGTCGCGGTAGTTCTTTACTTCGAGCAGGGCATCGCCGCTGAACCATGCTCCTTGTTTGGTAATGTATATGGGTACGATTTCGTACTTCTCTTTGTTGAAAGCATTGATGGCTTGGAGAGCCGAGATCACGGAGATTTCATGTTCGGTCGAACGACCTCCGAAAAAAACACCTACGGTAGTTTTCATAATTTTTTTGTGAATAAACGGTATATTTTGTTTTGTGTAAAAATCGGGTTTATTTGAACGTGTCGGGCAGGTCGTTCTCGTAGAGGACGGTGTCGCCGGGTTTTACGATTTGTCGGAGATGCTCTTGCGCTTCGACGAATGAGTTGGCGATAAAGAGTTTCTCCTCGGGGTAATTCTCCTCTTGCAATCCGCCGAGTATGGCTTCGCGATTGTATCGACCTACTACGATAACGTAGTCGCAGGCTGTGGCGAGTTGTCGCCCCAGCGTGTGGTTATGCTCGACCTGCTTGTCGCCCAGCTCGATCATTCCTGGGGTAATGACAATGCGTTTCCCCTGTGTCATGCGGCGTAGCACGTCGAGGGCCATGCGGGCTCCGTCGGGGTTGGAGTTGAAGGCGTCGTCGATAATCGATATACCGCCCGGAGTCCGCTTCATGTTCAAGCGGTGTTCTACCTGTTCGATGCGGCTTACACCGTATTGTATCGATGCGACAGGCACTTGCAGGTGACGGGCTACGATGACGGCTGCCATGAGGTTCGAGAGATTGCACTCCCCGACGAGTTTGGTACTCAACTCGATACGCTCTCCGTTGCCTACGACGGTGAAACGTGTGGCGTCGGTGTCGTAGCGAATATCCTCGATGTGGTAATCGGCGCCGGTGTCGGTTATCGTGTAGCGTTTCACGGGAACGTTGTTTACCGGACGATTGGCGATGAAAGGGAAGTCGTTGTTGACCACAGCCAATCCCGAAGCAGGCAGCGCGTCGGCCAACTCGAATTTGGTACGTTGCACATTCTCGATGCTCTTGAACGATTCGAGGTGTTGCTCGCCTACGGCGGTGATAATGCCTATCTGAGGGTTTACGAGGTCGCAAATTTCCTTGATGTCACCAATCTGTTTGGCTCCCATTTCACAAATGAAGATGTTGTGGTAGGGTTTCATCTGTTCGCGTATGGTGCGGATAACCCCCATGGGCGTATTGAAACTGCCGGGAGTCATCAGAACATTGTATTTCTCGCAGAGAATGCGGTAGAGGTAGTGTTTGGTACTGGTTTTCCCGTAACTGCCGGTAATACCTATGACGGTGAGGCCTTGCATTTGGTCGAGAATCTGTTTGGCCTCGTTGTAATATTTTTGGTTGATTTGTTTTTCGAGCGGTTGTAACAGCGTGTTGGCTGCTATCATGAGGTAGGGAGCCAATATGGCGATGGCCAACAACGCCCGGCTGCCGTTGGAGAGCGAGGTCAACCCTACGGCAAGCCCGGCAATGAGGAGGGTGAGCAGTAGTGCGACGGTATAGAGGCGGATAGCCCGTTTGGTGAACACCAGCGGTTTTTTATATTTGATACGCAGCATTCTCAGACTTTTTGCCCATACGACGGTTACGGTGATGATTTGCACGAGCGTAGGCAAGAAATTGGTCGAGAGCAGCAAAAGCAGGAACAAGTCGATGAGCCGCGATATGGAGGCGAATGTCTCTCCTTTCAGCCAGCGGTTGTACCGGTCGTTGCGATAGGAGTTTTGTTGCAGCATTTGCAATTGGAATTTTATCTCTATCCCGGTATAAAATAGGAGTGAAACAAAAGTGATGAGGGTGAGTATCGAGTTCATGATTTTTGTTTTATATCGTTTTGTAGGAAGTTGCGTACAACGGCGTTAAACTCGTAAGGCTTGTCGAGGAAACTGTAATGACCGGCATCGTCGAAGGCCACCAGCCCGGCGTCGGGTATCAGTTTTTCCATAATGCGGGCATCGCGCAGCGGCGTGGCGGTATCGTTCTTGCCCCAGATGAGGAGCACGGGGCATTGGATATGGGGCATAACGGCTTTGAGGTCCTCGTTGACCACTTTGACCATGATGTTGCGCATGATGCCTGTGAGGGCGTTGTAGTCGGCCGAGCCCGATTTGCGGCGGTAAGCCTCGATGGTCTCCTCGGCCCGTTCACGGCCGACGAAGAGGGGCAGCAGCCGTTTCCACAATTTGAACGAATAGACCTTTATATAGTATTTGAGCGGTCGGCGGGGTTTTACGCCGGCGGCATCGACGAGAATGACTTTGTGTGTGGCGTTGCGCGAAGCAAAGAGTATCGAAACCCGGCCGCCGAAAGAGTGGCCGATAAGTATGGGCGATTCTATACCCTCGGCTTTGACAAAGGCTTCGAGCAGGCGGGTATATTCCTCTACTCCCCAAACCTCAGGCGGAGTGCTGCTCCCGCCGAACCCCGGGAAATCGAGGTTGTAAACCTTAAAATCGGGCGATAACAATCGTTCTATCGATGCGACGGTTGTGTGGTTGCACCCCCAGCCGTGCATGAGGATAACCGGATAACCGTCGCCCACGACGTTGTATTGTAAAGTAATTCCGCACAGATTTTTTGTTTGCAGCATTTTTTTACGCTTGATGAAATTATTCGCAAAGATAAGTTATTTATGGCTATCGGCGTATAACATTCTTGGCAAATTATGTCCCACATTCTTTTCAAAAATCGTATATTTGTCCAATTCAAAACCCGTTTGTTCTGTATGGAATCTCCCCAAGAAAAGATAGCTAGTTTGCGCAAGGAACTCGACGAGCATAACTATAACTACTATGTGCTGAATGCTCCTACGATCGACGACCGTACGTTCGACGAAATGATGTATGAGTTGCAACGGTTGGAAGAGGCTTATCCGCAATATTTCGACCCCAATTCACCCACCCAGCGGGTGGGTAACGATATAAACCGAGCTTTTACGCAGGTGGAGCATCGTTATCCCATGTTGTCGTTGGGCAATACCTATTCGATCGAGGAGGTTTCGGCATTTTACGAACGGGTGCGTTCGGGATTGATGGGAGAGGATTTCGAACTGGTGGGCGAATTGAAGTACGACGGTACCTCTATTTCGTTGATTTATGAGCAGGGCAAGCTGGTGCGGGCCGTGACACGTGGTGACGGAACCCGAGGCGACGATGTGACCGAGAATATAAAGACGATACGCAGTATCCCGTTGCAGTTGCGTGGCAAGGATTATCCCGATTCGTTCGAGATACGGGGCGAGGTCCTCATGCCGTGGGCGGTCTTCGACGCTTTGAACCGGGAGCGGGAGGAGCAGGAAGAGCCTCTTTTCGCCAATCCGCGCAATGCGGCGGCCGGTACGTTGAAGTCGCAGAATTCGGCTGTGGTGGCTACCCGGGGCCTCGATGCTTATCTTTACTATCTGCTGGGCGAAAACCTGCCTGCCGATACCCATTATGAAAATCTACAATATGCCCGGTCGTGGGGCTTCAAGGTCTCCGATGCCATGCGTGTACTCCATTCGGTGGAGGAGGTGAGGGCCTATATCGATTATTGGGATACCGAGCGGAAACGGTTGCCGGTAGCCACCGACGGCATGGTGTTCAAAGTCAATTCGTTGCGGCAACAGAAAAATCTGGGATATACCGCCAAGTCGCCCCGATGGGCTATTGCTTATAAATTTCAGGCCGAGAAAGCCCTCACGCGGTTGAATTCGGTCTCTTACCAAGTGGGTCGTACCGGTACGGTTACTCCGGTGGCCAATCTCGACCCGGTGTTGTTGTCGGGAACGATTGTCAAGCGGGCTTCGTTGCATAACGAGGACATCATAAACGGGCTCGACCTGCATATCGGCGATATGGTCTATGTCGAGAAGGGTGGTGAAATCATACCGAAAATTACTGCCGTAGATACTTCGGCGCGGTTGCTCATCGGCGAGAAGGTACGTTTCGTGCGCAACTGTCCCGAGTGCGGTACGCCATTGACCCGCATCGAGGGAGAGGCGGCGTGGTTCTGCCCTAACGAAAAGGGCTGTCCCCCGCAAATCAAGGGGAAAATCGAACATTTCATCAGCCGCAAGGCCATGAATATCGAGGGATTGGGCAGTGAGACCATCAACCAGTTTTACACGTTGGGGCTGGTGAAAGATGCGGCCGACCTTTATACGCTGCGCGCCGAGACGATTGCCGGGCTCGACCGGCTGGGAGAACGTTCGGCGCAGAACATCGTCGAGGCGGTGCGGCAGTCGTGCGAAGTGCCGTTCGAACGGGTGTTGTTTGCATTGGGAATCCGTTATGTGGGGGAGACGGTGGCCAAGAAACTGGCATTGGCCCTTCATTCGATAGAGGCTATTCGGGTGGCCACGGTCGAAGAGTTGACCCAAATAGGCGATATAGGTGAACGCATTGCCCAGAGTGTAGTCTCCTATTTCGGCGATGAGGATAACCTCCGCTTGGTGGAGCGGCTGCGCGAGTACGGCGTGCAGATGCAGATTGCCGAGGAGCGGCTTTCGTCGCGCACCGACAAACTGTCGGGAGCTACGATTGTCATTAGCGGGACTTTCACCCACCACTCCCGCGACGAATATAAGGCGCTTATCGAGCAACATGGCGGGGTGAACACAGGTTCCGTATCGGGTAAAACAACCTATATTCTGGCCGGTGAGAACATGGGTCCGGCCAAGCTCGAGAAGGCTCGCAAACTGGGTGTGCGTATTCTGTCGGAAGAGGATTTTTTAGAGATGATTCGATAAATAGACAGCGTTTATGATATTTTCAAGTATAACTAAGTGGCGTGTTGACCGCTTGTTGAAAAAGCAGCATGACGGCCGGTTCCGCTCTTTCGAGGAGACCGGGCGGGTCGTGTTGCTGGCACAAGAGAGGGGTCTCACGTCGCTACTTCCGGTTATTCAAGAGTTGGTCAAAGGAGGGATAAAGGTCACCTTGGTCGTCGAAGCCAAGCACAAAAACAACCTGCCCGTGGCGATTCCGGGGTGTTTCCCGATACTCGTGTTGCGCACCTGTTGGTTACTGAATCGTCCTACGAATGAATTTTTACGGTGTTTCGATAACAATGACGGCGATGTGTTGATCGATGTGTCAACAACCGGGTCGCTACCTTTGTCATATTTGGCAGTCCGGTCCAAAGCCTTTTTCAAAATAGGAGTTCCCAAAGGCGAAGAGAATCCGTTCCAGTTGCAAATCCTGATGACGGGTACGCCCCCCGGGCATGAAGCCGAAAAAACGGCAACTCCCCCGGTGAAATCGGAACCCGATGCAGGCGAGTTGTTGCATAATGCACTTTTTTATTGGAAGAAAATTGGCGCAAAAGAGAATAATCTGTAATTTTGGAAGCGATATTTAATAGGATATAACACTATGGCAAGAATCAATTTAAGCGGAATGGGTGTGGCACTTATCACGCCTTTCAAAGAAGACGAGAGTATCGACTTCGATGCCCTTTCACGACTGATTGAGTATCTGATACAGAATGGCACCGACTATTTGGTCGTACTGGGTACGACTGCCGAAACTCCCACACTGACCGAGGAAGAGAAGCAAGAAATAAAAAATTTCGTAGCCGAGCGGGCCAAAGGCCGCATTCCGTTGGTCCTCGGGTTGGGCGGGAACAACACGCGGGGTATTGTCGAACATTTGAAACACGACGATTTCACCGGGTACGATGCCATACTGTCGGTAGTTCCCTATTACAACAAACCTTCGCAGGAAGGTATTTACCAGCATTATAGCGCCATAGCCCAAGCGTCGCGGCTGCCGGTCATTCTGTATAATGTGCCCGGCCGTACCGGAGTGAACATGAGCGCCGAGACCACCTTGCGGCTGGCCAAGGAGTATCCCAATATCATCGCTATTAAGGAGGCCTCGGGGAACATTACCCAAATGGACGACATCATCAAGAATAAACCGGCCGATTTCATGGTTATTTCGGGCGACGACGGTATCACTTTCCCGCTGCTCACGCTGGGGGCTGTCGGGGTTATCTCGGTAATTGGCAACGCCTTCCCCAAGGAGTTTAGCAAAATGGTACGGTTGGCATTGAACGGTGATTTCCAAAATGCCCTCTCGATACACCACCGTTTCACCGAGTTGTTCAGCCTGCTCTTTGTCGATGGCAACCCTGCCGGTGTGAAATGCCTGCTCAATGCCATGGGCTATATTGAGAACAAACTGCGCCTGCCACTCGTCCCCACCCGTATCACTACTTACGAGAAGATTCGCGCCGTGTTGCAGAGCCTGCACTACATTCCATGACCGGCTCAAATCACAAAAAACGTTATTCTGCAAAAATAAATGGATAAAGCGGCGGTATATCCGAATATTATACCGTAATTTGTCGCCGTATCGAAGCTATATGCGCTTATCGGTAGATTTTCTTCTATAAGACGATTTGTTTTTAAGTTCATAAGAGTATCCGGTGCGGAAATTTTATTTTATACATTTATTTTTTTTCTTATGAACATCTATTTGGGAAACCTCAATTACGGGGTTAAAGAACAAGATCTGCAATCGTTGTTGGAAGGTTTTGGAACAATCGACACAGTGAAAATCATCGTGGACCATGAATCGGGACGCTCCAAAGGCTTCGGCTTTGCCGAGATGCCCGACGACCGTGCCGCCCGGCGCGCCATCGAAGCGTTGACAGGCACGCAGTTTGCCGGTCGCGCGCTGGTTATCAAAGAGGCCCGTCCCCGGGTTTGACCGCCCCACGCGTACATCGTATCTATTTACAATAGGTTTTTGCGAAGCGCAATCTGTTACAGATTGCGCTTTTTTTGCGGGAAAGGAGGCAAACAAAGTTTTTCTCATAAATAAAATACCGCACGCATTATTTGGGGCAGTGGTTGTGATTGGGTATTTTTGTAAAGAGAAAGCGAGGAGTAATGATGCATCACCCCGGAAAAGAAGAATATGAGTTTGACCCGTATTGCCGTATCGGGGCCGAAGTGATAGGCCTCGACGGGAAAGGGTTGCGGGTACGTCTCGACGAACCGGGGCTCCCCGGCGAGATGCGGGTACAGGTGCGTCGAGCGGGGGTGAACAGCGAATTTGACGAGACATTGGCGCTGTTGGAGCCGGGGTCGAAATTGAATCTGGTCGATGTGGCGGTGGCCGATGGCGAATTGCTCCCGCATTATCTTGTCTTGGAGCCCGACTATCTGGTCGATGTGAGCGCATTGGCCGAGTGTGTGCAGGAGTATGGGGCGTGTTGGCAACGTTATTTTTGGAATCGCATACGCCCTAAGACGGTGACCGACTCTATCTTGCTGGGAAATGCCGTGAACCTTCTTTTCGACGAGTTGATTACGGCCGACGATTATCGGACTGTAACGTTCGAGTCGCTCATGCCTAAACTGTTCGCCCGTTATCCGACCGAGTTTGCCGCGGCAAAAGCCATCGACCGGTCGTTTTTCCAAAACCTTCGCGAGCAGTTCGAGATGTTGCGTTTCCTGCTGGACTCTCTTTTCCCCTCGAAAAATATCGATCGCCGCAAGGCGATGGTCGAGCCATCGTTCGTTTGCGAGACATTGGGCTTGCAAGGTCGTCTCGACTTTCTGCAACAGGAGGGGGGCTTTTGCGGCATCGAGTTGAAGGCGGGCAGGGCACCTTTCCCCGACAGCGATGGGTCGAAAATCGCTCCGCCGCATCGGACTCAGTCGGTTTTGTACCGGTTGATGATACAGAGTATTCTCGGCATCGGTCTTGACGAACAGCGTTTTTTCCTGCTTTACTCCCGCAGTGCCTCGCCCGAAGGGTTGTTGCGCCCGGTGAATGCCGCGGCGGGCGAATTGCGGAGTATATTGAATTTGAGAAATAAAATCGTGGCTGTCGAGCGTGACGTGGCGCGATATGGCGCCGCACATGCCGAATGGCTGATGGGACAGTTGGTTGTCGATAACCTCATACCGCTCCCGAATCGCTTTACCGACCGTTATATCCGTCCCGAGATTGTGCAGGGGCGGGCTCGTCTCGATGCGCACGGCGATAATGCTTTGGCTTTGCGGTATTTCTATCGCTTCTATGCTTTTGTCACGAAGGAACACTATCTGTCGAAGGTAGGTTATGCCTCGGGTTCGGGCCTCTCGGGTACCGCCTCGCTGTGGCGAATGTCGCGTGACGAGAAGGTGCGGGAGGGATATATGTTTGTCGGGTTGCAGTTGGTGCGCAACGATGCTTCGGCCGAGAATCCCGAAGTGGAATTCCTCCTGCCCGACGATACGTTGTCGCCCGATTTCAGGGAGGGCGATATTGTCTTGTTTTATATATGTGACCGGGATACCGACCGGGTTTCGACCCGTCAGATTTTCAAGGCGACCGTCGCTTCGTTGACGGCCGACCGGGTCGTGCTGCGCTTGCGGGACAGCCAGCTCTATGCCGAAGCCTTGCCTTCCGACTCGTATTATGCGATAGAACATGACTATGTCGATTCGTCGTTTTCGACACAATACAAAGGATTGTATGCCTTGCTTGATGCTTCGCCCCATCGTCGGGGTATCTTGTTGGGCGAAGCGAGTGAACCCCCTCGGCGGAATGGTTTGCGGCGTTTGGCCTATGCGTATGACAACCCCGGTTTGGCCCGTATTTTGACGAAGGCATTGCAGGCCGACGACTATTTTCTGTTGGTGGGCCCTCCGGGGACGGGCAAGACCTCGGTGGCGTTGCGCAATATGGTGCGCGAATATTTGGCCCTCCCCGATTGTCAAATTCTATTAATGGCATATACCAATCGGGCGGTCGATGAGATATGCGACAAATTGGAGTCGATGGAGGAGGTCGGTGATTATATGCGGGTGGGGCAGACCCTGTCGTGCGATGCGGCCTATCGCCGGCATCTCCTCTCGGAGCGTATGAAACAGTGCCGCACACGGGAGGAGGTAGCCCGGGCCATAGGCGAGTGTCGTATTTTTGTGGCCACACTGGCCTCATTGGCGGGAAAACCCGAACTTTTTGCCTTGAAACATTTCGATGTCGCCATTATCGATGAGGCTTCGCAGATATTGGAGCCGCAACTCGTGGGGGTATTGTCGGCCAAGACTCCTACGGGGCGCGATGCGATAGGCAAGTTTATTTTGATAGGAGACCACAAACAGTTGCCGGCCATTGTGGTACAGACGCCCGAGGAGTCGGCCATTACCGACGATCGGTTACGGGCCGCCGGATTTTTCGATTGCCGGGTCTCTTTGTTCGAACGCCTCTACCGCAATTTACCCGATGACTCCCCGTTTGCCGATATGCTCAACTGCCAATGGCGCATGCACCCCGATATTGCCTCGTTTGCCAATACCTATTTCTATAACGGCCTGTTGTGTAACGGAACCGCGGCGCATCAAACCTCGGCGTTACCTTTTACCGATTGGGGCGACGACCCGTGGGAAGAGCTTGTCGCCACCCGGCGCATGGCCTTTATTCCTACCGGAACGGTGTGTGCCGGGAAGAAATATAACGACGAGGAGGCCCGCAAAGTGGCTTCGATGGTGCGGGCCCTGTATGAGTTGCACCGTCGCAACGGTTTGCCGTTTGGCCGGCAGTCGGTGGGAATCATAGCTCCGTACCGGCATCAGATAGCCCGTATCCGGCAGGAAATCGACCGGTTGGCTCTCCCGCATACCGAGGAGATACGCATCGATACGGTGGAGCGTTTTCAAGGTTCTCAAAACGATTGTATCATCTATTCGTTTGCCGTGAACGACGAGCGGCAATTGGAATGGTTGCCGAGTTATACCGAAGAGGCGGGACAGTTGATCGACCGGAAATTGAATGTGGCGTTGACCCGTGCGCGATGTCAGCTGTTTGTTTTGGGAAATGAACGATTGTTGTCCCGAAACCCTATTTACCGACAATTGGTGGAGTATTTGGAGAATATACCGAGATAGTATTTATGGAGAAGGAGAAGCGCAAACGTGCCGGACGTAACCGGACTTTATCTGTTTCCGATGCCGAGGCGAAGCAATTGACACCGCTGTTATTGACATCGGCCGATATGGAGCAAGGCCGTTTTGAATTGGACCGTGTGATCTGTGCCGATTTATTGGCGGTCATCGACCGGGTGCCCGACGGTTTTGCCGACTTGATTATCATAGACCCGCCCTATAACCTGACGAAAGATTTTCATGGTGTGCGTTTCGGTGCCCGGGATAACCGCTCTTATATCGACTATCTGGAGAGTTGGTTCTACAAGGTTTGCGAGAAACTGAAACCCGACGGCTCCCTTTATCTGTGCGGCGACTGGAAATCGACCGCGGCCCTGCAAACCGTTCTCGAACGTTCACCCTTGACCGTCCTGAACCGCATCACGTGGCAACGCGAGAAGGGGCGGGGGGCCAAGAACAATTGGAAAAACGGTATGGAAGATATTTGGTTTGCCGTAAAGAACGCCCGGGATTATCATTTCGATATCGATGCCGTGAAGGTAAGGCGGCGGGTGCGGGCTCCCTATCGTGTGGACGGGCAACCCAAAGATTGGGAGGCTACCGAAGAGGGGAATTTCCGCATTACTTGCCCGTCGAATTTTTGGGACGACATCAGTATCCCGTTCTGGTCGATGCCCGAGAATACCGACCACCCCACACAAAAGCCCGAGAAACTCTATGCCAAATTGATTCTGGCCTCGTCGCAAGAGGGCGATGTCGTGTTTGATCCCTTTATGGGCAGCGGGACGGCTGCCGTAGTAGCCAAGAAACTGAACCGCCGTTTTTGTGGTATCGAGGTGAACAGGGAGTATTGCCTGTGGGCTGCCAAACGGTTGGCTTTGGCCGAAGACGATAACTCTATTCAAGGCTATCGCGACGGTATCTTTTGGGAGCGCAACAGCGGAATGATGGGGTGAGCTTGATTTCCATCAAGAAGGATAAAAGTCCGATTGAGTTCTGTTCAATCGGACTTTATCACATCGCCAGTAGATTTGTCTTTCTCTATTTGATGGGAGAGGCGCTGAAAATGAGACTTAATGTTTTTCCGCTGTATGAGACGATAACGGTCAGTTTGTATTCGGTGGTTGTCTTTTCATAATATCCATCCTTGTCTATAAATCCGTCGGCCATTAGTTTGGAGCAATAGCCGGTTTTGACCGATTCTTCACAATTGTAATCCATGATGATATATTGCAACATTCCGAATGTTTCGCTGTAACGGTGGTTTTCCAGTTCGCCGTCATATACCGGAAAATAGGAAAGGAACGGATACTTTTCTACTTCCGATGCCCAAGTGGTTTCCGTTAATTGTCCGCCCAGAGTATCGTCATCGTCTTTCTCTTTGTTGTCACAGCCGATATAAACCAACATAATCAACATCAACGGACATAGCCATAAAATCTTTTTCATATTGTGGATATTTTTAGTTAATGAAGTTCATTAAAAACTTACTCCTATTGAGAATGCAAATCCCGAGAGACCCTTAGATTTGAGGCGGAACTCCTCGTCGTCGAAAGGCTTTATTTGCTTGCTTATATAACCTATGTTGGCAAATATATAATTCCCGTAGCCCAATTTATAGGCAACCTCCATGCCGGCACTAAGTCCGTAATCGATACCTGTGATGTTGGAGCCGAGGTAGAGCCCTCCCAAAACTTTGGCATAAGGAACGAGATAGATTGGCCCACATTTGACGGGTATTTGTCCACCTATGTTGAGATTGATATCGAAGGCGTTTTGCGAACTGGTTTTGATAATTTCATTCAAGTCTTCCCATTCTGTTTTTTCGGTGTTGACTTTCAGGAGAGAGGCTGTGACCTCATAGGTCATAAACGTGAGTATGGTGCGTTTGAAAGCTACGTTGTACGACAAGTCGAAAGCGTTGTTGAGTGGGGCAATAAGTCCGAGATAGATTGAAGTACCGAAGCCGTAGCTTTTAGAGATGCCGTTAGGTTCGATTCTGTTGGCCTTGACATTCTCGGCTTTGACCAATCGCCAACGACCTTGCTCCATGGCCCATTGGGTAGTGATGTTTTTGTCGCCAACGGCATAAATCACCTCGGCACTCTTGTGGGTCGGATCAAAGTCTCTTACGGTTGAGAGGGTATAGTTTTTACCCGAAAATTGGCGGCAGATGATGTCGGCCAATCCGATGCGGATTCCTTCCAGCGGGTCGCCTTGTTCAAAGCTCGATTGCATGGCCTCTGTTGCTGGGTCGGAGGCTGCAATGACCAAATCGTAAAATGTATTGGCCGAGATGTTCGATACATATTGGTAAGACACGAATGGCATCATTGCCTGATAGGACGATTTTGCAGCTTGGAGCATCTCCGATGCTTTGTTGGAGACTTCGGTTTGGGTTAGCAGGGTGTTGGAGTTGGTAGGATAATTTTGTAAAAAATCGTCGATAGCACGTACTGGAATGGCAAAGTTGGTATTCTCCCGATTGCTCGCTTTCCATGTGTTAATACCTATCACGGCAAATCCTGTGGGGGACTGTTCATCTCGTATGAGTAGAGGCCCGCCCGAACTACCGGCATCGACCTGTGCAGTGTGCTGTATCAAAGGTAAATCATGGCGGTTGGTTAAAGATTTGATCAAGACATTGGCATTCGATACGATACCTTGTCCCAATTGCCATGAGGGTTTTTCTTCCAGTGCTGGGAAGCCTGCACTGAATACGGCCATTCCGTCGGTTATGTTTTTATCCGTTATTTCGAGGGTAGGTATATTGGCCTCTTTCGGTAGAGCGATAAAAGCAATGTCGAAATCATCATGTACACCGATTACCGGACATTCGGCAAATGTTTTGGAACTGTTGTCGGGCAAGGAAAATTCGATGTTGACGATTTCTGCTTGTTCCACTACATGCCGATTGGTTATGATGTATAACTGTCCGTCGTGTTTGTCTCGGTAGGCAAATCCTGTACCGAACGAATTCTTTCCATAATTTTGGAGAATATCGGCTGCTGAGTAGAACCCATCTCGGCGAAGTGATTTACTGAAATCAGAGAAGAAGGTTTGGGTGTTTTCATTCAGTTTAGGTCGTACGATGGCAATTGTTTCACGAAGGTTTTGGGCCAGGACGGTAGCAATTGTAGTCAGCCCCAAGAGGATTAAAATCCATTTTTTCATGGGTGTTTTATAATATTAAATGAATTAATACAAAGATATAGATTTAAATGTAATAAAAAATTTAAAAAAACAAAAAAATATTCTACTCTGTTATCAAAGCTTATTTGGTGTTTTAGATAAGGTTTTATCCTTGTTTTCCCCGATAGATTCGTGGAACTCTTCTGCTTTGAGATAGGTGAGATACCCCGAGAAGATAGTTGTCGAAAAAAAACGATTATGTTTCGATAACTTTTATTTCTTTTCTTTTTGTATAGTCATTTCACAAGCGAGACAGTCGAAATGCAGGGTGAGTCGTTCGCCCTTGTACAGGAGGGTAAGGGGCTCGGCCAGTTGTTTCCCGGCCGGCATTTTTGTGCAATAGCCCAGCATGTAGCGGATACAGTGGCGGGTGAACATGAGCGATGCACCTTCGACCGGTTTGAGCTCGAAGGCCGGTTCTATGCGGGATATACCGTGTTCGCGGTAGAATTGTTCGGCAAGCCGGTTCGATACGTTGCCGAGGTAGGTCAATTCGGGTTGTGGATAGGGGAAATTTTTGTTCTCCGCCTTCCGCGTTTCGGTACGGTATGCGATGCGGCGTGCCCGGTCGAGGCTTTCGACTGCTTTTTGGCGCAGTTTCGACAAGGTAGATGCGGGAATGAAGAGGTTGTCGGGGAGGTCGATGTCGATTCTCCCGGCCATGTAGCAAGTCGTACCCAGTTTGCCGAGTTGTTTTTTCTGGTTCTCCCGCTGCGGTGTGCGAGCCGTTTCGCAAGTCGTGTTTTCCCGTATGGTTATATGATGACCGCCCTCGTCGGTTATCGAGAGTGCAAGCCCATCGGGAATGGTGTAGAGTTTTATCTCTACATCGATTTTCCGTTCACCGGTAGGACGGGCAAGCTGTTTTTCAAATTCGAAATCGAGATTGCGGTATAACTCGGTGTTTGCGGCGATTCTGGCGGGAGATGCCGGGACTATGCGATTGCCTTCCGCACGGTTGACCCGTAAGCCTTCGAATTGACCTTTTTCATTGAAATAGCACAATCCGTCGCCGTTGTGCAAGGGGGTGATTCCGGCCACGGTGAAGCTATTCCGGTCGGTCTGTTTCACGCGACCTACATATTCGCCCAGCGATTTAGGTGTATCGGGAGAGGCGACAGGGTCGGGTGTGCGCCCGTCCAGAAAATAGTGGGTAAACCCCCGGTTGAAACTCTTTTCGAGACGAGGGGTGAACGAGACGGTCGTAGCGCCGGTCGAGGCTCTACGATATTCGGGACGGTGGGCAAAAATCCTGTCGAGTTTCTGCCGATAGTAGGCGGTGCAGTTTTTCACATAAGCCATCTCTTTGAGCCGTCCTTCGATTTTCAGCGACGACACACCGGCATCGAGCAACTCCTCCAACCGGTCGCTTTGGTTGAGGTCGCGTAATGAGAGCAGGTGTTTATCTTT
The DNA here is from genome assembly GCA_944320995.1 of uncultured Barnesiella sp. GTDB lineage: Bacteria > Bacteroidota > Bacteroidia > Bacteroidales > Barnesiellaceae > Barnesiella. The sequence goes on along the minus strand of CALUJQ010000004.1, from coordinate 7,144 downwards.
GGCGACGATGTTGCCTTTACCGTCGATGAGCGTATAGGGCAGTCGGCAATACTGGGCACACTGTCCCCGGTTGGCGCTACGACCGCACATGGCCTCGCTGAGGTAACATTGCCCGCTGTAACTGACACACAAGGCTCCGTGAATGAATACTTCGAGCGGGACTTGTACCGACCGGGCTATCTCTTCGATTTGGTTGAGCGAAAGTTCCCGGGCCAATACCACTTGGGAGAAGCCGCATTGTTCGAGAAATTTCACCTTTTCGGGCGTGCGGTTGTCGGTTTGCGTGCTGGCATGCAGGGCGATGGGGGGAATATCGAGTCGGGTAATCCCCATGTCCTGTACGATGAGGGCATCGATTCCTATTTTGTACAACTGATGAATGAGTTGCTCGGCCTCACGCAGTTCGTTGTCTCGCAAGAGTGTGTTCAAGGTAATATAGACGCGGGCGTCGAACCGGTGGGCAAAGTCGGCGAGCCGGGCCAAATCGGCGATACTGTTTCCTGCGGCATAACGGGCGCCGAAGCGGGGAGCCCCTATATAGACGGCATCGGCCCCGTGGAGGATCGCTTCTTGTCCTATCTCTGCATTTTTGGCAGGTGCCAATAGTTCTATGCGACGAGCGATTTTCATTGTATATCGTTGAGGTTATAAGGCGTCTGTTGATATACAAAGTAGTTGAGCCAGTTGGTAAAGAGCAGGTTGGCATGTCCCCGCCAGTTGACAACCGGGCTGTTTTGAGGATTGTCGTCGGGGTAGTAGTTGCGAGGAACGGCAATGTCGAGCCCTTTTGCCTTGTCCCGGCGATATTCGATGTCGAGCGTGAGGGCCGAATATTCGGAGTGCCCTGTAATGAAAAACTCCCGGCCGCCGCGGGCCATGACCATATATACCCCGGCTTCTTCCGATTCGGAGAGGATTGTCAGGGCCTCGTTCTTTTCGATGTCGGCTTTTCGAACTTCGGAGTAGCGGCTGTGCGGTACGTGGAATATATCGTCGAATCCCCGGAAGATAGGATTCTTCTCGTCGTGTTTGTGGTGGGCGAAAACGCCGAAAAGCTTTTTATCCAACGGGTATTTGGGTATTTGGTAGAAGTGGTACAGCCCGGCCAGCGCGGCCCAGCAGATGTAAAGTGTCGAAGTGACATGTTTGTGTGCCCAGTCGAAAATTTCGATCAGCTCGTTCCAGTAATCGACCTCTTCGAAATGCAGTTTTTCGACGGGTGCGCCCGTAATGATCATGCCGTCGTAGTTTTGGTTGCGTATGTCGTTGAAGTCTTTATAGAAGGTGTCGATGTGTTCGATGGGAGTATTTCGGGAAATGTGCCCCGAGACGTTCATCAAATCGAGTTCTATCTGCAAAGGGGTGTTGGAGATAAGCCGCAACAAGTCGGTTTCGGTGACTATTTTTAACGGCATAAGGTTGAGAATGAGTAGTTTCAACGGACGAATATCTTGTGTCGAGGCACGTAGGTCGTCCATGACAAATATATTCTCGGCTTTCAATATTTCGACTGCCGGTAACGATGACGGTATTTTTACGGGCATGGTTTTTGTACTGTTTATTGTAAAATTACATTCCGCACAAAATTATAAAAAAAAGGCGGTACGATGAAATCTTTGTTGTAATGAGCGTAAATAATTGATAACTATTTTGTTAAATAGTGTATAGGCTGGATAGGAATAACTTTTGAAATATAAAATTCATAAAAAAACAATATATTTTTTATGTTATAAAACATATTTCTTGCCAATCTGTTATTATATTTGCAGCGAGAAAAAAGTAAAAGAAACCGTTTTCCGCAAAGGGCGGAAAGCAAAAAAGCTGAATGAAAAAGAAGATGATGAAAGAACAAATGACAGTAGAGATGCTTCAATATCAGATAGCGAAGTATCGGGCAATGGGCAATGGCGCGATGTGTCAGGAATTGACAGCCCTGTTGCTGAAAAAAATGGCAACGGTGGTTGCCTGAGTTTAGAAACAAAAAGTGGCCTCGTCAGGAGGGCCGGATAAAAATATACGAGAGCAATCGTCGTTTTTACGATGGTTGCTCTCGTTTTTCCTTTTAAGCCGGGAGCTTAGCAACAATAATCTACGCAAGCGCGGTCGGCTTTGTGATTGGCGAGGAGTGCGGCGGCAGCCACGTGAGCCGGGTGTTTGGCATAGATTTCCACGTCGGCCATGGTCTCGACTGTGGCGGTGAGGACAATGTCCCAACTCTCGGCCGGATTCTCGTTGATACCCACCTCGATGCTTTTCAGCACGTCGATGACAGCGGGGAGTTCGAGCAAGGCATTTTTGAATTTGAGGGCGACCTCTTTGCGTTCTTCCGGCGTGCCGGTAAGTTTGAATGTGACAATGTGTTTAACCATAACAGCAATATCTTTTATAAGTTGTACAATCTTTCGCGGGCGGCTTGTACCTTTTCGTCGGTAATGTAGTCGTCGTAATCCATCATTTTGTCGATGATTCCGCCGGGGGTAAGTTCGATGATACGGTTGCAGACGGTTTGTATGAACTCGTGGTCGTGCGACGAGAGCAGCACGTTGCCCTTGAAGGTTTGCAGCGTGTTGTTGAACGCCTGTATCGACTCCAAATCGAGGTGGTTGGTAGGCGAGTCGAGAATCATGGTATTGGCGTTTTTCAGCATCATGCGGGCAATCATGCAGCGCATTTTTTCTCCTCCCGACAAGACCGAAGCCTGTTTGAGCAATTCTTCGCCCGAGAAGAGCATGCGGCCGAGGAATCCTTTGAGGTACAGTTCGCTGGTATCTTCGGAGAATTGGGCCAGCCAGTCGATCAGGTTCATGTCGGTATTGAAGAACGAATTGTTGTCGAGCGGCAAATAGGCTGTGGTGATGGTTTGTCCCCATTCATACGTACCTGCATCGGGTTTCATGGCCCCGTTGATAATCTCGAAGAGGGCAGTCATGGCGCGCGGGTCGTGCGAGATGAACGCTACCTTGTCGTCCTTTTCGATTGAGAAATTCACATCTTTAAAGAGAAGCGTACCTTCGACCGATTTTTCGAGACCTTTCACTTCGAGAATCTTGTTACCCGGCTCGCGCGAAGGGGTGAAGATGATACCCGGATAGCGGCGCGACGAGGGTTGAATCTCTTCGATGTTGAGTTTTTCGAGCATCTTTTTACGACTGGTAGTCTGTTTCGATTTGGCCACATTGGCGCTGAAGCGTTGGATAAATTCGAGCAGCTCCTTGCGTTTCTCCTCGGCCTTTTTGTTCTGTTGCTGTTGTTGGCGCAGAGCCAGTTGGCTCGACTCATACCAGAAACTATAATTGCCGGCAAAGAGCTGCACTTTGCCGAAGTCGATGTCGACCGTATGGGTACAAACCGAGTCGAGGAAGTGGCGGTCGTGTGATACGACCAGCACGGTGTTTTCAAAGTTGGCGAGGTAGTTTTCGAGCCACATCACCGTTTCGAGGTCGAGGTCGTTGGTGGGCTCGTCGAGCAGCAGGTTGTCGGGGTGGCCGAAGAGCGCTTTGGCAAGCAGAACCCGCACCTTCTCTTTCCCGCTCAAATCTTTCATGAGCATATAGTGTTTGTCCTCTTTGATTCCCAGCCCGCTGAGCAATGAGGCGGCGTCGCTTTCGGCGTTCCACCCTTCCAGTTCGGCGAATTTCTCTTCCAGTTCGGCGGCGCGTATGCCGTCGGCATCGCTGAAATCGGGTTTGGCATAGAGCGCATCTTTTTCCTGCATGATTTCCCACAGCACGGTGTGGCCCATAAGTACGGTATTGATGACGGTAAACTCGTCGAAAGCGAAGTGGTCCTGACTCAAAACTGAGAGCCGTTCGCCCGGCCCCAGCGTGACAGTGCCGTGCGAGGGTTCGAGCTGGTTGCTCAGGATACGCATGAGGGTCGATTTACCGGCGCCGTTGGCTCCGATGATGCCGTAGCAGTTGCCCGGCGTGAACTTCAAATTAACGTCTTGGAAAAGGACTCTTTTACCAAATTGAATACCTAAATTGTTTACCGTGATCATCTTTTACCTGTTTTTCAGGCCGCAAAGGTAGTGCTTTTTTTTGAGATATGAAATGTCGTATCCTGCTGTTGGTGCCATGGAGTGTGGTATTTGTAGGTGCAAGTTTAGGTCTCCGGTTTTGCGAAACCGGGGGGAAAAGGCTATTTTTGCAAACAAATTGTGAGAGTTATGATGCGTATCGATATTATCACCGTATTGCCCGAATTGTTGCAAAGCCCGTTGAACTACTCCATTTTGAAACGGGCACAGGATAAGAAACTGGTCGAGATTGTGGTTCACAACCTGCGGGATTATTCGCTCGACAAGCATCGTAGGGTCGATGACTATCCTTTTGGAGGCGAGGCCGGTATGGTGATGCAAATCGAGCCGGTCGATCGGGCGATTACCCAACTGAGAAGCGAGCGGGAATATGACGAGGTGATTTTTACCACCCCCGACGGCGAGAAGTTCGACCAACCGATGGCCAACCGGCTTTCGATGGCCGGGAACTTGATTATTTTGTGCGGCCATTACAAGGGAATAGATTATCGCATACGCGAGCATTTCGTGACCAAAGAGGTGACCATCGGCGATTATGTACTCACTGGTGGTGAATTGGCTGCCGCTATCATGTGCGATGCCATTGTGCGGCTTATCCCCGGAGCTATCGGCGACGAGCAGTCTGCGCTCTCCGATTCGTTTCAAGACAATCTGCTGGCCCCGCCGGTCTATACGCGTCCGGCCGAGTATAAAGGCTGGCGTGTGCCCGATGTATTGCTCTCGGGGCACCAGCGTAAAATCGATGAATGGAAACACGAGCAGTCGCTCGAGCGGACTCGTCGCCTGCGTCCCGACCTATTGAAGTGATAGTTCCCGTTGAAGAGACAGCTCCCGGCTGTTGAGCTCTATTTCGGTGAAGATGGTTGCCCGCGAGGTATGCGAGAGTATATAGGTGGCGGGTGTGATGGTTTGGTCTTTACGGGTGACGAGACGGTACAGCAACTCTTTCTTGCGTTCTCCTACCAAAGCGATGAGAATCTCGCGCGAGGCGAGTATCACCTCGCCGGTTTGCGTGATTCTTTTTTGCCCGGTTACGGGGTGTTGCGATACGGCGTAAAGGTCGTCCGATTGCAGTAACTCGGTATCGTTGCCGAATATGGAGGCGACATGTTCGTCTTCGCCGATGCCCAGCAAAGTACAATCGAAACGGGGCACGCCGTTTTGGTCGGGGAGCATATCGGCGATAAGCCGGGCATATCGTTCGGCCTCTTTGTCGGGGCTCTCTTCGCCATGTATCCGGTAGATGTGGTCGGGGTTTATGCCTACGGGGTTGAAAAAGAGTTTTTCGGCCCAATAAAAGTTGCTCTCTTCTTCCTTTGGCGATACGCAACGCTCGTCCACCCAGAAGAACCGCACGTTTTTCCAATGTGAGAGATCGCCGTACCGGTTGCGCCATATCTCAAAAAGCGAGCGGGCTGTTTCGCCTCCCGACAACGCCAGATAAAAAGGCTTTTTCGTGCGGGCGGCGGCCGATACGAGCAGGGTGTCGGTGAGGGCGATGAGCGATTTTGTCGCGTCGGGATAGAATTGTACGATAGTTTGGTTCATGGTGGGGTAATGATTTTAACGGAGTGAACAAACCGATTCGTCGAGGATATAGGGGTGGCCGTGGATTCGGGTAACTTCCCGGGGTATGGTGCAGCCGGCGGGATAGAATATCAAACCCTCGTCTTTCTCTCTTTCCCAGTCGTCGAGGAGCGGTGCCAGATAGTGCCAGCTCAGTTCCAGTGCGTCGCTTCTCGAATAGAGCAGCGAATCGCCGCGCATGGCATCGAGCAACAGCCGTTCGTAAGCACCGGGTAGGCGGGTCGAAGTAAGCGATTTATAAAAGAAATCCATACTTACCTGCCGAACTTCGAAATCGGCTCCGGGCTGTTTCAGTCCGAACCGCAGGCGAATGCTTTCGTCGGGTTGCAGGGTAATGACCAGTTGATTGCAGGAACTGCCGCAGCATTGTCCCGGAAACAGCGTGCGGGGAGTGTTGCGGAAATGTATGACGATTTCGGATCGTTTTTCGGCCAGCCGTTTCCCGGTATAGATGAAGAAAGGGACATCGGCCCATCGCCAGTTGTCGATGTACAGTTTGAGGGCGACGAATGTTTCGGTGGCCGATTGAGGATTTACGTGTGGCTCTTCCCGGTATCCGGGCAATTTTTGACCATTCGTAGATCCCGCGGCATATTGCGCTCTCAACGTATTGCGGCATATATCTTCACGGGATAGCGGCCGCAAGGAGCGGAAAACCTTGCTTATTTCATTGCGGATTGCTTCGGGTTCGAAAGAGGAGGGCGGCTCCATGGCTGTGAAGGCCATGATTTGGAGCAGGTAGCTTTGCACCATATCACGTAAAGCTCCGGCCGAGTCGTAGTAGTTGCCCCGCTGTTCCACCCCCAAGGTCTCGGTGGCTGTTATCTCTACATGATCTATGTAGTTGCGGTTCCAGAGCGGTTCCCAAATACTGTTGGCGAAGCGCAGGACCAAAATGTTTTGTACCGTTTCTTTTCCGAGGAAATGGTCTATGCGGTAAATCTCCCGCTCGGGAAAAATGTCGCATAGGAGTCGGTCGAGGTGACGGGCTTCCGCTTCGTCGCGGCCATAGGGCTTTTCGACGATGATTCTTCTCCACCCGTTTGTGGAGCGGTTTTGGTGCTGCTCTTGAATGAACCGGGGAATAACCGGGTACATGAGGGGTGGGGTGGCGAGGTAGAAAAGTATGTTGTCGTCTATCCCGGCGGCATTGCGCAGTTGCTCGATTTCCCGGAATAGCGCGGTGTAAGCTTCGCCATCGGTCGTGTCGCAGGCAATGTAGTATATGATTCGCAGGAAATTTTCCAAATAGGGATTGTCGGTGGCATAGGTTTTTCCGTTTTCGATGATCGAGGCGTGCAGGGATTTTCGGAATTCGTCGGTGCTTTGTCGGGTTCGGGCCACGCCCACGATAAGCAGTTTCTCGGGGAGCAGTTTCCGCTCGAAAAGTTCGAACAGTGAGGGTATGAGTTTGCGGTGCGTGAGGTCGCCTGAGGCTCCGAAGATAACGAGAATTTGGCTTTCGGGTATTTTGTTCATATCGTAATCTTAATCTGTTTTTATTGTGCAGGTGCGTTT